>PBFD01000007.1:203346-395464 GCA_002718595.1 Gemmatimonadota bacterium | reverse complement strand
CTCTTCAGCTTCTTCCTCTGCAGGTGCCTCTTCAGCTTCTTCCTCTGCAGGTGCCTCTTCAGCGGCGGCGGCTTCAGCGGCGGCGGCTTCAGCTTCCTTCTTTCGCTTCTCTGTTAGTGCAGCTGCCTTTACCTGACTTGCTTCCTCTGGATCCATTTCTCCTAGGGCTACTGAACTATCTCCACCCCTTCTTGCCTTATTGACCAGAGTCCTGACTGTGTCCGACTGAATTGCACCTTTGGCTACCCACTCATCAACTTTCTCCAAATCCAGTATGAGGCGAGCAGGATGTTCCATGGGCTTATAGTATCCCAATGTCTCAATGAATCGACCGTCTCTCGGAGAAGAAGATTCAGTAGCGACAATACGGTAATGGGCCAACTTTTTACGACCCATGCGACGAAGACGAATTTTTACAGACATATGTGTTTTCTAATTATCCCCCAAACTTCCATCGTATAACAAAGATGGGAAAGATAAAGCGATATAGTGACAGCCTCAACGGTTAAGAGAAATTTTCTCTGATAGGGTCGAAACTAAAATCTGATAATTTGACTTCGCTTCGGCCCTACCGAAACCATTTCTATAGACGTTTCAGCTAATTCTTCAAGTCTTTCCAAGAAGACTCTAGCAGCCCGAGGTAAGTCCTCTTGGCTCCTTATTTCTTTGGTGGGCTCCATCCAGCCGGGTAGCATTTCATAAACAGGTTTGACTTCTCCCAGTTCTACTAAATCTGCCGGAAAATCTTCTATAATTCCATGTTGCGTCTCATATCCAGTGCAAACATAGACTTCTGGGAGAGTGTCCAAAACATCAAGCTTTGTAACCGCTAAGCCTGTCAAGCCATTGACCCTTGCTGAAAATTTGGCCAGCACTCCATCGAACCAACCACACCTGCGTGGTCTACCAGTTGTCGCTCCGAATTCACCCCCCAATTCCCTGATCATCTCATCCATTTCAGGTTCAAACGCTGTTGGTAGGGGACCGTTACCCACGCGGGTCGTGTAGGCCTTAACAACTCCAGTAACTGAGTCAATCATCGTTGGACCGATGCCCGATCCTATTGCCGCTGCCCCAGCAGTCGTATTTGAAGAAGTGACAAATGGATACGTGCCGTGGTCCACATCCAGAGCGGTACCCTGAGCACCCTCTAAAAGTACAGAATCGCCATCAGCCAATGTATTCGCTATCTCCAATCCTACATCAGTGGCGAATTCTACAAGCCTATCACTGTCTCTTAGAAAAGCCTCTCTATCTTCCATTAGTGAATCAGTAATTGATTCTCCTTCACCAATTATACTCTTAGCTCGCGCGATCCCTTCTTCGATCAAAGTATTTGTTCTATCAGGATGTCTCAGGTCTCCGACCCGCAACCCTCTCCTGCCCACTTTGTCCTCATAAGTGGGGCCAATACCCCTGCCCGTTGTTCCGATTTTCTTTGTTGCCTGGTCTTCTGAGACCTGGTCAAGAATTTTGTGATAAGGTAGCACTAGGTGTGCTCCATAACTCACTCCTACCCTTTTTTTGGGATTAACCCCTCTTTGGTCTAACGCGTCATACTCCCTAAGAAATTCAGCAGCATCAAGGACCACACCGTTCCCAATCAAACAACGTTTGTCAGGATGAAGAATGCCCGATGGTATTTGATGTAAAATAAATTCCTGATCGGGAAGCTGCACCGTATGTCCTGCATTCGCTCCACCCTGGTACCTGACCACTAGCTGAGCGTCTTCTGCCAGAACATCAACAATTTTTCCTTTACCTTCATCTCCCCACTGGCAGCCGATGATCACTCGACAATGCCCTTTCCCTCTATTTTCTATCACTTATATAACCCGCCGTTGTATGGAGCGATCAAGCCTTCTAAACACTCGGGCCAAGGAACGCTTTTTAGAATCCAAGCACACTTATTCATTTGACATGGGCAAAGTTAGACACCTCAAGTTTCCCAGTCAACGAATAGATGCGTTCTTCAAGTCAAGACCTAATTCCTCCAATAACTGAAGAACTTTTCCCTTTCCGACTCCGTTGAGAGCGGTCAGTGGTGCACGAGGTGTTCCACCCCTCATCCCGATTATATCTAGCCCAGCTTTAACTCCTGGTATGCCCATGCTACCGACCACAGCATTGTGCACTGGACTCAGCATCTCTTGCTGTCTAGCAGCACCATCTAAATCTCCATTTTTAAAAGAAGTATAGATATTTGTAGCGCACTCAGGTGCCAAGTTGGCAACGGCCAAGATTCCACCAGATGCCCCTAGCTCTAAACAGGGGGCCAGAATAGCACCACTACCAACCAAAATCTGAAAACCTGGTTTCGTTGTAGCGACCATCTGCCTTACGATATCGATATCGCCTCTTGAATCCTTTATTCCAATAATGTTATCGACTTCGGACAACTCAGAAATTAATCTCTCGGAGAATTCAAGTGTGCTTAAGCGCAAAGGAACTTGGTACACTATTACTGGAAGCACTGAAGTCTCAGCCACTTCTGTATAATGCCTCATCAATACAGATTCTGTCATGGCCCCTCTGTAAAAGGCGGGAGGCTGAACTAAAACAGCATTAGCACCACAATCAGCCGCAACACGGCAGCGATCCTTTGTCATACGAGTCGATTCAGCACCAGTCCCTGCTATAAGCAGATGTTCTGAACCTAATTTCTGCCGTGTGACCTTAAGGACCTCTACCTTCTCCGCATTGTCAAGGAGAACTGCCTCTCCAGTGCTTCCGCCAACCAAGACCCCTCGTATAGGGTAACTCAAATAGTGGTCCAGATTGATTTCTAAGCCAGCAGTATCTAGATCGCCTGTCCTAGAATCAAATGGACTTGTGCTCGCAACAAAAACACCCCCAAGATCAATGCTCATTAAAACCATACCTCCATACATCAAAAGGAGTAATCTGAATAATCACTACATTCCTGTTGTAAAATTATAAAACCTCAAAAAATATACTTCCTGCAACAGACACATATAGGATCACTATTTTCTTAGTTAGATCCATCAGAATCCGGTAATTCCCTATTAGCCTAGCCCCACTATCAGCTTTACTTCACTGATGACGGGAGTAGACTTTTCTGCCGCACGTTCTCTTCCCTCATCCAGAACCTTCACAATGAAGGATTTGTCTGCCTTGAGACGAATAAATTCGTCTCTAATCGGTCCCATATTTTCAACCACTACTTCAGCCAATTCCTTCTTGAATCGAGAAAACTGTTTACCCTTGAATCTAGCAACAACCTTCTCTAAGGTTTCATCAGCAAAAGCAGAGTATATGGTAATCAGGTTTTTGGCCTCAGGCCTCACCTCCAGATCATCTACTTTTTCCGGAAGTAACATCGCGTCACTGGTTGCTTTCATTATTTTCCTGTTTATCTGGTCATCGGTATCAATCAGTTCTATCCTGGTCATAGAAGAAGGGTCTGATTTTGACATTTTCTTTTGGCCATCCCTGAGTGACATGACCCGTGATCCAGCGGACAAAATCATTGGTTCTGGTATCGGGAAAAAATCTTTTCCACCACTAGCAGAAAAATCGTTATTAAATTTTTGAGCGATATCTCGTGTCAGTTCAAGGTGTTGCTTTTGATCATCGCCAACAGGAACGAGATGCGAATGATAAAGGAGGATATCAGAAGCCATTAAATTAGGGTAGGCATATAGGCCGACAGAGGCCTTTTCCCTGTTTTTACCCGCTTTTTCTTTGAACTGTGTGATTCTATTTAGCCAACCGATCCTCGCCGTACAATTCAGAATCCAAGCTAATTCAGCATGAGCTGGGATCTGTGACTGGACAAAGATCGTTGCCTTTCGAGGGTCGATACCCGATGCAATGTATGCCGCAGCAACTTCAAGAATATTTTCCTTCAACTCTGCTGGATCCTGCCAAACTGTAATAGCATGCAAATCAACTATACAGTACACAGAGTCGTAATCATCTTGCAGTCCAACGAAGTTCTTGATAGCTCCAAGATAGTTGCCAATGTGAAGAGAGCCAGAAGGCTGCACTCCTGAAAAAACTCTCTTCCTGTCTGCCTTCAAATTCATAGTCCTTCTCTTATTGCCCTAAAGTTGAGTAGCTAGCCATTGCTGTTCCTTTTAAGCCCCTAATCCCCTATGCCTCTCAAGTCCACTTCTGATAATAGCAGTGTAAACTTAGGTCTCTACTGCACGGATGTGAATACGGAAGGGTCTATTGAGTGTGATAATAGTTCCAGATACTTTGAGGGATTCCTAGGTTTTGTGTCATTTCAATCAACCGAAACATCAATTTGGCTTACAATATGAGCGATATCAGCCAAGTCCTAAACGTTGCACGCAGTGTTGCTGATACAGCCGCCGACATTCACTGTGAACACTCTGGGTCGATAGATCCAGAAGAAGTTTCCACTAAAGGCCGTGCGGATTTCGTTTCGATCACCGATTTTGAATCTCAAAAAGCTAGTATAGAGATCATAAAGAAATCCTACCCCGACCACACTATAATATCAGAAGAAATGCCAGATAATCATGTACAGTTAAAAAATATCTCTGGTGCCGCCTGGATCATTGACCCCCTCGATGGAACGACGAACTATCTGCACGGACACCCCATGCATTGTTCATCTGTGGCATTCTCCATGGACGGGGAGGTTATAGTTGGAGCAGTCTCTTGTGGGCCCACTGGAGAAAAATGGTGGGCCTCAAAAGGTGAAGGGGCCTGGAAAAACGACGCGTCCATAAATGTATCCCGCGTTCAGAAGCTAGAACGGTCGTTGGTGGGAACTGGATTTCCATTTAAAAAAGAAACCTTAATCGACACTTATATTCACCAGTTCGAACGAATGCTGAGAGTCAGCGGCGGAGTGCGAAGGGGAGGATCAGCAGCATTGGACCTCTGCTACCTAGCCGAAGGTAGGTTTGATGGATTTTGGGAGCTCTACCTGGATCCATGGGATTTTGCGGCTGGCCAACTAATTGTACGGGAGGCAGGAGGATATGTTAGCCGCATTGACGGAGACAACCTTCCGTTGGACGCCGGAACCGTTTTGGGTGCAAATTCTCAAACTATGGCTCAAAGACTAAAGAACGTTATACGTTGACTTCCCAATCGCGAAAAGGAAAATGAATTTGAAGATAGCTCTAGTGGGTTACGGACGAATGGGTAAGTCCGTGGAAAAAGTAGCCACAGCAAGGGGTCATGATATTATTGCAAAGATAGATCCTAATTTGTCAACTAGTATCGTTAACTGCCCGGCACTAGTCGAAGCAGAAGTCGCGGTAGAATTTAGCACTCCGGAGACAGCTCCTGGTAACATCCAGCAACTTGCAACCAAAGGTATCCAGACCGTATCTGGAACAACGGGATGGTATGAAGCGCTAGACAAAACCACTGAAGCAGTTGAAGCTAGTGGGACTGGATTGATTTACGCTCCAAACTTTTCTTTAGGGGTGCATATACTAATGGAACTTGTGAGGGTCGCTGGTCGAATGTCACATTTAGTTAAGGGCTATGAAACAACTATCCACGAATCCCACCACAAATATAAACTAGACACTCCCAGTGGCACCGCTATCAGTTTGGCAGATGCTTTGCTCGAGCAAATTCCATCCAAAACAAGATGGGTTCTGGGACTTCGCTCAGTAGAATCCGACGCAGAAACTATCCATATCACTAGTGAGCGTGAAGGTGAGAATCCTGGCAGGCACGTCATAGATCTCAAGAGTGAACATGATGATATTGAGATTTCACACCAGGCGCACAGTCGAGACGGATTTGCCTTGGGAGCTGTTCTTGCTACAGAATGGATCTGTGGAAAAGTAGGAGTCTTCACTCTGAATGACATGTTTGCCGAAAAGGAGGCCTGATGCCTATGAGAAACTCGGGCTCTGGGGATCTTCATTTTCAGGGTCTTGGAGTGGCCTTAGTCACACCATTCTCAGATGATCTATCTATTGATGTTGAACGCTTCCGAGAGCACATCGAATTTCAAATAGAAAACGGTGTCCAACTACTCATCCCGGCTGGAACCACTGGCGAGAGCGTGACCATGTCTACAGAGGAGCAGCTCCTCGTTATCCAAGAAGCTGTCAACATCACCAACGGAAGAGCTAAAATTCTAGCAGGAATAGGCGGCAACAATACCTCTGAAGTCATTGGTAGAGCTCAGAGAGCGAGCGATCTGGGCATTGACGGCATACTTTCATCTAGCCCAGCATATAACAAGCCTACTCAAGAAGGCCTGATCGAACATTACTGCGCACTAGCAGACAGTGTCCAATGCCCTCTCATGATCTACAACGTGCCAGGAAGAACTTCCTCCAATGTGCTTCCCAAGACGGTCCAGAAACTCGCTGAGATAGAAAACATCGTTGGGATAAAAGAATCCTCAGCCGATTTCGATCAAGTCATGAGTATCCTAAGGGACCGACCCGCTGGATTCAGTGTAATGTCAGGAGAAGACAACCTCGCTTTCCCCTTGATAGCGGCTGGAGCTGATGGAGTAATTTCTGTGGCTGCGAATGAAGCTCCGCATCTCATGTCGCAAATGGTGAATGCAAGTCTGGCAGGACAATACGATGAGGCCAGAACACTGCACTATCAGCTTTTGGAGCTAATGCGGGCCAATTTTGTAGAGACCAATCCCATACCAGTGAAAGCTGCCCTTGAAATGATGGGAATGATGAAAGCTCGGTATCGCTTGCCACTGGTACCTCTCTCAACTGAAGCCAAGCCCACTCTGAGAAAAGCCCTCAGGAAAGCAGGCCTCTTAGAGTGAATGATACACCATGAATATAGAACGTCTCAAAGAGAGAATTACCTATTTTAGTACACAACCAGTGATAGAAGACAGAGCAGAAGCGAGGTCACTGGTAGAGGAATTTCTGAATGCACTTGATGTAGGAGCAATTAGATCCGCCAAGAAAGTAAAAGGTGTCTGGGAATCTGTAAATTGGGTTAAATCAGGGATTTTACTGACATTTAAAATAGGTCAAAACTCTGTTTTTCCAAATGAACCAGCTCCCTTTTTTGACAAGGATACGTTGCCGCTGCGGGATACCAAAGGACTGGATTTCAATATTCGTATTGTACCGGGAGGAAGCTCTGTACGTCGAGGATCCTTTCTAGGAGAAAACGTAATCGTCATGCCCCCTGCATTTGTCAACATCGGTGCTTATGTGAACGACAACACAATGATCGATTCTCACGCCCTAGTGGGCTCCTGTGCTCAAATAGGCCGACAGGTGCATCTCAGCGCTGGATGTCAGATTGGAGGTGTACTTGAACCTATAGGGCTCAGGCCCGTGATCATTGAGGACGAAGCGTTAATAGGTGGAAATACTGGGGTTTTTGAAGGGACGTTAGTCGGAGAGGGGGCAGTCCTAGCGCCTGGAGTCCAACTAACTTCAGCGACTACAGTCTATGACCTTGTCCGTCAGACTACTTATAGTTCTAGTCCAGGACAGCCACTGACGATTCCTGAAGGTGCCGTTGTCGTTCCTGGATCTAGGCCAGCAAAAGGAGATTTTGCGTCACAGGAAAATCTACAACTGTATACTCCCGTAATCGTTAAGTATCGCGATGACTCAACAGATGCAGCTACGATTTTGGAAGAAGATCTCAGATGACTTGAATTAAACTAGTCAATCCCCAAAAAAGTGATGGCTAGGATATATTTTAAAGACAGAAAACTTAGATGAAAAACTTGGAGGAATGTTTTGATGTTTATCCGATACGCCCTGACAATTTTAGTTTTGATACCATTAGCCAGTTGCTCATCCGAAACAACGAGTAGCAGTCAAGATGTCCTGAGCGTCGCAACCAAAATAGGTTTGCACAATGTGAACTCATTAAACCCCGACCTGATTCTCGGAGGACAACCTACGTTGGAGCAACTGGAAGCTTTGGAAGAAGCCGGAGTGCAGAATTTTATCTCTCTGCGTCCAGAAACAGAGGACGGGGCCGGTTGGGAGGAAACCTATGCTGATGGAAAAGATATTGAATTTAGTCGTTTGCCAATTTCGGGCGTTGGCTCATTAACGAAGGAAAATGTTGACATTTTCTCGCAACTATTAAGTGAACGAGTCGACGAAACCACTGTTATCTACTGCGCCAGTGGCAATCGAGTGGGAGCCATGCTGGCCCTCAAATCTTTTTGGATTGACGGTGTAGACGCCAAAACTTCATTTAACCTGGGCGTTCGGAGTGGGATGACATCTCTTACTGCTGCGGTCAGTGAGATACTCGGCATAACACCGTAACCGATAAGACTAAAGTCTTTGATTGATAAAGCTGTGGACGAATAACTTTCTGAAGATCCCCACCTTGGAAATCGATGAAAATAGGAAAAGCAATGGAGATTTTTGGAGGCTGTTTCCATGAAAAGCTATCTTTCGAGCAAGGTCTGTCTTCCTTTAGGGAAACACTCCCAAACTCGACCTGTTCTGTTCGGCGTCCTGAATACAAGCCGCCATCCGACAGGCCCCTCTTGCACCATCGACTTTCCCCTCGAAGATGACACAGTCCAGCTGCTTCATAGAAGAAATAAGGTCATGGTGAAGCGGTCCAGAAGAATCAATCAAACCCCCATGCAAAACAATCTGAGGGGATGATGTCCAAGGCCCCAAATGTTCCACCAATGTTTTTACATGAGCCGCCAAGTCATCTATTGCTTTTCCCACAATAAAGGACGAAGTCTTTTCTCCTTCATTAGCTAGACGACAAACCGAGTTGGCTAACGCGGCTACTTCTGATTTTTCAGCACTGGACACCCATGTAACTAAATCTCGAGGAGCTGCTACCCCTACTGCACCGAGCACCTCGTTCAACAAGGAAGTGCTCGACATCCTTCCATCCTGAGTTTTGATGACTGACCTAAGGGATTCTAATCCTATCCGATATCCACTGCCCTCATCTCCTATGATACTCCCCCAGCCACCGACTCTTTTCGAACCATTGAATCCTCTACCTAGAGCTGTTGAACCAGTCCCCGCAATAAGAAGGATGCCCGGCTCATCTAGTCCAAAGGCGTCCATGAAAGTTACCTCTGCATCAGTCCTAACTGATACACTCTTTGCAATGCCCAGTTCTTGAATTGCGGTTTCTAAAGATTTCTTAATAGCAGCATCCCCTGCACCCGCTATACCTGCACATAAGTTAACCTTTGAAAATTCAATGCCCTCGAGCACTTTGTCACACAACATCTCGATCTCTTCCAAGGAATCATTCACGCTACTTCTGTCGAGACCAGTGGAAGTGCCTTCCATGCGTCCTAGCTCCACTTCGTGTCCATCCATAAGCACCACTCTGGTGCGCGTACCACCTCCGTCAATTCCCAGGAAAAGATCCATACTACCTCAGCTCTTCGACTCTCGGATAGAATTGGCTCGCACTCTCCCTAGCATCCCAGCTACTAATACCGTGATAGCACTTCCTATGGGGACAAACCAAGGCCATGCAACTGTGTCTCTGGCAAAAATCCAAATGAACGTGACCGTTCCTATTGCCAAGACAATTCCACTGATCACACTCAACTGATCCTTGGAAATAGAAAAGACAGCCACTAGAAACGCCCCCAAAAGACCACCGTACGCAATGGAAGAAATACTGAGAGCCACTTCAACAGCGGCTGATCCTTCACTGAACGGTATAAATAAGATCGCTCCACCAATCAAAAGTGCTGACCATACCAACGTGGACAATTTTCCTACCTTAAGGAGTGCAGCATCACCTTTTTGAGACATCACAGCGAAAAAATCATAGGTCGTAGCAGATGCCAGTGCGTTGATTGAGGAAGAAAGAGATGACATTGCGGCAGCAAAAACTCCTGCCACAAGCAATCCGCTGATACCAGGAGGCAAGGCCTCAACTAAAAATTCTGCAAAGATCTGATCCGAACTTGCAAAGGCTGCAGCGTCATAGTATCTCCACAACCCTAGGCCTACCACGAGAAAAATGAAGATTTGGCTAAGAACAACCATGCCGCTACCTATCATTGCTTTTTTTGCAGCAGTGATATCCCCACAACTTAAAATTCTTTGAACGATGAGTTGATCGGCCCCATGTGATGCCATGGTGAGAAAACCTCCTCCGATCACTCCTGCCCAAATCGTATATGGCACACTTAAATCAAATGAACTTTCGATTATCGTCATTTTACCTGCTTCTCGAGCACTTGTGATAATTTCAGACCAGCCACCTGGAACTAACGTCTGAAGAGCAATTATAGAAACCATGGCTCCTCCTACATACAGACACATCTGGACCACGTCGACCCACACCACTGCCTTGATTCCCCCAAAATATGTGTAGACCACCGTTGCCAAACCGATAACTCCGATGGACACTGGATAACTCCATCCCGTAATGAATGCCATAGGAATTGCGGTAACGAATAACCGCACTGCATCAGACAAAAGTCGAGTGACCATAAACACTGCTGAGGATACCTTCTGAGTAGTCTCTCCAAAATGAGAACCGAGTAGAACATAAGCCGTACTCAAATCTCCGCGAAAATACGCCGGCAAAAGTAGCCCTGCTATAACAATTCTGCCGAGCAGATAGCCGAACGTTACCTGAAGGAAGGTCAATGTTCCCAAATAAGAAATCCCTGGGATGCTTAGGAAGGTAAGGGTGCTAGTCTCGGTCGCCACGACAGACAACATCACTGCTGGCCAAGGTAAACCTCTGTTGCCGAGAAAGTAATCCGAACTACCACGTTGACCTCTACCCAGCCAAACGCCCCACCCCGTGATTCCAAGGAGGTAAAGAAAAAGCACCGTAAAATCGACTGGCGTAAAACTATTCAGAATGACCTTCCTGGTTAGTTAACAAATCTACGATTGTTTGGCTCATACAACTGGACAAGGATAACTGCACACCATAGAGTCACAACAGACTCCTTTGAGCTTTCCCAAGAAATCTTCATTTCACTAACCAAGGTGCAAGTGATTAAAACACTAAAAGATTGATGAAGATTTTTAGTTGCTGCGTTTCACCACTGTTGCATCCTGAATGGCAAGTGCAGCCAGGTCGTGTACTGATCTCCTAAGAGCAACATGCTTCTGGTTCTCCCTAGTGGGATTTACCCGATTAGTAAGTAAAACTACAAACATCTCGAGTTCTGGGTCTAGCCATATTGATGTCCCCGTATATCCAGTATGTCCAAAAGCTGAGGAAGTAAAATAATCACCAGCTGAAGACCTCCCTGACGGAGTGTCCCAACCAAGTGCACGAGAGGCCGAATCATCGAATCGACCTGTAAACACGTCTGCTAATCTCTCTGAGACGATCTGGACATTTTCGGAAATGCCCGGAGCACAGATCGCTCCCTCAATCATTCCTTCTGACAGACACCCATCCATCCATCCGCCATTGAGCAACATCTGTCCAAACAAAGTTAAATCGAACACGGTTGAAAAAAGTCCTGCATGCCCTGCTACGCCTCCAAGTGCATAGGCATTCTCATCATGTACTTCTCCATGCACATGTATATGCCGAAACACCGTATCAATTTCAGTCGGAGCTACCCTATGTATTAAATCGGGTGGGGGATTGAAACTAGTATCTCGCATGCCAAGTTTGTCCCAAATATTATGCTTGACGAAGTCTTCGAAGGGATACCCGGCAATCTTTTCGACCACGAAAGCCAAAGTCATCAAGCCAATATCGGAATACACCGTTGCCGACCCAGGCTCATAGTCTAAAGCCAGATCTGAGATAGCGTCTTTATATGCCGCTTCCCCCTCCATCTCCTTATAAAAGGTTCGAAAAGGCGGCAAGCCGGCCCGATGAAGAAGTAGCTGACCTATCGTAACTTCTGACTTGGAAGATCCCTCCCTTGCCCACCACGACAAATAGTTCATCACTGGATCATCCAAGTTCAGATGACCCTTATCTATCAATAGCATGACCGCAGTCGTAGTAGCAATCACTTTAGTGAGCGACGCTAAGTCGTAAATCGACTTCGGTTTTACTTCTGCTGAAGAATCGTCCCAATCTAGATTTCCATAACCTCTCATCCTAACCAATTTGCCTTTTCTTGCTATAGCCAATGCCACACCTGGTGTAGCTCCATCAGCTATGCTCTGCACGATTGCCTGGTCCAGTGCCCGCAACCCATCTCTCGACATCCCCACTTCTTCTGGATGAATTTCAGCAAAACTAGCATCTTGATTCACACCCCTACGTTCTAATCCATCGCCTAATGAATAAAAAGGTGGAATCGATATCGGCAGTTTTCCAGTCAATCCGATATCACCAAACAAACCTCGCACGACTGCTGTTTGAGATACTTCATGATCTCCCCACGCCAAAAGATATCCTGGTGAATCACTCAGTTCTTGGAGCAGATACGGATTCCCAAAAGAAGTGACCATCATTGGAGTCGAACCATTTTGGGCAGCTATGAAGCTCCTAAGCTCTTCAGATACTCCAATGTCACCCAGTCCTGAAACTGGAGGAAGGAAAATGTTGACCAAAACCAAATCGCTATTTGAGGCAGTCGCCAGCAACGTCTTATACTCTTGGACAGAAGTGTTCGGACCTACCCTTCTGGTGACAAGCTTTCTCACCTTACTTCTCAAGCCTACATCGAATTCCCTTCCCGCAACCAAATGCTCCTCTCTCGCATAAGTGAGACTAAAAACATTCGGTGTTTTATCGGAATTGATAGGAATCACCTGATCCCGATCCCTCAACAATGTTAGGGATCGTTCTGCTGTCAGTGCGGCAAAATCTAAATGTTCCTGCCTTCCGACGATCTCATCGACAGCATTCAAGTCTACCATCTTGTCCTCGTGCAAACCGATCCTGGCCTTTGTCTCCAAGATCCTCCTCACTGATGATTCAATTCTTCCAGGAGTGATTCTTCCAGTTTTGACCGCTGCCTGCACTGCTTCTATTGTTCTTCCGATATCACTCGGCATCAACAAAACATCATTGCCGGCTTCTATCGCTAATATCGCAAGTTCTCCCGTTTCGTAATCGTTGGTGAGAGCGCCCATAGTAAGCGCATCAGTTACAAGAAGTCCATCGAACCCCATCTCTTCGCGAAGAAGTTCACCCATTAATCTTGGACTCAAAGTCGCTGGAGTCGAAATGGATTCATCATCGGACATCGCTATGTGAGCCGTCATCACTGCGTCTACTCCTGCATTGATAGCTCTCTGAAACGGTATCAACTCAAGATTACGTAATTGATCCAATCCAGAATGAATAACTGGCAGGCCTATGTGAGAATCTATGTCCGTGTCACCGTGCCCAGGGAAATGCTTCGCCGTCACCAATAAACCGCCCCTTTGAGCTCCTTCTATATAAGCCTGACCAAGTCGGGCAACTTCACTCGGATTCTCTCCAAAAGATCTCGTGTTAATAACAGGATTTTCAGGGTTATTATTCACATCAAGCACGGGTGAAAAATTTAAATTCACACCTAGTGCTTTAGCTTCCGTAGCTGTGATCCTCGCAAACTCTCGGACGATATTGGCATCCCCAATGGCACCAAACGCCATAGTAGAGGGAAAACTGGTTCCTCCTCCCTGGGATAAAAGTGTCGGTAAGGCATACGAATGATTGATTCGCATTCCTGGACCGCCATTCTCAAAATCCGAAGTGACTAGTAATGGGACTTTAGATAAAGCCTGAAGTTCATTGATCTTTGCGGCATAGGAATGTGGAAGACCTATTGATAAATAAATACCGCCAATTTGGTCATACTTTATCCAGTCAGCCCACTCTTTAAATTCGCTGCTGTTGGTAGAAGTATAGGATCCCGGCAACCACTGAATTATCAGTTGTGCCACCTGCTGCTTGAGACTCATCGAGGCCAAGGTTTCTTCAACCCAAGCCTTTCCTTCAGTAGACAACTCCTGTCCTGAAGATATCGGACTCAACTGCTGGGCAATTAAAACGCGAGGAAATGTTAAAAGCAAAAGAAAAGACAGGGTGTACAAGTACACCTTTCTACCTGCCATCCGCTTCTCCTTTGGCGCCTACTTGAATTCCATCACCCAGTTCGAAATGAGGGTCCATACTAATCGGGACTCTTCCGGTAATTGGAAACTTTCCCAATAAAGCATCCGCCGCAGCTTTCTGACTGACCTCACTCGAACTCCACGCTAGCAGATAACTTTGAACTCCTGGAAACTCTGAGATCAAATACGGACTTCCAAAAGAAACCACGATATGACTAATGTTGCGAGCCGAAAGCTCCTTTATAAAATTTACGGTCTCTTCTGGAAGCTCCACCTGTCCAGCAAAGTTGGAATAGATCGAGATTACTACCAAGTTTGTTCGTTCCGCCTGGCCCAAAAGTCGATCATATACTGCTGGATGGGATGTCCTGTTCACCGATGTGCGACTCAACCTAGGATAGGTTGTGCGCAGTCTTCCGTCAAAATGCCTAGCTACTGTCGGGTTATTACCATTTTGATAAGACACCGACATGACACGAGCAGTCCGAGTTCCAAGCAAGGGAAGCAAATTGCCACCATTACGAATCAGCGTCATAGAACGATCGGCTACCAATTGTGCCTGCTCTACATGCGACGGAATCCCCACCAGAGACGGCACCTTATTAACGTCAACCATCCGCTGCTCGTGCAGTCCCATTTCTTCCTTCAATCGAAGCAGTTTACTTACGGATCTGTCTATTCTTTTCTCTTCAATCCGATTCGATTGGACTGCACTGGTGATAGCTTGTATTGCGTCTCCCACATCTCTTGGCATTAGGATAACGTCCGCACCTGCCAAAATCGCTAGAACCGAAGCTTCACCACTGGGAAAAGTCCTGTCTACTGCTCCCATGTCCATCGCATCAGTAAAAACGATCCCCTCAAAGCCCATCTGGACGCGCAGTAAATCAGTAAGAACTTCCTCTGTAAGAGTGGCTGGCAACCTATTACCGCTCAGATCTGGAACTGCAATGTGAGCTGTCATGATTGCACGCATACCTGCATCAATCGCTGCCTGGAAAGGAACCAACTCAATGTCTTCTAGGCGCTGTCTGTCGTGTTCAAAAACCGGCAGTGCAATGTGAGAATCTATTTCTGTATCTCCATGGCCAGGAAAATGTTTCCCTGTTGCTATGGAACCATTATCCTGGATGCCTCGCACAAATGAAATCCCCATCTGAGCCACCTGACTTGGGTCCTCACCGAACGAACGAATATTGATTATAGGATTATCTGAATTGTTGTTAACATCCAAAACAGGGGCAAATGGAATATGTACACCGACAGCTTTAGCCTCCAACCCTGTTATCCTGCCCAATTCATAAGCTAGCTCTGGATCGCCGGTTGCCCCGAAGGCCATCAAAGAAGGGAACATAGTAGCTCCACCCAAAACAATATTGGTAGGACCATCGACGCCACCTCCAAAACGAAATCCAGCACCTGTTTCCAGATCTGCAGCAACCAAGAGCGGGTACTGGGAGTGACTCTGTAAATCGTTAAGTTTTACAGCCACCTCACTCGGCGAACCCACGGAAACTATAACTCCACCGATACCAAATGAGTCTATCATAGCTGTCAGCCTTTTGTGGTCTTCGGACCCTTCAGGCGAAAAATCACCTAAGACCCAAGGCATCACCATCTGAGCAACCTTCTCCTCTAACGTCATTGCACCCAAAACCATCAACGACCAAGATCTGGCATCTACCTCTTTTTCAACGCCAGGACTTGGCTGTTTTTCGGCAGGCCTCACTGCAACGGTGACTGAAGGCTCATCACTAGGACGATCCTGAATTGTATTTTCCAAAGAGTCTTCGATGGGCACCTGTCGGTAGCATGAAGATACAAGGATCGCTAGGATCCATAGGATTCGAAGCACCTGATTGTTGGATACAACTGGAGAAGTCTTTTGGATTTTCATAAAAGGGTCTTCAGAACCTCATATCAGCTAGAAAAATAAGGCGATTAGACAAACTGGAGCACTAAGAAGCAAGCTATGAAGTTCTTAAAAAGACCACAATCCTGGGTTACAAGCTTATTACTCCTTCTGATTCTGCCGGCATCAATCCGCTCCACTCAGATATCGACACAGGATAATTCCGATCCCATAAGACCAGGCATTCAAGTATTGTTGGAAGATTCTCTACATATCGTAGAAGGGAAAAAGGTTGGCCTGGTAACCAACCAAACTGGAGTGGACTCCAACGGATTATCCTCCATTGACCTACTCTTCAATCACCCACAAGTCGACCTTGTTGCGCTTTTTTCACCTGAACACGGCATTAGAGGAGACTTGGGTCCAGGAGAAGAGGTAAGTGACGATGTAGATCCTAGAACAGGTACCTCTATCTATTCTTTATACGGTAACACAAGAAAACCCACGGCTGAAATGTTGGCGGACATCGAGGTCCTGTTGATTGACTTGCAAGACATCGGTGCCCGCTACTGGACTTATATCTCCACCATGACACTAAGTATGGAAGCAGCCTTCGAAGCAGAAATATCAGTCGTAGTATTGGACAGACCCAACCCCATTGGAGGAGCCGTTCAAGGCAATATGTTACATCCTGATTTCTCTACCTTTGTCGGGAGATACCCCATTCCCATGAGACATGGAATGACCTCTGGTGAAATGGCCTTGTACTACCAAGGAGAATTTAATATCCCTGGACCACTGAAGGTTATTCCAGTTTCGGGTTTGCGCAGAAATATGACTTTTGAACAGACAGGCCTTCCATGGGTCAAGCCTTCTCCCAATATGCCCACTGTGACCAGCGCTATTCATTACCCGGGCACCTGCTTGTTCGAAGGCACCAACCTTTCTGTCGGCAGAGGAACCAATATTCCGTTTCAAGTCATTGGATCTCCTTGGTTGGAAGCTGAAAAGTTGGTGGAGCGAATGAATCACTATGGATTTCCAGGAGTATCGTTTGAGACAATCACCTTCACACCAGAAAATCCGGGTGACGGCAAATTCGACGGACTACCAATCGAAGGCGTAAAACTGGTGGAAACATCTGATGACTATGATCCCACAGAAGTAGCCATCGCCTTACTTGTTGAGACATATAGGATGTCTGGAGACAATTGGAGATGGTCAGTCTCACATTTCGATCGCTTGGCAGGCACGGACTCTCTTCGCAAAGCCATCGAATCTGGAGGTCATGCTCGTGATCTGGTGAGTAACTGGCCCAAAGAAATTCAGCGATTCATGTCTAACCGAGCGCAATACCTAATTTATCCTTAGACCGAGACTCGTCCAAAAAATTCATAGGATTACCAGTCTTCGTCTAGCGGCTGGCCTATCTCCTTTCTGAAGGCTCCGTAAATGGCCTTGGATACTTCGCCCACTCCCCCACTACCTACAGCCTTACCATCTAGTGTTACTGTCGGCCTGACTTCCGTGGTAGTTCCAGAGAAAAATAATTCATCGACATCCTCCAGTTCTTCTGCTTGAATTGGTCTTTCCTGTAAGGGGAGTCCCAGGGAATCGGCTATTTCGATTATCACAGATCTAGTGACACCATGCAATATTTCTTGGGTAGCTGGATGAGTGATTAAAGTATCACCTTTAACTGCGAAAATATTGTTCTGAGCGCCTTCCAAAGCGACACCATTCTTCACTAGCAAGGCATCATCCACTCCTGCGTCAACAGCCGCTTGAGCAGCCATGACATTTGGAAGCAAACTGATGGACTTGATGTCTACACGAGACCAGCGACGGTCAGGAACAGTCACAGCTCCAAAACCTTCTAACCAACGTTCCACCGAGGGTCGATGAAATTCCTTTGCAAATGCATATACAGTGGGAGAAGTAGGAAAAGTAGGAAAATAATGCGTTCGTTCTGCTACACCCCTAGTTATCTGCAAATAGACAATAGATACTTCAGCGCCAACAAGGTCATTAGTCGCAAGTAACTGTTCTTGTACTTCAACTAGCTCTTCAGGGTTGTAGTCTATACGTAGGTCAGTTAGTCCACCTCTCAATCGTTTTAAGTGGTCATTCATACGATAAAATTGACCCCGATAAGCCGGTGTTACTTCATAAATTCCATCCGACAACAGAAATCCCCTATCCTCTACCGAAACCATTGCTTGTTCTTTCGGTAGAAACTCTCCGTTTAGGTATACTGTGCTCATCAAAAACTCAACCTTGTTTTAGATTAGATTCAGTATGAACTATAGTCTCTAATAATTGTGATTCAAAGGAAAGAGTGCGAATACGACTGGACGTTTATACATTGAACAAAACATTTTAAAGGAGAGATAATGTGGCTAAAACCCTTTATCATTCTACTTCTGATAGTTTGTGCGTGCGGTGAGAATAATTTGGACGGCCCTGTAGAGAACCATTATGAGAATGGTCAGCTAATGTCTAAAATTTCTTATAAAAACGGTTACCCTGACGGTCCAAGTGAGACTTACCATCAAAATGGACAACTCAGGTCGAAGGGAACGTTCGAGATGGGACAGGTTACTGGTTTAGAAGAGTCCTACTATGAAAACGGCCAATTATGGAGCAAATCCAGCTATAAAGAAGGTAAACGCCATGGACCTGATGAATACTATGATATATACGGAGGACTGAGATGGCAGGGATCTTATGACATGGGCAGGCAGTGTGGAGAATGGTTGAACGACGGAAACATGGAAACCTACCCAAAATGTCCACATTTTGACTAGAAATTTCGAGAAGTGAAGGATGCTCATAAAACTGTCTTCAAATACAATCCAGTGTGTGATCCTGAGATACCTGCTACGGTCTCTGGGGGCCCTTCAGCCACGATAGAGCCTCCTTCATAACCTCCCTCTGGACCGAGATCAATGACCCAGTCAGCAGTCTTTATAACTTCGAGGTTATGTTCGACCACCACGACTGTGTTGCCCTTGTCAACTAGTTCGTGAAGCACCTTTAGTAACACCCTAACATCTTCAAAATGGAGACCGGTCGTCGGTTCGTCCAAAATGTAAAGAGTTCTACCAGTCCCTCTTTTAGATAATTCACTGCTCAGCTTGACTCTCTGCGCTTCACCTCCTGACAGCGTGGTGGCAGCTTGTCCTAAATGGATATAATCTAGTCCCACGTCTGATAACGTCTGTAATTTTCTTCGAATTGAAGGAAAAGCGTCAAAAAATTCGAGAGCTTCAAGAACTGTCATATTCAGAACGTCCGAAATATTTCTCCCCTTTAAAGCTACATCCAAGGTTTCAGTATTGTAACGTCGACCTCTACAGACATCACAAGACACATAGACATCTGGTAGAAAATGCATCTCGATTTTTACCAAACCATCGCCTGAGCAAGCTTCGCATCGACCACCCTTCACATTGAAGGAAAAGCGTCCTCTGTCATATCCTCTAACCTGGGATTCTGGCAAATTCGCAAACAATTCACGAATCGGAGTGAAGAGTCCTGTATAGGTAGCAGGATTAGAACGAGGCGTTCTTCCAATAGGCATCTGATCGACCTCGATTACTTTATCGATAAGCTCTACGCCAGCAATACCATCGTATGCAGCTGGCAATTTTTTACTGCGATAAAAATGGCGAGCTAGTGCTGGATACAAGGTCTGATTAATTAGTGTCGATTTCCCCGAACCACTAACGCCAGTGACGGCTACAAAACAACCTAGAGGAATATCAACGTCTAAGTCCTTTAAATTGTGCTCCCGAGCACCAGTAACACTCAACACTTCAGTCTTATCAACTTTGCGCCTCTCGGATGGGACTTCTATAGTCTTGGATCCCTTCAGATAAGCACCTGTGACAGAACGGGCCTCTTTCATGACTTCCTTAAGGCTCCCTTGAGCAACAATTTCTCCCCCAGCTATTCCCGCTCCAGGGCCTAGGTCTACAATATGATCTGCAGATCTGATCGTTTCCTCATCATGTTCTACTATGATTACCGTATTGCCAAGTTGCTTTAGAGATTTCAGAGTGCCAATCAGCTTTTGATTATCCTTTTGGTGTAATCCTATTGAAGGCTCGTCCAAAACGTAGAGAACACCCGTCAGTCCACTCCCGATCTGACTCGCTAACTGTATACGCTGAGATTCACCTCCAGACAATGAAGCCGCTGATCGACCGAGCGTTAAATAACTCAATCCAACTTCCTCTAGAAAGGATAACCTATTTTCTACTTCCCTCAGAATTGGAGGTGCAATTTCAGTGGATATCAACTGACCTTCCGATGGTTTACCCTCTGAAACATTCGTCGCCAGTCCTTGAAAGAACACAAGAGCCTCTGAAATCGGAAGGTCTACTACCTCACCTAAAGACCGTCCCGAAATCGTCACCGAAAGAGAGTTCCCCTTGAGTCTACTTCCATAACAATCCTGACAAGGCAAGGTAGACATATACGCTTCTAATTGGCTCCTGATACTTTCAGAATTGGTTTCTTGGTGACGGACCTTGATATCTTCTACCAGACCAATCCACGGTTCTTCATAAAACTTTTTACCTCTTTTTCTTCTATAAGGAAACCGGATTTTCATATCTCCAGAACCATGTAAAATGGCCTCTTTCACATCGTCCGATAGAATTTCCCATGGGTCTTCTGCGGAAAAATCATAGGCCTCGGTCAGCCCAGCTATAACCGATTTCAGGAGATATCCGGAAGGCTTCCCCCAGGGCAACAAAACCCCTTCAATAAGAGATTTAGATTGATCCCCGACCAGAAGTTCATGATTTATATGGTTATTGACCCCTAAGCCATCACACTCCTCACAAGCACCGTGTGGCGAGTTAAATGAAAATTGTCGCGGCTCAATTTCTGGAATACTTGTACCACACTGGAAACAAGAATAATTCTCGCTAAAAAAGTGCTCTATTTTCTCTTTGGAACGGTGCTCTAGAACCTGAGTTACCCCTCCTGCTAAAGCAAATGCAGTCGCAACAGAACTGGTAAGGCGCTCCCTGTTGCTATCATTGAGCACGAGCCTATCCACTATGACTGAAATATCATGGTTTTCATATCTATTCAATTCGGGCGGTGCCAACAAATCAACTGTCTCACCGTCCACGAAAGCCCTTACAAAACCTTTTATTCTTATTTTTTCAAGTAATTCTCGGAATTCTCCCTTCCTTCCTCTAATCAATGGAGCCAAGATCTCCACTTTTACATCACTTCCTAAGCTGAGCAATATCTCACCGATTTCTTTAGGAGATTGCTGGGCGACTGCTTGACCACATTCTCTACAGTGTGCAATGCCAACTCGTGCCCAGAGGACCCTTAGGTAATCATAAATTTCAGTGACTGTTCCGACAGTCGATCTCGGGTTGCGATTGAGCGTCTTCTGCTCAATAGAGATAGCTGGAGACAGACCTTCGATAGAATCTACATCGGGCTTTTCCATCAAATCCAAAAACTGTCGGGCGTACGCTGACAAAGATTCAACATACCGGCGTTGACCCTCCGCATAAATGGTGTCAAAAGCCAGTGAGGATTTTCCAGAACCAGACAAACCAGTCAGGACTACTAGGCCACGTCTGGGTATATCCAAATCTACATCTTTCAAATTATGTACGCGGGCACCACGAATCAAAAGGGAATTCTTAAACATCGATCAATTTAAGCTCTTGGCTCACATTTCTAGTAAATCGAATAAATAAATTTGTTGGAAAGGATCAACATACTACCTAGTATATCCATTCTCTGAAAATTGAAAGTCCGAAATCCTTCTTGGCATGAAATCCAAGCTCCCCAAATCCGAGCATCCTATTGCGGAAAAAACGATCTTCAAAAAACGATTCCACTGTATACGACTCCGAAGAAATCCATTCAGAACGCACACCCGCAAATCCACTTCCTGAGCCTTGGCTGGACAGGGGCCGCAACAACAGAGTCACGAATAAATCATCTGTCATGTAAAAACCTGTTTCCACAACCGTTGTTCCCAAGGTGCTACTGGTATTGCCAAGAAAGTCGAAATCCTCTTGGGTAATACTCAAATAATCCACACCCAACTCCCTGGCCATAGCGGACCCAAGTTCATTGCTGAAAGTACTAAGTCCTAGAGTTGCACCTGATCCTAGAATTGCACCCATAGAATTAACAGCTTGATTTTGTCCTGAAGTCAAAGCATATGCTGGACGTCCGAAATATAGATGACTAAGTAAATCATCTTCTGTAAAGCCGGCCTGCTCACTCGAAAGATTTATTCTAGGAGCTTCTAATGTTCCTGTTACTGAAGCAGTAATGCCAAACCTGTCACCCACTGAGGAACGAATGTTGTTGCTGGCTGAAATATTTAAGGTTGGATTGATTCCACTAGTTCCAAGGAACCGTAGGGTGCCTCCATCCACTTGAAACTGTCTCCCCAATGCCCCATAGGAACCCCTTAACGCTTCTAGCTCACCCACCAGGGCTAACTCCTGAGTCTGTCTGTCCCAAAGGACATCTAGTTGACCATCCAGTTCAACATTCATCCTGGCACTCCTGATCCAGCTGTTACGCTGAACTGTCAACGTCGTATTCTCCATCCGTACATTTTCCAGAAAGCGATTGCTACTCTCCAAAACCGAGCTCAGGTCTATTTGTGTGGTATCAACAGAAGCTAACAGGTCCACAACATCCACTGCTCTCTGAAATTCCTCAACAAAAAGAGTCCCTTCGTCCACAAATAAATCCCCAGATACCACAGGACGAATGTAGGGACCTTGTATTGTCAAATCTCCGCTGAGCCTAGCACTGACATCCCTACGGTCCATTGCTTGAAATTCTTGAAAATTAACCTCAAGGTCTAGGTCGGGATTGGTCACCTCCCCTATTCCAACACTGCCCTGTACACTGGCTTCGCCTTCTGATTCAGCAGTAATCTCAATTTCTACTTGACCATCCGGTGTCCAAGTAGACAGTCCAAACATGTTCTCATGCCTGACTCCCAGCCCAGGAGCAAAAGCTCCTCCGTCTATCAGGACCATCTCGCCTTCAGGAGAAAGCTTATCCAGAGTTCCCCCAAATTTAACCTGACCGGAAATTTCCCCTTGCACTTCCTGATAACTATCAAACGGCGCCATTAATAGAGAAAACGGAGCTGATGCTGTGGTCACAAAAACTTCTATTTCTTCATCAAGAAGCCTTTTAGACACTCGATCGATGGAAAGATCAATTGGAATCATCCCTACAATTGAAAGATATTCCTCGGTACCATCGCCAAATCCTATATCTCCACTTAATTCTTTGCCCGAGTACCTACCTTCAATCTCCAATTCCTCAAAAAAGTAATCCCGGTATTGAAAACCATTGATTCCAATCTCCCCGACCATCTCAGGATCAGAATCGTTCCCAGTTAAGTTAAAAGCCAAATCTACTATACCTTTCAAGCTTTCATCCCAACGGAACAGATGGCTCACTCTACTAACGTCCAGGTTTTCAACTACAACTTCTAAGTCAGCCAGCCCTTTGAACGGGAACCTTCCTTCTGCGCCAACTCTCAGTCCGCCCAAACCTGGACGAATTAACCTGAAATTGTCGAAAGTCAAACCACCTGTATCCCAGAGAATTCTGCTCGGACCCCCCAAGTTCCATCGTTCGTCGGGGAAATTGAAGGATAATTCATCAACATTTAAGAGTCTCGCTGCCGACGCATCTTCAAAAGCAATTCTCGCCTGATAATTTTCATCTTCTGAACGCATCAAGAAGATATCCATCTCCCCTCTGGGATCAGAATAAGTCATCCTGACAGATAGAGAATCAAAACTTCTCGCCACTATGTCTAATGAATCCGCATCGATTTGTAGATCCATCCTAACGTTCGGGGCGAACAAATCCTCTGCTGAAAATTCTAAGACCGCTTTTTCTACAAGATTAGGACCATAGCGAACATCAGAAAAAGCCGCCTCACCCGAGAGTCTTGTTTCCCTAAGGGATCCGTTCAAGACAACCTGGCCTGTCATCTGACCCTCAGTAGCTATTTCTTCTTGAAGTGGTAAAGTATCAGGGTTAATGCCATCCAAAATCAATATATCTCTTGACAGAGCAGTCAAAGTATCTCTAGCAATGACATCGGAACCCAACCACAACGCCCTGAGCTGCTCCATATCGGCACTCTCAAAATCTAGAGTCAGTTCCTGTGTAACCGTATCTTCGATTGTACCGAGCTCCCCAGAACCTTTTAGGGAAACACCCCCAACCACTGCTGTAATTGTATCAAATTTCAGAACAGAATCTGATATTTTAACACTTAGCCCCAATGCTTCGACGGGTAAAATTCCTAGCTGTGATCCGGCAAGATCAACGTCTCCTTCTAGGTTGACATTTCCCAATGTTTCGCCACTTCCAGCTAGATTCATAGTTCCCGTGATCACCGTTCCTGCTGGCAATTGAGGAATGAACTCGTTCACATCAAAATTGTCTCCCCTTCCTACGATCCGATAACGAGAAAAAGGAGCAGTCAAATCAAAATAGGTATCCAAGGAGAATTCACCTTCTGAACTCACTAGGTCTGTCCGCACAGACATATTGCTGGTAGTCCCGTCTATCCTCACAACACCTCTTGCGACTCCCAAATTTGAAAGAAAAGACCCTTCTGATATTACATCCGAAAATACCAGCGGATTCAGGTTTCCGTTCAAAGCAACCCTTATATCTCCTTCCCCTTCTCCTTCTGCTAAAAATCCCTCTAGTTCCACCTGGGACTGTTGCTCATTACCACTTAGATGCAAACCCTCTATAACCAAATCGATCCCTTGATTAAGTCTGCCATTGGCTAGAATTTCAAGATCAACAACACCGCTTAGTGGGAGTCCTCCCATAACCTGATTGACAACCGTCACATTGAGAGGGGTCAGCCCTAACTCGAGATCTGTTGCACCAAAAGGTTGAATCAAGTGAAGTGTTCCCTCTATAGCCGCCTTAGTCTCTAACGATCCTGACGTAAGGAGATCGAGCCCTGCGCTGACATCCATGGAATCCAAACTTCCTGACAAATCTACATGTCCAGATACTAACCCCTCCAACGGAACCTCGGTAACCGGTATCGATCGTCCCATTAGCGTGCTAACAAGGTCGCCCGTTAAGAAAGACAGGGGTACGTCTGAAAGGTCTAGCAATACCCCTTCTAAAACTCCTCTAGCCCCAAACGAGCTCTTAAACGATCCATTTGCCATGACCTGCCCAGAATCCAAAACCAGCTCCACATTGCCCCAGCTAAATTCTATCCCCTCATTACCTGAGGAGAAGTGAAATTCTCCTCTGCCCCTGGCCGTGGGCAAGCTTCCATTTGCCCACCTCAAATCATCAAAATCGAACTCACGACTGGACAAACTTAAGGACCAGCCAAGCCCTCGATCTTCTGAAAAATCAACGATAGCTGAACCTGTCGCTACAGATCGATCCGACTCTATTTTGTCAATTCGAACTTGTAGTTCCTCATCCGTCCAAAACAAGCCTCCACCAAAATCTGTGACCTTCAGGGTATCTTCAAAGCCATTCCCTACGAAAGCCAGCCTGTCTATTCCAATCCGTATGTCTTTGATTTCTGTGACCTCCACAGAAATGTTACTTATTTTCGCCTGGACTCCCTCAAACGCCATTCCTTCTGATGGAAATCCCTCCTCAGGCAAGAATTTTTCCCAACTACCACCTTCTGGTAAGACGTCTCGAGCAACAACAACTCTGCCATCATAAACAGTTGCTTCTGCAAGGACAAAGTTAGGTGCTTTTTCAGTATTATTCTGGATCAAAGTGGCTTCTGACACACTTTGCCTGGAAGGTAGTCGATCAAAAAAATACTCCAGATTAAGGCGCCCCGTTTCCTGATGCTTGTCCAAGGTCAGCATGGGGTTCCATAGAACTAGATCGGCAAAATTGACCTCACCTCTTATCAGTTGAAATGCTGAATACTTGACCTCGAGAGAGTCAGCTGAAAATATCTCCATCCCCTCTTCCAACTCACCCCTGACACCCACTAATTTCACACCTTTATAAATCCAATTAGAACTGAAATCCTCCACTAATACACTACCCGTAACCGAAGCATTCATATCGTCGATCAGCCGCTCTAATAACAATCTTTGACCATATTTCGAAAAAGACATGAAGAGCAAAAAACCAAGGATAAAAATAGTCAGCGTACCAGCAGTGACTAATCCTGCTCTGAGAGGGATCTTAAATAATTTCATTTTAGAACGCCTGACCAATGCTTAGATGCAACTGAAAACGTGACAAGGAAAATCCTTCGGTTTTGCCAAAAGTTACTTTTGGGTCCAATAAAGCGAGATCGTCCATACGGACAAAATTGAAAATTCTCTCATTATCATTTACAAGACCACGGATCTTGTCATCATACTGATCTTTATTGGGATCGAATGGACGGATTTGAGGGGTCACCACCTGCAGACTAGAAGAGTCTCTAAATCGGTAACCAACATCTATACGAATAGGACCAATGGGACTCAGATAACGAAATCCAAGGCCTGGAGTCAATTCCAGACCACCTGAGTCTGTAAGCTCAGAAGTGTTCCAAACACGGCCAAAATCAGCGAAAACAGCTCCCTGGAACCTCGTCGCCAACATAACCCTATATTCAAGTCCTCCTTCAATCACCATATGGCCACCAGTAGGTCTTGGTGTCCCGAATAGAATATCAATCAAAGAGTTAGCATCACACTGCAATGCCATTATTTCTTCTGGTGTACATGGGGGTACTCCGGTCGTTGGATCGGAAAGAAGCAATTCCGGACTGTCAATTGTCAACACTCTTGATCCTAGCTGATTTTGTGCAAAACCTCTCACACTATTAGCTCCTCCTGCATAAAATCGCTTCTGAGGATGGATCACATCTACTCCACCCGCAGACAAATTGAAATTTCCAGATCCTACCCAACCAGCCCTTATACGAGCAGCCAGCACCTGCTGGCCCCCTAATTCCTCATAGGCCCCTAGTTCAGTCGAGATGCGATTATACTCAAAACTAGATCCTGTTATTGAAGATGCATGCTCTAAATCCAAGAGCACCTGATAACCCTTGCTAGGATTTAGCAGACTATTGGTCCTATCCCTAACTAAGCTTGCTCCAAGTGGTGCCAACCAGTTCGGATCTTGTAAGCCAGTGATATCGTCAGGCCTACATACTCTAAATGAGGTACAGAAAAATATTTCTGCTGCTTCCAGTTCAGTCAGCTGAGGTCGGTACGAAAAAGTCAAAGAATTATCTGAGTTTAAAAGCCTTGCCAATGACAGATCTAGTCCCACCGCTTTGCGCACAAATACATCTTGAAGACTCTGTTTCTCGAAAAAGAGACTAGAACCGAAAGAAAACCCCCTAAATATCCTAGGCTGAGAAAAATCTGCCGACACCAACCAATTCAATCCTCCAAAATCACCCACCCCAGATTGTCCACAGACTGGATCATACAAGGTCTCAGACATAATATTGGAAAGTCGAGCGCGAACCTGCATCCTTCGGGCTCCGCCCATAAAATTACGACTCACCCAACGACTCTCTGCATTGAGGCAATCGGCTGTGCTCCAACCGAATCCAGCCCTCATTCGATGCACCTCACCTTCTGAAATTCGAACCTGCAGTGGAACCACACTGTCCGGAGTGTTGCTTCCAGGATCTACTACTTCCTCAATGGTCACATGTTGGATCATCTCGATGGCAAAGAGATTGCGCTGACCTTCCAGTGTCTTCTCGGTGGAATATTCCATTCCTTCACGAAATGGTAACAACTTCCTGATGGACGAATCACTCAGCTCACTATTCCCCGTCAATGATATTGGACCAAATACTGCATAGGAGCCTGGCCTCACATCAAAAATAACATCAGTCGAATAAAAATCAGATTTAGCTCGACGAGAAAGAGTAATCACGTCGGCTCGCGGGTACCCTCTATTTTCCAGTCTTTCGATCAGAGTATCCCTTGTGGAGCTTAAAGAGATCGAGCTCAGTACTTCTCCTTCTTCTAGAGGAAAAGATTCTAATCCCTCCATACCTTCAATGTCTGATGCACCGCGAACTTCTATACTTGCCACTCTCAGTGGCTCTCCTTCTGAAATTCTAAATACCAACCTGGCTGGCTCGTCTGGAGAACGGGTTATGACGGTATCGATCTGGACCTCTCTGTAGCCCCTTCTACTGAAATAGCTCTGCAAACGAAACATATCGCTGGAAAGCTCGCGTTCATTCAGGAATTGTTTATCCACACTAAATGATAAGCCTAAAGCACAAAACGGAGCTAATAGGAAAGTCCTACATCGAGTCGGTCGATTTATGACTGTCCTAGATAAAGAGTCTTCTGGAAAAGCGGTGCTACCTTCAAAAACGACACTGGAAAGTTCGGTCTGAACCTGTTGGCCAACAATCTCTCCCGAAGCAACCAGAAGCGTCCATAACAACAAACATGAGGTCTTCATACCCGCTCTATAATCTCAGCATAAAATGAATTCCCCCTAATAAAGAGAGTCAATTTCCTCAGATCCCTCTACGAAAAACATTTGGCTCCTGACCTAAAAACTCACGCTCCTTCTCTTCATACCAATAAGTGCTCACCTTAAAATCCAGGCCCATCATGTCCACTACATTTAGTGTGTTTCTCCTCTTTTCGTGNACCCTCCCCCTATTTGATGTAGTCGTACCCGAATGCACTACTAGAATTCCCTTTTTCACCCCTGATTCATCCCTAGGGATAGTCACGTATTTCGTAAAAGCACGATGAACATGTCCACTCAATATTAGTTCTACACCCATGTCCGCAAAACTTTCCANAAGAAAGTCNCTTTCTGGTAACAGGTTATACTTTCCTTTATCTGGNGAATGGACCAATGGATGATGTGTCACAAGTATCCTTAAATCTTTAGATCGAGACTCNCTGAAGGCTCTTNNCGCAAAGTNAACCTGGTCTCTAGTGATTCGACCATTAATGATAGANCGATAAGGATCAGCAGAATTTAAAGCCACAAAAATGGCACCATCTANTCTAGTGACTTCATCGAGATTTCGGGAAACATACTTCTGATAATTTTTGAAAGGGTTCAGCAACCGCTGGCCAATTCGGTAGAGCGGAATATCGTGATTCCCCGGAGTCACAATAACNGGCACATCGTTCAATGAATCCAAAAANGTCCTGACTTGTTGATACTCTATGTCCTTAGCTCTCTGAGTAAAGTCNCCACTAAGTACAACAACATCAGGANCTACCGTTTCCAGTACACGCCCAAATGCTTGATTCACAAGAGTNAGGTGGGGTNTTCCAAAATGAAAATCAGATCCATGAAGAATTTTGAGCATCCTAGGTCAGGCGAACTGCTCTGCATCACCGTTTTTGGTTTGCATTGTGCTCACAATGCCCCATATACCAATGACAATNAGCAATAACGAAATNAGCTGTGCNACAGTAAATATCCCCAAAAATCGATCNTCCTTTAGTCGCACGAACTCGACCAAGAATCTTTCAGCACCAGCCAAAACAAACCAGATCCACCAAATCCAACCTTCAGCATAATTATGCTTCCTNATCCTCCATAGAAAACCAAAAATCATGAGAGACATGGCAACTTCATATAATTGAGTCGGGTGTACTGGAATCACTTCACCGAATCTTTCTACAAAATAGGGATCTATTTCGATTCCGAAGTGATTTTCCATCACACTTACTCTAGTTGGGGGTGCTCCCTGTGGAAATTTTACGCCAAACCAAGCATCNGTTGGCCTGCCATANTCATCTCCAACAAAAAAACATCCCATGCGACCAACTGCATATCCGATTGCCAAGACTGGTGCTATCAANTCTGCCATCTGAGCCCATCTAAGTCCNCTTCTCTTTACTTCCCAGCTAACGGCTATCAGTCCACCCAGAAAACCGCCGTACCAAACCATTCCACCACGAGAAAAAATAGAGCCAATCGGATCTGTGATGAGACTATCATAATTCAAGAGGACGTAATACGCTTTCGCGCCCAAAATGCCGCCCAAGACACCCATAACGATGAAGTCCCATGCTTTTTCGGGCTCCAACCCAACCCTTTCTACTTCTGGCCTAAGAACCATGCCCCCAACCATAAAAGTCAGAAACATAAAGACCCCAAAAGATGTGATGGGTGCGCCGCCTAGCAGAGGAAACCACTCGGGAATACGGAAGAAAATAGGATACATCTTTTATAGTCTCCTCATNATCATGGTCGTCTTNACNCTCTTTCTCTTAAGCCNGGGAAAGGAAGGTTNGGGTTTGCAGAAAGATCGTGCTGGGCNNTTTCCCCTCTTCCAAACCTAAACGCCCCCGCACANGCTATCATAGCTGCATTGTCNGCTGAAAGCCTTGGAGAACTATAATAAAGAGCACCTTCNGGTGAAAGTTTCTTAGCCAGCTCATTCTTTAACCTTNCATTCGCTGANACTCCTCCTCCTAGGAGTACCCTNTAACATCCCTTTTCTTCCACTGCACGCATAGTTTTTTCACAAAGAACTTCGATGGCAGTCGCTTGGAAAGAAGCAGCTACGTCGGACACGTTTTCTTGCAAGACACCCATACTATTCAGATCTTCCACTTTTCTTGCNACAGCAGTCTTAAGGCCNCTAAAAGAGAAATCATAATAATCGGAATCCCCTGGATCTTGATTGGGCTTGAGCATGGGACGAGGAAATTGATGACGAGTGTCGCAACCATGAGCACTCTTACGTTCGATGACAGGACCTCCTGGATAACCTAATCCTAGTATTTTACTGACCTTATCAAAAGCCTCACCCACAGCGTCATCCCTTGTTTGACCTAAAAGCTCATACTCTCCCCATTCAGGNACGTATAGTAGGAGGGTATGTCCTCCAGAAACTAACAAAGCAACAAAAGGTGGTTGCGCATCGCCATTTTCCAGAGAAGGTGCAAAAAGATGGCCTTCCATATGGTGCACTGGAATCAGTGGCTTCCCNAAACCAAATGCAAATCCTTTGGCCCAGGAGACACCGACCAGCAGTGCCCCCACTAATCCAGGCCCGGCTGTTACGGCAACAGCATCTATTTCACACAGATCGCAATGTGNATCCTCGAGAGTTTTTTCAACAACCTCATCAATCAGCCTNAGATGTGCTCTAGCGGCAATTTCTGGGACNACTCCGCCATATAGNGAGTGTTCATCCTGTGACGAAACAACATGACCCCGAATTTGATCGGGAGTTTCTAGGATNGCAGCGGATGTTTCATCACAACTTGTTTCAACACCCAAAATTACGCATGAATTCATTCACTGAACCATCTGAGAAAAAACACTATCTTCTAGGTAGTCCATTGTGATTGTGTGATAGCTATTTCCCTTACGCAAAGACAATGGCACCTCCACCTGCACGCTTAATCTTACAAGTATCCAAAGCAAAAANGCTAAGGCCAGAGCTGCAACCTTAAGCTTCCAAGGNCCAGANAAAAGACCCTTCAGGTCGGTCGCAGAAATCNCTTCGCGAAACCTTTCNGAAAACCAATCNGTCACTGTGTTACCCCTACCCCTAACAGCCGTTTGATCAATTCTTTGTGTTCAGGCGCATCCCAGTCAGTTGCACCAGCTACTTTCTTATAGATCACCCCATCTCTTCCAATCACAAAAGTCTCTGGAACCCCAGTTGTTTTGTANAGATCCTCAATCGATCCCGATGAATCATGAANTAAAGGAAAAGTAAGACCCAATGAATCTCNGAAAGCTCGAATATCCCCTCCTACCTGATTTCTTGACCTGTCGACCTGGCCTATTTCAGCATCCACACTTACGGCCATTATTTCCAGACCAGTCGAATTGAGCTCCCTATAGAGTCTTTCCATTGATGGCATTTCTTCTATGCAAGGAGCACACCATGTCGCCCAAATGTTNACCATCACCACTTTTCCTCTGTTGTCCTCAAGCTCCACTGCATTACCGCTTAAATCTCTTACTTGGAAATTCGGAGCTTCTTCACCCGGCGCCACGGCACTAAAAAGACCTTGAGTCCCCCATGCAACAAAAACTAAANCGACAAGCATTAGCAAAGTGACCGCGTAGGGGCGACTAGAATGTTTTTTCACTGGCTCACCCTATGATATTTTTGAAAATAAAACACATACGATTCCAAGATAACTATTCTAATTACTTTCTGCTCCCACCAGAGCGACGACCCACAACTATGCTTACACCAGATCCTGGCTCAATGAGACTGTCTGCCATAGGCCTTTGTTCGACAATGCGACCCTGGTCTCTTCCAAATCGAAAAATACTTGTTATCTCATCAACTACTAGACCTANNGAATCGATTATTTCTTCTCCNCTTTCTTGCTCCAAACCCCGCAAAAATGGCATCGATATTAGTGAGNNNCCTTTACTAATNGCAACTCTTACTTCCATAGGNAGATCTACTACNGTACCAGGTTCAGGAATCAATTCTACCACNTGACCTAATGGCAAATNAGCATCTAANCTGTCAATAACNGTCGCAAATCCGCTTGACTCCAAGACAGGAAGAGCTGCTTCGAGATGAAGTCGAGTTACATCAGGAACAGACCTCCTTATGGGTCCNAAGCTAACTGTCATTTCTACTGTATCACCAACCGAATANAGCTGTCCTGGCAATGGATNTTGACCTAACACTCGACCGTAAATAGCAGTTGGATGTCTAAAGGAATCAGCCACCAGTCCATGCAAGCCTAGGCCATTTACTCGTTCGATTGCTTCTCTATAATCCAGATCACGAATGTTAGTCATTTCTAGGACATTCTNTTCTGGTTCTGGNACTGGGAACCACACCTTGGTAGAAAAGANATAGCCAGACCCCAGGCCACTAAGAAGAAGAAGGGNCCCGGTCAGCACGCCACGCCACCCTCGAAGACTTACTTGTCTTTTCTTTACTCGCCTCCTGCGTATCGAACTTCCCAGTTTCATTTTTATCCAACCCAGAAATCAGTTACTGACTCGATCAAATTTACTGACCCCCACCTCTGATAATCCTATTGATGAACAAAGATCTTCTAGTACGGATCATATACTGACTTTCTACACGTCAGAATGTAGTTATGTTTCGAGTTTTATGGAAATTAAGATCACCACAAACTACTATACGGACGTTTAGGTTGCGCTCTAATAGATTGGTAGTGCAGAATACACTGGTCTGTCACCGGAATATGAAGGAGCATAAATCTCATGGCCAANAATCGAAAAACTCTTATTTCTCAATCANTCACTTGGGTAGCAATCGGATCTTTATTTGTCCTCTTNTTTTTTTCCGTTGGTNTTTCCAAGCAGCACTCCAAAAGGTCTACGGNTAGCAACTCAACGACAGCATCTGCACAAAATTACCTGAGTACTCTGAGTGNCAGGGACAAACAATTAAGTACCTGGNCTTTCGACTCTGANGAACGCTTCAACTGGCATTTCATTCCTAGGGAAAGAGTAGGCCTGCCTCTTAAGAGCATGACCTCAAACCAGAGGGTCGCAGCCCACGCACTTCTCCGTAGCTCTCTGAGCAGTCAAGGATATATGAAAGCCACAGGAGTCATGCAACTCGAAGGCATATTAGGCACTATAGAAGGGCGTCCCGAAAGGAGAGATCCNGAGGATTACTATTTAAACATTTTTGGTTCTCCNTCCATTACAACACCTTGGGCATGGCGTTTTGAAGGACATCACATCTCTATTAATTTTTCCCTNAACCATCACCATATCAACGGAACGCTTAGTGATCCACCTTTGATAACACCAGCCTTTTTTGGATCCAACCCACACTTAATCACCGAAGGNGAGCACTCCGGACAAAAACTACTGGGAGCAGAGGAAGAACTCGCCCGCGAATTGATCTCCTTGCTGACAAAAGAACAATTAGAGTNCGCTATTTTCCAGTCGCAGGCTCCAGAGGACATCATAACAGGTACCGACCGAGAGGTTGGCCTGAGAACTTACCAAGGAATAACCATTTCTTCTTTAAATAAACAGGAACAACTTCCAGCATTCATGCGCCTACTCAAAGAGTACGTCTACAATGCTAAACCGAGTGTTGCAAAATACCATATGAAACGGATTGAGGAAGCAGGCTTGGAAAACCTCTACTTCGGATGGGCTGGTAGCACAATACCGGGGGAAGGTCACTATTATCGTATTCATGGACCTACTATTCTAATCGAGTATGATAACGTTCAGAATGATGCCAACCACGTACATTCTGTTTGGAGAGATATCCAACATGACTTTGGTGGCGTGAACCACTCTGATTCTGATGTTCTCCGTAAACACTATGAAGAAGCAGCTCATCACCAAGAGAGGCTCTTGCCAAACTGAAAAAATCATTTCAAAAAGAAGTGTTTAGAGGTTTAGCTCACTCGTCGCATGCGGGCTGCAAACGAACCGTCAAAACCAAACCTATGGGGAAGTAAATACAGGTGGCCTTGGGAATCCAAAAACTTGCTATCAACCCCTTTTCCAGGGTCCATTTGAAAATGTGGATACCTAAGAAGAAACCGTTCAATCTGATTCTTGTTTTCTTCCAATTCTAAACTGCAGGTGGAATAGACTAAAGTGCCACCGACTGAAACAACCCCGGCCACATCATCGAGAATTTCTGTCTGGCGTTCCGACATTTGATGTAATTTTTTCTCAGTGATCTTCCATCTAATGTCTGGATTCCTTCTTAAAGTGCCAGTTCCAGTACATGGAACATCAATCAACATTGCTCTAGTTTCTGCTATTAAGGGCTTGTGGACATCTCCTTGAGCGATCTGTATTCTCAAAAGAGGATCAACAGACGTTGATTCAGCAAGCCTGTCCAAGCTTCTCTTCAACAATCCCAATCGACTAAAGGAACGGTCAGCAGCCAGAACAGGGTGTCCCTTTGCGGCCAAAGCTATGGCCTTACCACCCGGTGCAGCACATAGATCAACAACGCATTCATGGTCTTGAACATTCATGAATGCTGTAACTAGTGCTGCCGCGGGATCCTGAACTATACAAGGGAGCACTTTCATGGCTTCTTCCAAACGATTTGAAGTCCTTAGCATTACACAAGAGGTTCCTTTGATCCCTTTCGCTTTGATGCCACGACGGTCCAGGTCAGAAACTGCTTCGATCAGATCCCTTCCTAAGCAGTTCAAAAAGATCGGTGGCACTTCGTTATTAGCATTCACTAAGGATCTGACTTCTTCAACAGACCATCTGCTTAGCCAACGTTCAATTAGCCAGTCTGGATGTGACCCCCACGTGGATAAAAAAGCCAAGGGATCAGTCTCCCCATCTGGAAAATTCTCTTGGCCAACACCCTTCCTAGCGACAGACCTAAGCACTGCATTTACAAAACCTGTCGACGAATGGTCAACCTTTTTTGCCAATTCGACCGCCTGAGATACAGCTGCATACTGTGGAATCCCATCCATATAGAACATTTCATAAAGACCTATTCTCAAAACATCTAGTACGGCTGGGTCAACGTCACTCAAGCATCGACTTGTATGTAAATCAAGCAGATAATCTAGGCGACCACGAAATCTCTGAATTCCGTAAGATACTCTTCGGCACCAAGCCCTTTCCCTCTTCTCGAGGCCTTTGGTATGGTCCTCAAAGGACCGATCGAGACGCCTTCCTCGGTGGACTGCCGCCAAAATGTTCCACACGACTTTTCTATTTGCAGTTACAGCCACCCCAATCAGTCCAACATCCCTTTGATTGGCGAAGAAGGAACAGCTATTTCTCTAGCTTCCATCCCTCCAGAAAGATAGGAGGCACGTCCAGCCTTTATAGCCAAGCGCATTGCCTTAGCCATCCTGACCGGATCTTCTGCCATGGCGATGGCTGTATTCATGAGGACTCCATCTATTCCTTGTTCCATCGCAGTACAAGCATGAGAAGCCAACCCCACCCCAGCATCTACGATTATTGGCACTTCACAACGTCTCTTTATCTCTCTTATAAAATATGGATTTACAATGCCTAGACCGCTTCCTATTGGACTGGCTAGGGGCATCACTGCTACACATCCTGCATCCTCCAATCGGAGAGCAGTGATCAAATCATCATTGGTATAGGCCATAACCTTAAAACCCTCTGCTACAAGGATCTCAGCCGCCTCTATAGTAGCTTTTGTATCAGGTAAAAGGGTGGTTTCATCGCCAATTACTTCCAATTTGATCCATTCACTGAAACCAGCAGCACGACCTAAGTTAGCATACCTAAGAGCATCTTTTACATTATGACATCCCGCAGTATTTGGCAGAAGAAAAAACTCTTCGGGATCTAGATGGAAAAGAATTCCCTCTTCTTTAGTTCTATCTAGGTCTATTCTTCTTACAGCAACGGTCACCATAGCAGTCTCCGATGCCCTGATAGCTTCTACCATGGTCTTATTGTTAGGGTATTTTCCTGTTCCCACGAACAATCTAGATCTGAATATGGTATTACCTATTTCTAGCGAATCCTCCATTTGCTTCATCTCATCCACCTCCAACGAAATGCACTAGTTCTACTTTATCTCCAGGGCAGATCTCGATTTCGGAGAAACGCTCTCTGCTGAGAATCACTTCATTTAATTCAACCACTACCAACAATGGATTCAAATCGAGTGACTCCAGAAATTGCGAGACGGACAGCCCCTTAGACATCTCTCGATTCTCCCCATTTACACAGGCTTGAATGTTGTCGCTTTCACTTACCATGGATATTGCACCAACTTGAATTAATGGAAAAATTAAAAGTATTATTATTGATAAGATAGAACGGCTTGGGGCGGGGAGGGAGACCCCCAGATATCCCCAAGGACTGCTACCCCTTTTGCTCCAGCCTCTAACAATGTTGAAACCCTCGTCGGATCTACTCCACCTATCGCTATCACTGGAACCTTTACCCGTGTAGTTAACTTTTCTAAGGGGTCCAATCCCAGAGGTACGGTCTCAGGATGAGAGCTTGTCCTAAAAATAGAACCCAAAAATAAATAATCGACCCCCTCTAAACTCAAATCAACAGCCTCTTGAACACTGTGGACCGACCTTCCTACAATTTTTTCTGGGCCCAACATTTCACGAACTTTTTCGGGAGGTAAAGATCGCGCTCCTAGATGAACACCATCTGTTTGGCACATCAAAGCAAGATCTACCCTATCATTTACAACAAACTTCGTCCCATTCCTTTTAGCTATGGGCGATAGCACTTCAGCTAATTCCACAAGCTTTCGCAAGGACGTACTAGGACCTCTTAGATGAAATACCTTAACAACTCCCGACGTTAACACACCATTTGCATTCGCAAGAAAATCTCTGTGGCTTAGGACACTATCGTCCGTGACCACATGAAGCTCCAATCTCATTGGAATCTTTGACCTACCTCAGTTCCTCTGCCACGGATCCATGAGGTAGCACTCATCCTTTTTTTTCCAGAGGGTTGCACCTCTCCAATTTCTAGGGCCCCTTGCCCTGTTGCTACCCTGAGGCCAGACATGTCATTTGCATCCAAAACCGTCCCAGGCAGTGATCCAGTAACCGATGTTAATGAAGGAATCGCATTAAATAGCTTGGTTGGATTACCCTGCAATAGCGACCAGGCACCTGGAATCTTATCCATTCCCCTTATCATATTAGCAATCACCGTTGCCTCCTGTGACCAATCGATTCTTGCTACACTTTTGTTGATTTTAGGAGCATATGTAACCATAGACTCATCCTGTTCCCTGCTCTTTATCGATCCGCTCTCTATGGATTCCAGTACTTCTGTAAGGGCTCGAGCTCCAGAAACAGCCAGACGTGTTTCCAATTCAAAAGCAGTCTCGCTGACGCCTATCTCTTCCTGCGATTGCATCAAGATAGGTCCAGCGTCCATTTCATCTACCATACGCATCACCGTAACGCCTGAAGTCTTAAATCCTTTGATGATCGCCCAGTTGATAGGTGCTGCTCCCCTCAATGAGGGCAGAAGTGAAGCATGGACATTAATACACCCTAGTGGGAACATCTCTAGTATAGGTCTGGGAAGCTTCTTGCCATAAGCTACCACCACACAAACATCCGCCCCACTTTTGCCTAATGCCCTAAGGAACTCACCATCACTAGGAGATTCTGGTTCGAGTATGGATAAATCGTAATTTAAAGCTTTATTTTTGACCGCAGTTCTGCGCAGATTTCGTCCTCTTCCTGCTGGGCGATCTGGCCTAGTCACCACACTGACTATTTGATGTCTATTGTCGAGGAGAGCCTGGAGAGACGGAACTGCAAAGTCAGGGGACCCCCAAAATACAACCTTCACTGAGATGACCCCTCTTTCTGACTATTCCTCCACTTATTCAAAAGAAGCCTTCTCTTTAAGGGAGTCACTCTATCGAAAAAAAGGATCCCATCTAAATGATCCACTTCATGTTGGATAACTCTGCTCAAAAGTCCCTCAGCTTCCAGTTCGATGGGGTTGCCCAGTTCATCCTGAGCTCTGACCTTTATTTGAGATGGGCGTTTGACTATCTCTTCCATACCTGGGATACTCAAACATCCTTCCGTGGCCTTTTCTTTCGTCTTGCTGGATTCGACAATAGCAGGATTGATCAATGTCAATCGTTGCGATTCCTCCAGGTCTTCTGCCCTACCGAGGTCTATAACACAGATTCGCAGTGACACCCCTATTTGTGGAGCTGCTATTCCAATTCCACCTGCATGATACATTGTGTCAAAAAGGTCCTCTATTAATCCCTGAGTCTCTTCACCAAACCCCTTTATTTTGGCTGTGGGAATGCGAAGCACCTCTTCTCCCAAGAGAACAACCCTCCTTGCTGTCACCGCTACTTCTCTCCAAACTCAATTTTACGAGAGACTCTATTTCTTTCAATTGTAATCTTACTCTCTCCAGCTGTCCTTATGATCAAGCGATCTGGATCAGAACGAATCACTTCTCCGATAATCCCTCCGCTTGTCACCACCTCATCCCCTGTTCTCAATTTTTCTATCATCTCTTGGTGACGCTGCTGCTCTTTTCTCTGTGGACGTATAAGCAGAAAATAAAATATGAATACGATGGCGATCATATTTAGAAAAAAGACGAACGTTCCGTTTGCTCCCTCTCGTGGTGCCGCCACTACTACCGCTAATAAGGTTTCATGCACGATGTAGCTCCATTTAAATTGATTGTAGTTAGGAATGGCCAACTGAAAACCACACCTTAATCTCAGAGGCGTGCTTCTCTATACAGTCTTAACCAATCCTTAGACCATGAACTAAAACTATCATCTGCAATCCTTTTGCGGGACTCCCTTGCCAGTTGTACTAGAAATTCAATGTTGTGTATCGATAGAAGTCTCGCGCCAAATAGTTCACCAGAAACAAATAGGTGTCGGATGTACGCCCTATCATATTTTTCACAGGTATAACACCCACATTCAGGATCTAGTGGACTCTGGTCTTCCGAAAAACGAGATGCTCTTAGGTTGATTTGACCTTCTTCTCTAGACCAGGCAGTGCCATGCCTTGCATTACGAGTTGGTGCAACACAATCGAACATGTCACAACCTCGTCTAATCGCTTCCAGTAGGTCGTCTGGATACCCTACCCCCATCAGATAGCGAGGCACACTGTCTGGAAGAGCCATATCCAAGACTTCCAATATCCTCCACATATCCTCTTTATCTTCACCCACACTGAGACCACCTATGCCCATTCCATCCCATGAACCCAAATCCAAGAAAGACCTGACTTGACTCAGTCTTAGGTCTTCAAAAACGTTACCCTGAACAACTGGAAACAAACTTTGCGTTGGACCACCCTTCTCATTTTGATTTTTTTTAAAATGTTTTTTGCATCTCTCTAGCCATTTCAAGGTCCGAATATTGGCTGACTCTGCCTCAGTTCGACTTACCCCCCCTGGAGGACATTCATCAAAAGCCATAATTACATCTGCACCCAGCCGATCTTGAATGTCCATAACCTTCTCTGGTGTGAACAAATGTGCTGAGCCATCTATGTGGCTCTTAAACACAACACCCTCATCATTGATCTCATTAGTTTTTGCTAAAGAAAATACTTGATATCCTCCTGAATCTGTTAGTATGGGACCATCCCATCGCATGAATTTATGCAACCCACCTAAACGCTGTACCAAATCTGCTCCAGGCCTGAGATACAAGTGGTAAGTGTTCGCTAGAATCATAGACGCTCCTGTCTCTACCAGTTCTTCTGGAGCAACACTTTTGACGGAACCATTAGTGCCGACTGGCATAAATACTGGAGTTTCTATTTCTCCGTGAGGGGTGACAAATGTGCCACATCTTGCAGATGCCGAAGTGCTATGTAAGGTGTATTCGAACATGATTTAGGTGTCTGTAGATACGTTTCCAACAATGGGTTTAAAATTACCAAATGCTAACCTGGTCCAAGCTTTCATCTTTCAATCCTAATCAAAACTCATTCAATGACCATAGCATCTCCATAAGAATAGAAACGATATCTATTTTCAATTGCTTCAGCGTAGGCACTTAGCATTGTTTCGTAACCACAAAATGCAGCTACCAGCATCAACAGCGTCGACTTCGGTAAGTGGAAATTAGTTATCAGGCCATCAACAACCACACATTTACGAGGAGGTCTTATAAATAAATCTGTCTCTCCAGGACCAGGCCTAACAACACCCCTATTCCCAGCACTCTCCAAAGTTCTAACTACCGTGGTGCCCACAGCCCAGATACGCCTGCCTTCTGACTTCGCCTTGTTTATTATTGTTGCTGTTGTATCTGGAACTGTATACTTCTCCTTATGCATGTGATGGTTTTCCAGGTGGGTTGAATCAACGGGCCTAAAGGTCCCTACACCGACGTCTAAAGTCACAGGTACTCGTTGCACACCTTTGCGATCAATACTGTCCAACAGCTCGGTTGTAAAATGCAACCCTGCCGTGGGAGATGCCACAGAACCAATATGTTTTGAATAAACAGTTTGGTAACGCTCACGATCAATCGCCTCGTCCTCTCTATTCAGATACGGCGGGAGAGGCATGCGACCGTGTTTATTCAGCAAATTTTCAACCGTATCTTCACTCACTAGTCGAACCAATCGGTTCCCATCAGGTAAGATTTTCAAAATCTCTATGGCAAGGTCATCGCTTATTTGAACTACTCGTCCTGATTTTAATTTCCCTCCTGGTCGAACCAAGGCCTCCCAAATCTTTGATTCAAAAGAATCCTTGAATTGCCCAGAACTTGAGTGGGTCACAGCAGGATCAATTTGTTCAGCCCATGGTTTAAGCAGTAGGATTTCACAGTAGGCACCAGTTGGCTTATAGCCTACCAACCTAGAGTGAATAACTTTAGTATCATTCACCACTAGAACATCCCCAGACCTAAATAAACTGACTAAATCCCCGAACAATAGATGCTTGAATTCATCTCCCGACCGAGAAACCTTTAGCAATTTACTTTGATCTCTGCGATAGGCTGGATAGCTAGCTATAAGTTCTGTAGGCAAGTTGTAGTCATAATCGGACAGTTGCGTACCTTTCATGACAACCAGATCAATCAACCAAATCCAACTGTTCTTTCTCCTGTTGATTCCCGGCTCTTTTAGGTGGGTCAAAACCACACTTTACGTAAGCACGACTGGTAGCGACCCTGCCTCTGGGAGTTCTCATTAAAAAACCTTCCTGGATGAGAAAAGGCTCGTAAACATCCGTTAGTGTGGAAAGATCCTCACTGATCGCAACAGCGAGTGTTTGAGCTCCAACTGGACCTCCATCAAATTTTTCAATAATAGTTCTTAGAACCCTATCATCCATCTCGTCTAGCCCATACTCATCTACCTCCAGCATACGCAAGGCTTCTTCGGCGACCTTCTTTGTGATAGTGCCATCAGCACGTACTAATGCATAGTCCCGAACTCTACGGAGCAACCTGTTTGCGATCCTAGGAGTTCCTCTTGAACGCTTTGCTAAAATTTCAGCTCCCTGTGGAGCACATTCTACATTCATAATCATGGAGCTTCGTATTATTATTTCTTCTAATTCTTCTGGAGGATAGAAATTCACCCTCTGAATAATGCCAAACCGAGATCGCATAGGGGATGTCAGCAATCCGAAACGAGTAGTTGCACCTACAAGAGCAAACCTTTCCACATCCATCGTCATTGTCTGAGCTTTAGGTCCTTCTGCCAAGCGGATTTCCACTCGAAAATCTTCCATAGCAGGGTACAGATACTCTTCCATGACTGGACGTAATCTGTGTATCTCATCGATAAAAAGAATGTCTCCCTCTTCTTGATTGCTCAGTGGACCAACCAAATCGGCGGGCTTCTCCAGGATCGGACCAGAAGTAGCCCGGAATCCTACCCCCATCTCTTTCGCTAAAAGTGAAGCCAATGTCGTCTTTCCTAATCCTGGAGGACCGTGAATCAACAAATGATCGAGGGGTTCATCACGACGCAACGCAGCTTCAATCGAAACTTTCAACGCTTCTTTTACTTTGTTTTGTCCAATGAATTCATGCAGACTGGTTGGCCTAAGCTTCGGCTCCGACAATACTTCTCTTTCGATAGTTTCAGGGGTTGTTATCTCATGTCTGTCTTTCATGCCCTGGTATTCCCCGACTTAATTCAATGTCATTGTTGAGACAACACAACTCTGATCAAGTCGTCTGTGTTAGTGATATCCTCTACCTCTGTAACTGATCGAACTGCTGCATCTGCATCTACAAAAGAGTAGCCGAGGGACACCAATGCAGCTACAGCTTCTTGAGAACTTTCTCCCAATACACCTGAAGTCAAGTCCGATCCATCTGCCAGATCTTCTACTTTATCAACTAATTCCAATGCTATACGTTCCGCCCTCTTTTTCCCCACTCCACTCACTTGAGTAAGAGCTCCGACGTCCTTCTCCATCAGTGCTTTTATCAAACGGACATATGAATAGGTCGACAACATAGCTAAAGCCATTTTAGGCCCAACACCAGTTGCGCCAAGGAGTCTTTTAAAGAGTTCTCGCTCCTTACTTTCTATAAACCCATATAGTTTGATGGAGTCATCTCGGACGACTTGAAGTGTATAAACCTCAAATTCTAACACCAGATGCTCTGGAATTCTCTCTAAAACACTTAAAGGCACATATACCTCGTAGACCACTCCACTGGCTGTCTCGATCTCTATTTGATCAACTTGACGAGCTAGTATAGTTCCTTTTAGTCGGCTAATCATTGAAGTTACTCAGGATAGTGTGTGACAAGGCGACGGCCACCGCGTCAGACGCGTCGGACGGACTGGGAGGCTCCTTTAAATTCAACCTTTTCTGGACCATAAATGCCACTTGATCCTTAGTAGCATTTCCATTTCCCACGACAGCTTTTTTTATCTCCTTAGGGCTATACTGAGCAACTGGAACATCACAAACTTCCGCAGCCAAAAGAATTACCCCTCGTGCATGTCCCAACATAAGTGCGCTCCGAGCATTTTTTCCTACAAAAACATCTTCCACTGCTAGCACGTCCGGTTGAAATTGCTCAATGGTCGATCTTACTTCATCATAAATCTCCCTGACACGCACCCCCAATAATTGCTGGGAAGAGGTTCTAAAAACACCACACTCTCTCAACAAATATTGGCTGGCGGACAGAGATTCGATCACCCCATAACCCGTCACCATCGTACCAGGGTCAATCCCCAAGATCAACTTCGAATTCAAGCTAAATCACCTGATCTAATATCTTATCGTCAAAATCGGCGTTTGAAGACACCTGCTGGACATCATCGCAATCTTCCAGGGATTCTAGGATTTTCAGAAGCTTCTTTGCATCATCCACACCTACTTCAATCTCATTCTTCGGTACCCAACTCAACACAGCTCTATCCATTTTAATACCTGAGTTTTTCAATTGTTCCTGTACTTCATGAAAATTTTCAGCATTAGTTATGACCACTGTTTCCCTATCGTTTTGAACCACATCGTCAGCACCCACTTCTATGGCTAAATCAAACAGAGCTTCCTCCAGATGTTCACCTTCCAGATAAATCATCCCTTTTCTGTCAAACTGCCAGCCAACTGATCCTGTTGTACCAAGACTACCTGCATTCTTTGTTAATATATGCCTAATATCGGCAACAGTCCTGTTTTGGTTATCAGTAAGAGCTTCTATATATAAAGCGACACCACCAGGCCCATAGCCTTCGTATGCAATTTCCTCGTAATTTACCCCTTCCAGGTCACCCGTTCCTTTCTTAATCGCCCTGGTGATATTATCGGCAGGCATATTGCCAGCTTTTGCAGTATCCACAGCCAACCGCAAACGTGGATTGAAAGCAGGGTCTCCACCCCCATCTCTGGCGGCTACCGTGATCTCCCTGATGAGCTTAGTGAATACCTTACCCCGTTTTGCATCAGTAACTGCTTTTTTCCTTTTGATTGTCGCCCACTTACTATGTCCAGACACTATTTCCTCTTTGGTTAAACCTGAGATGAATTTTCATTGTTATTAGCGATTAATCTAGGTATTTCTTTTTCTGGAACTACATCGAACCCAACATTTTTGCGGAAATGATGAGCCCTTCCTTGTGTAATAGCCCTTAAAGATGTCGCGTACCTATAAAGTTCAGATTCGGGAATTAAAGCCTTTACGGTCGTTCGACCCTCTTTAGGCTCCATTCCCAGGACCTTGCCCCGACGGCCGTTGATATCACTCATAATATCTCCTACATATTCGTCAGGAGTTGTAACCGAAACTTCTATGATAGGCTCTAGTAAAACAGGTCTACATTTATGCGCGACGCTCCTAAAAGCCTGTGATCCAGCTAGCTTGAAAGCTAATTCGCTTGAGTCAACACTATGGTAAGAACCATCATAACATTCAGCTTCGAAGTCTACCAAAGGAAATCCAGATAACACTCCACCTTGTGCAGCCTCTTGAATTCCTCTATCCACTGCAGGAATGTACTTGGAGGGAATCACACCCCCTTTGATGGAACTTTTAAACTGATACCCACTCCCAGATGGCAAAGGTCTCAGGCGCACCCAGCAATCTCCAAATTGGCCCCGACCTCCCGATTGCTTTTTGTGCCTCCCTTGACCCTCTCCTAATTTTGTCAGTGTCTCTCTGTATGCAATCTTACGACGATGTGTCGTCACACCCACCCCATACTTTCGTTTCATCCTTTCCATTTGAATCTCTAGATGCATTTCTCCCAAACCTCTGGCGATAGTTTGGTGCAGTTCCGCATTAAACTCTGATACAAATGTTGGATCTTCTTCCTGTAACTTGGCCAGCACTTCCCCCAACTTATCATCGTCTGCACGAGTTTCACCCTGAATGGCCACAGAAATTTCTGGCTCGGGAAATTTTATTTTAGGCAATACAATATCACTCGATGCTCCGCAAAGAGTATCATTTGTATGAGAATCCTTCAGTTTTGCTACAACACCCAAATCTCCAGAATTCAGTTTACCGACCTCAAACCGCTCTTTCCCTATAGAAACTGATAAGTGACTAAGCTTCTCCGCCGCCCCTCTTTCGGTGTTTCTGACAGTCTCTCCATTCCTTACTGACCCACTGAAAACTCTGAAAAATGACAATTCGCCTATATGCGGCTCTGATGACGTTTTGTAAATCAATGCTGAAAATCTGTTGTCGTCTACCGGTAGCTCTTCCGTGTCTTCAGACTCTTCCTTTCCTAAGATTTGTGGTCCTACATCCGCAGGACTAGGGGACATAGAAACCAAGCCATCAAGCATTTCGCGCATCCCGTATGACTCCAAAGATGAACCGCAGAATATTGGAATAAGGTTTCCTTTTAGAACAGCCTTTTCCATAGCTACCAAGGCATCTTCAGTTGGTATTCTTCCTTGTTCAAAATACACATCCATTAGATCTTCGTGCGTCATAGCAAGAGCCTCTTGAAGGTGCTTACTCCGTCTTTCTACCTCAGCCTTCATCTCCTGTGGCACATCATCTTCTGTATACCGACCCTTACCATTCTTACTCTTAAATATATGAGCTTTTTCGGTAAAAAGATCTACGACACCTCTGAACTCTGGACCTTCGCCTATAGGCATTGTCACAGGAATAGCCTTATCGCTCAAATGTTTCTGGATTCCTTCGAAAGTAGATTGAAAAGAAGCGTTTTCTTTGTCCATCATGGAGATGAAAACAAACCTGGAAACCCCCCTTTCTCTGGCATACTCCCAAACTGTATCTGTCCCCACCTCTACCCCTGATATTGCGCTGACCACTACGACAGCACAATCTGCAACTCTCATGGCAGACAACGTTTCACCAGTGAAATCGATAAAGCCAGGTGTATCAAGTAAATTAATTTTTACACCGCCGTGTTCACAGAAAGCAGGAGTCGCCTGAAGGGACATTCCATGGTCTATCTCTTCTGGAGTATACATAGTCAAGGCCAGTCCCTCGACGATATTCCCCTTTCGCGGGGATGAGCCCGCGACAAAACACAGAGAATCTACGAGGTTAGTTTTTCCTGAACCTCCGTGACCCACTACTACTACATTCCTAATCTTGTCAGTTGGATATTCTTTAGCAGGCGACATTTGCTTCTCCTTTATCCACAGGGTATACATCCCACTGATTCCAAAGCTGTTTCAACTCATTATCCAAAAGCGGGATTTGATTCTAGGACGAATGAGCCAAAACGGCTAGATTGCAGCCTGTAAAGGGAAAGAACCTACAACTAAGCCACATTTAATTCTGATTAATTGGATTGACGCTTCTTGGCCGCCTGACTCAGAAGCTTTTTTTCGCGCTCTGTGAGTGAACTCATCCCATCCTTTGCTATTTTGTCGAGAATCATATCAACCTTCACAGAAATCGCACTTTCCTTTTTACTATTCAGTTCTGATTTCTTTTCACGGACCAGCTTCAAGTTGCTATTTTTGTACGACCTTTTAGCGCTGGAGTTTTTAAGATCCTTCCACAATTTCGTCATCCTATAGACAAAACTCCGATTACCTGGTAAAAAAATGAAGCCAGATACGAAGCCCCCCAAGTGTGCAAAATGAGCCACTCCATCCCCGGTTTGTCCCACAGCACTTGAAAAGGTCATCACAAACATCAAAGTCACTAACCACTTGGCTTTCAAGGGGAAAATGCCCCAAAGGTAAATTGGCAAATTAGGCCATATTAGGGCAAAAGCTAACATAACACCATAAACTCCAGCTGATGCTCCAATGATTGAATTGGCGACAAAGGCATAACTGAGAACAGCACCCCCTAAGCCACAAGCCAGAAAATATTGCAAAAAGGCTTGCGATCCCCATTTTCTCTCTAGAGGAGGTCCTAAAAAAAACAGCAATAACATATTGACAAAAACGTGCCAAAACCCCCCGTGTACAAACATATAAGTCACAGCACCCCACGGACGGATCAAGATTTTGTATGGCTGGAAAGAAAACCACTCGTGAACCCATGAGCTTCCTGTGATCCACATCAAAAACCAGATAGACACATTTAGCCACATTATCCTTTTAACATACGGTGTAAGTCGATAGCCAGAGATACCCATTTCAAATGTGTAGTTTCTCATTGACTCTTCGACCTATTTAATGCATCACAGGATTTTTCAAGCATGAACTTCGTGCAGAACAAATTCAGTCAATCCGATCATTTGCTATGAGCAAGAGCCTCTCACAAAACTCTTGAAACGAAAATCCAGCTGCTTCAGCAGCTTTCGGCAACAAGCTATTAGCTGTCATTCCTGGCAGGGTATTAGCCTCTAAGCACCAGGGTGTCCCTTGTTCATCAAGTATAAAATCAATACGAGAAAAATCCCTCAGATTCAGCAAACCATGCACTTCCAATGCTATTTGAGATACCTTGCGAGAGGTTTCTTCATCAATTTCTGCAGGGAAAATTTCGTCTGCCATTTCTGGTCGATATTTACACTCATAATCAAATATTTCATGCTTAGAGATTATCTCCCCAACTGGAAGTGTATCTCTCCCTACTATTCCAACGGTAAGTTCCCGACCTGGAACAAACGCCTCGCACATAAATAATGAATTGTGCCGGAATGAATTTTGAAGGCTCTCTTCCATCGATCCTTTGTTCGTCACCATAGTGATGCCCACCGACGAACCTCCATCCACTGGCTTATAGATAATTGGGAGATCTAAAACCTCCATCACCTCTTCCACTGTATTAGCCAGAATCCAGTCTGGAGTTGCGATATTGGCTGACCTAAGCAATTTCTTCGTCACATCTTTATTCATTGCTATGGCACAGCCAAGAAGATCACTGCCCACATAAGGAACCCCCAAGAGATCGAGCAGAGCCTGAATGGTTCCATTCTCTCCAACACCACCATGCAGAACAGGGAAAACAATGTCTGCTTCATTCAACGTATCCAGGTGTTCTGACAATTTCATAGATGGACTTACATTTTGGGATTCCAAAGAAGGGGTCCGAGGCAAACTTCCGCTTAGCAACTCTTCTTCTTCAGACAAGCCCACCAATCCATGGGCAGGATCCAGCGACACCACATCATGACCATTCTCTCGTAGCCCATTGGCAACCTGAGCCCCTGAGGCCAAAGATACGTCTCTTTCTTCTGAGTTTCCCCCTAAGAGCACCACTATCTTCATAGTCTTCCCAATACCTCGTCCTCTAGTGGAAAACCATTTGAACGCATCCACTCGTCATCATAAACTTTAGTCATGTAATGTTCTCCCCAATCACATAATATAGTGACAACAACCGCATTGGAGTCCAATTCTTTTGCTAGCTCAACAGCAGCATGTACCAACAGACCTGATGATCCCCCTACGAAAAGTCCTTCGTCACGAGCTAGTCTCCTGGTCATCTGAAAGGCCTGAGCATCATTAACAGTAATCCATCCATCGACTATATCCATATCCAATGAACCTGGTATTTTGTCGCTCCCCAAACCTTCCACCTTATAAGGTCGTCCCTCTATCATCTCTCCCGTATCAAAAAAATTCTTCAAGACAGAACCTTTTGGATCGACTCCAATTATTTTTACAGATGAATTCTGTTCTTTGAGATATTTTCCAACTCCACTAATAGTCCCGCCCGTTCCCGCTCCTGCGAGAAAATGAGTTACCCTCCCTTCCGTCTGCTCCCAAACTTCAGGACCCGTAGTCTCATAGTGAGCCTTTGGGTTTGCTTCATTGTAAAATTGGTTTGCTAGAACTGCTCCTGGAGTTTGATCAGCTATTGATTCAGCCTTTACTGTATAGTGATCTGGATGATCTGGGCGAACATCTGTTGGAGTTATGACAACCTCGGCTCCGAATGATTCTAAAAGTTGTACCTTTTCTCTACTCATTTTGTCCGGCATGGTAAAAATACACCTATACCCTCTTCTCGCTGCAACCAAAGCCAGTGCAACACCGGTATTGCCACTAGTTGCCTCTACGATCACTCCGCCTGTTTTCAAGACCCCTTCTCGCTCAGCAGCTTCCACCATGGCAAGTCCAATACGATCTTTAACAGATCCACCTGGATTCATAAATTCACACTTGCCATAAACAATTCCAGCTACTTGATTTGCCACCTTATCCAACCTTACCATAGGCGTTCTGCCCACCGCTTCCAGTATGTCGTTGCAGGATGAGTTATTTCGCATTAATTCTGACTCTACCTATTTTTTGGTGAATGTTATTGGAACTCTAGCCCATACAGAAATGTCTTCGCCATCTCTACTTGCTGGACTGAACTCCATTTGTTTCGCTGCTCGAACAGCGGACGAATCGAAGGCTGGATATCCACTAGACTCCAGGACTAAAACACTGTCGACCATACCCTCAAAAGTTATCCGTAACCGTAAAAGAGAACTTCCCTCAATATCTTGATCCCATAACTCTATAGGATAATCAACATCCATGGTATTTTCTAATGGAGTTGGATTCTTCACGTCTCCCTGATCGATACACCCTGCCAAAAACAGGAGGGCAGGCATCATAAATTGGATTGTATGCCTCAACTTTCATCGTCCTGTCTTAAGTCCTCTTTCATTTCAAACAATAAGTCCAAAGCTTCCCTTGGACTCATGTTGTTGAGATCCAAGTCTGTTAATGTTTTGATAGTTCGATCGACTTGTAGTTCACATTCACTAGTGTAAGGAAGAGGCGTTTCCTTGTCTGCAGTTGTCGGTAGATCCATACGCGATTCAGTCAAATCCCCCTCCATTTGTTTCAATAGCTCCTGAGAACGTTCTATTATTTTCTTTGGAAGACCAGCCAAACGAGCTACGTGAATACCGTAAGACCTGTCAGATCCCCCCTCTTTCAAGAGTCTCAAGAAGACTATTTCTTCTCCTGCTTCTTGTATTTCCATGGTCATATTTTTTACACCATCGAATATCAGACTTAGCTCTGTCAATTCATGGTAGTGCGTTGCAAATATTGTCTTGGCCCCTATACTCTCATGAAGATACTCTGTAACTGCCCAGGCTATTGAGACTCCATCATAGGTTGAAGTTCCCCGACCAATCTCATCCAACAAGACTAAACTTCTATCAGTCGCATTATGGATGATCGAAGCTGTCTCAGTCATCTCTAGCATAAAGGTGGATTGCGCTTGCGCTAGATTGTCTGAAGCACCCACTCGTGTGAATATCCTATCCACCAGAGGTATTTGTGCTCTTGTTGCTGGAACATATGACCCGATATGAGACAATAAAGTGATCAGCCCGACTTGTCTTAGGATAGTAGATTTCCCAGCCATATTAGGACCAGTAAGTATTACGATCTTTCCGTATAGGTCCAGTTCTATATTATTGGGAATAAATGCTCCATCGGGCATCACCGCTTCTATCACTGGATGTCGTCCTTCTTCAATCTTGAGTGTAAACTCCTCATTTATTTCAGGTATGACGTAACCTCTCCGGTCAGCTACTTCAGCCAGAGCCCCTAAAACGTCCAGTCTCGCGACCTGGTAGGCCGTTTTTTGAATCCTTTCAACTTCCAGCTCTACCCTTGCTCTTACATCCTTAAATATGTTTTCCTCCAGATCCATGATTCCCTCTTCAGCAACAAAAACTTTTTCTTCCCACGCCTTCAATTCTGGAGTAAAATACCGTTCAGCATTAGCCAAAGTTTGTTTACGGATATAATTTTCAGGAACTCTGCTCAAATTTGATTTTGTTATTTCAAGGTAGTACCCAAAAACCTTATTAAACCCCACTTTCAGTGAACTGATGCCTGTTTTCTCCCTCTCGCTGACTTGTAAATTTGCAATCAAGCCCTTAGCCTCATCCCTATTATCTCTCAGCTCATCCAACTCTCTAGAGTAGCCCTTCCTTACAACCTGACCATCACTGACACTTAATGGTGCATCTGGATCTATAGCCCCGTGGATGAGGTCAACAACATCTTCCATTAGATCAATTTCCACCGTCAGGGAGCGTAGCAATTCACTTTCTGTATCCGTACCAATTTTTCTTATACTAGGAAGTTTTCTCAGTGAATTGCTGAGCGCCAACAAACCCTTGGGGTTGATCCTGGAAGAACCCAACCTTCCCGCCAGACGCTCCAAATCGCTTATTTGACTTAAAGCCTTTCGAAATGCAGACCTCAAATGCTTACGTTCAAAAAGCTCTCGTACTCCATCTTGTCGCTCAAGGATTTTGTCGAGATGAAGCAATGGTCTAAGGAGCCACCTTCTCAGAGTTCTAGCCCCCATCGGAGTCAAGGTTCCATCTAAGACTGATATTAGGGTGGCTTCTTCCTGGCCTGGCCTCAAAGCATCTACTAATTCTAGATTCCTTCTCGTCATCTCGTCTAGAACCATGGTGATTCCATCTTGTATAACACGGGGTTTTTGCAGATGAAGCATTCCCTGAGGCCTAATCTCTTCCACGTAAATCAACAATGCTCCTATCGCCATCACCAGCTGATGATCGGAAAGCTGTGAGCTCAATGTTGCAACATCTTCAACCTCATAGCAGGACTGTATGGCATCGTATGCGAGCGCATATTCGAACAAATGACTGCTACGATTGGTTCTTATTTGCACTGGAATGATTTCATCCAACGAGACTGTCGGATGATTTTTAGTAAAAGTCTCTTCAAGGGTCGACGGAAACAAAACTTCCTTTGGATCTAAACATCCTAGCTCCGCTTTTATATCTGGAATAAGAGTTTTTCTTGCTGTTATTTCTCCTGTAGATAGGTCTAAGCTGGCCAATCCCACCATATCTTCTATCGGCTCAGTAACAGCAACTAAAAAATTGTTTCTTTTTGAATTGAGTAGTCTGTCGGTTAAAACGGTTCCGGGAGTTACCGTCTCGGTGACTTCACGCCTTACTATTCCTTTTGCAACACTTGGATCTTCCATCTGCTCACAAATGGCTACCTTCAGACCCATCTGAATCAACTTTTCCAAATAACCTTCGATAGCTTTGGCTGGAACACCAGCCAAAGGCACCTGACTAGCAGCCCCGTTATTGCGAGAAGTCAGTGTAAGGCCCAGTAGCTTCGATCCCGTTTCTGCATCCTCGCAAAAGAGTTCGTAAAAATCTCCTACGCGAAAAAAAACGAGGGCGTCTTGGTGTTTAGATTTGACCTCTCTCCATTGCCTCATGAGAGGAGTATCCTCTATTCCTTCATTCCTTTTATCTGCAAAGTTCGTAATCTTCATATCGAAAAGTTCAGGAAGCCCAGATCATGACTGCACTCAGCTCTTCTTTGAACACCAGAAATACCAAATTATTAAGAAGATAAGAAAACAGCCGCCTGCATTCACCAATATTACATCCATATTTCTCTCAATTTCCTCACGAGTTCAACTAGACGATCCTAGCTACTGACTATCTAAATTATTCACAATGATAGAATGCAAACGATTTGCATTTGTCACCACTGTCAAAGAACTGAAAGCCATAGCTGCCCCAGCAACCATCGGAGAAAGTAAAACCCCAAACATTGGATAAAGAAGTCCAGCCGCAATTGGAATTCCCAGAATATTGTAAATAAATGCTCCAAAAAGATTTTGTCTAATATTTCCCACAGCCAAACGAGATATTTCCTTCAATTCAGAAATCCCCTTAAGGGATTGAGAGACAAGTACTACATCAGCGCTTTCTAAAGCGACATCGGATGCATCACCCATGGCAATCCCAACATCCGCCTGACTGAGGGAAGCAGCATCATTTATACCATCNCCAACCATTGCCACTGTACACCCATCCGCTTGAAGTCTCTGGATCTTNGCAACCTTATCCGCTGGAAGCATCCTGGCTCCTACCTCTTTAATGCCAACCTCTTTNGCGACTGCATTGGCTGTCACTTCGCGATCGCCAGTTAACATGATGACTCTCGCATTCATATTTTCGAGTCTACTGATTACTTCCTTTGATCCAGTCCTTACAGGGTCTGCGATCATGAATGCTCCAACATACTTCTTATCAACGGAAACTAGGACNCGAGTTTGTCCTGCTTCAACAAATTCATCTACTTGAGTCGCTTGTTCAGACAGNACCATACCNGAATCTATTAAGAATGNACGCGTCCCTACACACACCACTTTTCCATCCAAACTCGCTCTAACCCCCTTCCCCGGGAAAGCCTTAAATTCCGTCACGTNACCTGGATCTATTTCTTTTTCCATCGCTATTTTNACAATCGCCTTNCCCAACAAATGTTCCGATTCGATCTCTATTGAAGATGCCAATCGCAACAACTCCTCTTCCGAAATACNATTTGCTGGCATCACTCTAGAAACTTCTGGTGACCCTTGAGTTAAGGTCCCTGTCTTATCGAGAACAATGGTATCTATTTCATGTGCTTTCTCAATTACATCACCATTCCGAACCAGAAGACCGCGCTCAGAGGCTTTACCTAGAGCGATCATTACTGAAAAGGGNGTCGCCAAACCCAAGGCACAGGGGCAAGCTATAACCAAAACTGAAACAGCCGTTACCACTCCATAACTCAAACTCCCTTCTGGGCCAAAATTGTACCAAGCAACAAATGTTATAACCGATAGAATCATCACCGTGGGNACAAAATAGCTTGCTACTATGTCCACTGACCTTTGAATGGAAGGTTTAGAGGCCTGAGCTCTCCTTACTAATTCTAGGATCCGTGACAGAACCATCTCCTCCCCAACACTATCAGCACGAAGCCTAATCGTACCATCAATATTGGTAGTCCCTCCAATGACCTGGTCGCCTGGTTCTTTCCTGCGTGACAGAGCCTCTCCTGTGATCATGGANTCATCTACAGAAGTGATTCCTTCGGTGACAAAACTATCNACTGGTATTTTCTGTCCTGGTCGAACCAACAAGGTCATTCCTTTCTTTATTTGGCTAGCNAAAACATTCTTTTCCACTCCATCAGTTAGCACTGTCGCTTTCAAGGGCCTTAGATCCATCAAGAACTCTATAGTTCTGGAAGTTTTTTGTCTTGCCTTAGCCTCTAAATACTGTCCTAGCAATACCAGGGTTATCACTACAGCAGTGGCTTCAAAAAAAGGTGAGGCAGTACCACCTGGAAAATACGACGGAAATGTCACCACCATAACTGAATACGCCCAAGCTGAACCCGTCCCCAAAGCAATCAGCGTATCCATATTTGCATTTCTTTGTCTAAACGCCTTCCAAGCCCCAACGAAAAATTGTTTTCCAGCGTAGCCCATTATCGGCAAAGTGAGCAATCCACTCAAAGCCCANAGTCTTCTGTGGGTGACTGGTGTAAGATCTGGGACTCCAGGAACCCACCCAATTTTTCCTATCAGTAAAACTGGTATGCTCAACGTCAATCCCACACAAAACTTTTTCAGTAGNAACTCAGCTCTGAGGTCACTCTGCCTCTTCTTTTCTTCCTCNAGAACATCGACAGTGTCTGAGCCTTTNTCGACCTTGATGCCATATCCCTTTNTNTCAACAGTATTATGGAGNTCCATCAGATCAAGTANACCTTCAACCGATTCAACTAGGGCGGTTTCCGTTGCCAAGTTAACTTCCGCAGAGACAACTCCTGTCACCTCTAAAAGCGCTTCTTCGACTCTTCGTACACAAGCTGCACAGTGCATNCCNGAGACATAGAACTCTTGAACCACTGACCTTTGGTGATCGATCATGGCCTTTCAATCTCTAGAAAAACNTCGTCCACCAGTGTAGCAACTTGACCNATCTCTCTTAGATGCTGTAGCACTGTGGAAGCTCTTTGACGTTCTTNAAATCTACCTATCCGCACTCTACTCAATGCTGTACCCTTGATGCCAACCACCCTTACTTCAAAACCTTTGGCTGCCAGNTCTTTGGCCAAATCCCTAGCTCTTTGACTGTTCGAAAATGCACCTACTTGGATAGCATATCTGCCAGATGACCCACCGCTTGCTTGACTCAGTGATTTGGTGTTTTTTTGAATGACTTGAACTTGCTCCCGTATTGTGGGAATACGAGCTAACTCCAAAACTTCTAGGGCACTCTGATTAGAGTTTAGCCATTCTTCAGCAACTTTTCGTTTTGGACTTATTGGATAGTCAAGCAAGATCGCCCTGAAATGAGCTGAAGCCTCTAGAAGGTCACCATTAGCTACTGAAATGAGTCCTAGACGAAACAAAGCATCATCAGAATAAGGTCCTCCAGGAAAGGATACGGTCAGCCTTCGAAAATCCAAGCTGGCTAATTCTGGNTCCACCGTTAATAGCCCTCTCAACCACAAAGCATACTGTCGGTCATGTCGATTCGCATCCTGCAGATCTGCTTCCCACCATCCCTCTAGAATTGACCTAGCTCTTTCAACATCTCCTTTAGAGGCTATAGAATCGATGATGTCCAAGGTCTCTTGGCCCCATGCTGGGTGGACACACAGCAGCATCAGCAATNCATGCGCTACAACACTTGCTAGGCAATTGCGTCTTTCTGGAATCGTAATGTGAGAAGCCATTCTTCCAAGTGGTGTTGGTCTGACAAAGTACTAGCCTTCAGCAATCGATCAACTCTCAATAGCTTGATCAGTGCTGAACAAATTTCTTCCTTGCTCCATTCCTTAGCCTGTAATACAATCTCCCTAGCCAACCATTTCTGATGCGGTGGCAGCAAACCTTCCAAACTTACTGCCCCTCCTTCCAGCACTAAACCTATCCTCAAAAGGTGTGTGGACAAGCCGATGGTCAGNCCTACTCCATTTTCCCCTTGTGTCAGTANGAGAGGNAGCCCTCTTATCGCTTTTTCAAATTTCTTTTTTCCCACTAAATCGAACCATTGCCAGCGATTTTGAGTGGACAGAGTAATACCGGCCGCCTCTACATGTGATCTTTTGATAGATTGTTGCCCTCCGGCTAAGGCCACCAATTTCTCTAGCTCCTGAGACAATACCCCTAAATCCGTGCCAACTGCAGCGGCCATAGCCACAGCCGCTTCNGCTTCTACTTTCATTGCAAATCTCTGCTCACCTTGTTCCATAAGCCAACCAGGAACATCATCTGCACGTATTGGGTCGTATTGAATTACTCGGGATTTTCTTTGGAGAGAACTGTAGAATTTAGCNTTGGACCCTNTCGGAATTGAAGCAGAAAAGACCAACACTAGCCCAGGCAAACTTCCTTCAGCTAAATCAAGAATAAGATCCCGACTTTTAGCAGTACCAGCAAGATACTGTACCCCAAGAACCACTACAACTCGCCATTCAGATGACATCGGTGGAGTAGACACTGTCCNNGCCAGATGCTCCAGATCGACTTCAGAAGCTCTAATTATATCTAGGTTAAAGTCTTTAGTCTCTTGATCTAGATGAGCGTTTATTAGCTCTTGTACCGATTCCTGCTTACGGTATTCATCATCACCGTGTAAAAAGTAGGTCCCGCCTAACCCTTGACTGTCTATAAAATCAGAAACACGACTCATTGGTCAATTCGACTTATAAGAACAATCTTATTTATACTCAACAAGATCGGTCTGCCGNAGTGTGTGAGGTGTCCTATACCTTTCGCTCATAGTAGAATACTCGTACATCAAGTCATTGATATCCGACCAAAAACGATTTACAAACATTGTTTTAGTCGGAATTTCGGGTGACACCCTGAAACCATCTGGAGATTTAGAGACGATTATCGCAGGCAACTCTATATCGGGCCTCAAATAATTTGACATATAAGAGTTTGAAANGAAAAATGCGACTAGAATAAAAGAGCACGCTATCGCGAAATTNCTGGTCGAAGAATGCAGGTGACCCTTTAGCATTTTTTCATCCCTCACATGAAAAATGCGNTGCTCCAGGCTAGCCCAAAAATTTTCTGGAAGCTTCTCGGGTGGCATATCCTTTAAAATAAGCAACCCCTCAGAAACAACTGCTGAGTAGCGTCTNCANTTTTCGCACTGCAACAGATGCTCTTCTCCAGCCTTTCTTATTGGAGCATCATCCTGTGCATCCTCAAATTCAGAAAATTTTTCTACGAACTCCCAGCACTTCATAGAAAATGGAACTCCTTTTTNCAATTTAAACACCAAAAGAACAACTTACTGATTCTGGTTCTACTAGAAAAAGGTTCCAGTGTTCCTCATATCACCATTCAATCCTTTTCTAGAATTTCTNCAGCTAGGCAAAAACCCTTGCAGGACATGAAAAAACGCCAGTGCNNGTCCCCATATAAAATCAAGAGTNTCCGGCGAANAATACTTGGTGGTGACGTCAGTTGATGAGGGGAGAGATTAAGGTAGCGAACTTATTTCTAGCTCGATTTAGTCGGCTTTTCACTGTACCTANCCTGCATCCNGTGATCTCAGCAATGTCTTCATAGCTTTTGCCTTCGAGCTCCCTTAATACAAAAATAATCCTATGGTGCTCTGGTAATTCATTTACAGCTTGCTCCACCATTTCCTTCAGATACCTTTTTCTGTAGAGATCATCAGGTTTAAAACTTGAGTCTTCCCACTCCAGAGGTCTGTGGTCCGCTTCCCAATTTTTCTTGATCGTCTGAAAAAGAACAAGTGGACTTCTTGACCTGTTCCGTAGCTCATTCTTGGCAAGATTACCTGCTATAGTATAGATCCACGTGGAAAATTTCTTACTCTGATCAAAACGATGGGCATGACGATAAACCCTTACGAAGGTCTCCTGAATCAAATCCTGTCCCCGCTCTAAATCTCCAACAGTACGATAGACAAAATTGAGCAAACGAGTACTGTAGCGGTTCACCAGCTCTTCAAAAGCGTGTTCATGCCCATCCAGAAACATCTGTACGACGGTATTGTCTTCCATCGCCCTCAAGGTTTCCTTGTGCTCACTGATCGGAGCAATCACCACATCAGGCTTGAATCTAGATTTCTTACCCACTTTTCTACTCCCATCATAGCATTAGGACACTTTCCAATCTACGATTCACTTAACTGCAGGTTCCGTGCCAACTCCTGCATTTAGCTGATACAGGAAAACCCAAGCGTGTACCAAAGCAAATGTTTATCCTCTATAATTCTGCTTAAATTCATTCCCAGAAAGAATGCTTTGCTATCATTGTCTCCTACAAATTATTAACGAGCGTTTTAACAAACCCTCTTCTATGCCGAGCAACATGTCTGATTTACTCTGCAGTTCGTCTTCGTAGTCGCCTTGATCCAGGCTTTTTTTCAATTCACCCTCCATGGACATCATAGCTTGAATCCAAGTCAAACAAGTCCTTCTAAAATGAGGAGTGACGTCTTTAACAGTGATATCTACGAATCCAATTTCCTTTGCTAGGCCAATGGGATCTTCTAGGCCGCTAACAAAAGAGGGTCCTAAATCACTAGCCCTTGAAGATTGCTCTGCTGTCAAAGGATTAGCCAGGTGTATGGAGTACCCAACTAAAATGCCTCCTTTCTTTAGTACCGCATGACTTGCTCTCAACACTGAGAGCTTATCAGGAATTCAACAGAGAGCGTCAGTATGGACAACCATGCCAAAAGTTTTGGATGCAAAAGGTAATCGCTGACCATCCCCTACAACGAATTTGAAGCCCTCCTCTGGCATTCCAGCATCTTTGATCTGTATCCGAGCAACCTCTAGCCCACTCAACACCATGTCCATAGCTACAACTGATCTTCCAGTTCTGGCCACAATATCTTTTGCTGGCCATCCTCCTCCACTTCCTATATCCAAAACGAGACCAGGCACACCCTGAGTTTCCGACAACTCTTTTGCCTCGGCAGGAGTGGTATATCCATTGAGGCCAACATTCCTACCGAAGGCAAGTTTTTCCAGCTTAGACCAAACTTCTGTTGAGCGCGTATACCTTTTGCGCTGCCTCTGAAGGTGTTCCTTATATTTCTCGTTTATGTCACTGCTCCAGGAATCTGCGAACTGATTGGCGAACCAACACGGTCCTACTAGTCGATACCAACATCCACTCGCTGAGGATCGTCGCTCTTAATCAAGACATTTCATCTCTCTAGCCCTTGGTACTAGCTACTATTCCCGACGACGCCTTTTGGAAGCTCTGTCTTCTGGCCTCATATAATTCAACCACATGAAATGACGCTTGGCCCGCCTCGGCTTCCCTTTCCCCATGCGTGCTTCCACTTCTTCTACACTCTGATTGTAGGTCCCACGGCCCAGATAGAAACCGAAGATCACTGCTAATATACCAGCCAAAACATAAATAAACTCAATCACGATAACTCGATCTTTTAGCCAATTTTAGGCCTTTTTTATTGACTCAAATAATAATAGTCCCAACCCCGTCACCAAGATGATGGCCACAGCATTAGTGCCTAGGGCAACGAGCCCAACTNCTGACCAAAANACTATGTGTGTAAATATATACCCGCCTGGAAGAATAAACATTTCTTTGATTTGTTAAGGTTTCANATTAANTGCTTATATAATATGCGATCTCAAACGGAACTGTTCAACCAATNTCGCCNATNGTAGCACCTCTGACCCATGTCAAATAAGGCTCGTATCCATCTTCCACGGCCAATTTGATGACTTCTGGAGTATCNTAAGNGTGATCGTCCACTATCCTTGAAACCACTGAAGAACTCATAGAGTCGGTGGTTTTAAGCATGACCAAGACTTCTTCTTCTTCTTCAACCTCTCCCTCCCAACAATATATTGAGCGCATTCCAGGTAGTATATTGCCACAAGCGATCAATCTGTCTTCTATCAAATCCCTTACCATAGCAGNTGCCTCCACCTCATTGCCATANGAAGCTAAGATNANCGCCACGTCAGTTTTCACTGNCGCTCCGTAATGACCATTTTCTCCCTGTTCTCTGCTGTGTAAAAAGCCTCTACCAATTCCTTNCAGTGAGTCTCCACTGCTTTCCTCTTTATTTTCTGCGTTGGAGTCAAGGTGCCCGTTTCAATGGTAAACGGAGTAATCAGTAGACCAATTTTCTTTGGAATTTCATACTGGGAAAACACACCTTCAAGTGGCCCTTGGACCTGTCTCTCTATCAGACGATGAAGGTCTGGATCATTTACCATTTCGAGTTTGGAGGAGAACTGCTTGCCTTTTTCCTTGGCCCACTCACCCAATCGTAAAAAATCAGGTACTACTATCAATGAACAAAAGGGCCTCTTATCACCAATCATAACCACTTGATCCAGATAATCCTGCGAAATGAGACGATTCTCTATAGGTTGAGGTGCAACATTTTTACCGCCAGCTGTCACTATCAAATCTTTAATCCTATCCGTTATACGCAAGTAACCTTCACTATCAATTTCTCCCACATCACCCGTACGGAACCATCCATCATCATCAATCGCTTCATCCGTCACCTCTGGCATTCCATAGTATCCCTTCATGACCTGAGGTCCTCTAATAAGGATCTCACCATTACTCGCTATTTTTGCCTCTGTTCCGAAAACTGGCTTACCAACAGTGCCGACTTTAAAATTTTCAAAAGAGTTAATGTGGGTCACTGGGCTTGTTTCGGTCAGGCCATAGCCTTCCAATATCGGCATGCCAGCCGCAAAGAAAAACCTATTGATTTCTGGTGAGAGTGGTGCGCCTCCACTCAAAAAATAACGAATCCTTCCACCCAAGCCTTTACGTATCTTTTTAAAAACTAGCAGATCAGCAATGTAATGCCTGAACCTCATACTCACTGACGGTGTTCGTGTTTCATCTAGAGTCTGAGTTGCCCAATTATCCGCGACCACCTTTGCCCATCGAGTTACCACTTTTTTAAAACCACTTTTTCCTGACACTGTGGCGTAGATCTTTTCGTACAGGCGAGGTACGGAAGGTAAAATGGATGGGCGAATTATTTTTATATCTTTGACAACCGTATCGATTGAATGAGCAAAAGCTGCCTCTAAGCCAGTAGCAAAATACAAATAAGTAGCTGTCCTTTGTAAGACATGGCATAACGGCAAGAAGATCAAAGTGCTGTCGTCTGGGAAAATCGTCACGACTCTTCCGACAGCATCGACATTGCTACATAGATTTCGATGAGTCAGCATTACGCCTTTTGGATTCCCAGTTGTACCGGAAGTGTAGAGGACGGTCACTACATCTGGAGCCTTGATCCTAAGAGCCCCGTCTCTAAATTTCTGCTCCGTCAAATCACTCTTTTTACCTTCTTGCAGAAATACTTTCCATGGGGTAACTCCCTCTGGGCAAGACTGGTCTGTATTAAACATGACTATAGGAATGTCAATTCCCGCCTGGTCGCAAGCTTCCGAAGCCTTCTCTGCTTGCTCCCTAGTTGCAACGAATATCAGTCTCGAACCAGAGTTTTTTAGGATATATGATACCTGTCCAGCCGTCAGCGTTCCGTATATAGGTACGTCTAGAACGGCAGAACAAATGCAGGCAAAATCAGACACCATCCATTCCAAACAATTATCTGAAAAAATCGCTACCCTATCACCTGCCCGAATGCCCAACTGGCACAAACCGCCAGACGCCTCCAGTACTAGCTCGTAAAACTTTTCATAAGTCACATTAGCTAGGGAATCACTAGAACCGATGAAATGGCGGTAGGCTACGTTATTGCCATGCCGATCAACGACCGACAAAAACATCTGACTTAGAGTGTCGTGACTTAATTCTTGCAATCCTTGTTGCCGTTGTACCTCCGCCACTTTAACTAGGACTCCTTATTTCAGTAATCAATTCCATATCAGGCCTCAACGAATGCAGCACGCTACAATATTTTTCAACNGAAAGTTCTATAGCTCGATTTAGTTTAGAATTGTCCTCATCCTGGATCCCATCGACCTCAAAGTAAAGNGTTACCTTTTTGAAAAACCTCGGTATATCAGGAGCTCTTTCAGCATCAGCAAAAATCTCCAAACTATCGAAATCAACTCGAGACTTGTTCAGCACCATCAAAACATCAATTCCCATACAACCCATTAAGCCCAAGAGAACTGAGTCCATAGGAGAAGGCCCAGCTTCACGATTTCCGTCCAAGATTGCGGTAGGTCCTAGCCCCACCTGGCCCTGGAAACGATTATCGCTTCCGGTCCACTTTAATGACGACCCCTTAAAAGAGTTCATCCTGAATCGTTCCAGACTGAGAAGATGAATCGGCAGGGTCTCTCTCACCCGTAAGGCTGGCCAGAGTTTCGCGAGCATGTGAAACATGTTCCGCCGCCTCTTGTCCAACTGGAGCATTCTCCAAAAAAGCGCGGAGATGTGGTATCGCTTCGGCGTCCTCTCCACTTCTGACCAAGAGGAAGGCTAGCCCGTAATGAGCTCCTGCAGCTTGCGGATGCTTTTTAACGACATGCCTATAAGTCTTTATCGCCTCATCGGTCATGCCGATCTTTGTATAAACAATAGCTATCTGCTGCAAAATTACTTCGTCTCCTGGCGTTTGCTTAAGTGCCAACCGGAATGAAGTAAGTGCCTCATGTAGCTTGTCCTCTTCCACTAACGCAAGACCTTCTTCGTAGTATAGAGTTCGATCTTCATTCGTGTATTTGTTGAAGAAATGCTGCCACCAAGCCATCTAGCCACACTCCCTAAAGAGGAAAGTTCTCACCATCAAAGTACTTCGATTCCAAGCCTGTCTGCTAGGATGCAAGGTAAAATGTGCTTAAATAGGACGCAACGATCAAACTACTACAGTCTTGTCAAAAGTCTTTCAACTTCTTTCCCAAACCGCAATGTCTCCTTGTTCGATAAGAATTTTAAGGCCTAACTGGAGCAAAAACTCCCTTGATTCAAGGGTGCTTTCCCAAACCACTAGCCTGCCATTAGACGCAAGGATCCTAACCACCTCCATCATGCAATCCTGCTTCTCTCTTCCAGACACAACTACACCACGAAAACATTCATTTCGGAAGGGCAACTTAGGACCAGATATAATTCCATTTTCCCTCTCTATAGCAGTGTACAAATTAAGATCATCCAACTCGTGATGGATTCCTATGAATTCAAAATTGGTTGTTATCTCAATCAGATCTCTTATTACACCAGAAAGATTTCCAATAAGTCCCACATTGCCATATCCACCAGTCAAGCCAAGCAGGGCAGCAATCTCCATTGCNTTTGGTAACTNGCCCGAGACCCCAACGAAACCTTCACTTGGATCTGAAAGGAAGGGGACCCGAAGATCTCCGCAACCACCCACTAATGGGTACTGGCTTCTGCAGTTCGAACAACCCAATTGCCCGTCCAAAACTCTTCTTTCCTTCATTTTGTCGGCCAACAAAATGAGGCCGAACTCTGGGCCACATCGTGGACATGTCATTTGATCTACTAGTAAAAGATGCAAAGACAAGTCTCCTATTTTTTCAAGACGATTCTATCGCAAGAACTGGAANATGAACACTAGCCGGACGACTGCAAAGAAACGCAACGGCCTGAGCGACATCAGAGGGCAGCAGCATTTCCGAACGACTGGGAAGTTTATCATCGCCATCTGGATCGATAGAGTTCCATAATGTTGTGCTTGTAGCCGAGGGTTCCAACAAAGAGGCTCTCACGCCCGTTTTTCTTGTCTCTTCCACCAGCACCTCATGAACACCCCTAAGCCCATACTTAGCTGCAGAGTAGGACACATTCCCTGGGTAGGCCATGCGACCAGCTACTGACCCAATATTAATTATTAAACCTGAGCCTCTGGACACCATGTCTGGAAGAAAACATCTAATGACAGCGAATGGCCCTTCTAAATTGACCGTCAAGCTGTCTCTGAAGATCTCGAGGGANGTTTCAGTAATCGGATCAAGACTAAAAATGCCTGCTGCGTTGACTAAAATATCTGGCGAACTACCAAGCGATTCTAGTAGTGACTCCANTGACCCCTCAAGACTGTCAGGACTTCTAAAATCCAAGACGTGTCCAAAGCCACCTATCTGGCTAGCTATATCACTAGCTTTGTCCTTTGACCTAGAAGTGANATGGACCTTCACACCTTGAGTTGATAAAGTTTCAGCCACCGCTCTACCGATATCTCCTCCCCCACCGACTACAAGTCCTGTCTTTCCCTCGGGTGGGTATGTCATCGTTTATGACGATACTGAACTATAATCGGTNCCACACAGCCTTAAAAATTCTGTTCGGGTCATCGAATCATCTAAATACGTCCCTCGCATGGCAGAAGTAACCGTTTTGGAATTCTGTTTTTGGACACCCCTCATCATCATGCATAGATGTTGTGCTTCGATGACCACCCCCACACCAACGGGCTCTATCAAGTCCCACACAGCTTGCGCTATTTGTTCTGTCAAACGCTCTTGAACTTGAAGCCTCCTAGCATAAACTTCGACTATACGTGCCATCTTGGACAATCCCACAATCTTTCCGTTTGGAACGTAACCTATGTGCACTTTCCCAAAGAATGGTAAAAGGTGATGCTCACATAAAGAGTAGACTTCTATCTGCTTGACCAACACCATGTTTTTGTGTGTCTCTTCAAAAAGAGCTCCATTTATGACGTTCTCGATATCTGTCCTATATCCGTTGGTCAAGAATTCTAGAGACTTTTTAACTCGTTCTGGAGTCCTAGTCAGACCCTCCCTTTCTGGATCATCTCCTAATCTTGTGATGATTTCAGCCACTAACTCCTCAAAGGAGATCTCCCCCAATTGACTACTCATCCTTCATACTCCACACAATGTCTAGGTGTTTCCCATAAGGTCAGTTTACTTAACTCCACCCCTTCAGGAAATTCTCTCACTAGTCTGTTCCAAATCTCCATCACAAAATTCTCCGTGGAAGGTATCACTCCTTCCATCCAAGACACTTCGAGATTTATGTTGCGGTGATCAACATCCTGTATGACCCTGGATTCCACCAGACTTTTTAAATCCTTTAGATCCATCACAAATCCAGTTTTCCGATCAGGAGTCCCTTCAACGGTCACCAGCAATCTATAATCATGACCATGCCAATTTGGATTAGCACAGCCACCAAAGACTTCACTGTTCTTCTCGTCGGTCCATTCAGGATTGAACACTCTATGGGCAGCGCTGAAATGAAGTTCTCGAGTGATTTTTACTGAACTCATATTCTAATTTTACCCTCAGGCTCTATGTATAGGNCAGACACACTCGTCACAGATAGCGTTGTGGCGAAGACGACCATTCCAAAGCAAAGTACCCGCAACCGTCACGCTTCCAATAGTACTTCCCTGTGCTTCCGAAAAAGGCAGGAGAGGGTCTCCCAGTGACATTCCCCATATTAAAAAACCTACCAAACCCAAAGACCACACTAAATGGTTACGGTGATGCTTTAGGCCATAGCCATAGGAAATTACNGCCACGATCAGTGCTACACTTAACAGGCCATACTCCAGACCAGTGTTGTGACCTGCAACTGATAAAACCGGACTTATAAGTGGCGTAACAATACAATGGACTGCACAGNCCAAAGGCAGTATTGCTTCTTTCAAAGAACTACGAACAGGTTGTAGCATTTCCCAGATCACCCCTCAAACGAAAACAAATCTAATTGTCCTCAATAGATGAAAATCGCTAAACATCAATCAATCTTCAAGAGAATGGCCACTACCCATAGGGGTACTAACATCCAATAGGACCTTCTTCGTTTTTAATTCGTCCATTTCCAAAAAGTAGCCAACAATAGTACTCACTCTGCAATATCAGACCTACATCTGCGGGGCCCTGATTTTATGCTCAAGCATACTTAATCCGATCCTGACTTGCTACCCTGGAGCAGATAAATAGCGAACAGCAAGATCAGAGNAAAAGCTATGACGTAGAAAAACATGCCGATACCAACCATTCTTACCAAAAACATTTCAATACCTAAATGGTGTTCAGCATCCTGGTGTCCAGGAGGAGATCCTTGAATGAGAATTGCTGTTAACAGCAAAACGATCTGTGCTATCCAAATCTCCTTCGTAATATTGCTTTTCAATCGACCTATATCGCCACTCTCATGGAATCCCATCCTGACGTTAATCGAGTTCAATAGTCCCAAACCCATTACAATTACTGCCAAAATTATCTTTAGAAAAAGAACCCTTCCATAGTCACTATAGAGCAAATCGCCAACGCCAGATAAATGAATGGATGTTGACACAACGCCTGAAATCACCAGCATAGGTGCCCACACCATGGAGTAGGACGAAAATCTTGAAATAAATATGGGTATTAGTGACTTCCGTTCTGAGTTCCTTCTTTGCCAATAGCGGTCGATGATGATCAAGCATGCGAGGGAACCCAACCATCCGCCTGCTGACCATACATGAAGAACATCTGCTGACAAGCTAAGCCAAGAGAGGCCCTCAACAGCACTTGCGTGNCCCGAAAAAGCCGGAAACATTGCACCCAGAAGTATACATACTGTTGCGAAGCTCCACCCCGACANACCTCTTAANTTTAGAACTACTAAGGCCAGAGCATAGACCGCCAAAGTCGCGACCCACAGGAATCCCCAGGAAGTATGCCTTAGTAGGAGCCAGGCATCAGTCCTCCATGGAACAAAAATGTCGCGAAAAGCTGTCAATTGATTCAAAAACAAGAGCANCATCGAGAGCGTCAAGAGGACCAAGCCTCTTATTGCAAGTCTAGGAAGAACACTGTCTATAAATTCATCAAGAAACACTTCGTCCTGATTGATCCTAGAAAAGAGGGTCCATTTAGAAAAAATGACACCCAGGACAAACACTAATACCAAAAAGTAAAACCAGGAGGTAACNGAATCGACTATTAAAGCCACTTANCTTCCCAAACGTTACNCTGNAGACACCATGAAACTATAGTTCCCATTAACCACATGACCGTCTTGACCTATCCCACGCCAAACTACCTCGTATTCCCCTAAATTCAAATTTGCACCCAGATCTGCAATGAATGCTTCAGGGACATCTGGTTTACTATCGAAAATGGCANTTGATACGAGAGANCCATCCGAACGAACCAACCTAATGGACACCGAATTTTCTTGTGGAACCTGAGTGAACCAAACCTCGATCTTAGAAACAGAATGGACCTGACTATTTTCCTCGGGCACAGATTTAGCAATTCCAAAATGTGCTCCGACTGAAGCTAAAATTGGGTTATAGACAATTACTATNAGGAACAAAGCTACTGTCATNGAGGATATCTTTGTCGTCTTCATCAAACCACCTCCAAGNTCGGTTTAACTTTACAACTCCAAGGGGGCCAGAAGAAATCCTCCAGCCCCTTTGGAGCTTTTGTATACAAGCAAGCAGTTTATTGAAGCTCAGGGACAGCGATTGTGACTCCAACCTAGCATCCATCTTCCTCCTCGGAAGGCATGATGTCAGACCAGGAAAGCAAGCCCCGACTTCACAGGTGTTAGCTCAATAATTATGGCTTCCCTGTATACGACTAGCATATGAACATACTGAAATTAATTACGCAATCCCACCTCGCCANATACTAACTTCTAAATGACCTCAGTAGACTAAGATTGTGCAAATCAGCAGCCACTGGATCAGCACCTTTNGGTGTCTCAAGAATTTTAGGNATTCCACTGAGCCGAGGNTCCATCATCATCTTCCGAAAAGGTTCTTCTCCNAGAAATCCATCCCCGATGTTTTGGTGTCTATCCTTGTGTGAAAGGAATGGGTGTTGGGAATCATTCATGTGAATAAGCCCTAAATTATCAATTCCAAGAACACTATCGAACTGATCCCAAACTCCTTCGTAGTCATCCACCAAATCGTAACCCGCTGAGTAGCCGTGACAAGTATCAAAACAAAAACCTACCCTCTCTTGCATATCCAACGGAATGAGCTCCCTAATCCTAGCCAGATGTTCAAAAGCTCCTCCAACACTGGTGCCGCTTCCCGCGGTCAACTCTAGTAGCACCTTCGTACCTGGTTCTACCACCTCAAGGGCCTTAGTGATTCCTAAGGCATTAAGCTCTAATCCTTTCTGAAGGTCCTCTCCTTGCTCCAGTAATGCCCGTCTCTTTCTATCTAACGATTGTTTTTCCAACTTGAGTTGTAACCTGGCCGAATCATCTANTGTCTCATCCATCATTTTCTGTACTTGGTCCATATTTGATTGAATATCTTTCAAGTCATGTCTACGTTGNTTGTTGTCGGGATTTTTTGCTGATATTCCCGTGGCATTACCAGGATGAGTAACGACAAAATCGAGCTTAAGAGATGTAGAGCGTTCCAACTCCGCCTGAAAGGACTGCCTCGATTTTTCCCAACTATTAGCGTTAGGTGAAGAGAGGTTGATCAAGTAAGAATCGTGGGCCCCTACAAAGTCCAATTCATGTGACTCTCTCTCGGAAAGAAANTGNTCAATNGTATCTCTGGNNAGGGTNGGCTCATNCCAACGTTGCGCNTGTTTGGTNAAAAGNTGGATNCATTTTGCNCCNATTTCAGTAGCCCGNGNAGGNCAATTCTGCACNCCACCTTCAGCTGACACATGAGCGCCCAATTCATCTNCCATCAGNACNCTCNACCCTTCGCAGATTNAAAATNNAATNNGCNTNATTCTGGCAGGCCTGGCTCNGTCATTTTNCGCACATCCANAGCNTCGTCCACCTTGTCCGCATCTATAAGNTTGTGGCGCTGTACGACNTCTCTNACNGANACNCCTTCTCTNGCNGCCTCNTTTGCNACATCNGNCGCTTTATCGTANCCGATAAAAGNATTTAAGTGCAGTGGCNATCGAAGGATTTTTCTCCAAGAGNTCCTGAGTTCTCTCTTCATTTGCTGTAATCCCTTTCACNCANCGATCTGCAAATACAACNGCCATGTTNGCAAGNAGNCTGATCGATTCAAGAGTCGTGAAGCCCAGTACNGGCATCATTACATTCAACTCAAAATTTCCNCTTTGNCCAGCCACNGTAACNGTAGTGTGGTTACCCATCACACGTGCCGCNACCATCATCATAGCTTCTGACATNACTGGNTTNACCTTTCCTGGCATGATAGAACTTCCTGGNTGGATNGCTGGCAATTGGATTTCACTNATACCNGAAGTCGGTCCACTAGCCAGCCACCNAAGATCATCNGCCACCTTNAAATAGCTTGTNGCTACTGTATTNAGACAACCCGAAAGTTGCACTACAGCATCTTTAGNGGCCTGTGCCTCAAANTGATTCTCNGCCTCNCAAAANTCTANCGAAAGTTCTTCTGANATTAAGGCAATCGTTCTCTCAGCAAATTCGGGGTGGGTNTTTATACCAGTTCCAACNGCNGTACCTCCTAANGCTANTTCGATCAGTTCAGCNGANCCTGANTTCACCCGNTTTATACTCTTACTNATTTGNTGTGCATACCCACNAAATTGTTGNCCAAGACGTACNGGAGTAGCATCCATCAAATGAGTTCTTCCTGANTTGATGANGTGATCAAACTCNTCGGCCTTCAGAGCAAGAGCANCTTTCAGTCTTTTTAGTGCNGGAATNAAATCCAATTCNAGTGANAAACGAGCTGAAANGTGGATAGCCGATGGTATNACATCGTTTGACGANTGNCCAAAATTCACGTGATCATTGGGATGTACTAGTTCATCCTTNAGTAGTTGATTCGCTCNTCGGGATATTACCTCATTAGCATTCATATTCGTNGAAGTTCCAGATCCTGTCTGGTATATATCCACTACAAACNCTTTGTCCCAGGTGCCATCTNCCACTTCAGAGGCCGCCTTNACTATTGAATCNGCTAAGACAGGATCNATGTAGCCCAANTCTNTATTGACCGNAGCTGCACATTTTTTCACTAGCCCTAGTGCCTGAATGAACCGGCGACNAAAACGATNGCCACTGATCGGAAAATTNTCTAANGCTCTTTGAGTNTGGGCTCCATAAAGAGCGTCGACTGGAACTTGGACTTCACCCAATGAATCTTTTTCTTTNCGATACTNCTCAGACATTCTTGCCTCTTGGTTTACAGACTAGAAATNGATTTNCCATNAATNACAGTAGTCTACTTCCTCTTTCTGAAGTTACAAGTATNNATGNAATATTTTATCATANNCTAAGANNTTGTTNNTCCCAGTCATTNAAGCNGATGGTGGNTNGCTAGGTCTCATNTCNATCCTACTTGTATGNGCNTTCTTTGGATAAGAAAGAAGGTGAAGANTTGCCGCNGCTACATCTTCAGAAGTCAAAGCCCANNTCTTNGANTNTCCANCNGCAAANGACGTATCAACGCTACCAGGCATTACTATNCTNACTCTNATTCCCTTCGAACGCAGGTCCANCATCATGGCTTCTGTCATCCCCAGTAGNCCAAACTTACTAGCATTATAACCNGTNCCTCCAGCAAAAGCATTNCGACAAGCCAAAGANCCCACATTCACTATCCACCCCTCTGTTCTCAGTAAGTANGGNANAGCTGATTGTGAACACACAAAAGTTCCNAGCAAATTGGTATCTATCTGTGCCTTCCAATCTTNTANTGACATTTCTTCTATTGATNGAAAAATCCCTATGCCAGCNTTNTTNACAAGAANGTCNAGCCGNCCAAACTCATCGANAACACGTGNAATTAAATTTTCNCCCTCNATNGGATTGCTAATGTCAGCNTCTANNCCAAGAACCNTNCCNTNGCNCTCNNGTTCCAGACGTTTAGCTACTTTTTGAAGNTCACTNCCACTNCGACTGTTAANCACTACATNTGCTCCTGATTGNCNAAGNGCNNGNGCTATCGCATNACCGATNCCTCTACTNCTTCCNGTAANTAANCANGNCTTNCCTGNCAGATNCATCNATACACCNCCTTNGTTCANTCCNCATAAAAGAGTCNNTCTNGAACAATTGCCTTGCCACGAANNATCCCAATCATAGTTTTCAGGTATGTCTCAAGTNGCCCTNATCACAGGTGGAGCCGTTCGCGTTGGCCGTGCTATTTCNTTAGCCTTGGCAGACAAAGGCTATGANCTGGCTGTAAGCTACAACTCGTCTCGNGAACCCGCCAAAGATTTACANAAGNGCCTTGANANANAGGGACGAAAGGTACTGCTTCTTGAAGGNGATTTGTCCTNTCCANAAACAATTAAGGANNTNGNTANCTCTTTCCAGNATNACTTTCAGCNATTGGACCTCTTGGTTAATAATGCNGCTAANTTCTTNTCCACACCCCTCCTNGATANNGATTGTGATGANTGGGATAAAGTGATGGCTGTCAACCTCAGGGCTCCNCATTTNTTGGTAAAAGAGTTNNCCANTTTACTNNCTGAGTGCTCTGGTTCGGTAATAAATATATCNGATCANTTGGGACTAAATCCAAGAGTGTCNTATGCTCATCATTCNATAGCTAANGCAGGNNTGNTAAGCCTTACNCNAATTCAGGCGNTAGCACTAGCGCCTNGGGTTCGNGTNAANGCTATAGCTCCTGGACTAGTCCTTCCTCCNGAGGGTATGGATCAAGAAAGATATGAAAAGGAAGTAGATNAAACCCTACTCAAACGAGCTGGAACANTCGATGANGTNACTNAAGCCATAACCTTCTTACTTAATTCTCCAANNATNACTGGACAGACCATAGTNGTNGATGGACGATAGAGNNATANNCCNANCGATTGNNCNGAATCANACTNCCCCTAATCCTCCNTGNGCCAACCATCGCTCNGCCTCCAATGCNGCCATACAGCCTGTNCCAGCNGCNGTCACTGCTTGCTTGTAAAANTCATCCATGACNTCTCCAGCAGCGAATACACCTGGNACNGATGTCTCAGTCCTCCATGGAGTTGGAGTNTTGATAAATCCATTTGATTTCAANTCNATCTGACNGNCTAAGAANTCTGTATTGGGAGTGTGNCCAATTGCCACNAATAGCCCTCCNACTGCNAGTTCNCTCTTCTNTCCNGTAGAAACATCTTTCAATAGGACANCTCCGATTACTTCCTCCCCTAAAACATCTTCAACGACCTTATTCCACTCGAACCTNATCCTNTCCTCTTNAAAAGCACGCTCCTGCATAATTTTTGAAGCTCGCAGTTNATCTCGCCTNTGAATCACCACNACTTCCTTTGCAAATTTNGCCATGTACAGAGCATCTTCCATTGCACTATCNCCACCACCTACAATGGCAATNACTTGATCCCTGAANTGAGGAAGAGCNCCATCACATACCGCACAAGCAGAAACCCCACCNCCACTTTGNGCCANCCNTTGCTCATTCTCNANACCGATCCANTGGGCATTNGCTCCNGTAGCAATTACAACNGTTTCNGNTTCNATNANTTTTCCANTNNTAGTCTCNAANGATANAGGTCGATCTGAAAAATCTACTGAAACGACATCNTCTGTTATNACTCTCGTNTCGAAACGTAGAGCCTGTGACNTAAANTCCGACATCATTTGCGGCCCNGTGACACCCTCTGGNAATCCCGGATAATTTTCNACCTCAGTGGTGAACATCAGTTGNCCNCCTGGNATCATTGTGCGACTACCAACACCCTCAATCACCAGGGGAGCCANNTTTGCNCTGGCACCATATATNGCTCCAGTCCATGCGGCAGGCCCAGAACCAATNATTACCAACTGNTCCNTANAATGTTCTGACATTTTTATTCAGCCTTCAAGNAAGNTNAAAAATAANTTCCACATTNAANTANNTTTCNACAANTTCCTACTACTTATCCTTAAATATCTTNAGATTNGTTGAGTGTCCNGGNTTNACTCTCGCTTTNGGGTCCAAGTNNCGAACTATATTATTGACNGCTATAGCAGCTTCNGAAAATCCTGTNGCAATNAGNTCAAGTTTGCCTTCATANGAAACNAAATCACCAGCTCCAAANACTCCTGGTTGNGAAGTCATCATCANAGAGTCGACTGACAATCNATTCCTCTCNANATCCAGNCCCCAAGATTTNATNGGNCCTAGATCGGGTTTAAAGCCNANNAANCAGAGNANAATATCAACATCAAATGTNGACTCTTCGTNAGANTTATTATNGAAAATNGTCACTCCTTCNACNNTCTTGTCNCCATGTANCTCCCNNACNTCNTGAAANGTCTTCANNTTNACCNGCCNTGAACTCACTGCCAATTGCAATTGNCGAACNGAGTCCTCNTGTGCTCGAAACTCCTCNCTGCGATGAATTATAGTCATCTCTTCAGCAGTNTCCTNNAGNGCCAAAACCCAGTCNAANGCTGANTCTCCACCACCNACTANAAGAATTTTTNTGTTTNCNAGTTGCTNGGGATCCTCAACCATATAAATCACTCCNNGNCCNAANAACTGGCTATANCCTGGGCAATCAAGATGTCTNGGTTCNAAGGCCCCTTTACCACCAGANATCAANACNGACCTGGTCAGNAATTCAGCATCTGGACCACGNAGNANAAAATTCTCCNCTTNNGACACCAACTCNGTNATCTGCTGATCAAGNAANACCTCTGGGCCNAACTGTAANCCCTGCTCGATCATNTCTCNNGCNAGNTCTTTNGCNAGAATTTTTGGAATNCCTCCGACATCATNAATATANTTTTCTGGNTACAAAGCTACNANCTGCCCCCCNAGNTCTGGNAGAGAATCGATNATCCTAGTCGACAATCCACGCAANCCAGCGTAAAAGGCNCCAAAAAGNCCNGTGGGNCCACCNCCAACGATTGTAATATCTTTCANATCTCTTTTCATNATTTNNTTCCTCAAAGACCTANNTCAGNATCCTCNCNACCNTCTTTNTCAAATATTTCGNNAGGNNTTCNTGATTTNACAATNTCANCAGCCCTTTCAATNACTNTCNTNNCATTGTCATAATCTAAAACTTGAAACACNTCTGNCANTGAAACCCATCTACAATCNTGNATCCCTTCNGACNNCTGTGGCNTCAANCTACCCTTTACCGNNCTCATCAGAAAATANTCGCANCACTTTNTCTTACTCTTTGAAGTCTNNTCACAAAGGTAGGACCAATCAACTNNACCCAATGTTTGNCCNAGNNTTACNNCNGGTAANCCNGTCTCNTCGATNACTTCTCTCACAGCNGNNTCTCTNTTGTTCTCTCCACTTTCAATATGNCCTTTCGGTAGCCCCCATTTCCCATAGGNATCTAAGATNAAGAGGAAATGAACTGCATCCTCCATCCACCTCACAACTACCCCACCAGCGCTGTATTCATCGTATGACCCAAAGGTGTCCACTCGAAAACTCTCCAACAATTCGACACAGTTAAATGAAGCTATATCACTAACCCAGGCTATCCCTGATGGGTTAAACAAAAAACAAATCGACCCAATGGACAATGCCTAACTTACATACGCTCCCTTGACCTGCCTACAAAGCTCAATTACAATCCGCTTAGCAATTTAGCTTCAACAAGTTGTTATCATCCCCGAACCAATTAATTCAGCTGTGCCTGACTCGATATTAAGGCGCCGACCTCCTAACAATGTATTAGTGGAGCATCCAAGTTTGAGTAACCAAACGAGTTACGAACACCCTGTGGAAGATAACGAGAAAAGGGAAGTCATGAATGTCACTCAGATAAGGTTAAGAACCCTGGGTGACCTTCGGGACATAGCTCACGAACTTGAAATATCAAACTATAATTCTATAAAAAAGAAAGACCTAATATCCAGAATCGAACGAGCTTTTGTGGCGCAAGGCAGGAAACTACAAGGCTCAGGTGTACTAGAAGTGCTTTCGGAAGGTTACGGATTTCTGCGATCTGAAATGGCCAATTACCTAAGTAGCCCCAATGACATCTATGTGAGTCCATCCCAAATAAGAAGATTCCGATTGAACACTGGAGATGCTGTAGTAGGTCAAGTTCGCCCACCAAAAAACGGTGAACGTTATCTGGCGCTTTTGAAGATAGAAACAATCAACAACGTTCTTCCCGATAACATTGAGTCTAGAACAGCATTTGACGACCTGCGACCCCGATATCCAGAGCAGCGACTCAGTCTGGAATTAAAAGGCCCAGATCTTTCTACCAGAGTCATGGATTTAGTAGCTCCGATAGGAATGGGGCAACGCGGACTAATCGTTTCCCCCCCTAAAGCAGGTAAAACCATTTTACTCCAGAAAATTGCTAATTCCATCGCAATTAACCACCCTGCTGTCCATCTAATGGTTCTGTTGATAGATGAACGACCAGAAGAAGTAACAGATATGAAAAAAAATGTGGACGGGGACGTCCTATCGTCCACATTTGACGAATCTGCTGCTAGACATACCCAAGTAGCCAATATGGTTTTAGAAAGGGCAAAAAGACTTGTGGAGCAAGGGAAAGACGTTGTGATCCTTCTCGATTCGATAACTCGGTTGGCTAGGGCTTTCAATTCTACAATGCCACATTCTGGAAAAGTCTTGTCTGGTGGAGTCGATGCGAAAGCACTCCAAAAGCCAAAACGTTTTTTTGGCGCAGCCAGAAACATCGATCAAGGTGGTTCTCTAACTATCATTGCAACAGCATTAGTAGACACTGGTAGCAGAATGGATGAGGTGATTTTTGAAGAATTCAAAGGAACAGGAAATATGGAATTGATACTGGATAGGAGCATCTCCGATAGGAGAGTATTTCCTGCAGTAGATATCAATCGATCTGGAACTCGTAAAGAAGAACTGCTACTCTCTCAAAATGAGTTGAATCGTGTTTATTTACTTCGAAACTTTTTTGCCGATATGCCACCTGGCGAGGCCATTGAGTTTCTATTGAAACAGATGGGGAAAACTGAAACAAACAAAGAATTCATGGATTCTATGGCGGCCGGAGTATAATATGGATAAATACTGCTGATGAAGGACGTGGCTGATGCAATTCTTGCAGACATCTTGGGGAAGACATCTGTTCGAGATCCCAGGGAAATATGCAGGAAACAACTACAAAATCTAAAACAAGATGATCACAACGCTTATCGAAAAGCTCTGGCCTATTACGAAGAAACACTCTTGCCAGAAATTACGCAAAATGATAAAGACTGCCTTGTTGCCTGGCAAAAATACGGCTGTTTCGTTGCCAACCTGCGTGACCCTGGATCACCCGTAGAAATCGATACTTCTGGGAATCTCCACGATCATAACGATCCGACTCCTATGGATCGGATGGTACTACATATGCCCGACATCACATCGCACCGTGCTCTACCTATTACTCTACCTTTAGAAATGTCAGAAGCACAAGCTGCCACTTACGATCTTCTAGTAAAAGGTGCACACCAACTTAATAAACAGATCTAAGGAAATCGACCATGAATGACTCCAGATTAAAAACACCCACTAACCTTGTCTGGGCTCCACGGCCTGGCTGGGCGACAGTTAGACTGGTTGGCACCTGNGCTGACCGAACTCTGAGAAGAGGACAAATAGTTCTACACACGCCTAGTGAAGAATANGATATTCCNGGTCAAGATGACGGCCTCACCCCAGNAACTNTAGTGATTATTCTTCACGAAGCTGCGAGNTTGGTCGAAGACGACTTGCATTTAGTTCCAGAGCATGCCGTAGTAGCAATAGGAGAAACTCTACCTTGAATGACCNGCCTACGACCCCTGCGATGATGCTCTTCTCTTAAAAGGTTTTCTCCCAGACAACCTCGTTGTACCACTAATCCTCCATCAGACCTTNCGCTTGCTCCGCTGAAGTCACAATNCCTCTTATTATGGCAGAACTTANNCCCTGGTGTTCCATCTCATTCAGGCCTGCTATAGTGCAGCCNCTAGGCGTAGTCACTTGATCAATACCGTCTTCTGGATGATATCCTGCTTCCAGTATTAAAGACGCTGCTCCCTTAGCCGTCTGCGCTGCCAAGAACAAAGCCTCCTCTGGATGGAACCCTATTTCTATGCCTCCCTGTGAAGCAGCACGTATGCANCGAAGGAAAAAAGCTATACCACAAGCGCTAAGTGCTGTGGATGCAGTGATCATTTCCTCTGACAACCGAATAGTTTTTCCAATGCGCTCAAACAACCTTTCTGTTTTCTCCAAAGCTTCAGTGTCCTGAGAAGCTACACAGGTAACAGCTTCTCCTACCGACACTGCCGTATTAGGCATCGCCCTAACTACAGGATTATTTTCAAGGCCCAATCCTATTTTAACAGTCTCAGTAGAAATGCCACTCACAACTGAAACAAATGTACGTGGGCCAGATTCTGCAACTTTCTTGATCTCCATGAACAATTCAGGAATTTGCTGTGGTTGCACTGCTATGATGATTATATCGGAGCTTTCCAANGCAGCTATGTTGTCTTCTGACACTCGNACACCCATTGAAGCTAACTCCTTCAATTTGGAAGAATCCCTACGTGTCACCGTTATGTTGTCTGGATCCATAGCACCGCCCTCAATTAATCCCTTCACCAAAGCTTTCCCTAAATTGCCCCCTCCCAACACACAGATCCGACCAGTCGCTTGAGTATCTGTTTGTAGTCCCACTTTGTCATCCCCTTCTTATCGTACTTTTAGAAAGACACAGAATGNACCTCAGGTTATCCTGTAACGAACTTCAGTTCTGTAGTTATCTCAATGCAGTTTGAAATCGACTTATAAACAGGGCAATTGTCTCGGTGTACCACATGGACCCTATTTGCCACCTCTTCAGAGTCAACACTTCCTTTTAAACGATAATTAACATGAATTCTCTTTAAGACCAAGACACCTCCTTCCTTTTCCACCTCCCCAGAAACTTTCGTCTCAAGGCAATTCGAGCTAGCTGAAATCCCACGCGCCTCCAGCGCGCCTCCAAAAGTACCAGCCAGTCAGCCGCCAGTTGCNGCAACAATGTAGTCTAGGGTAGTTGCCNCTTCANCCTTACCTGTAACTCCATAATGTTCAGCTATAGCACCGTGAACACCAAAATCTACTGGAGCCTCGGTTGCTGGAATGTATGCCTTACGAAAAGGCCCTTCTACTCGTTCTATCTTGCTTTCTGATTTATATACTACTTTCCCCATTCTCACTCCTTATTTGGACTGTTGTCAGGCCTGGCCTTCTCTTACTGAATTGTTCGGGTTTGATTACAAATCGATACTTTTTGCTTATCGAGGCAGATCCAAAACAGACGTTACTTGAGTACTCACCTCGANAAGTAAATCTTGCAANTCCAAATTTTCACCTATCATGAATTCTCTCTTCCACAAAATTGATGCATCACTGACTTGTAGNANTTCCACCAACANAATCGGATCNGCTTCAGTACCCTGCTCACGCCCAGTCACAATGAGATCGGCCAAGACTTCATTTCCTATATCCAAAGCACCCATACCTTGGNCAGCATACCTGTCGGTACTTGCAGGTCCTAAAACTCCTAAAATCTGAGGATCTGCCCTTCCAAAATACGCGGCCAATCCTTCTGCAAATCCTTCATAACGATCTGGCGAATCTTTTACCAGCTCAGAATAAATTGGTAAGACTGCCAAAACAGTCCTTTCATCCGACAGTCCCTTCCTACCCTGAAAAATCATAAATAGTAGAGACGAAACAAAAACAATAGCAACGGTGGAAACCAGAACTAGGAAGGTTCGTCTTACATGCAGAGGCAAAGCCTTTCTCTTCATTTGCTATCAGTTCCTTTGATGATGACTTACCCCATTTATCAAACTTCGGTGCCCCTTCCAGAACAACTCCCTGAGTTCACATTTTTGTCCAGCTAATTAGACCCCAGGATCTTCGGAACTGCTGCACCTAGTTCTTCGGCCACATCTTCCGCTTTTCTCATGTCTGCGAGATCTAAGTCATGGTCAGGCCTCTTGACAGGCTCAAGCTTAGTAATGAGCTCCCTCACTTCTCTCACGGACAGTCCAAATTCTTGGAGTTTTTCCCTATCAACAACTCCCTCTNCATCCTGTCTTGCCCTTATCCCATCCTCTNCAGNCTCCACAAGCTCCTTTAGAGCTAGGATATCACCTCTACTCATAACCTGTCCGCAGACGTTATAGTCGATCCATGCCTCATAGCTCAATGGAGCTACCCTTTTTAGCATACCTGCCATCACGCGAGCAAAGGCCTGGATTTCCCACTGAGCGTGAGGGTCATCTCTAAGTGTCAAAAAATGAAAAAGATTGTGTAGGTCGATCTTCCAATACCACTGAGTATANGTCGACAAAGGTAAATCAATACGCGCTAATTCTCTTGCCACATCCTCCTCCACCATCCAGCGGTACCCCTGAGAAACCTCAGTGCGCATCTTCTCCCAGTGTTTCACTGCTTTTTTGTAAAGCTCGTTGGAAGCAGCATCGTTCTGACGACCTTGAGCGTTGTCTGCACTCTGTAGCGAAAAATGCTCTGACTCTGGCTTATAGAAAAGCAGTGGCATCAGTGAATAGCGACCNCTGTANTCATTGACNGAAGCAGTCCTATGCCTAATCCATTGCCTTGCAACGAACATGGGCATTGCACAGTGAAATTTCAGTTCGACCATCTCGCTGGGCGTAGTATGGTAATGGCGACGAAGGTATCTTATGAGACCCCTAGTCTGGCTCGTCTTTCTAGTTCCGTAACCATAACTTACCCTAGCAGCTCTCTCGACATCTTCGTCCGTACCCATGTAGTCTACTAAGGANACGAAACCATGGTCTAAGACAGGGAAATANCCTCCTAAAATTTCTTCNGCTGCTGGNTTGGTCGGCCGATTCGTCAACATCTTCTTCAACCTATCCTGTTACCTGCTATCCAAACAGACTCTATGGTTCTCATATTCCTCACATCTTCCAGTGGATTTTCGGTCAGCACTATGAAATCTGCCCATCTATCAGCTTGTAATGTACCAACCTCTTCTTCTAGACCCAAACATTTTGCTGCTTGACCAGTCGCTGATCTAAGAATCTGTTCAGAACTCATTCCCGATCTTTCCATNAGGACCAACTCCATATGCTCAAAGAATCCTTGAAAACGCCCTGCTGGTCCAGTATCNGTTCCNAANCCTATCGGTAATCCAGCATCAGAAATCTTATTTAAATTTTCCATGGCCACCGGAAGNGCTCTTTTGTAACCTTGTGCGCTTACATNNTCTCGCACNGCCTGTTGCCTCGAAGGCTCAGACAGCTCTTCCAAGACATAACTTCTCAGGGCTGTNACCTCAGGATCTGGATGTTCTAGAAAGAAAGGGTCATCAAAGAAATCTGGCCTGTTCTCATACACAAAAGTAGANACCTCTCTTGTCAGAGTTGGTGAATAGCAAATGCCACTTTGACGCAACAAAGACAGAAACTCCTCATCCACTACGACATCTCGCACACTATGAGCTATAAAATCAGTCCCTGCCCTGAGAAGTCCCTTGGCGTCTTCAAGATAGAATAAATGGGACGCCAATCTGAAACCAAGCTCATGGCTTGTGTCTATGATTACGGAATAAAGTTCTTCAGACATCTTTAAGGTAGACCCAAGATTGTCATCTACTCTGATTTTCATCCAATCCACCCCAAGTTCAGCATTTTCACTTAACACNTCNAACACTTCTTCTCGGGTCGTACCTGTTATCACNTCACCCGCAATATATAAACGCGCCCTATTTAAATCAGATACAGCTTGTTCATCACGCAATAGTTTCCCCTCACTCCCATCACCACCTAAGCTATTCACTGTCGTTATACCATAATCTGCGTACAAACGAAGCTGACGTATCAGATTGTCTCTATTGTAATGTCCAGATTCGAGCCCTAAGACTCCACCTACATGTCCGTGGGTGTTGATTAGCCCAGGCACTATTGTTCGACCACTCAGGTCTTCTATTTGGCTTCCTGAGGGTATTACCACCTCACTTTCTGATCCTGCCTCACGGATGCGTCCTCCCTCAACCAAAATGACCCCGTTTGAAACCATTTCAGAACCTGTCCCATCCCAGATATCAGCTCCTACAAATGCAGTAACGTCAGAGTGCTCTTGACTGCATGCTGCTAACAGGAATAAGCATAGGCCACATCCAATAAAAACCCTCATAGTTGCTCCCCTCTTTGGAATGATCATCATTACCTCTGCAACATTAAGTACACTCCTGACTCCTCGATAGTCTAGTCTGTTTATTTTTTATCTCCCAACCACAGAGCCTAACTGACTCTCAGTAGGTTCTGCTCAGCAAAACCACGACTCGGAAAAATTTGGGGGCCGCAACTCAACTGGTCTTGTGAGGTTTTGGAGCGAATCGACCCCCAGATCAGTCTCTGATCCCGAGGCTGTTGCCTTTATCTTTGCAAAGATGACCGTCAAATCTTCGTCATTCTCACAACCAGATTCAACTATTAAGGCCACTTGTTTTTGCAATGCATCGACTCTAGCATCAGGGTGAGCCCACTGGTGTACCAAATCATCTTCTGAAAANNCGNCAACTACTGCAGAGACCTCAGNAAGTTTCAGGAGTTTGGATCCTGGCGGCAACAGTAACCTTATAGAATAGTGGACAGGATCCACGTGGTAGACCAAANCCTGTTCTTCAACAAAATTTAGAAGATCCAAGTAGCCTGANACTGTCGTCCAAGGAGTGAATGGGAGCAGTGAAGGCTTCAAATGTATTCCCGCCTTCTTAGTATTATGGAGCGCCACAATCACATCTTTTTGAGTATGTCCTTTGTCCAAATATTTCAATATCCTATCATCCACAGTTTCCACAGCCGAGACAACAAACAAACAACCCAACTCGCCCAATTCACACAGCACATCTGGATACTCCAAAAGATGTTCTACCTTTGCAGTTATATCAAAGCTTAAATGCGCATGCTTTTTGTTCATAGCACGTACTACTCGTAGGGAATATTTTACCCCATTAAGAAAATCGGGGTCGCCAAAAGAAATGTGCTCAGCCCCCATAGCCACCAAATTTNCTATATCGGCNAATACCACCTGCTCTTGAACTACCCTGAGCCTTCCTTCGTAGACAGAAGGAATTGGGCAATGTTTACACCGATGAGCACACCCTCTAGTAGTCTGTGTGGACCCAACCAATTTTCTATCTTGGTCAGGCATAATTAATTTTGAATAGCTCTCGAGAGGTGGTAATAAAGAACGTACTGGCGTAACAAACTCTTGTCTGGCCAGATTAGGCATCACTCGATTTTGCTCGATCGAGACTCCTGGANNGCTNACTCCTTTCTTACGAAGGCCATCCACATAGTGAACAAGGGGACCTTCAAATTCTCCCCCTATTACAGCATCTCCCACACCCGACAGTAAAAAATTTTCATTCAACGAAGCATACAGACCAAAATAACAGATCTGAACTTCTTGTTTTAGTGCCCTTATTCGCTCTCCTGCTTTTACCCCNAANCACAGGGCCGTATGCATTGGTATTGATATTCCAACTACATCCGCCCCTAGGATTTTTTCTTCATCAAAATCTTGCACTGCCAAATCCAAGCACTCAACGTGATGTCCNCGCTCCAGTAAATGAGCTGACGCTGATGCCACCGCGAAAGGTTGGTGNCCTAGGTCATAGCAAGAAATAAGCAATACATTCATTCAAAACTCACGTANTTTCCTAAACACAGATCTTAATTGTCAGATAGAGTAGACTAGAATATGCACTTCANCCTCNTAGAGATAGTCGCAGAATAGAATAATTCTAAATNCGCATATTCGATATCTTACCCACCTTAACATATTGCTACCTAAGTAATTGATCCCCAAAATCCCTATAATAGAATGCAGACATTTCATCTTCTAAATGAGGACAATCCGTGAAGCACTCAAANACTTTTGCCAGCCTGGTTATGCTGATGGTGTGCNCNACAGCAGCACTCGANTCTCAACAAAACCAGATCGGTGATGATTTGGCTCCGGTCGATTTTCTTGAATGGAGAGAAATCGGACCGAGTGTCGTAGGTGGAAGAATCAGTGATTTGGCCATAGATCCCTCAAATAAAAGCATAATCTACGTAGGCACAGCTACAGCTGGAGTGTGGAAGAGCACAAACCACGGAACTACCTGGGATGAAATATTCACAGACGAAGTAACTTCTTCAATCGGTGATATCACGCTGTCTCCATCCAANCCCAACATCGTTTGGGTTGGAACTGGAGAGCCCCAGAANCGTCAAAGTTCTCCTTGGGGTCATGGCGTTTTTAAATCGTTGGATGCAGGCCAAACTTGGCAATTTCTAGGCCTCGAAGAAACAAGGCACATCTCACGTATTAGAGTACACCCGACTAACCCCCAGATAGCTTACGTCGCTGCTGTGGGGAATCTGTGGAAACCAAACCCGGAAAGAGGAGTCTTTAAAACAACTGATGGGGGTGCTACCTGGAAGCATGTCCTTCACGTCGACGATTATAGTGGTGCTATTGATTTGGTTATGGATCCANAAGACCCAAATACTCTTTTTGTGGCAATGTACACTCGCCAGAGAACTGCGTGGGGATTCAATGGANGTGGTGCTGGAAGCGGTATATATAGAACNCTAGACGGCGGAACCAATTGGACTCGACTCGAAGAAGGAATCCCNACCGGACATTTGGGAAGAATTGGATTGGATGTATACCATAGGGATGGTAATATTCTCGTTGCTTCCATAGAAGCACGTAGGGGGCAAACAGGCGTTTATGGATCTAAAGACCGAGGCGATAGCTGGACCTTCCTNTCGGACACAAACCCAAGACCNATGTATTTCAGTATGGTCAGAATAGATCCCAATGACCCAGAACGCATTTACATGGGTGGTCAGAANTTGATGCGCTCTGATGACGGTGGCAAAACATTCTCAGATCAAGGGGCCCGTAACGTCCACCTTGATCACCATGCCCTATGGATCGATCCTGACAATTCTAACCACTTGATNCTAGGTAGTGATGGTGGCCTATCGGTTTCCTTTGACAGATCAGAGAACTGGAGATTCTATGATAATCTCCCAATCTCACAATTCTACGAAATAGGTTTAGACCAAAGAGATCCTTTTTGGGTATGTGGTGGCCTGCAGGACAATGGGAGCTGGTGTGGGCCCTCAAAGACCCTGGACAGCCAAGGAATTCGAAATGCTGACTGGGTAAATATAAGTGGAGGTGATGGGTTTTACGTACAAATAGATCCGGAGAATCCAAACGTAGCATTTTCAGAATCNCAAAATGGNAGAGTAAGCCTACTAAACCTTGAAACAGGTGAGCGAGCATCCATTGCCCCTCGCCCCCTATCGTCTTCTGACGAAGGNTCTCTTCCTCGAAAAGAGTACNCGTCNGAAGACGATATAGNGGAGGATGAACGTGAATACCGCTTCAACTGGAATACNCCGATTCTTCTTTCTCAAACTGATTCGAGGTCTGTTTATGTGGGATCTCAAATGCTACTNAAGAGCACTGATAATGGNATATCCTGGANTCAAATGAGCCCAGATCTGACCTATAATATCGATCGGTCTCAACTCTCTATAATGGATGAACTNCCATCAGATTCCATGCTTTCGATGCATGATGGAGTGTCTTTCTACAGCACACTTACCACNATAGATGAATCCTCTTTAAATACAGATGTATTCTACACTGGTAGTGATGACGGACGAGTGATGGGTACGACTGATGGAGGACTCAACTGGTCGGATCTGACTGACAACATTCCCGNCCTTCCCGATAATACTTACGTGAGCAGGATTATAGCTTCAAAAACCCTTGAAGGAAGAGTTTACGCTACCTTTGATGGGCATTACTCTGGCGATTTTCAACCATATGTCTATCGAAGTGATGANTTNGGTGAAGAATGGACCTCAATAATATCAGGTCTACCAGAATCATCTGTAAATGTCATACTCGAGCATCCAGAACAAGAAAACTTAGTCTTTGTGGGAAGCGAGGTAGGAATCTTTGTGTCAATTGATGCGGGCGCCACCTGGANTCCTCTTATGAATGGACTTCCTACTGTTCCTGTAGATGATATCAAGCTTCATCACAGGAATAATGATCTTGTCATAGGTACTCATGGNAGAGGAATCTGGATCCTCGACAATATNACTCCACTGGTTGAAATAGCTGAAAATTCTGTCCAANCCGATAGNCCTTACTTGTTCCAAACTGGTGTGGCGACCCAGTGGCGGACTGCAAATATTCAAGAATGGACTGGATCGGCTGAATTTCGTTTGNACAANCCCACTAACGATGTACGGATTCGCTACTGGATCCCCGAAGGATTCCAATCGTCTTCGGACATGGAATTCAAAATAATGACTACAACCGGACAAGAGATACGGTCATTNTCAGAAAAAATAACCCCTGGATCTCATGAGGTACTTTGGGATTATCGGATGAACCCAGCTTTTGTTGATGACCAAGACGGCCCTGGGAATAACAGGTTCAGAGGAGGACCCAGAGCTCAAGGCCCCATGGTCATGCCAGGCATTTATCAAATCCAAGTAGAAGTGGGGCAAGTCACAATGTTTGGAGACGTCATGGTACANATGGATCCTCGGGTAGAAATTTCCAACGATGAACTGGAAAGTCGTCAAGAAGCNCTGATGTCAATCTATAGACTTCAAAAACCNGTATTTGAAGCAACCCAAGCGGTTCAGCGACTCGAGGAACAGTTAGAAGAAGCNGTGAAGCTAATCNAGGNTACCGATNACTCTGATGATTCCTTGAGCAAAGAAGCTGAACAAATGATGCTTACCTTAGAGGATATTCGAAAAAATTTAACTANCCTCCCAATGGGAGTGGGCGGCTCNATCGAAGGATCCCATACACTTCCAACTCAAGATCAATTGGAAGATATCGAAAGAGCTTGGGAAGACGGTCCAGNNATTATTGANGATCTGAACTTCTTAATATCTAATTCCATGCCANAATTTTATCAGTCCATGAACACAGCCGGNATAAGAGCGGATCCTGGAAACNTTATAAGAATTCCAAGGTAATCCCGACNAATTNTTGCAAATTGGGCTCGGGCGAANTGTCTGAGCCCAATTTGTCAGCCTCTATTATCGCAGGGCCTCCAGTAAAATAGTCCCATCTTCTTCCAGCCTGGCATTCAAACCCGACTCCAGACTTGAAAATTCCTCAGATCCCAAGGCGATCAGTGGAATGCTCTTGCTATACATCTCATCAGCAACCACTAATGCCAAAGCGAGAAATGAATCCACACCACGTGTCAATATGGCNAGCGGTGCCGTCCCTTTAATCAGAGCCTCTAACAATANCGCTGTTGTAGTGCTAGAACCTTTTGTACCAGGAATGGCCAATATGGAACCGTGAGCAATTTTTCCAGAAAGCTGATGTTTGCGATCTATAATCTCTCCACTCTCTATATCATANCCACCCCAAAAACTTAANGGCTCCCTGGACACCATTAANTTACCAGTCACTGTNCCTGGGATCACAACTACCCCTCTCAANCTCCTTTCCGAACTCAGCCTGATCCTATCTTCTATAGAAGTCATTTTCTAAACCAACCATAGTCGATCGTTTTTAATCACTTTTCCACAAACAGCCGATTGCACACACTCTTCCATTGANCCAAAAACTACCTCCCGANTTAAAAGCCCTGGAGTGTAGTATGCGTATTTTGCTGAATTNGTCATTATGCTTTTGATTTCACCAGGCAACATAGGAGTGGTGAGGATACATGTATCCACAGTCACTTCTGCACCAAATGAAAGTAGTGTCTCTAATAACCCAATCTCTTCTGCTAGGAGTTTCACACCTCGCCCTGTTGTAATCAGAAACCGCACGCTTTGGTGNCACTTCTTTCCTAAAGTCAGGGGCACTAAGGATTTGATTTCATTCAACGAGAAATGAGGCGAACCCAAAACAATCATATCCAATCGATCACTGGAAGATGAAGACAGTTCATTCCTAGCTTCCANAAGGTCACTCAGTGCNACTTTTATGATTGTCTCGGGCGTTCTTCCNCCTAAAGCATGTTCCANGGTNTTTGCTTCTGGTGTNACCCCAACCCAATGGAACAAAGCCACAGCACCAGAAGAAGCCATCGCTGCACCCAAAGCCTTGAGTTGATCTTCTGACGGACCGACAGCTACCTCCTCAAAAACGACTACCCTAGAACCAGCCAGTTTGCCAATGTAGTGTCCCAACACTGGATAGAATTCGTCGGACAACAGTAGCTTCTTATCTATTGAATCTAGTCNCACTAAAACCTGTCCTACTCTATTCTCGTTCAAATGGAGACCAATAGCTGGCACCCTNCCGGCTATTGCTGCACAAATATCTAAAAGGTCGGGATATCTNTCTGATCGGGCNCCCAAGACCGAATTGGCAAACACAATAGCACTTGATTCACCCCACGCTATCTGATCTCCCAANCCNGGTCGTTCTTCAGTCTGATAAGGTGCACAAGTCCAAGTGGGTTTGCATCCCATATTCTTATAGGCCAGCATTTGCCTTCTAGCCTTATGGGCCCAATCTGCTGGTACTGCCCAGCGATCCCAGCCATGATGGTCAACTCCCGCCACATTCAAGGTCGTCGGCACACACACCTGCGCATCCAACGCAACAAACCTTTCTGCATAATCGAGAGTGGAATCCCCGATATACAGCGCACTGTCAATGTGAGAAGAAACTACCGATAAGAATTCCTTGGCACCTCGTATCTCAGCCATCCGAACCAGAATGGACATAGCCATCTGAACAGCGGGCCCACTTTCACCCGCCAACTTAGAGCTATCTGATTCACTTAGCTTGAGATTCACTGGTCATCCTTTTCTAAGCCCGACAAAGCTTGACAGTCAGCGACTTCCTATAGGTGACACTCACCCGGGTTTTTTGGCAACCAATTCTATTTCCACTTGAGCCCCCAATGGCAGGCTAGCCACCCCAACGGTAGTCCTAGCTGGAAATGGCTCATCAAAATGCTCGGCGTAAGCCTCATTCATCTCTGCAAAACTATCCATATTTGTCAAATACACATTTACCTTGACTACGTCTTTACTCGTTAAGCNGGCCTCTTTGAGTACAGAGAAAAGATTTTGGAANCANTGACTTGTCTGACTACTCACTCCGCCTTTATCAAGCTCCCCCGTCTCTGGGTCCAAAGGGGTCTGACCAGAACAAAACACATGACTACCATCATCTACTGCATGTGAATAAGGTCCCACGGCAGAAGCACTAGGGCTCGATATTGATCTTCGAGACATCTATTCATCCTCCATAGTTTTTANTTTTCACCCAGCGTTGCAACAGTCGCTTTANTGATCACATCTCCTTCAGCAACTGCATCGACAACTTCCATGTCCTGTGGTCTGCTGACATACCCAAAAATGGTAAAATCATGATTTAAATTGTGGTTATCGATCAAATTGACAAAAATCTGGCCATCTCCAGTGTCTCTGCCACGTGTAGAAGTCCCCACCGTTCCTCTCCAATGGGGCAAGAGTCCTATTTCATCCCTAGTATATTCAGGATAACCAGCATATTCATTTGCTCCTGGGCTCAATCCTTGGATGACAAAATTGCTGACCACTCTATGAAAAGTTAATCCGTCCAGCTGACCATCCTCAGCTAGGTTCTTGAATCTATATGCATGCGTAGGTGCCAAGTCGGGAATCAACTGAATAGAAATTTCTCCACCCCTATCCATATGAAGGGTGACAACTGTGCTTCTCATCTCCTCAATATCTATCCAGGATGGAAACGAAANCCGATCCTGTAACTGTGCATTCGCTTTTCGATCNATACCTGTCCAGTCANTCAAAATTTCCGAGGTTTTTTCAGCAACAATGGGGTCATAATCTCTCAGGTATGGCTCCAGCGCCTCCACTTGTTCCGAATTCCCGAATTCTCCTATTCTTTCTAGGAGAGCCATCCTCGGGTCACGGTGCGTTTCTTTCCCTTGTTTGGACATCCTGNCCAGGGAATCTATCAGNGGGCCNATAGCTTCTTTATGATTTAATGANCCTTCAAGCAATCTTGCTNCCGTCAGCATTAAAAATGGATCACTAGTNCTTAGTTGATCAATAATGATAGAGTCAGGGACGCTTCCTTCTACTGCAAACAAACCACCTAACGCCTGAACACGTACATTTGGATTGGCGTCCTCCGTTAGAATATTAAGAACTCTCAGATTTCCTGTTATTGTCGCCGCTCTGGCTGCATAAGATCTGGCAAACGGACTCTGATGTAACATAAAGTCCTCAATCAGGGAATTTGTTACATCACTAGATAATTCTGCCATAGCCACAAGAGCGTGAGCTGCCCTATGCCAATTATTATNAAGGTNTTTTTTAGATGGATCAGAAATCAAAGAAGTTAAGANGGTCTCGGCCCCAANCCCTTNCTCACACTCTCCACTTATGAGATTCAGANCTGCCAANGAAACGTGTAAGCTCTCATCTTGAATCATAGAAATTAGCACCTGNCATGACTCTGCACCCTGAGCTTGNTTAGCATANGATCTTACAGCTTCCGTTCGCACCATTGCTTCCTGGTCCAAAAGCCCAGTCCGCAAAACTTCCATACTTACTTCTAGTTTTTCACCGAGTGCCATAATGGCNATCCTTCGCACTCCCGGATCTGGATCTTTAGCAACTCGCTCCAGAATTTCACTNTCAATCTGTTCCAGNGAGGAAATNGCCAACGCTGCTACCCTTCTNACCGTTGCNCTAGATTGACTGTAAGNGACTTCCTCAANCCCATCTGAGCCATACGATANCAATATTTCTTTCAGAAAATCGACTGCTTCATCAGGTATGCCATTTTCNTCAAACTGCTCTAGCCGAATCATTGATTCGAGACCCATAACGACCCCTAGTATGATTGACTGATCTACAGANACAATATTGGGTCCCGTCATCTCAATTAAAGCGTCCACTATAGCAGTAGTTTTACTTTTTTCTGAAAGAGATAGTCGCCCCAAGGTCCGAGCGATGGTTCCTCTGACCACTCCATTTTCTTCGATCAAAAGATGCTTTAGCAGTATNTCTGATACTTCATCTCCGTGAGTCCCAAATACAGACTGACCCAGAGCATTTANNGCTGATTGACGAACCTCTGAATCTCGAGAATCCAAAACATCGGCTATTTGAACGATGTGCTCTTCAGACTCAAAGCGCCCCAAGCCCTCGACTGCCAACTTCTGGAGATATGGATCTGAACTGTTGAGAGCCGAAACTATGGAAGTGATGCCTCCATGACCTCGTAGATCAATTTCTTCCAATACATCGGTGTACATGCCGTAATCACGTCCATCACCACAGCCCGCAAAGATACTGGCCATCAATAAACANAATCTCGTGGTCCTATTCACCTTTATTCCTCGCTAAAAGAAGACGTGTNCAAAACTGGAAACGTGATCTGTCCGATCNTCCAATCAAACTCCTATCTCAGATGANTCCAGTTCTCCCTCACTTCGAGCAATGACNGTGGCACAGCTCAAGTCTCCAGTAACATTTACTGCAGTTCTCAGCATATCTAATATCCGGTCCACACCCAAAATCAAAGCTATTCCAGCCTGTACATGTGCTCCTAAACCAACCGAATTGAGCACAATGATTAATGTTATAATTCCTGCACTGGGAACTCCNGCAGCACCAACAGAGGCTAATGTCGCNGTCATGACTACAATTAGTTGCTCTCCCATTCCTAGTGGTATTCCATAGATCTGAGCGATGAACATCACAGCGACGGCCTGGTACAGAGCTGTTCCATCCATATTTATTGTTGCCCCCAAAGGCAGCACAAAACTTGAAACAGACTTCGAGACTCCAAGATTCTCTTCTGCAGTTTCCATAGTTAGTGGCAGCGTGGCACTAGAAGAGGAGGTAGAAAATGCCACTAAAGGAACCGAAGACATTCTAGAATAAAATGCCCTCGGTTTTATCTTCGCAAAAAATCGTACTGCTGAAGTATAAGTGATCAAAACATGTAAGAAGAGTCCTGCTACNACAACCAAAGCATAGACCAGAAGGCTGCGCAGAAGGTCTAGACCAAACTGTGCTACTATTGGAGCGATCAATGCAAAAACCGCTANTGGNGCAAGTTTCATAATCCAATCTATGACCACCACAGAGGCACCGTTTATACCTTCGAAAAATCCTAAAACTGCATCNCGCTGTTTAAATTCTAGCGTACTTATTGCAGCCCCNAATACAATAGTGAAAAATATCAGTGCTAATAGATCGAACTCAGCAGCAGCCTGAACTGGGTTCCTAGGAATTATATTGAGCAGTGTTTCCACTACCCCAGGGGCATTTTCAGCAAGATCCACTCTACCCACTGCATCCTCTTCAAAACGAGAGGAAAGCTCAGTGCGAGTCGCTTCGTCAATGCCTCTTCCTGGCCGAACAAAATTGGAAATCCCTAAGCCAATTGTTACNGCCACCGCAGTAGTGGTCATGTAATAACCAATCGTTTTNCCGCCAATCCTTCCTAATTTCCTAAGATCTCCCAGTGAAGCTGTTCCCAACATCAAGCTAGCAACCACTAGCGGAATTACTACCATCGTTATTCCTTGAATCCAAGCTGTTCCAAGGGGTTCTAAGGTCACCAGNATTTGCTTTAGCCAATCCAAACCCAAAGCATTAGCTACTATACCAGTTAAGACGCCGCTTACTAACCCGATCAATATTTTGGTAGGTAGTGCCATGAAGTATTCCTATCTATGAANAATGTTTAGGTATTATGAACGCGAACATAGAGTCTTGCTGTCACCTCAGACAAGTCGCCAACTCATTTGAAAAGTAGCACATCCAATATTATCTCCCAGGCTTAGGATAAGATCCTTGCCCTTTTCCAAACATTAATCGCAGTGCATGTTGTCTATTCATTACCGAGACAAGACATTTTTTAATCGAATAAATACTCACATCCTAAAAGGGGTACCATTGGGCTCAGGAACACTAGCAGTACTCGCAAGCCTTCCAATTCTTCTAGCAGGAATCCTACTAGTAGGATTCCGTACTCCAGCCAGAATCGCGATGCCGGCTGTCTACTTAACTGCAGCTGCCATTGCACTTGTTTTTTGGGATATGTCACTTGCAAACGTTGCTGCATCCTCCATAGAAGGATTGTTCACCACCTTTGATCTTTTGCTTATCATTTTTGGGGCAATCTTTCTATTGAACACACTGGAAAGATCAGGAGGAGTATCGGCAATCCGACGGAGCTTCAATAGTATCAGTGACGACAGAAGAATCCAGGTTGTCATCTTGGCTTGGCTTTTTGGATCCTTCATTGAAGGAGCGTCTGGTTTTGGCACGCCAGCAGCTGTAGTTGCTCCATTGATGGTAGCCATGGGCTTCCCAGCCGCTGGCGCGGTAATGTTGGGAATGATGATTCAAAGCACACCAGTTACTTTTGGCGCAGTGGGAACACCCGTCTTGGTCGGGGTCCAAGAAGGAGTAGCAAGTCCCGAGTTCCTGTCCTTGCTCGCTAGCTCTGGTGTCGGCATGGATCAATATGTCAACGCAGTCGCTGTTAGAGCTGCTGTCATCCACGGTATTACAGGAACTTTAATGCCTACCTTAATGGTAATTATGATGACCCGCTTTTTTGGCGCTAACCGTTCTTGGACTGAAGGACTTTCAATTCTTCCATTCACATTATTCGGTGGAGTAGCTTTTACCGTTCCTTATGTAGCGACCGCATGGCTACTAGGTCCTGAATTTCCATCCCTAGTGGGTGGATTAGTGGGGTTAGCGATTGTTTCCTTTACAGCTCGCCGCGGGTTCCTTGTTCCAAAAGATACCTGGGATTTCCCACAGCGTNACAANTGGCCCTCTGATTGGANNAGCGATATAGACACAAAAGCAAATGTTTCCCAACAAAAAGTAAATATGTCGCCTGCAAAAGCTTGGACCCCTTATNTGATACTAGCTTTCTTCTTAATCTTAAGTCGATTNCCGACGTTACCGATTGGTTCAGCCTTGAGAAGTCTAAGGTTGGAATGGTCAGAAATCTTGGGCACCTCCATCACCGCTGGAACTACACCCCTGTACCTTCCCGGAACAATCATGATTGTAGTGGTGGCTATAACAGCATTAATGCATCGTATGGATGCTGGTGANTTGAAGGGGGCATTCGTGGATTCCAGTAAAGTCCTAGCTGGTGCGGGATTTGTCCTAATTTTTACAGTCCCTATGGTGAGGGTTTATTTAAACTCCGGTATCAATGATTCGGGATTTGCTTCAATGCCACTTGCTATGGCAGATTGGGTGGCAAATAGCGTAGGTGATATCTGGCCATTATTTGCTGGACCCACTGGAGCATTAGGGGCNTTCATCGCTGGTTCAAACACTGTAAGTAATTTGATGTTTGCCGCTTTTCAGCACGAAGTTGCCGTTCGNCTCACNATCTCCAGTGCCATGGTAGTCGCCCTACAGGCTGTTGGAGCAGCAGCCGGAAATATGATCGCCATACACAACGTCGTAGCTGCTTCTGCAACTGTTGGTCTTCTAGGAAAGGAAGGATCGACGATAAGGAAAACAATACTTCCTACAATTTACTATCTTTTGGTAGTGGGATTGCTGGGCATGTTAGCTGTCTCGATTCTACAAACTCCTGGTCCACTGTAGAACCTCATCTCCAAGGCTGTATAGTGACGACCTAAGTAGATGGTTCCACACCTGTTGATTTCTCGAGCTGTCTCACCATTTTCTTAAGCTTCCTGGTATATGTAGCGTGTTCCACTTCTATTTGATGTCTGTAGGTTTTCTGNAACCTGATCCCACCACTCAAATCTTCTANTGGACTGCGTTTTTTTTCCTTTAGCCACTGACAGGACGACTGCTTTGCCCAAGCCGCATTTAGATACAAGGCCGCCGCCCTGCATTGCCAATGGATAATGCCGAACTGTCCACTATCGGGCTGAACCATACCTAACACAAAAAGATTATCGTACTGTGGATGGAAAATATGCTTATAGAGGCGTGGAATCCCACGAGACCAATTCAGGTATTTTTCCTTNATGAAAGGGAAAGTGGTCTGGTATCCGGTAGCCCATATAAGTAGATCAATATGTTCATCGGTACCATCTACAAAATACACTCTATTTCCTTCTAATCTTGTTATATCAGGCTTAGGTGTGATAGCTCCGTGCCGCACAAAATATTGCAGAAGTGAATTTACTATCGGATGGGTTTCAAACAGCCGATGATCTGGTTTCGGGAGACCTATACTTTCCTGCCTTCCTTGAGCTAGGAATAGCGAGATATTTGCTATCCAACGTTGTATTACAATTGGTATCCTCAATTGATGCATAAACTCAGCCACGGTATCAGAGGGCTTTCCCCACAAATATTTAGGGATGTAGTGATAGCCCCTTCGAGTTGAATGAAAAGCGGCTTGCGCTTTGTGAGCGGCTTCCACCACGATGTCACAACCCGAGTTTCCTCCTCCAACAACCAGGACACGCTTTTTCAGCAGTATTTCTGAGACCTTGTAATCCGCCGAGTGCATAGATTNCCCATTGAATACTCCTGGATANTCTGGAAACACAGGATGGTTATTGTGNCCATTAGCTATTGCAACAGCTCCGTATGATCGCACCTCACCATTACTCAGACGAACATCCCAACAATGATCNCCAGTGGGAGCCATCATACTGGAAGGCTTAATCTCCTCAANACTCAATCCAAACTCGATACAATCTTCNATTTNAAAATGCCTCGCATACCCCTTCAGATACTCTAAAATCTCACTGTGGTGTGGATAATCAGGGAACGCNTCNGGCATGGGGTAATCTGGAAATTCAGTTCCTGCCTTGGACGAAATCGCATGCGTGGAACGGTAGACACGAGAGATTGGCAAATCATAGTTCCAGTTGCCACCTAAATCCGAACAGGCCTCCACCACATCCACATCTAATCCCATGTCACGAAAATTACGTGCTGCTGCCAGACCAGAACTCCCAGCACCTAAGACACAAACACTGTCAGGATAACTCTGGTTGTTTTTTAGTTTTGACATGTTAACACCTTACTCGGAGTGCTATTAACTCCACACCTGGTAAAGTCAAAAACCTATCATACTCAAAGACTGATCAAGTACTCATTCGCTTTTCATGAGAAATCAATCTTTTCTGCTGGCGTAAGGTAATCCAGGAACAAATAAACGTGACTCAACTTCCTTCTCCGCAGAAAATTTTCTACCCGTACATTTCTCAAATCGTCCTTGCAGATCAAAGGCNATTGATTCTAAGGGAATCGTCATGTAATTGAGCTCACTCTGCAGNAAAGAGTTNACGTACCGTCTAGCAAATTCGTGTATACCAAGAATCTTATACTGCACNACGTGAACCAGTTCGTGGAATAGTATAGAATGAGAAAGTGGACCAGGAGCTTGGCTTTCNCTGACAAGGATCACATCCCCAAACGTTATTGCCGCCCATACATCAAAACCAAGAGGTANATCCTCCCCCTCTTCTTCAAANGCACGGTAAAAATGNGGGTTNTCGATGNCAGGCACTCGTCTNANTCGCACTCTATCNAANGTATCNCTGCTAAAAAACNCCTGCANTGCNGCTACAGTCGTCTCGGNCAGAGGCTCACTTAACGCCCNATGTATAGTCCGTTGATTCATGATCCAAGAGCTNACATTTTCTACCAGATAAGAAACCTGCTCCGTCAGATTCAAATCTCTTATACTTTTNACCATGCAACCCTACACATCTAAGTTCTTGACATACTTGGCATGTTTCGTAATAAAGTCTTTTCTGGGCTGGACCTCATCTCCCATCAGGTCACGAAAAGTCTTTTCAGCTGTTGTAGAATTCTCAACTGTGACCTGATGAATTGTTCTGCTATCAGGATCCATCGTTGTTTTCCACAACTGCGAAGGGTTCATCTCTCCCAGACCTTTGTAGCGTTGAACTTGAACCCCTGTACCTTCCTTACCGTTAGAAAAACGATCTATATACTCTTCTCGTTCCTCTTCAGAATAAGCGTAGTACTCTTTCTTTCCCTTTTTTAGTTGGTAAAGAGGTGGATTGGCAATGTAGACATAACCCTGTGTTATCAAGCTCTCCATTTCCCTGTAAAAAAAAGTGAGTAAAAGAGTCCTTATATGTGCTCCATCAACGTCCGCATCAGTCATTATGATGATCTTATGGTATCTAGCCTTATCAATGTCGAACTCTTCCCCTATCCCACAACCAATGGCAGTGATCATGGCCCCAATTTCGTCGTTTGAAAGAATCTTATCAGTCCTGGCCTTTTCCACATTAAGGATCTTTCCTTTTAATGGAAGAATCGCCTGGAAAGAACGATCTCGGCCTTGCTTAGCACTTCCCCCAGCACTATCTCCCTCGACCAAGTAAATTTCACTGAGAGAAGGATCGGAGATTGAACAATCAGCCAGTTTTCCTGGCAGAACCCCTCCTTCTAGTGCACTTTTCTTCCTCGCTAGATCTCTAGCTTTACGGGCGGCCTCTCTTGCCCATTTTGCCGAGAGTGATTTTTCGATAACGGCTTTTGCAGCTTTTGGATTCTCTTCAAGGAAAACCGCTAGGTTTTCGTTGACTATGGCCTCTACCGCCCCTCTTACCTCGCTATTTCCCAATTTAGTCTTCGTCTGTCCTTCAAATTGAGGTTCCATAACCTTGACACTGAGGATACAGGTCAGCCCCTCTCTCACATCATCACCCGATAAACTCTCATCGCTCTTTTTGAACAACTTATTCTTGCGAGCATAGTCGTTAATAGTCCTAGTTAGAGCTGACTTAAAGCCCGTGAGATGAGCTCCTCCTTCATGGGTATTGATGTTGTTGACGAATGTTGAAGTCTGCTCGCGAAATCCTTCGTTATATTGTAGCGCCACCTCTACGTCAGCTTCTTTCTTGCTAGCGCCAAAGTAAATTACCTCTTCATGGAGAGCTTTTCTCTTACCTCGAACATACTCAACAAAAGAGCTCAAACCTCCCTCGTATTGGTGAACCTCTTCTAAACCATCTCGTTCATCACTCAACACGATCTTCAAGCCCCTATTAAGAAAAGCTAGCTCCCTCAATCGGTCGTTGAGAATATCGAACTGGAATATAAGTTCTGTAAAAATCTCGGGATCAGGATGGAATACGACTTGAGTCCCACTCCCCTTCTCTTTGCCCATCACCTCTAGGTCTTTTTTCTTGACACCTCTTTCAAAGCGCTGGTGATAACGCTTACCACCACGAACAACTTCAACTTCAAGCCACTCGGCTAGAGCATTAACCACGCTTACCCCAACCCCGTGTAGCCCTCCCGAAACTTTATAGGAATCTTTGTCAAACTTCCCACCAGCATGGAGTGTGGTCATCGCCAACTCTACTCCTGGCACACCCTCTTCGGGATGTACGTCAACTGGAATTCCCCTTCCATCGTCTATCACACGAACAGACCCATCTTTCATCAAAGACACCTGCACCTCCGTACAGAATCCTGCCATAGCCTCATCAATCGAATTGTCGACCACTTCATAGACCAAATGATGCAATCCCCTGGCCGACGTCGATCCGATATACATGCCTGGCCTTTTACGTACCGCATCCAATCCTTTTAATACAGTTATCTGACCGGCGGTATATTCACTTTGCTTTTTTTGCGATTTCTTTGCCATCAACTACTCACTTGGTTTTTAATAACTCGTTATCGTTACCCTCAACTAACATCAGACTCAAATCACTTTTCCATCAATCTAAAAATAATGCGCTCTATCTTGGCCTCATCATCAAGGCCTTGATTGATTTTAACTAGTAATGCGTTCTTAATGAAACTAAGCTCCGTAAGCCATATACTGCTCCTGACTTCAACAAACAAGGTGTCTCCCTGCACTGCGCTAGCTTCGGTCACTCTTGCAATCTTAGTTCCCACTACTGATTCCCATTTTTCTAAAATACCATTTCTTGAAATCTGCTTCGCAAGTCCACCTTTTTCTAGCACTAAACTTAAGAAATCACCAATCTTTTCAGGGTCGGACTTTTTCACGCTTGTACCCTGCCGTCCTTGATTCCCCATTGTTCAATTCTATCACCATGGATATATACGTCGCTTTCCTTTGGTGCCGTCATAATAACCTGTCCAAATCGCCCCTGATCCATTAACAAAACGACCCTTTCCCTTCTTCCGTCATCAAGTTCTGCAAAAGCGTCATCCAAAAGTAAAATGGGCTGCACACCTCTAGAGTCTCTTATTGTGTCACCTTCGATCAATCTTAGTGCTAAGGCCGCGGTCCTGCGCTGGCCTCCAGAGCCTAATTCTCTGAGCTCTCCAAGAGTTTTGTCACCTTCTAAGCTCATCCATAATTCATCCAAATGCGGCCCCCGGGTAGTACTTTTTCGTAAATAATCCCTATCCTTGCTCTCTTGTAATGTAATTAGACACTGTGCGTAAATTCCTTCTTGGCTCCAGTCTTCAATATTCATTTTCGAAACATAAGTCATTGAAGCTGAGTCTTCCGCACTGACCTCCTCATAGTATCTGCTGAAATCTGTTTGTCGCTCTGCAACCCATCCAGCTCTTTCCATCATAATTTTAGAAGCACTCTTCGCCAGAGAATCATCCCATACCTGGACCACCGACATATCAGCACCCGATCGCAAAGCAGAATTTCTTTGTGCTAGAACATGCTTGTAGGTCTGTAAGGATTCCAAATAACCTTCCCGATTCAGTGATAGAATTACATCCATATAGCGTCGACGAACGCTCGGACCACCCTCAATGATACGGACATCTGCTGGTGAAAACACCACTGCTCCTAGATGTCCGATAGCATCACCCACGCGCTTGGGCTCTCTTGCATTTATAGTAATTTTACGTCTGCGACCTGAAGTTTCATAGGCCGCCGCTATATTCATAGCCAGCTGCTCCCCTTCCTTTGATTCTATAAAACCTTCTATTCGAAAAAAGTCCTCCCCAAAAGCAACCAAATTCTGCAGTTTCGATCCTCGAAAGGATCTGAAAATTTCTAGATAATAGATTGCTTCCAGAAGGTTGGACTTCCCCTGTGCATTTGGGCCGACAATAGCTACTCCCTCTTCTGGAAAAGAAAGCTCCTGAACTCCAAGATTTCTAAATAGCCGGAGCTTGAGCTCACTCAGATGCAAAAGAGGAGAGGCTCAGGGAACGTCGACATAAGAATAAAAAATAACTCTGCTATAGCTATCGTGCTACTCTTTAACACCTTAGTTAGTCTCCCTTGAACATCGGCTTTCTCTTTTCAAGAAAAGCACTTATACCTTCTTTCATATCCCCACTTCCTGACAGCTGACCAAACAGATCATTCTCCATATTCAGCGCCTCTACTGTCCTGGAATCGTAGGCAAAATAGAGAGACTGAATTGCTTTCTGAACCGCCAAGGGCGAGTGTCTGGTGATCCTGCCCAAAAAGTTCTTTGACTCGGTCAAAAGATCTTCTAATTCGACCACCGCACTGACCAAGCCAAAATGCTCTGCTCTGTCGGCGCTGATCATGTCACCTGTTAGCACCATTTCAACCGCTCTACCTAACCCGATCAGTCGGGAAAGCCTTACCGTTCCTCCGAATCCGGGTATGATTCCCAAACTTACCTCGGGAAATCCAAACTTCGCATTTGTGCTAGCGATCCTCAGATGACATGCCAAAGCCAATTCACATCCTCCCCCTAATGCATATCCATTGATAGCCGCCAGAACGGGTTTAGGAAATTCTTCAATCAAGCTAAACACCCTTTGGCCTTGTTCACTTCCCCTCCTTCCAGTCTGCATATCTAGATCAACCAATTCCTTTATATCCGCCCCAGCCACAAAAGCTTTATCCCCCTGGCCGGTAAGAATTACACCTTGTAATTGATCATCTTCCGATAACACGGCAAAAACCTGCTCTAGTTCCTTCAATAGTAGATCATTAAGCGCATTGAGCTTTTTTTGCCGATCGATAGTCACGATAGCAATTTGTTCATGCTTCGTTGTACTCAGATATTCAAAGTCTGTCATACTTCACCTAGGAGATTTCAAGGTCTCTTCATCAAGGAATTCGCTGATGAAAATATCTAACTACAGTGCAAGACGCCAGCCAACCATGGCGCCCAATCCAAGCCTTCAGTACCTTGGTCCAAGTGCAGGCTACAAAGATTCATTTTCCATATAATTCATCCAAGGAGCAGTACGAAATGAGCCGTTCGTTGAACAAGATTATGCTCATCGGAAATGTAGGAGATGACCCTGAGATCCGATCTACACCAAATGGTAATACCATGGCAAAGTTCTCCCTGGCAACCAGTCGAACCTGGAAAAGCAGTGATGGACAACAGCAGGAAAAGACAGAGTGGCATAGATGTACTGCTTGGGGAAAACTAGGTGAAATTATAGGGATGTACGTAAAAAAAGGTAAGCAACTATACGTGGAAGGTCGTGTAGAATATTCTCAGACAGAAAGTGACGGACAAATTCGGTACTGGACTGACATTAACGTCCAAGAAATGCAGATGTTGGGATCCAGGGGTGATGAGGGAAACTGGTCAGCTACTCCTAACCCCGAGCCAACCTCTACACCTCCCCAGCCGACCTCTGAACCAGACGACGATCTTCCCTTCTAAATTGAGTCAGCTCGATACATTACTTCGGTGACATAACTGAAAAGCATTCATGTCGAGCACCATTATTTCCAGAGTGCAAGAAATCCATCTTGGAATTTTCCACTGTTTTCTTTGTAATCTCCTACCCATTCTTCAAAGGTAGGTAGAGCTAATCGCTTGGAAATTCCGCCCTGAGCCAGCTTAACTAAATCTTCATATGAAGGCTCACCTGTCATACCTTCCGCCTGGTGGGCCTCTCTGGCCAAAAGATAGATTTCATCAGGGGATAATAGTAGAAGATGCTCTGCCATTTGAGCCGAGCAGTAGTCTAAATATTTATCCTTTAGACCTTCGTCTCCTATAGTATTTTCTTCTTCGTCAGAAGAAGTCGACTGGCAGTCATTCAACTTGAAGCCTCCAAAGCTCTGATCAAATGCTGAGTCGAAAAAGTCTTGCTAAGATCCACCACCCAGCATGTCTGTAACCTACTAGGTTTATTGAGGCACCTTAAGAACGTCAAGCCCTCAGGAGGGAGCCCGTGCGGCTGTATGATCACCGTCAGCTAATTCGTTGTTGTTCCGCAAATGCTGATAGAGTGTCCTGCGAGTTAGTCCATAGAGTATTATTTTACTCATAAATTCAGGATCGGTTTTCTGAATGGTCTCAACCCTTTCTGCTAGTTCGGTAGGCAATTCTACCTGGATATTTACTGGACAAGTATCCCACATTTTGGACGCAATTCTCCCAATGCACAAGGCTCAAAAAAATGAACAAAGCCAGCGTGACAGCTGGCCAACCTGGATCGTGTTACTCTACCTTGACGAGGTTCACTTAACTCTCAAGGTGTGACCACATTACACTTCATTTTTAGATAAAGCAAGTTTATCCTAAAAATTGTTGTACGAACAACGATTATTGGTAACTCATTGTGCTGCAACACCTTACGATATGACATATCTGGATGTAACCAACAGGAAGAAGTGGAATGTGCTCAACTGTCGACAACTCGCTTCTGCATATTCGCTAATATTAATTACTAATCAGTCCAACGAACTCCATGGATGTGAGGCCACGTGATAACGAGCTATAAAAGGCCGGCTTTAGTGGGGCTCCATACCCAAGCGCACAAGAGACCACAACAAGTGATGGTTAGAGCCTGGCAACGGTGCAAAAACTCAGCTACAATTTCTGCTCACTAGTTAAAATCAAGATCCTAGTGAACAGTGTCGGCCGAACGTGCGTGCGTGCCTCCTTCTAAGTCATAGGACAAATCGATGGCCTCTGGGGCTGGCTCATCTAAAGAGATCCTAGAAAGAGTGTCCCTTGAACCAAAAATCGCCAAATGCTGGCTCAGCACCTCATACCGCTCTGGTTCAAACACCCTCAGCAATTGCATCAATCCCCCTCTGATGACTGAGCACTTCGACCGCAGACTCTCCAGGCCGGGAGGTACTGAGAACAGTACTTCATACTGAATCGCACCAGGAATATATCGCTGTTCCATACATACAATTTCATTTTGAGGAAAAGCTGCAACCAATTCCTTTTCTTTTTCTCTACACCTTTCAGGTCCAGGAACCGTAAAAATCAGAGATCCACTAGAATAGTCGAGATGCGCGCGAACGAATGCACCACTTGAATTTATAGCAATCCTGACCACGGTACCCTCGTGCAAGTCTAAATCCTGACTGATATCCCTGAAGCCTATCCTAAAAAGTATGGATCTTGTGAGTGGCCCATACCCCGCTCTACCTAAAAGTTCGATAGCCAACCGAAAAGAGTACGTACCAAGGTCCTCTCCCTTTCTCGCAATCAGCTTATTTATATGCTCCAAAGTTGGTTGGTGGATCCAGTCGAGAATTACCAACTCAGAACTCAAGTCAAGAATTTTTAATTTGCCACTTCCGAGATCCAGAACTTCTGAAGCCCCTGCAAAGCGACCATCCACTACTAAGCCCAGTCCTATGTCTTGGGCTGAGCCTTGAGCCTTACCAGATTCCGTATACTGAATTACAGCACGTGTCAGAGACAACTCACATATTCCTGGAACATCTGCCATGCCCTCGAGCCTAGATCCCGAATTTTTGGGAATCACACTTGTCTCCATGGTATCCTCCATCCTTGGNCCCCCTTCCTTCAAAACCGNTCTTTTCNATAAAAACTGCAACGTCCACACTGNTCTAGCTTGTAAATTTTGGACCATGACGTTAACAAATCATTGACCCTTAAGGCAAGAGAANGAATCAAGAAGGAAATTGCCNNNGCTTTAACAAATATGCTTGCACGTGACCTNGCCTTCATACATCTTTCCNTTTTAGCAATCAGCCCNNGAACGACAATTCATGCCAAGCCCAACNAACCATAANTTATTTGACCATCGACGCGAACGCTCTCTTGGGTTCCTAGAGTGGNAAGATGAGTCATGGTCCTGTTTCCTAGTAAGTTTCATAGGAAATGATCAGAACTGGCATGGGAGAATCAAATTTCGACTAAGCAGAAACACGAGTNCCAGACAACTTACTTCGGTGGAAACCNCAAATATTTTCATCGAAGACTCAGAATCTGATATAGATACAAAAGCTAGGGGGCTTGGGAGGCCCTTGCTACGATCTTTACTTTCCTCTGCAATCCACAAAAAGCAGGCTGCGCAAGAAAGAACCACTGGACTAAAACGCTGGTTTGAGCGCAATCTAAATAAAGAATCTGAAAATATAAGCAACACCGCTGGTGAATATCTTAAGAACGCTGCCGACCCAGACTCATTTCAACTCCAATCCCTATACTCTTCATACAAAGTAGATCAACTCNGCCATTTTATATCGCTAATGGATCCCAAAGCGTTCGAAAAGACTGTAGATCATATCTTAAAGGGACAAAAAATAGATTTTAAATCCGACGATCAATTCCAGCTTTCACTAATAGTCCTAGAGTACATAGAGACCAGGATCCCAATTCCTCCCTATTCTATNTGGAAGGAAGATTTTCTTTCTAACCGTGAAGAGTATATCCGATACTCACGTGCACGCTGACACTTCCCTGATTAACCTTTCACTACTAACTTTCTCATTCCTATTTTCAAATAGTTNTGCAAGGAGCGATATAGTTTTGCAAGTAAAGGTGCAAGATAANGAGAGCCTCGAGCGAGCGCTCNGAAGGTTTAAACGTAAGATTCAAAGATCGGGACTCTACTCNGAGTTGCGTAAGCGNCGCTTTTATGAAAAGCCNAGCGCTCAGAGGAANAGGAAACGCGAGGCAGCGATCCGTCGTGAGCGGCGGCGACAACGGAGAACACCAGTACAACTTTAGATCGAAAAATCAAATAGGGTTTGCAGTGCCCCCTGAGTTTCTCNCTAGCGAATTATGATCTTTCCAAAGACTGGTTGTCCATGGCTTCTGCTTAGAAAAANGTAGTCACCCNNAGGAGCATCCTGAAAATGCAGGTTCAGACAGCTACCTTGAATTAAGAGCGGCGCTAAGATCAACTGACCAGTCTCTGAAAGAAAATTTTCCATTTCAGAAGAAAGTGAATCTTTTACAAAAGAAACACTATGCACCCTGTGGTCTAGGGAAACAATTCGAACAGATTCCTCCTTATATAGTTCAACCTGACCTGGGAGTATGTGTTCTTTGTCCCTAGCCCCACTCAGCCAGATTACTTTTACTGGCTCAGNTTCNATTACTACACCCCCNTCCTGACATACTNTAGTGTCAGGACTTTGAGATAGATTNCCCTGTCCACATGCGACCAATGATAAAACGATCACAACCATNATCAGCATCGAGCATTTCTTCAGGNTAGTANCTGCCATTTCCCCATTCCATGGNCCTGACTCACTGAATCGGACCAGAGCCTTATTTGGATATAGCGTATACCACTCCACATTTTCGGCAGACATACTTATCTCCTACTCTATGCAAAGATTGGAGAGAGTGCCTGGGACACCATAGCTGCTCACCCTTTTTTAATCTTGTCTGAATGTCTTTTTTTTCCGCTCTCTTAGCCTTAGGGATTTTCAGTAAATACCGCAAAGACGACGATCCACATTCCAACAGCATTATACCCGATCCATCATCTTCTGACTTTACCCTCAAAATTTGGAAGATGCCCCCCGCTGGAGAAGGCAGACTGACGTCTTCGTAGTAAAGCCCTAGTAGACGCCTAGCTTGGGACGGAGAAAGATGTAGGATTTCTTCTCCAGTCACTGCATCATTTTCAAATTTATTAACCATAGCAAATTNNCGCTCGATCATGAGTGGCCGACTCCAAAGAAAACATCGGTTCTTTTTGTCTAATTTATGNAGTCACTTCAAGATTCGTTCCAATGTCGCTAAGCCTTAAGGGCCGACAACATACTGAATGGATTGAGTACACGCCAGCNGCGAGCAAGCAAAGACATGTGCCATCNTCTTTCACANTGNCAACAAAGCAAATTAAAACTNGGTCGTCACTTGGTCCGTAGACTCTAAGAGCTCGAATNGATATTTTGGATGNCTGACTAGATATGCGTAACTGATTACACCATTATCGACCCTGCCANGCTAACCTATAGANCGAGTATCAACAGGAGTCTTGATGATAGACCAGAATAGCACGGAAGCTCTATCTATAGAAATTTTNCGCCAATTGTTTACTGCACTTACTGAAGAAATGGGCAGCTCTCTTAGGAGAGCCGCGTTTTCTCCTAACATCAAGGAACGTAGGGATTACTCGTGTGCCCTTTTCAACCCTTTAGGAATAGCAGTAGCCTTGGGAGACCACATGCCAGTTCATTTGGGAGCAATGCCACTCAGTGTCAAAACTGCACTTGATGAACTGGGACCTCTCGAAAAAGGCGACGTCGCATGTCTTAATGATCCCTACAGAGGTGGTACCCATCTTCCAGACATCACAATGATATCTCCAGTCATTGCAAATGATAGCAGTACCAATCTGGGCTATGTCGCATCCCGAGCGCATCACTCCGACGTAGGTGGTATGACTCCAGGNTCTATGCCACTTGCTCGTGAGATCTATCAGGAAGGTCTGATCATTCCTCCCATTAAACTCTATCGAAAAGGAGAGATCAATGAAGAACTCTATTCGTTAATATTGGCTAATGTGAGAACGCCAGTTGAAAGGAGAGGTGACCTTGAGGCTCAACTTGCTGCATTACACACTGGAGCTAAACGGTTGTTAGAAATCGCTNNCAAACATGGATCGAGCATTACTCTTCACTTCATGGATCGACTTATAGACTATGCCGACCGACTTGTTCTGTTGGGTTTAAAAAANATNCCAAACGGCACTTATGTCGGCAAAGATTTTATGGATGATGATGGGTTTGGAAACGTTGACATACCAGTTTGTGTCAAAATAATAAAACACTCGAAAGGATTAGATATCGATTTCAGTGGAAGTAGCCGACAGGTGACTGGAGGTATTAACGCAGTAGAAGCAATCACTTCCTCAGCTACTAGATACGTCATTCGTTGNGTGATAGAACATCTTTTNGGGGAATCTCTTCCTGCAGGTGGAGGCTCTATGTCCGCCGTGAATATGATTCTACCCAATGGTTCTATTGTTANTGCCAACCCCCCAGCCAGCGTAGCGGCTGGGAACGTAGAAACCAGTCAGAGGATCACTGATGTCTTNCTACTAGCTTTTGCAGAAGCTTTGCCTGACCTAATACCAGCTTTATCACAAGGAACAATGAACAATCTCACCATTGGCGGATCAGATCCCAGGGTTGATGAGCCATTCACTTACTACGAGACTGCAGGTGGAGGTATGGGTGCTGGCCCTAACAGGCATGGCCTGTCTGGAGTTCACACCCATATGTCAAATTCGTTAAATACTCCCNTAGAAGCACTAGAACATGCCTACCCCTTCCAAGTAGAGCATTATTCGATCATCAGAGAAAGTGGAGGAAAAGGATTGTTTTGTGGNGGAGATGGACTTCGTAGAGAAATAAAGCTATTGGCGGATTCCGAAGTAACACTACTCACTGAAAGGCGCAGGCGAGGACCTCTTGGAATGCATGGAGGAGAAGACGGTAGCCCCGGAAAAAACATTCTCACTCGAGACGGAAAGAGAAAAATACTACCAGCAAAAATAAGTTTCCAGGGCCGCCAGGGTGATATAGTCGGTGTTCACACCCCTGGTGCAGGCGGGTGGAGTAAAACCAAGCCGGAAGGAGAATAAAGACATGCACCTTCAATTATCGGTTGTATGTGATGAAGCCAAGGAAGTGGAATACGGCAAACTAAATATTAGTGGTATTTTTAATGATCTTTCAGCCCCCGGTTTTCCAGCTAAACACGATATGGTTCTGGTCATTGTAATTCAATGGGGCTACAAAGATGCTGGTCGCTACGATTTCCAGGTTGATTTAATTGGACCAGGAGAGAGGCCTTCCATGACAGTCCAAGGACATTCCGANGTCGACAATAGGGACGAGANCCGACCCCCACCTCGGACTCAACTTATTCTGCCCCTTAAGGAAGTGATCTTCCCNGAAANAGGAGTTTACAAATTTTATCTCCAAGTGAAAGGNCGAACTCTNGAAGGNCCCTCNCTTTACCTCATCGATTCTACGAAGCANGGATAAAAGCTCTACACATGACCCTANCATGTGAGAAATTTGATAAAGAGGAGCCCGAAGACCAGCNCACTTGNCAATAAAGCCTCCCATTCTCTGTTGGCCAAATAGCGATAAAAGCTGAAGCCACCATTGGACCCACCATCTGGTAATAACTCATTTCGGTATGCTTTATACCTAGGGAACATAAGAGGTACACACTTAGCATAACTGCGATACTGATCTCCGAATCTCGACTCTAATTCTTTAGCTTCTTGAAGGATTTTTGGCACATAGACCGAGCAAAAAAACGTTAGACACACTAGAACCAGTAGTGGTTCATTTGATGCCAAGGAAAATCCCAGACCTATGGTGAGAGTCCCNAGATAAAGGGGGTTNCGAGTATGAGCGTAAGGTCCATTTGTGGCAAGATCATTCAATTTATTTATGAATCCAGCNGCCCAAATCCGAATCCCCAAACCGATCAACGACAACATGACACCATATAGAAGGGATGATGATGATGGCTTGGCAAAAACCAGTAATATGGGCAAAAACACCCAAACCAACTTTAGTCGAACGGTATCTAAAGAAATGCCTTTCACCACTAGTCCTGCAAGTTAAACTAATTCTTCGTTAAGGCCCTATAACACCCGTATGAATTGGACTGCCCTCAGAAATACTCTCTAAATGCAAAGTCACAGANCCCACAATTGGAATCTTCGAACGTAAATATACAAGGTGTTTATTATCGTCGTCTGTCAAATACAGTTCTGCCTCACCCCCCTCACTGAATAACCCACGAGTCTTGATTATAGGACGGACGACGATGGTGTTAAACGTTCCNGCAGGAACCTCTANCACCNTTTTTCCCTCTACTTTTATTACGACTGGATTACCCTCTTTNTTNAAGTATCGGGGTAAGGTGTACGTTTGGCCTATTTCAAGAGGAAGAGTCCTCACAAAGTAGAGGAAAGAAATATCATCTAAGGGCAAAGCTGTTGCTAATCTTCCCATATCTCCACTTTCAGTTTCTTCCCAAGACATCTCTTCAGGACGAAACTCGAAGTTACGATAGCGACTATATGTAAGCTGATTTACATCACTNATATAGCGATGGCTCGATACCGACCTGGTCCCTAGCCATGANTGATAATGATCGTTTACTTGGACAGCACCGAACAGGAGNCTGCCTTTAAGNGACATTTCAAGATGATAGCTGGGCTCTTCCCTTATGGAATCGATACCCANCACTTCCATGTGGGCGCTACCAGAATTGATAATCCCTATCTTGACATTATATGTAAGTCTTTCCCCTGGACCAAAGGGTACCACTGCTGCCAGGGGGTCCAAATTGTACCTCCCAGACAATTGACTTNCTGCTGCCTCTTCCTGGATCAGACTATCGCTGACCCCTTGAGCCTCCAGGCCTGAGACAGCAAAAACTCTTATAGTCAGAAGACACANAAAAACTCGCACACCTTCTCCNGGTCAATTTTCCCAAACTACCTCTTGTCTTANCCTTCTAATATTGCTNAAAGTTNCAACTGCACTANATCTAGAAGAATAAAAACCAGATTGGCAGCTAGAATCAATCGCCATTTCCGACACCCTGCGAGCATGGGGAGCTANAACACTAAGCAACTCAAGGTTGGCCAGCCAACCTNTTGAAGCTACTAGTGGCCTCTTACTTGAAGCATTAAATGCTTTCTTGAGAACTATTAATCTATAGGCCCTAAGTCCACATAAAGGATCGGATACTGGGGCACTATAAAACACTTTCCCTAGAAGCACTTCCATTAAAAAACGTGCAATACTCACTNAAAAAGAAGNNTTTACTTTTTCTGTCTTCANTGTTCCAGCNACTATATCTGAACCTCCCTCAAGAGCACGAACCANCGGGACAATAGCATCTGGACTGTCACTGAAGTCTGATCTCAGGGTCACTGCTGAATCTCTCTTNNGATATTTAGTAGAAATGACNGCTTCTCTCAGAAGCGATTCAANACCTGCTGATTCCCCNACAGATTCATCATTNCTAAGTATCCTCAAAGGCAATCTGGATCTATAACCCTNTAAAACTTCACGGGTGCAATCAGTCGACGCGTCATCCAATACCAAAATCTCATAATCACGACCAAATTCAGCCATTACAACCCTGATCTTCCAGAGTAGCAGGCCTATAGTGTCTTCAGCGTTTTGTANNGGTATGCATATATAGATCAATTGCTTAACCTAGTTCCNTCTGATTTAGTAGCTATTTTGTAATCAAACCTAACAGGAATAACCTTCCTTACGAAGCCACTCAACTCCATTCTTCCACCTTCTATGATGCCAAAGATACTGATCTGGATTACTTCGAATTGCTGCCTCTAAGACCCTGGTAGATTCCTCGGTTAATTGCTCAGTAATTTTTGTCCTACTCTGTCTTCTCGGAATTGCAATTTTCTTAAGCTCAACCTTATACTTTTTCGGCACACCAGGAACTACTAATGATGAAGCAAAAAAATAAGCAGCCCCAGCTCTCAGGGTCAGGATTGCAGATTCTTTAGCAACCCTTGAAGGTACACCTAAAAAATCTAACATCGTTGANTTTCCAACAGGATTTTGATCTCCAAGCCAAGCGACTACCCTTCCNCTCCTCAAGCTTTCTAACACAGAATATGCACCCTGACTGGTGTGTATTACGCCTACGCCCGCATCACTTCGCAACTTCGCNAGGTAGCTATCNACAAGCGGATTTCTTTGNTCCTGCATCACCACATCAATGGGTATGCCTTTGGCCGCCAATGAAATAGCTCCTACTTCCCAGTTTCCCAAATGACCAGAAATCAGCATTACTCCTGATCCTTTCCGTAACGATTCTCCCAATACTTCAAGCCCACTTATTTCTACATCTTTCTGAAAGCCATATTTGGCGGCACCTGAGCACCGCAAGAAAACNAGGCCTTCTCTACCGAAATGCCGATAGCTCTCAAGAGATACTCTTTCCCTCCATTCAAAGCNTCGGTCGGGAAACGCCAGTGCCAAATGTTTTTCCACCTCCGGTCTCCTAANCTGGAAGANGGAAGAGCACATATACCCTATCGTGTCACCCAGTACCATTACAAAGCCTATCGGAAGTTTACTTGCAAGGAAGCCAAAAATCCTCAAAACAATGAACTCTATTATAGTCTTCGTATGACCTTTCAATTCATAAATGAGAAACATTCGTAGGGGAGATTCCGTCCATTTAGATTAAGGGTAATGATCCCATTTCAGAGGAATAGAGCCCAACCTAACATCGAAGTTTGGGCAAAGACGTTCAAATCATCCCCCTTTGATTGGTAAATCCTTCCTGGNTTTNAAACCCACAACTGGAACAATCATTTCTTCTGGAGATATGCCTCCGTGCAGAAACGAATTTCGATAACGTCGCTGGTATTCTCTAAGACGATTTTGATAAACGAAGTAATGGTCGTCTAGGGCAAGNGCATAAGAAGTGCCCATAGGNGCGGNTGGNAANCTCATATCTTCACTCGACTTAGTTAAAAATGAANTTGCTGGATCATCAAGTCGTAAATCTCTACCAATCTTATAGCGCAAACTACTAGTCACATCCTTATTTGCATANATAGTAGTGGGACTTTTACACAAAATAGATCCATGATCNCTAGTTAGNAGGATTTGGTGACCTGCTTCTGCTGCATCCTTTATAATTGAAAAGGCTGTAGACCTTTCAAACCAAGATCGAGTCACATTTCGAAGAGCTGCNTCATCCCTAGCAACCTCCATTAGTATGGCTGAATCACTTCTGCCATGGGTCATCATGTCCACGAANTTAAATACTGCTGCCACTACAGAACCTTGCTGTTTGAGTGCAGAACGCACCCTGGCCCGAACCCGACTTCCTTCCACATCGGAGGTAATCTTCTCATAGTGAACGGGAATAGCACCACCACACAAATCTTGCAGATGAGTTCTCAAGAGCTCATCCTCAAAATCATTTGGGCTANCTCCCTCCACAAGATTATCTATTCTGTATCCATAATCTTTATAGAGACTGTCAGGGAAGCTGCCGCTGAAAATAGCATTCCTACAGTAGGGAGTAGCTGTTGGTAAAATAGAGTAGTGGTAAGATTCATCGATTTCAAAATAAGGNACTAGTNTTGGCGCTATCACCTTCCACTGATCCATCCTAAGACAGTCCAACAGAACAAACATCACCGAAGAACCGTCCAACATGGGAACTAGATGTCGTTTTATCACATCCACTGAAAGGATAGGCTTGTCACTGCCACTACCTCGCATCCATTTTGGATACTCTGATTTGATCCACAATCCAAAATCTTTTCTGAGATTAGCCAACAAAGCCTGGACGCTATCTAGTAAACCTTTCTCATCGGAGTATTCCAAGCGCACGTGCCAATCAGTTAATTCCATATATAATTTTGCGAAGTCACTTTCGGTCCTAGCCNTATCTAGGTTCTGNGAAAGAACTGGAAACTGCTCTGCAAAATCTCTAACGATATGTTCTTGCCGGATTGACGANCCTTCTAGAACTCTTGTGACCGCAGATAACACCTGCAAAGGACTAACTGGTTTCAGCAAATAGTCATCAGCTCTTCGCCCAATCGCCTCTTTCATTGTGATATCTTCTTCAGATTTGGTCACCATGACCACTCTAGATCTCAGATTGTTCTTACGCACCAAATCAAGTATTTCCAGACCGCTACGNCCAGGCATTTGTTCGTCAAGCAAAAGAAGGTCGTAGTTGTTCCTTTCTATGAGTATCAAGGCATCGTCACCATTGGTGATCGCATCCACACGATATCCCTTGTCCTCCAGGACCAATAAGTGCGGTTTGAGTAGATCGATTTCATCGTCAACCCAAAGTATATGTCTCATTGGCGCACCCGTATAATCCACGTCCAAAAACTCAAAACTCTAACATCATATCACCTGAAAGTTCGATCTACGCTTTATCGAAAAACAAACCAGGGATCAATATATATATATATCCCAATTCTGAGGTTTTTCACATGGTTGATTTTGACTGCCACCCTAGCCCTCTCCCAGAATACCTCGGACATTTAGAATCAAATCGCAACGGTACTCGAGTTCAGTAGTCGCCAAGAAGTGGTGCTCTGGCCAACCTATTTTAGCTACTCTACTCCATCCTATCCGTTGTTCATTGCATGAGCTTTTAATTGACCACATGCCGCGTCAATATCTCTCCCGCGCGTCTCCCTGACGGCTACGGAGACCCCTCTGCTCTTCAGCCTATTTGCAAACTCCAGAATCCTTTCTGGCTCAGTAGCTTTCCATTCATTCTGAGGGATCGGGTTGAAAGGAATCAAATTAACGAAGGCATTAAATCGAAGAGCTATGTCCCCCAAAGAATGTACAAGATCCAAATCATCGTTTATCCCTCGGATCATAGTATATTCCAACGTAACCCTCCTGCCTTTGTCTCGTTTAAAGTCATCTATAGCCTGCAAAACGTCTGCTAACGGAAACTGCTTTTCGAGAGGTATGAGCTCCTCCCTTAGCTTGGAAACTGGAGAATGCAGTGATAGGGCAAGCCCGAATTGTTCTGGACGCTTTGCTAAAGAAATTATCCCTGGAACAAACCCAACTGTTGACACAGTAATCCGACGAGCTCCTATTCTGTAGCCCTGGTTTAAAATCGTCAAAGAATTTGGAAGAGAGCGCTGGTTAGCCAGTGGTTCTCCCATGCCCATAAACACAATATTGGTTATAGGGCCACAACCATCTTTATTTGCCCAACGTTGTGAAGCCCTGTACTGACCTACAATTTCTCCTGCTGTCAGTTGTCTTTTGAAACCGCCCCAACCCGTTGCACAAAATGTACAGGCCATTGCACAGCCTGCCTGGGAAGATATGCATAAAGTAAGACGACGGTCCGTCGGTATGAGGACTGACTCTATTAATTCTCCATCCTTCAGAGTCCATAGGTGCTTAACAGTACTATCTTGACTCACTTGCACCATCTTAGGTGTAGGCTGATCTATCTCAAAAGCACTTTCTAGGGCCTTTCTTTCTTCTAACGGGAGGTTTGTCATTTCACTAAAATGATTGACTAGCCCCTGGTACAACCAAGACTTAACCTGACCTGCACGGTAATCGGGCTGGCCACGATCCGAAAAGTGTCTGCTTAATGCCAAGTGGAGGTCATCAGGAGTCATAGACAACAAATCCGTCTTGGCTTTCAAGGGTATTTTACTCATAAATATACTTCTCGATAGCATGTTAACTGACGGGAGACTCCTAAGGATTAAATTAAACTACATCCTAATAGTATAGGAGAACCAGCTACTGACTGGCTTGTCTGATATTCTGGCTGGATCAAACACCCATTCAGAGGCTTTATCAAACAACTGGCTTTGGACACTGTTACTTGTATTAGGAGAAAATACCCGAGTCGAGTCAGAAACTACTTTGCCACTTTCGTCTACGAAAACCTCTATTTGTATCTCCCCGAGACCCTGGCCAGCTATGATTTGAGGAATCACTATGCTTCTCGGCAGAGGAGGTACTTTGATTTCCGTTCCCCCACCAGAGTAACTGTCTCCAATAGACAAATTAGCATTAATCAGACCCTTGGCCCAATCGGCTGAAATATCCCCTATAAGTGATGACACCTCATTGTTATCTGTAATTTCGAATTGAATCGCAGGTACTAACTCTAATTCAACTATCGGAACTACTGGTCTAACCCTAGTATTTTCACTGACAGATTGCACCCTGACTACCTGAATCCTGCTGAAGGGACTGCCACCCCCTCCTTCAACGCTCCCAGATGTTTGTGAAACAGCGTCAGATGCCTCCTCGCCCCACCAAAGAAAGAAAAAGGATACATGCAGGATAACTGACAGAGAATAACTGATCAGCCACACGTTTTTATTCGAGCAAAATACCCCTGGATTTTTCATGTCAATTTTCCATCCAAAAAAACTTTCTCCATATTTTGCCTCCCTACTAGTGTCATCATCACAAATGACTTAACAGTCCCAGAAGGTCAACAGGCCTTGCCACACTATTTTCTGTTATACAAGTTCCACTCCTCCCATAGTGATTGACAAGTACACATTAACGAGCCAAAAATAACCATGAGTGAATCAGAGCAGAACATCCCTAAAGGCGTCAGAACCAATTATCCCAAACGTCCAGCTATTGACGAAGACGCTTGGTCAAAAATCCGAGCCTCACAAGAGAGGATGAAAGATAGAGAGTTCGTTCGTTTTTCGATATTCAAGATCGATCCCAATTGGAGGCAGCTCTCTTCCAGCGAACGTAACAGCCACAAAGACGAGTTTGAGAAGTTGATAGCCACTAAGGTAAGAGAAATGATGATATATTCTTATGCCTTGGTGGGAACACGTGGAGATGCTGATTTCATCCTTTGGCAAGCAAGCAAAGACATAGATCAGCTGCATGATCTGGCTACTGAAATAAACCACACTAAGCTAGGTGGATATCTAACCTTACCACATTCTTATTTTGCTATGACCAAGCGCTCAATTTATTTGAACCGCTACGAGGAAGAATACATTGCAAAGTATGGAGGAGAAGAAACACTAGATTCAGCCCGCATTGCCATAAACCCTCAGGGGTCGAAATACCTGTACATTTATCCTATGGTTAAAACAAGAGATTGGTACAAGCTCTCCCACGAAGACCGGCAACGTATGATGGACGAGCATATCCGAGTAGGTCATAAATGGCCCGACGTGAAATTGAACACAACATACTCCTACGGGCTAGATGATCAGGAATTCGTTGTTGCCTTCGAAGGTGATTATCCTGGAAGATTCTTGGACCTCTTGATGGCTCTGCGTTTAACGGAAGCCTCTGCCTATACCCTATTCGACGTTCCAGCGTTTACCGGATTAGCTCGATCTTTAAGGGAAACTTTGGATTCCATAGGATGAACGCATTCTAGTGACGATGAAAGAACATACGATATCCAACGAAAAAGATATAAAGCCCAATTCCAAGATGGTAAGTCTCTACAAGTTAACTAAGCCTGGCATCACACTTTACGTCATGCTAACTGCTGGCGTCAGCCATTATGTCGCCTCACAAGGAAATGTGACCTACCCAAACCTATTCCAACTTTTGCTTGGAATAGCATTGGGATCGGCAGGAGCTTTGTCGCTTAATCAATACTTGGAAAGAGACCTGGACGCATTGATGGTCCGTACTAAATCCAGACCATTACCGTCGGGGAAACTGAAGCCCCACGAGGCATTTTGGTTTGGAACAACCCTATTGTTTGCCGGCATGACTTATTTAATCCTGACCGTAGGAGAGTTACCTGCAATTCTGATGGCTCTCTCCGCTGGCATATACCTCTTCGGCTACACACCTCTGAAGTCAAGATCTTACTTGGCTACATTGGTAGGAGCCGTACCTGGTGCTCTCCCAGTATTGATTGGATGGAGCTCCGTTAATGGAAATATCGAATTTGGAGCTATATTGATTTTCTGTATCGCATTTCTTTGGCAATTGCCACACGTACTCGCTCTGAGCTGGTTATTTAGAGAAGATTATAGTCGAGTAGGATTCCTTCTGATGCCCCCAACTGACCCCCTGGGGAAGCAAATCGGCAGGCACATGGTTTACCACTCGGCCGCACTCTTGTTTATAAGTGTCTTTCCAACTTTCATTGGTTTGACTGGATCACTGTACCTCCTTGGAGCCACAGCTCTAGGATTGGTGACACTTTTTCTCTCTATTATTGTGGCAAAAAACATGACCGAAGTATCCGCCAGAAAAATATTCATGTGGTCGCTAATGTACCAACCTTTAATTCTTGGTTTGCTCGTAATCGATATAGTACGGTAATGATTTAGCTAGAAGGACCTCTAAAATGAACAGACTGTTATTCGCAATTTACTTGGTCTCTTTGGTATGGTCACAACAAAGCCTGTTAGGCCAGCAAGACCAGCGTCCTAGAGCGAGAGACCTGGGAATCCAAGTAGGAATTTTCCCGCACGGACCCTTAAATGCAATTACTGATGTGGTGGGCGTTAAGGTCGGTCAGGTTACTGTGGCAGATGGATCACGTCTTAATACGGGTGTCACTGCTATCTATCCTCACAATGGAAGCATATATCACGACCGTGTTCCTGCTGCTCTCCATGTAGGAAACGGTTATGGAAAACTTCTTGGAGTGACTCAAATAAGAGAACTTGGAGAGCTAGAAACTCCAATATTACTGACCTGTACACTATGTGTTTGGCAGGTAGCAGACGCCACGGTCGCCTGGCTATTAGAACAACCTGGAATGGAAAATGTGCGGTCTCTAAATGCGGTAGTAGGTGAAACTAACGATGGAGGGCTGAACGACATCAGAAGTCGCCCAATTGAACCTGACCATGTCAGAGAAGCACTCACGACTGCAAAATCTGGACCAGTAGAAGAAGGATCAGTGGGTGCTGGGCGAGGAACCAGAGCTTTCGGTTGGAAAGGTGGTATTGGAACAAGTAGTCGAGTTTTACCTGAAAGTTTGGGGGGGTTTACAATAGGAGCACTTGTGCAATCTAATTTTGGTGGAATACTGACTATCGATGGTGCCCCTGTTGGCCAAGAACTCGAGCGGTATTCATTCAGAGAAACCCTCGATCCTGAAAGTGATCCTCAAACAGAGTTGGGTGGATGGGAAAGCAGCGATGAAGGTCAAGGATCAATCATGATTGTGATAGCCACCGATGCACCTCTCTCTCCTCTCAAACTTGAAAGACTCGCTAGAAGAGCAATAATGGGACTTTCCAGGACTGGCTCCTTTGCTGGCAATGGAAGTGGGGACTATGTGATTGCATTCTCAACATCCAAGGAGGTAAGACGACCACTAAATCAGACCAGATTGCAGTTGGATGAAATCTCCAACGATCAAATGTCAGCTCTATTCCAAAGTGTTGTAGAGGCTACTGAAGAGGCTATTTATAACTCAATCTTAAAAGCCACCACGGTGTCAGGAATGGGAAGGACTGCAGATGCTATTGACTTAACTGCGCTCAAAAAGGTTCTTCAGAAATTCAATGTCATTCCCCAATAAGTTATCAATCAGATAAAACGAATCTTCTTAGTCACGAAGCAGATCTAATCAAATCCATAATCTCACTGACCGTAGTTCTTCCCTTGTCCTTGGCATAATAGCGACGAGTATATTTCGAACGTTCAGGAGAAGTCATATTAATACCCTTTTCCATGAACCACTTTTGTATAGGACCTGGCCTGGGGCCCCACCAGCCTTTTTCAACAAAATCTTCATCTAATAAGATTACTACTGGAATCGATCGACTTCTACCATTAGTTAGATGGGTGTCCATAATATCCAAATTTTCATCTCTCGCCAGAACACGAAGGTCCAAGTTATGCGCATCCCTCGCTAAGCAGGCTACTACTGGCACTAGATTAACCGCATCACTGCACCAATCCTCCGAAAGAACCAATAAGTACCATTTGCCTTGACAGCCCTGTAACTCCTGCAGGACCTCATCTGCTATCTCAACTCTTTCGTATATCTGTTTCCATAATTCAGTATTTTGTTCGACAGTTTCCATATATTCTAGGAATGTCAGTGCTTTCATATAACGTTCGCGCATCACTGAGCCACCTTTGTTTTGGCCATTTTCTTCCTGACTACTGGGTCGAGGTGTCTCTTCCGCAAACGGATTGCACCTGGGACTACTTCTATCAATTCATCCTCGGCTATAAACTCCAAAGCCAACTCTAATGTCAACTGCAATGGTGGTTCCAACTTGATGTTTTCGTCTGATGACGTAGTCCTCATATTGGTTAGCTTTTTCTCTTTACACACATTGACGTCCATGTCTCCTGGACGCGCATTTTCACCTACAACCATTCCACAATAGACTGAATCCCCCGGCCTTACTAACATCTTTGCCCTCTCCTGCAAATTAAAAAGAGCAAACCCTACAGATACTCCTTGTCTGTCGGCCACTAAGACGCCTCTTTTTCTCCCTACCAATTCTCCCACATGACTTCCATACTCTAAAAATCTGTGGTGCAAAGTCCCTTCACCTCTCGTATCGGTCAGAAACTCTGATCTGTATCCAAAAAGTCCTCTTGTTGGAACTTTAAACCGTAGATGAACAGTGCCGGAATCTGTATTCTTCATCTCTATCACTTCACCTTTACGAGGGCCCATTTTTTCCATAACTGCACCGACGTATGCCTCGGGAATCTCCACGGCAACTTCTTCAAAAGGCTCGAGGATTCCATTTGAGCTGTTCTTCTTGATGACACGGGGCCTAGAGACCTGAAATTCATACCCTTCTCTTCTCATCGTTTCCATTAGAATCGTCAGATGTAGCTCACCTCTCCCCGACACAGTGAAGGTGTCTGGAGATCCATCTTCTTGGACTTTCAGGGCTACATTTCTCTCTAGCTCCTTGAAAAGTCTTTCTCTGATTTGTCTGGTTGTTACAAATTTTCCAGATTTTCCTGCAAAAGGAGAATTATTCACCATAAAATCGACAGAGAGAGTAGGCTCCTCAACTGCAATCCCTTTTAATCTTTCTGCGATTTCAACATCCGCTATAGTTTTTCCTATTTCGACGCCATCGAGACCAGCGATACCCACTATATCTCCAGCAGTCGCATTTTCGATCTCTGTCCTTTCTAGCCCCTCAAAACCATACAGTCTGGTAACCCTAGCTCTTGTGCCTTCTTCCACCGCGACCGTCCCCGGATCACCAAGAGGCAACAGTAGAACAGGATCTCCCACCGAGACGGAACCACGCTCAATTCTGCCAATCCCAATTCGACCCACATAGTTCGAATGATCCAATGTAGATATGAGCATCTGAAACGGACCCGCCGGATCTACTGTAGGATGTGGTATTTGGTCTATAATAGTGTCGAAAAGCAGACCAAGATCATCCCCTCTTAGTGCTGGGTCAGAAGTTACCCAACCATCACGCCCTACAGCGTATAAGAATGGAGAGTCCAGCTGATTTTCAGAAGCATCAAGGTCTAGGAGTAGTTCTAAAACTTCGTCGTGGACTTCAGATGATCGTGCGTCGGATCTGTCCATTTTGTTAATGAGAACTATAGGCTGTAAACCCAATTCTACAGCCTTCCTGGTAACAAATCTGGTTTGAGGCATTGGACCTTCAGCCGCATCCACAAGCAATAAGACCCCATCTACCATTCTGAGAATCCGTTCTACTTCCCCTCCAAAATCAGCGTGACCTGGAGTGTCAACAATGTTGATCTTATTGCCTTTCCAACTGATAGAAGTATTCTTGGCAAGAATAGTGATTCCTCTCTCTTTTTCGAGAGGATTGGAGTCTAAAATCCTTTCCTGGATCTTTTCGTTTTCCCTGAAAACTCCCGTCTGTCTTAGCATCTGATCCACGAGAGTTGTCTTACCATGATCCACATGAGCTATGATTGCAATATTGGTAATGTTCATATTGTTGCCAAATGTTTTTTCCAAAAAGAAGACCCTTTCATGACTCGGATGTAAACACTTTCTTAAGTCTAGATGAAAACTCGTAAGATTGAAGGAAGTACGAAAGACGGGAGGGGGCTATTAATCGTTCAGGACATAACCAAAGATTAACGGTGCCACTACTGATGCATCGCTATTTATTGAAAAGCTGGGCGTGGTTTTAGTGATTTTCCCCCAAGAAATCTTTTCTTCGGGAATGGCTCCAGAATAACCACCATATGAAGGAGCAGCATCTGTGATCTGCGCAAAATACTCCCAGGCCGGCACTTCCCTCTTGAGGTCCTGGACAATGCAGGGCACTGCACAAATAGCAAAATCCCCTGCTATCCCTCCACCGATTTGAAATAAACCTAGCGAACACTGATCTTGTTGGTTGGTTGTGCATTCAATGTACCATTCTAACAAATGCTGGAACTGCTCAGTTCCTGATTTTACACACGAATGACTGTCTACTTTTCCTCTAATGATGTTAGCCGCAAAAATATTACCCATGGTTGAATCTTCCCAACCCGGGGCGTAAACAGGAATATCTGCTTCCATGGCAGCCAGAACCCAGGAGTCCTCGGTATCTATTTGAAACTGACCAGCTATCCCTGGATTATCCAAAATCTGGAAAAGAAATTCTGAAGGAAATTTCCTTACTCCTGACTGACATGCTTTTTGCCAAACTTCCACAAGAAGATCCTCAAGGTTTCTCATCACATTCTCGGGTATGCAAGTATCCGTGACCCTATTCATTCCTCTATCGTACATACGTTCCTCTTCTTCCTTGCTCAACTCCCTCCAATTATCAATGATCTCATACTCTCCATGGGCCATCAGATTGAACACATCCTCTTCCAAATTGGCACCCGTGCAGGAAATGGCGTGGACTTTCCCTTCCCTTATCATACGTGCAAGACTGATCCCAAGCTCCGCTGTAGACATCGCTCCTGCCAGGGTTACTAACATCTTTCCACCGTTATCGAGATGTTCACAATACGCTTTCGCAGTCGCAAGTGTTTCTTTCGCATTAAAATGTCGATAATTGCGCTCCATGAATTGGCGAATATGTCCCATTGAAAAACCCTTGTTTACTGTTAGCTACATTTTGGTCAAATTTCTAGCTTAGGAAAGCTGATACCCTATATATTATAAGTGTTTCCTAGACCTTTCTTCCTTAATTCCTAGTTATGATTTTTCCTGCTTTCGTACCAGTAAACTGACCATTTGTTATCGCAGTTTCCCCATCCACGAACACTTCCACCATTCCTTCTGCTAGTTGGTGAGGATCCGTAAAGGTTCCCGGATCATTGATACGAGACAAATCAAACACCAGTAGGTCTGCATGTGATCCAACACGTAGCAGACCTCTGTCTTTAATACGAAAAACCTGCGCTGGCAGGCCAGTCATACTTCTGACCGCTTCGGCAAGACCGACTAATTGGTCCTCTAGAACATACTTACGAATCTTCCTTGGGAAGGCCCCGTAGGATCTCGGGTGAGGTACACCTTCCATCCAAGGAACCAAACCACCATCAGAGGATGTCATAGTCCAAGGTTGGATCATTAGGGTTTCGAGGTCATCCCTGAACATGTTGAATGAGATTATACTTGCACCACCCCTACTGATCAGCTCAATAGCTACATCCAATGCCTCTTGTTCTCTCTCGTCAGCAACATCTGAAAGCAATTTGCCCTCAATTGTTTCATCATAGTACACCCTCCTAAACTGGATACGGTCTGCTCCTCCTCTACGCGCCAAATTATCAGCCATAGCAGCCCGAATATCTTCTCTTGATCCTGGTCGGTTCAGCCGATTGAACAGTGAGTCAGCTCCACCCGATTGTGCCCAGCGAGGTAGCAAGGCAGCGGAAAGACCTGTTGAAGACCCTAGGTAAGGATATTGATCGGCATAGATTTCCAACCCCTCTTCCCTCGCAGCATCAATTTTCCTAACAACTGCACTACCAAAACCCCAGACTGGAGGTCCCAGGGCCTTAACATGGGTAATAACCGAAGTAATTTTAGCATTTCTAGCGACGTTTATAACCTCTTCCACCGACTCAATCAAACCAATCGTGTAATTAGATTCATCCCGGATATGACTGGTATATACCCCTTTGTATTTCGCCACCACCTTGGCCATTTCTTCTATTTCAGAAGCCTCCGCATAACTCCCAGGTACATAAAAAGTTCCCGAAGACATTCCAAACGCCCCTTCCCTCATGCCGTCCTGAGCAAGATCAAGCATCTGTGCCATCTCCGAGTCAGTTGGAGCCCTGTCTTCCGATCCCATGATAGACCTCCTTATGGAACCATGAGGAACTAGTTGGATCACATTGACTCCGATGCCATGGCGCATTAGTCGTTCCTTCTGATCCTTTAGATCAACCATCCCTCCACCATCAGGATTAATAAGGACAGTGGTAATCCCCTGTGCTAAGAGCGGTCGGCCTTCACTCAAGTCTTCGCTGGTCAATCCTGGTCCAGCATGAGAGTGAGTGTCTATAAAACCAGGAGTCACATAAAGACCCGAAGCGTCAACCTCCCGCTTTGCTATTGCATCTCCCAAGTCTCCAATACCTGCAATTGTTTTGCCATGAATCCCCACATCGCCTCTAAACCAGGGATTTCCTGACCCGTCGATAATCCTACCATTTCGGATTATCACATCATATGATTGGGCCACTAAGGATCCAGGATCCACGAAAAGAAAAAGGATGAATGCCAAGTGCCCACATTTCAATTTGTACACAGTTTTTTCTCCTTACCAGACCGAATTATTCCTTTAAATACAGCAAGAACTTGCTACCATGGAAATAAAACTTCTATTTGCCAATTTAGCACTCAGCGAATGCTACAACCCCAGGTGATCCCAACTCGCTATCCTATATCCTCTTCTTAAGTCCTTCGGTATTGCTGGAATAGTATAGCTTCACCATCATAAAATGCTAACGTTTAAAAAAACTCTGCTATCAATGATTACACCAATCACTTTTGACACAGGAATCGGCCCCTTGGATAGTGGGTTGGAGCAATCTAGAGATATTCTTCTAGATTGCTCAGATTTCCAGGAACTAACAACCGAAATATTTGAAGACTTAGAAATCCTAAGCCTCACTCTAGGATGGTTAGGTGTGGGAAATTATCCCATGGCTTACTCAGGCTTGAAGGCCCTTGCTGACACGCCGGCTTTTGGTTGGGCTTGCGGCACTTATGTCGCATGGACTGGAGACGACTACATACTAAATGAGATGGACGGACCGATCAACAAATGGAAGGGCCATCTGGACAGCGACCCATCCGTTTCAAGTATTTATAGAAATCTAGGGGCTGGTGCATTAGCCGCTGCGTACCATAGTCGCCGAGACGCCAGCTCTGCTCAAAGCTTCGAAAAATACATCAGCAATGAAAAAAAAGATCTCTCTCGTAATAATGCCAGAATCCAAGAGCCAGACTATTTAACCCCCACATCCACACTCCCTGAAACTCCCGAACAACTTGCAACCATACTTGGAACTAGGCATCAAGGAGTAGCGATCCTTGCCTCCGACCAGCTCTATTGGGCTTGTAAGAAGCTTAATCGAGTGCTCACCGATTCATTGAACTTAGAAATTAAGAATCCCACCGATCATCTATTCCTAGCTTCACTCTCCATCACCTGCTTCCTCTGTGGCTTGGTGGGCATACTGCCCGATGTCCCATCTGGACGTGTCACAATAGGCCCTAACATTCCTGAAGAATCGAATGGTTTCAAGATTCAAGGCCTGCGTTTGGGGCCAGACACTATCGACTTTTCCTACATGAGAAAGGAAAGTGAATATACTTTTGTGTTTGAGCAAAAAAAGGGGCGAGTTCCTCTAAACCTTGTATTTCAGCCCAACCTTTGCGGAAGCAAAATCGATCACATCTATGTTGATGGAGGACTGGCAGACTTAGAGTGGCAAGCTGATCTGCAGACCAGTCGAGTCGACACCCAAGTACAACTGTACCTCGACAAGCAAAGGCAAGTGACTATACTCTCAACTTGAAAGTGCCATGAATGTTAATTTATGGGTTCCAGATGTTCATGCATCTTCTTCAATCCCGTAGCCACCTTGAGTAAGTAGCTCTCTGAGTAATTTCTCCCTCTTCGGCAGATCCGTTTTTGCTATCTCTCTAGCCAAAGCTATTCGGTCTTCGTCAGGAACTTCATCTAAAATATTGATAGGGGCGCCATAGCGTAAAAGAATTCGCTTGGCGTCAACTGCGACGGAATCAGACACTATACCTCCCAATGCAAGTGGGAATAATGCTACCCGGATGTTAGGACACAGAAAGATAACTGGATCTCTGAAAACACCAAGAGTCAAGCTGTGTTAAGTGTGTTCTTGTCCTAGAAATAATCCCTAATCGACCTAGGTATAGGTATCAGTTCAAGGAGCCAGAAATGCTCGCACTGTCACCACCCCAAGGGGCCCGCAGATCAAAGCGAGGGACAGTTACTTTGAATTCCCTGCCATCGGAATCGACAAAGGTATAATAACCTTCCATGAAACCGATTGGTGAACTCAAAACACAAAAGCTTTGGTAATGATGTGAATAACCTGGATCTAATGTAGGCTGCTCACCCACAACCCCCTCACCGTCAACCTCAGAATCCTCCCCATCAGAATCATGGATCAGCCAATGCCGGAACAAAAGCTGGACGCTCTCCTCACCCTGATTCTCCATTTGGACCGAATAGGTGAACACGAACCTGCTTTGCCCAGGATCCGAATGTAACACCGAAAAATCTGGTCGAACCGAGATTCGAATCCCCTCTGTAGTTTTTTCGTAAGACATGCTGAGATGATATTGTTAAAAAGAATTTTGTCAACTTCAGTCATCAAGGTCATAGCGATTACGAGAAAGCCCTTTCCAGGGAGCTCTCCTGATTCCATCTTTAGGAATGAATGACACTGCAAAACATCTCCTGTCCCATTCAGTAGAAGATTATCTCAAGGCCATCTACACACTCACGGAAAGAGGTGACCCAGCATCAACCAGTGCCCTTGCCAAAACGCTCAATGTGAAGCCTGCATCTATCACTGGCATGATCAAACGTCTTGCAAGTTTGGGATACCTTGAACACTTGCCATACAAGGGTGTGCAATTGACTGAGCAAGGCTCTGAGGAAGCCTTGAGAATAATTCGTAGACATCGCATCCTGGAAACCTATTTGCAGAAAACCCTGGGATATACATGGGCTGAAGTACACGAAGAAGCAGAATTATTGGAACACTCCGTATCAGATAAACTCATCGATCGAATGGCGAAGGTCTTGGACGATCCCACCCATGACCCTCATGGTTCTCCCATTCCCACAGCTGCTGGAGAAATTCCCAAAGCACACTCCGTGACACTCCTGGATATTGAACCGAACAAGTCTGTGGTAATTGAAAGCGTCCAGGATGAAGACCCAGAAAAACTGCAATATTTGGGTGAACTGGGAATAACACCTGGCACTCAAGTACAGGTAGTAGGAAGAAATTCTTTCGATCAATTGACGACCGTCACAATCTTCGGTAGTCGGGCAGAGCAAGTCCTCAGTCGGGAATTAGCAGGAGACATCTTCGTGCGCATGAAAGGGGACTGAAGCCTAAAAGAGGTTAAGGTTCTATTATTGCCTTAGTGACCGTTAATTTCTCCACATCCTTCAGGGCTTCTCCAGCGGTTAATAGAGAGTAACTGGCGCCTATCACACTTGCAAAGGGCAACCGTTCTCGGTGTTTTTTCAGAACTGCGAGTGCTCCCACCAAGTGCTGAAACTCCGTTCCCCATTGGCCCTTTACGACTACGTGCTTCTTATTGATGTCTAAGTGAGGGTTGACCTGGATATCTCCAGCATCAGTATAGTGACCAGCTACTACATACGTGCCTCCATCTCTTATCATTTCAAGGCCCTGGGAGACAGCTAGCGGATTCCCTGAAGCTTCAATGACAACGTCTGCGCCACGTCCTGCAGTCAAAGATTTTACTTCTTCCAAAAGTGTCCCCTGGCTCATTGAAGCTAGATCTAAGACCACATCCGCACCTAATTGTTTACCTAAAGCCAACCTGGCTTCTGGCTCTCCGATTAAAATAACTTTCCCTGCACCTCTTAGATTAGCAAAGGCTGACGCAGATAAACCTACTGGGCCACACCCTTGTACCACCACCGTGTCACCCATTTTAAATTCCGACCTACTAACAGCTGCAAAACCAGTGAACAAGCCACAACCTCCCCCAATCACGTCTTCTGCTGAAAGACCATCTGGGAGTTTCAGGATATGCACACCTGGCTGCAAATATATTTGTTCTGCCCAACCCCCAAACAATCCATCTTCAGCTCCATAGGTGATGCCATAAACCTTTCTGCTGGGACACCGATTGGGCTGATTCTTGAGAAGGCAGTGGTAGCAGGAACCGCACACCTCATGAACGTCTAAGAAAGTGACCAGATCACCCTTGTTTAGAGATCGGCCTATAGCATCTTTTTTGACACCTCGAGATTCTATGATCCTACCAACACTCACATGCCCTGGTATTATCGGATAGGGCACCCCAGCCAATTTCCCTTTATGTAGATGAACGTCTGTACCACAAACTTCACTAGCTACAGTCTCCAACAATACACCACCCTGATGAATTTCGGGGTCTGGCAAGGACCAGATCTCTATAGGTTCACCTGGTTTTACCATAACAGCAGCTTTAACAGACATCTCCGTGACACGCTCCTATATCCAACATCAAAATATAAATTAGTTACTTAACCGTGCTAACGAACCCACCCTATCCAGCACCAAATACAACCAACCGGAGAGATGGATATACTGAGCAGTAGAAATACAGCTTTTGTTCATCATTGACCAGAATTCTCTTTTCAATCGTCTTGGTTTTAGGGCTTTGCAAATCGTAATTCTCATCAATCAGCAACACTTCTTCACTGGCAAGTTGATCCTCAAGGACCCTGACATTCTCAGCCAATTTCAGTAACAACTCCCGCTCCACCTCACTGTGAACGAATCCTTCAGTTTGAGCTGTCAAAGAATGGTCGGCAAAGGCGGTAAATTTCTTGTGGAAATCATCGAGCGGACTTTCCCAATCATCTGTTCTTAAGAAACTGATCTCCCTAAAAGCATTAGCACTGAAATTCATACTCACACTACATATCCTAGATCCGTATTGCTTCACAAGCACAGCAACTTAACCCCCAAGTAAAGCTCTTAGTTCTTCATCCGTCAGTTCATCAGCGTTCTTAGAACCCATTCCTCCTGCCGACCTGCTACTTTTGGATTTATTTTCGCCAGTGAGCTGAGAGCTACCAACGTAATCGAATTCGGGAAGACTCACTTTACCTAGATCCCTACCCAGATGGTAAATTAGGCTCTTGAAGGCACCGAGGTCATTCGAAGCGAGAAAAGTTACCGCTGTTCCTATCGTACCTGCCCTAGCAGTTCGTCCTATTCGGTGAGTATAATCTTCGGGATCACTGGGTACGTCATAATTGACTACATGGGAAATACCATCCACATCTAAACCTCTTTGTGCGATATCAGTCGCCACTAAAACCCTGACTGACTTTTCGGTGAACCTCTCCAAAGCCCTCGTCCGTTGTCTCATGTTAAGATCCGAGTGCAAAGCTCCCGTTAAGATACCCTGTCTAGACAGAGCTTTCTGCAAAATACCAGCTCCAGATTTTGTTCGAGTAAAGACTAAAACCTGTGTCCAGTCTTCATTCTCTAGTAAGTGAAGCAATAGTGGTGTCTTCATATCAGGTTTTACAGAATAAACGAATTCGGTAATCCCGTCTGCCTTAGTCCCAGATTTAGCAATCTCAATCCATATGGGATTTTTAGTGATTCTGGAAGCAAGATCATGCACCCCATTAGGCATAGTAGCAGAGAAAAGCATGGTTTGTCGTTTTCCGCGAATCTTTTTTAAGATTTCTTCAATCTGCGGTCGAAACCCCATATCTAGCATACGATCAGCTTCGTCAAATATCAGGGTGCCCAAGTTCTTAAAATCGACCATTCCTTTTCCCATAAGGTCCAGAAATCTTCCTGGTGTAGCCGTAATTATTTCGAACCCATTTTGAAGCGCTTTAACCTGGAGATCATAACCCACCCCACCATAAATAGACGCCACCCGTCCAGCGGCCTTCTTCCCGGGTCTTGCCAGCAAAGCAGTGGCATCATCGCAGACTTGTTGTGCTAGCTCCCTTGTTGGACACAGAACCAGCACTTGCAGGCCGCGACCTTCTCCTAACCGATCTATACAGGGAATTAGAAACGCTCCTGTCTTTCCAGTTCCTGTCTGTGCGACCCCAACTAAGTCCACACCAGTTAATCCAGCTGGTATCGCCTCTGTCTGGATGGGGCTTGGAGAGCTCCATTCCAGCTTTCTGATAGCATCACAGACCTCAGATGATACACCAAGATCGAGAAAGGTCACTTCTTTGTTTGAATCCGTCATCACGTCAGCCAGTCTAAAACCTCTGGTTCCTTATCTTCATTTACAATAACCTTTGTTCACATACACAAAAGGTAGAAATAACAACCTGGATAAATCTATGACATATGCTTGAGAATCAAAAATCCGGGTACAACAAAATAGTCTGGAGGCCTACTATGACCACCCATAATACCTTATCTGTCCTGTTCGTTTGCCTGGGTAATATTTGTCGCTCCCCTTTGGCAGAGGGTATTTTCCGCCAGCGATTGTCTGAAAAAGACCTGGATAACAAAATACAAGTTGACTCGGCTGGTACTGGAGATTGGCATATAGGTTTTCCAGCCGATCCCAGGTCTATTTCAGTCGCTGAAGAAAACGAAATTTTGCTAGATGGAAAAGCAAGGCTGGTGAGGCAGGAAGATTTTCACTGTTTCGATTACATCTTCGCTATGGATCGACATAATCTGAATGACCTCGAAGATTTGCAGAGACAACACGGAGGCAAGGCCAAGATAAGATTGTTCCGAGAGTTTGACACATCTACAGAATCAACCCTAGATGTGCCAGATCCATATTACGGCGGAATAGAAGATTTTCGGGAGGCTTTTGACCTGCTGGATAAAACTTGTCGGGAAATCATCGACCATTTGGTCGAGAAGCTTGCCCTATGATCTGCAAACCTACTTCCAGTATTTACCCTTCATGGAGGAGAGAGGATAATCTTTCTATAGCCTCTTCTAGAAGGTCGTCAGAAGTGGCAAAACTAATCCTTGCGAATCGATCGTCCCCGAAAGCAGAACCTGGCACCATTGCTACCCCAGCTTCCTGAAGAATCCATGAGCAAACATCTACTGATCCTGTCCTGTCATCATTAAACAATGAATCAATCTTTAAAAAGAAGTAAAATGCCCCCTCTGGCTCGACAAAACTAAATTGTCCCAATCGTTCCCGTAGTAAATTGGCCACTAAATCTTTTCTCCGAACGAAAGCTTTATTCATCATACCTACTTCTTCCATAGCTCGTTCAAGATTTGAAAAAGCACTGAGAGCAGCCATCTGGGAAGGGCTCGCTGGATTGGAAGTGCTATGACTCTGTATAGATGCAAACTTCTTCGCCAATTCGTTTTCTGAATAGGAAAAGCCAATTCGCCACCCTGTCATTGCGAAACTCTTTGAAGCACCGTCAATCAAAACGCAATTTCCGCGCTTTTCTCTAGGCAACTCCAAAACACTGGGGGCATGAGATCCACTGGCCCCAAAATAAATCTCTCTATAAATCTCATCCGCTATTAAGACCAACTCCCTTTCCTTCGCCCAACAGGCAAGTTCTTCGAGTTGCTCCAAACTGTATACACCGCCCGTAGGATTACAAGGCGAACATAAGATCAAGCCTTTCGTTTTCTCGGTGTAAGCGTCATCTAGATCTTTAGGTGTGACAAGAAAATTATCGTTCTCATTTCCAGAGACGAAAACTGACTCTGCACGACTAAGCGAAATTATTTCTGGATAGCTAACCCAATAGGGAGTAGTTACTAGCACTTCATCTCCAGGGCCAAAACAAGCAAAGGCAGTATTGAACAAAGCATGTTTAGCCCCTGAAGATATTACCACCCCCTCCCAATCCACCTCATCCCCAGAAACAGAGCTGAGATAGTTAGCTACCGCTTTTCTCAATTCAGGGATACCTGCTACTGGAGTATAGCGCGTCTTACCAGACTCGATCCCAGAAACTGCCGCTTCCGAGATCCAGGCCGGTGTATCAAAATCTGGCTCGCCCGCACTCAAATCAATTATGTCACGACCTTCTGATCGTAATTGTTTCGCCAATGTACTAACAGCAATTGTTGCGGACGGCTGTAAACTGGCAATATTAGAGCTAAATTCCATATGCCGAATATTCACAAACTCTGACTGAGGTCAAGGGATAAGCAATTCAAACGGTCAGCCAATATCCTAAAATCTTTCGACCAAAGGACGATTTTTCTACTGTGGGCAAAGAAAAACTAACTTTTTATTTCGATTATGTTGATCCTGGTTCATATCTCTTGGATCGCCTATTGGATAAAGTCTCAGTTGACAGAGATCATCTCGCTCTTCATCCATTGGAGGTTTGTCCACCCCCAAAACCCCCTATCGATCCCACTAACCCCGAGTGGATTAGTTACAATACAAACATTCATCAGCTAGCAAGAGAGTCTGGACTAGACTGGCACCTCCCAACTTCGTATCCATGGACCCGTAAAGCACACGAACTTAGTCTGCACGCCAGAGATAAGGGCTTAGAAGAGTTTGTGCATAAAGAAATTTTTAAGGCTCATTTCCAGCAACATCTCGACATTGGAAGAATTGACGTACTGGTTTCCATAGCTAGTAAATCAGGGTTGGACCCTAGTGAAACCAAGGCCACTTTGGATGTCGACAAGTATTCAAAAAAAATACACTTGCTTGGTCTTGAAGCTATTCATAAAGGATTCAAGCGCGCTCCTTTACTTTGGGCTGAGGCTAATAGTCTTGAAGGACCAGCCAATATCTGCGAACTTCGGAAGTTCCTTAAAAGTTCGGGTATCGATGTATCGAATGACCCCACCAGCCACCCTAAATCATAGAGAACATGGCCGATTATCAAAGAAAGACCATCTTGTCTCCTGTGGACATTGAAAAAAAAGCAGAAGAACTTTTACCCCAAACTATTGGCCTGGAAAAATCCGATGAGTCGGGACACGACATTTGTTTCATAGGTGAGGAGGGTACCGTCACCCTAAGTCTTCACAGACACGGACCTTACACCAACGTCATTGCTACCACAGATAAACTCAGAACCTCAAGAATAGATTACGAGATTCAAAAATTTCTGACAGAACTACCCTATGAACCAGGAGATAAACCGGGCAGAGGATCTGGAGATCCTACTCAATGAAAACTTTCGAAGATTTAGGATTATCTTCAAAACTATGTAAAGTATTGAAGAAAAATGCACTAAATATCCCGTTTGAACTGCAGCGTGACATCATTCCTCTAATATCAAGAAATAATAACCTTCTTATAGAATCGGGCCCAGGCGCAGGGACATTCATTACATACGCTCTACCTCTGCTTGACAAAATTTTACCTGGACTGGAAAACCCCAAAGCAATAGTCATCACTCCGACTCAAGATACTTCGTCGCAATTGGCTAGAGTTATGGGTCAGCTAGCCATCGCAACTGGTCATACGATCAGTGCCATGGGAAGCAATTGGGTTTCACCAGAAACTGCAAATATCATTTTCGGAACACCAACCGATTTACTAACTGCAATCGACGAGTCGCAACTGTCAACGCAAAATATTAGTACTCTAGTTGTAGACAGAGCAAACAGTATTGAAGTGACTTCTGACTTCGATGCCCTGAAAGAATTACTTGGATATATTGGCAACAAACCACAGAAGGTGGTCTTTAGTCTCCCTATAACAGATTCGATAAGAAAGATAGTCAGCCAGCACGTTCCTAAATGCATAGAAATGTCCACCACCTCTAAAAAGGGGACTGCGGGGGGGGACCATCAGAGCCAGAAAATGCATTACTTGATTGGAAGCGAAGAAAAAGAAGAGGCACTCCTTTGGCTACTGAAAAAACATTTCACCGATCGATCCCGAAAATTGATGATTTTCGTTCACACTGCTGCTGGAGCTAACGAACTCATCGCCTTTCTTAGGTTGTACGGATTTCTAGCAGGAAATCCTGGCGACTCAGCATCTTATATCTGGGTGGGAACTAAAGATCAGAAATCACAAGCTCAAGAAGCTACTGACGAGAAGAGGTTCTTAGTAACCATTAGCTTTGACTGTCCAGAAGATACTGTCGTAATGGAAGAGTGTCATGACGAATCCAAAGAAGCCGTTGTGATGCTCTTGGCTAGAGAAATTCCTCACTTTCGACAACTCACCTCCACGCTTTCCTACGAAACTCAGGCATTACACATAAAGCCCGCTACTCGCATTGATCCACTAAGCAAGATACGAGATGACTTGACCAACCAACTATCGTCTCAGGACTTGGCACCTTATTACGCCATTCTAGAACCTATGCTAGAAACTTATGACCCTCTGGAACTGAGCGCAGCGAGCCTCAGCCTAGCCTCCTTACCTCAATCCGATAAAGAAATTGGTCCCAAAGGGCAGCCTGTCACGGCCCCACATGACAACCATGATTGGACGCGACTATTTGTCAGCTTGGGAACAATTGAAGGGATTACACCCAGCACCCTCCTAGGCGCTTTAGCTGGAGAGTCTGGTGTGGATGGAAGTGCTTTTGGCAAAATCGACATAAGAGAAACTTTTTCTTTGGTCGAGGTGCGGGCTAGCGAGGCTAACAAAGTCATAAAGACGGTAAATGGAGTGACCATCCGGGGGCGCAGCACTAGAGTGGATTATGATCGAGCCCGAAAAACAAACGAACAAACGAGAAGACGTGGGTGAATAGTCTGCCTTGCTACTCCACTCCCAAAAACTCAAATGGAGCCGGAACCAGTTTTTCTAAACTAGCTCCAGCCCCACTGAACCAAAACACAATATGGCCTTTCTAATTACACAAAGCCACGTCAATTTTTGATTACTGGATGGCGTCTTTTAAGCCTTTCCCAGCCTTAAAACCAGGAGTCTTCGACGCAGGAATCTGAATAGTGTCTCCAGTACGGGGATTACGTCCCGTCCGAGCCTTTCTATGCTTTGCCTCAAATGCTCCAAAACCAGTAATCTGAACACGTGTACCAGCTTTCAGAGCACTCGCAATAATACCACCTGATCCAAACATAGCTTCTAGGGCACGAGCAGCATCTGCCTTAGTCATACCTGCTTGGTTGGCAAGAGCGTCTACTAGATCAGACTTGTTCATTCGATTATTCCTCCAATGGATTCACTCGTTATAAATTCCGCGCCCACCCATCGTACCGAACACCCGGCTAACAACTCGATTTCTAAAAGATTTCAGAGTCACGGATCGGTAGAACGCTAACTGAGTCAAGGGTAAGGTGCTTGAGGCGAGGCGTCAAGGGACTAGTCAAGCAAAAACCTTTACAAAGCCTAGGTTCACGACCGATTGCAAAACGGAAAACTCTGTCGAATTCAGCTCGACATACTACCTGTTGCAAAATTCCAACTCGAAGGAATCCAGATGTTCTAGCAGGATTTATTTGTAACGGTAAGTAATGCGACCTTTTGTCAGATCATACGGAGACATTTCTACCTTTACCCGATCGCCTTCCAGCACTCGAATGTAGTGTTGCCTCATCTTTCCTGACAGGTAAGTGAGCACCTCGTGACCATTCTCCAATTCCACCCTAAACCGCGCATTCGAAAGAACTTCGCTAACCATTCCTTCGATTTCAATAGCTCCTTTTCCCACGCTCTCCCTTGGCAAATTTTAAACACATTCAGTCTTGGACCATAGCACTGGATACACTACCCAGCAACGACTGATAATAAGTTGAGCTCCTATCTGGTGGAAGAGCCCCCGTGTTAAATTCTAATCAACTGGTTAAACTATGTTAGGCAATTCAACTATTTTCACGACAACGTCTTTGATAAGATTAACTAGAACCTATGAACCACTTTAGCGCTGACGAGATTGACAAACTCAAATCGAGCCTACTTAATACTTCACAAATCAACTGCCCTAGGTGCTACAAATTGCTTGATCATACTCCAATTCCACCTCGAAAAGACCTTCCTTATGTTCGCAACAGATTCTGGATTCAATGCACATCCTGCGATATAGATCTGGTGTTGGATCATCCAAAATCCGGAGGCTTATCTTGACGAGACTAGCAAAACTGATATTTCTTCTGATTATCCTGACGATATGCCACACCGACGCCAAGGCGCAAGGCCAGGGACCTGTTATCCTCACGTTACCTGCAAATACGCGTGCCATGGCAATGGGGAATTCATTTCAGTTGGCCGACCCTACAGGTGACATCCTTTTCTACAATCCATCACTCTTGGCTGGCTCTACATCGTTCACAATGTCGCGACATAGTTTTGGAAAAGAAGCTTCCCTGCTACAAATGTCTGCCAAGACAGAGTGGTGGAAAGGTGCCGTTGCTGTAGGAATTCAATCCTTAGGTTATTCTAAAAACATCAATAACATCCAACCAGTCCCAGTTAGCCAAACTGAAAGGGAACTCTCCAAAAAAGGCTTGAATAGGATTTCTGAGTCTGTCGCAATCGTTGGTTATGGCTGGGAACTAGCTGGGCTAGACTGGGGAATCAGTGGTAAAATTATAGGGCAGGGTGTGGGTGGATCAAAAGGACAGGCTTATGCGCTAGACTTCGGAGGATCAAAAACGATGGGCCCATTTACCATAGGCCTGGCACATCAGAATATAGGGAATAGCCTTAAGATTAGAACCTCTGAAATAGACTTAGAAAATCAGACAACCCTCGGAGCTGGATTCCACAATCTACCGTTAGGTCCTTTCGACGTAGGAGCGTCTGCTGCTGTGTCGAAAAAGCCTAACAGGCCAACAACCAAACACATAGGTGGAGAAATATCTTGGTGGCCAGTGTCAGGACGCACCTTCACTGGTAGGATCGGAATGCGGAGTGAAAAAGAGGTATTTCAATCTGTTATCTTAAGCTTTGGACTGGGGTTCAAAGGCGACGCTTTTGGTATTGACTATGCATTCAGTGATATCGATGAGGCAGGAAACGCGCACAGAATATCGGTTAGCTGGCAGTGACTTTATAAGTATAAAGTCGGCTGATCATCTTCTCAATTCAGTGACATACTTTTCGCTGTGAATGCCTCACGCAGAAAAGAAATGCCAATGTCATCAATTATCACAGACCCCTCTGCTGTCGAGTCAAAAAGGAAGCGAATGCTAGACAATCTGCCTAGATCTAATTGGGGATTCAAATCGGTAAAATCGGCCAATGGAATAGAGAAGGTCTGCAGAACAATCTCATAGTTCTGAGCATACTCCTGCTTTTCAATATCTTTTCTCCTTAAAATATCGATCTGTAATGGACGCCTAATTGCCCCATAATCACTTAGCATCAGACTAGCCGTTTCTCCCATCGCATCTGCAATCTCAATGGAAACATCGATGGGCTTATCTTCTTTACTCTCACCCCCAGCTTCATCTTCCGACTTCTCGTCACCGGACCCGGAATCCTTCCTAGTCGCTGTCAAAGCCATCTGTAATTGCCCCTCACTCGACAACTCCCACGAATTCGCAAGAGTATCAGGAACTGTTATAGAAAAGCTGGCTGGAAGCACAGACATATCTGGCTCGCTGTCATTCCAACCTAAACGAACAGATTGATTGACCTGGGATGCAGAGGTAGTTGGCCTGTTCCTTGAGCGAAGTGGCATTATTTCCTCTTTCCATACTGCCAAGCCCTCTCCTCTAAGTCTGACGCCCACAGCAGTCCCTGTAGTCACGTCTATATCCTCTTCGAAGTTAGCTAATGGCTTGAAAGTGTGGTCTTGGAATCGAGTGATGTACATCGTCTTAGGCAACCAGTCACCGGCTACCCTGTGGTCTCTGAATAGCGGCAGGAATTTATCGTTTTTCTTCAGAGCATACTCAAGGAATGAAGATATGTATATCCTCGCAAATTCCATTTGTTCTTCTTGATTCAAAAGCCCTCTCAAATCTAGGATTCTGTCNCTTCTGGGACCTCTGTCTTTNGCTCCCCAGGAAGAATTCCACTGNCCGTGATTAGCTCGATACACATATACTGCGGTTTTGAAGTACTCCTCACCATCCGTAAATTTTAATCGATGGTATAAACGAAGCCCTTGGAAGGCTGTGACATCTCCATCATGCGACCCGTGAAAGACCATATAATTGATGTTTTCCAGCGGTACAAATCGACCTGTTGGCANGTACTGCCCTCCGACCGGTGCGATAGCTACTATAGCTCTGATGTTAAAACCGAATTCAAAGTTCAGGGTAGCATCATCTGGATAATGTTTAAGTTCGTTGAAGGCAGCAGCGTGAGCTACTGCTTCCCCTCCCCTGGAGTGACCTATNAGAGCAATATTATCCATATCAACTGAATTAAAGAACACATTATCAGGATCCTGATTGATTTGGTCCCAGACTTGAAGATGCTTCAGCAGAAGCCATCCTCGCGCATCNTTCTCCTGACGAATACCTCCATTAACAAAATTCATGTCTATTGAAGCTAAAATATATCCGCGACTGGCTAGCAATTCTCCCAAGTAGTCATAACCTGGATCCGAAAAATCCTTCGGATCATGATTACCATGCACTATCAGGACTAAGGGGAACGGACCTCTGCCCTCTGGATACCAAACTCTTCCATTTAGTGGAAACGTCTCAGGATCGAAGCCCCAGTACCCATTCCTTGAATCGGCCTGATCGCCAAGATCAATTAGCTTAGATGCATCCACAACTTCGGTCCTGAATGCGACCTCCTCTCTATATTCGACCCTATTCTTATCGTCTCCGTGTCCGTAAGTCAGAGTCTTCACAGCGTANGGGCCTCTAACAGAAGGACTAGGACCATTGATGGCCTGTGAGGCCAGCACGACTGGGTGATCACTCTCCTCCAATCTCAAAACACCTCTGCAACCGGAAGTTAGCAACAGTATNAAAAGTAGAATNTTNAAATAATGAGAACGCATAGATGTTCCTGATGTTTTTCTGAAAGCCAAAAGAGATTCTCGGTTAGATTATAAACTAGGGACGAATTTACTCCACTTGAGCCTTTCCCAGCAATTGCGCACTCTAATCTTCATGGAAGTAACTCCAATTGTCTACTCCACCTCAGTCTGTTGCATTATCTTTACCATAACTATGAACCTATTTATAACCACCTAACGATCCCAGGAAAGGCCAGTGAATTCGACATCCAGAATCGGAGTTTTAATTCTTAATTTTGGAGAACCACAGACCTACGAGCACGAAGAGGTAGTGGGGTTCTTAGAAAGAATTTTCGACAGAAATTCGTCCCTTGAATCAAAAGGAGAAAATCCCAGTTCTCGAAGCAAAGAACTAGCTAGGCGCAGAGCTCCCAGCCTCATCGAAGAATACAAATCTATGGGTGGTTCGCCACTCAATCTACAGGCAGCACAGCAGGCGAAAACAGTTGAGAGAGAGCTGCGGAGACGAAAACTGAACATACGTTGCTATTCCGGCACTCAATTCACCAAACCCTTCATTAGAGATGCGGTGGAGCAAGTGGCTGATGATAAGATTGAACAGCTTGTTGCTCTGCCGATATACCCGCTTTGTGGTAAATCCACGACATTAGCAGCCCTGGAAGACGTGCGAACAGCAATGGATCTCTTGGGGCTCGATGTACCCATCAGGGAAGTTACTGGATGGCACAAACACCCAGATTATCTGCCAATGAGAGCAGACAATATCTCTGCATATGCAAACCTNCGAGANATAAACCTACACAGTGACGATACGGCTCTTGTTTTCTCTGCCCATGGAACTCCAATAAAGTACCTTGAAACTGGTCCTCGCTATACCCAGTATGTAGANGAAACCTGTAGCGGCATATCACGGTTACTTGGAGTTTCCGACTATANCCTAGGCTATCAAAATCATACCAACAGGAATATCGAATGGACATCTCCNGGAATCGAAGATGTCGTCAATGCCACAGAACAGACAAACATGATACTTGAGGCCGTAAGCTTCATGCATGAACAATCTGAAACCAAGGGAGATTTAGATATTGAACTGAAGGAAATTGCTGAAGACAATGGTATCAATTTTTTTCGAGTACCTATTCCTCATGATGACTTTCGTTTCACTAACATTTTGTCTGACCTGGTCGAAAATCTATTGAGAACAGAACCAGTNATGGGANAGTTAGGNCTTCGTCGATGCTTGTGTCGAAAAACGCCTGAGACCTTCTGTCTTAACGCAACCTCAGGAGATAATCCCTAAGCTTTTTGCTCAGGAACTGAGCTTCTTGAATTCTCCCTTGGATCCCTGGTCGACCAGAGAAATTAGAGCAAACAAAAATACCCTTTGGAAGCTGGACATCTGTATACCCCTTCCAGCTAAAATCCCACGCTGGAATCCTTGTTCTAGAAATGTCTATTGAAGTAGCTTCATGCCCAGTAACCTGGTGAAATTCAGAAGTTGCGATAGATGCAATCACTTCATCAGGCATTCCCAACAAATCAGGATTCTTCATTCCGCCCAAAAATGCAGTATACAGCCCTTCCCTTCTAAAAAGACTATGGTTAAATGTTACACCGCGAGTCTCCAGCCTTTCACCAAAACCAACCTGGTAGCCAAGGCCCTCCAGATTTGCATCAGATTTCATGTGGCAAATTGCAAGCTCATTATAATTCATTTGTTGCCACAACTGAGCTGTTTGTGGACNCTCTTCTCGTATCAAACTTGCAGCCTGTTCAGCAGGACAAGCTAACACAAGCGCATCCACCTGTACCTCAGTGCCCCCCTCTACTACCACTCTCCATCCCAATTCTGACCGATACACAGACTCTGCAGCACTTTCAAGGCGAACATGTTCTTCCAATCTCCTACCCAAGGCGTTTGGTAAACGCCCTAAGCCTCGGTCAAAAGAGCAAGGAGCTGCTTCTCGCCCTTTTCCCGCAAGTCTCCAAAGACCCCAAACGAGGCTTCTCCCTATCCCAACTTCATTCATTCTTTGTGCTAAAGATGACTTGACCAGCATCCTATCGGGATCAGATCCATACAGACCTCCGTACAATGGTCCCAAAAAGNTACTGTAGGCGGCCGATCCAAANTTTCTGCGAAGAAATCCCCCCACTGTTTCATCNCTTCTTACACCTGCAGTTAGGATTTCTCCCAGAAATCTCAGCTTAGAACTAAACGGTAAAAGGTCANTCATGAAAAATTGTTTGGGATTTAAAGGTGCTTTCCTGAGCCTCCCCCGAGAATAAACAAACAGGTCTANGTGGCNAGAAGCCNTCACCACCNNCTGNTGGAGNCCNAATTCCTCAATCAATCTTTTAACNTGAGGTGTCATGCGCATACGCTGTGGACCTTTTTCCAGAACCAATCCCGAATGATAGTCTGACAAGACCACACCACCCAATCTGTCCGTCGCCTCCCATATAACCACATCTATCCCTCTACGCACTAACTCGTGCCCAAGAAATAGGCCTGATATACCACCACCAACTATTCCAATCAATGCATTTTNCTTCCTTAAGGACCAAATTGTCAGCGCAATTATCAGTACTAATCTTGGCTGATGCTCGGATTAATCGGAAGGGGGAAATCAAAAACACATTGACCACACAAAATTATACCCTATTTTTGTCCACACTAATTTTTATATTTGGACAACCTTAAATAATGATTTGACCGCATGAAAAAGCCCAAAGAAAACAAAGACGATTCTGGTCTTCCTGCTGAGCAAAAGGAGGTCTCTGTATCTAGAAGNAGACTGATCAAATCCAGCGTAGCAGGTGCNGTTGGTCTNGCCACCAGTGCNGGTGCNATAAATCGTCGCGAAAAAAAGATGAAACCNGTNCTAGACATGGGCANGACGGACGTTGACACCTCCAAGTTTGATCCAACTACATATCTAACATCCTTTGATTACGGAACTACTTCTACTCTACCAAATGGACAGACACAGCGAGAATACAGTATCACTGCTACAGACCAGGAAATTGAAGTAGCTCCAGGAGTTTATTTCAATGCCTGGACTTACAATGGAACTGTCCCTGGACCAACTATTAGNTGCACNGAAGGAGACNNNCTAAANGTAAATTTCTTNAATGCTGGNAGCCATCCNCATACTATTCACTTCCACGGAATTCATGCAGCTGACATGGACGGAGTTTTCGAGCCTGTTCAACCTGGAGAAAGCTTCATTTATGAATTCGACGCTGCGCCAATGGGATTCCATCTGTATCACTGCCACACNAGACCNTTGAAACGACATCTGCACAAGGGTCTCTATGGTGCTTTTATTATTGATCCTGCAGAAGGTCGTCCCGAAGCGAAGGAATTGGTGATGNTAATGAATGGTTTCGATACCAATTTCGACGGAGAAAATGAGATTTATGCAGTAAANAGTGTTGCCTTTCACTACGAAAAACATCCCATCGATATTCAGCAGGACGAGCTTGTTCGAATATACTGTGGGAATCTAACAGAATTTGATCTACTGAACTCATTTCACTTGCACGGAAATATGTTCAAACTCTACAGGACTGGAACTAACTTGAATCACTACGAGTTGACAGATACCGTAATGCTCTGTCAGGGAGAGCGNGCAGTCATAGAATTCACCTACGAACATCTGGGCAAGTTCATGTTCCACGCTCATCAAAGTGAGTTCGCTGAACTAGGATGGATGGGTGTTTTCAATGTCAAAGAATCTACACTGGCTTGACTGGAATGACGGGAAACGTTTCCAAGACCAACCGATCATCGAGGACTAGCGACAAACCTAAAATGATTGCCAAGGGTCTTTTACCAGTANTCTTGGTCGTGCTNACCCTGTTTACCTTCATCCANACAGGTGCAACCGACTTTTTCAAGTCTAACTTCCCGCCCGTTGAAGAGCTCACCTATCAACGAGTTGCTTTCCCCACAGCCGGACAGATACTCGTGCATCTAGTCAATGGGGGCCCGGAGTCGGTCACTATAGCTCAAGTCATAATAGACGATGCTTTCTGGGAATACCAAGCCACNCCAACGGTTGAGCTAGAAAGGCTGGACAAAACCATATTAGACATACCCTATCCTTGGGTTGAAGGAGATCCTTTGGCGATCTCAGTAGTTAGTTCTACTGGGTTAACCTTTGACTATGAAGTTGAAGTAGCGACCCAATCACCTCAAATAAACTCCACCTATCTCGGGATTTTTACAGTGTTGGGCATTTTCGTGGGAGTAATACCAATTTTCCTNGGATTCTTATGGCTACCCTTCCTAGCTGGGATCACTAGAGACTGGCAAGATTGCTTCCTGAGCTTCACAATCGGATTGCTAATATTCTTGGGTATCGATGCAACCCAAGAAACAATATCTCTAACTGCCCAGGTAGCTTCTGCTTTCCAAGGNATCGCAATAATGACGCTTGGAATTTCAGGAATGTACNTACTACTGAACACCNTCAATCACCTGGCATCAACTAGAGGCACCAATACATCAGAGCCCATGAAGATGTCNCTACTCATTGCCCTGGCTATCGGCCTGCACAATTTAGGCGAAGGATTGATTATAGGCTCAGCTTATGCCGTGGGGCAGGTTACTCTCGGCACGTCTTTAGTTTTTGGTTTTCTGCTGCACAATACAACTGAGGGAATCGGAATAGTCGTCCCAGTAGCTGGCTCTCAAATAAAAATAAGATCACTGATCTGGTTAGGCTGCTTAGCAGGATTACCTACAATAGCAGGAATGTGGATTGGAGGGTTTAGCTACTCTACGACTTCAACAGTTTTCTTTCTGTCAGTGGGTATCGGTGCAGTTTTACAAGTCGTCTCCCTGATAAGTGAAGATATCACCTCTCGATCTGACTCTGGCCTACTGAAGCCCCTAAACTCTGTCGGACTCCTGGGTGGATTGGTGTTCATGTATCTGACAGGACTGCTGTTACCAGCCTAGCTAGGCAATGGGGGCTTCCAACTAAAACGAGCGCTATTCCAAAGATTTCTTAGCTACCAGGATAGTAGTTGGGTCACTCACGATAATCATCTTAAAACCTTGCTCCAACCTTTCAGTTACATCTTCCGCTCCCGCAGTAATGCCACAAGGAACGCCGGAATCTTTACATGCAGCCAGAACTCTTTGGATAGCAGCTTCAATAGCTTGATCATCACCATCGTAAGCTCGCCTCAAATCCCCAGGACCAGGAATCACCACACTGACTCCAGGAGTAGCAACTATCTGTTCGGCAGACTCAACACCCACGCGATCTTCAATCAATAGCACACTCACTAGGTCTCCATTGAGATTCATAGGCCAAGATCTGTCGCCCAACGAACGAACGGCCAGTTCAGCTTCTTTAGCTGATTCTACATGAGGAAACACTATCCCTCCAACCCCCTCCACTAAACCCTCTGATATATACTTATCTAGGGCTCCTGGGTCTTCTCTAATCGGAGGAATTCTCAAAGTGATAGGATGCTCAGAACCGTCACCAGAGCCATCCATTGCCCGCCTAAAGTTTTCCAGACCAGGTATGTCCCACGGCCCAGATTCAAGAGAGTAGAATACGAAATCGGCATCTCTATTTTTACCAGCAATAGAGCCCCCTTCTGCAGTTTGTGGGCGAGCGAAGATTCCAAATACTGGATCACCGTTTTGCAATTTACCAATCAGGTTAGTATCAGATATGACAGTCTCGCTATCCATGTTTTCGATTGACTGAAGTTCTATCTCACTGTTTTGACAAGCTGTCAAAACAGTGGCAAGGGCAGCCGAAATCACCCAATGGATATTCATTACCGATCAGCGACCTTCTTCCGTCACAGAACGCATCAACCTCTGCAATCTCTGCTTGTGTTCCTCGAGTTCGATTTTTAGCACATTAAGACGATCGTACATATCTGCAGCTGGTTTTTGGTCAACACTGATCGAATTTCCGTATAGATATTGAAATTGATCTCTAAGCATAGGTTGAGGGTAGCTTGTGATAGTCCTGTCAGTAACAAGTGCTTCTTCAATTTCCTTGAGTTGCTTTTCGAGATCCCCTCCTTCGCTGACCCGTTCCATAGCTCCATTCAGACGATCTATAGTGGCGTCTGCATCTTCAATCGCTGCTAACACTTCCATGCCCAGATCATACTGTGCCTGAATATCCTCTAACGTTATACCGTCCATTTTAGACCTCGGATCCATCACGACATTAAACGATTCTATGTGAGTAGCCCCGTCTACTGTCAAATGAGCCTCATACACTCCAGGGACTACCATTGGGCCGCCTCTTGCCGATCCATTAGGACCTAATGCCCGCAAATCCCAAACGAATCTATTTACACCACTTCTTCGTCCTAGTCCAGGAGACCCCACCATCCTCTGAAATGGAGCACGCATCGCTTGTCCTGTCTGTAGCTGAGCGCCCCTATCATCGCTACTGAAAGTACGTAATACGGCACCTTCCGAATCAAGGATCTCCAAGCTTACTTCCTGAGCTGTCGCATGCAACAAATAATCCAACACTGCTCCTTGTTGTGACCACTGAGGTTCATGGGGTCCTGGAACTCCTCGACCACCCTGACCTCTAGTGCGGACTGCTTCTGAAGGTTTGAAGAAGTGTGGCCCTGAAGTTGCAAGTGCTTCACCCATTTGTCTCACTGGAGAAATATCATCCATGACCCAAAAACCTCTACCCATCGTCGAAATCACCAAATCGTCTTTGTGGATTTTCATATCCGTTATGGGTGTAGCGGGTAAATTCATCTGGAAGGAACTCCAGGAAGATCCGTCGTTCATAGAGTAAAACATCCCAAACTCTGTCCCAGCAAACAAAAGACCTTCTACGACGGGATCCTCCCTGATCACTCTGGTCGGATGATCTCCTGGGATACCATTATCTCCAGGTGTTAACAAAGTCCAGGTATCTCCATAGTCATCAGTTCGGTAAATGAAGGGAGTAAAGTCGCCCAAAAGAGTTCTGTATGCGGCAAAATAGGCCTTACCTCCATGGTGCGGTGATGGATCGATGGTTTGTATTCTGCCTTCTAAGGTCATGTCTGGAGGAGTAACATCCTTCCACGATTCCCCTCCATCCCGAGTTACCTGAACCAATCCATCATTGGACCCAGCCCAGATGACTCCCGGTTCCACCGGGGATTCTTCAACTGCATATAACACCGAATAGTGTTCTTCTCCCGTTATATCACGTGATATTGGCTCTCCTGAAACAACCTGCCTCTCTGGCCGAAAAGCTGTGAGATCTGGGCTGATTTGTTCCCACGTGACTCCTTCATCGGTTGTCTTATGTACAAACTGAGATCCATGATAAATCACATTCGCATCATGTGGAGAAATCTCGATTGGGGCCACCCTCTGAAAACGGTAAGGCAAATCCCTAGGATTAGCACCATAGAGATTCCCAAAACCGACATAGTACTGCTTTTCTTGGCCAGTGATCTGACTGAACCTACCGAATCTACCCTTACAGTTCGAATAGACTATGTCTGAATTTCCTGGTTTTGGAACAGCTGGACCAGTTTCACAACCCCCCACAGCTCTCCAAAATCCAGTGTGGCCGGAAGCTGAATTATCTTCAGGGGCGTCACTAGGAACCTTAATCGTAGAATTATCTTGCTGTCCTGCATACAGCCAATATGGGAACCTGTCGTCTATATCTACTTGGTATAACTCAGCAGTTGGCTGATTGTTCTGTGTAGACCAGGTAACCCCTCTATCCAAACTCACATTGGCACCCCCATCGTTGGATTGAATCCAGATATTAGGATTTTCCGGATTAATCCAAAGATCGTGATTATCCCCATGGGGGGTTGGCATACGCTCAAATGTTCTTCCCCCATCAGATGAACCGTAGAAGCCCTCGTTATTGACATAAACTCTGTCAGCATCTGTCGGATCAGCTGTGACACCAGTGTAGTAAAATGGTCGATTCATTAAACCAGCTTGATTCGACATCAACTCCCAGGTCTCACCATAATCGTCAGAATGGTAAAGCCCCTCTAGCGGATCTGTCGTTTCAACTAAAGCATATACTCTGTTGGGGGATGCAGCTGAAACAGAAAGGTCGATCTTGCCAATCAATCCGGTTGGCAAACCCTCTGTAACGAGTCTCCATGTATCACCGCCATCACTCGACTTCCAAATACCATTTTCTCCACCAGAAGCTTCCATACCTGAAATGATGGTCCATGGTTGGCGCTGGCCTCTCCACATAGCAGCGTAAATTTCTTTGGGGTTGCTAGGATTGATTTCTAGATCTATAGCACCAACGGAGTCAGAAGTGAACAATACCTGTTCCCAGTCTCCACCCCCATTGGTAGATCTGTAGACACCTCTTTCAGAGCTCTTTGCCCAAGGATTACCTAGAGCGGCAACATATACAAGAGATGGGTCACTCGGGTCAACTTCTACCGCACCCAGTTGTCCCATATCCCTCAGACCCACCATCTCCCAGGTCTCACCAGCATCTGATGACCGATAAATGCCTCTACCCACAATTACGTTAGACCGGATTCCATCAGAACCAGTACCCACATACACAATTTTTGAATCAGAAGGAGCTACCCTGATAGATCCAATTGAACCAGTGCTAAAATAAGCATCAGAGATAGGTCTCCACGAATTTCCATAATCTTCCGTCTTCCATACTCCACCTCCAGTTGCACCCATATAGAAGGTGAATGCATGGTCTGGATGGCCAGCAACAGCTGTAACNCTTCCNCCTCTGGAAGGACCGACGCTCCTATAGTTCAAACCACGNAAAACNCTTCTAACCTGATCTTGNTGGCCTGCCTGAGCCTGGCTTTTTTCAGGAGATGTCACTGTCGCGACTACANTCAAAATCAGGANCAATANTTTTCTGGACCAACTAATTTGTGTNAACCACTCNAAATACATAACCACTACTCCGGGAAAGNANGTTCAACTAGAGAAATGACAATGCCCCATATCAGTCAANTGGTCAACCGNTNAGGGATAATTNAGANGTTGATATACTACAGCAACTTNCTTTATGTTAGTCGTCCNTAGNGCAATATATGAATTCNAAAGACNGCGANAATNATCNCCANTCAGAGGACNTTGANAGAAAATTAGGAAAGACTTTTTGAATTGATAGAACTCNANATTATGACAGACCAAAGGGATAGTCATANTTGATCGGNCANCTTAGCNTCTAATGGAAATTATNAAAAGGAGCANTTCTTGAAAAAGACAAACGGTGTGACCACAAACGGAACACAGCCAGGCACCCCCCATCCTGACGGAGACTATGGCGAAGCATTTCCTCAGTCGAGAAAAGTATTTTTGAAAGGTGGACCTGGCGTAAATGTGCCNATGAGAGAAATCACACTGTCAGATGGTGAGTTGCCTATCCAGGTGATGGACACTAGTGGTCCACNGGAAATAGACCCCAGACTAGGGCTACCAAAACTGAGAAGGGACTGGATACTAAGCAGAGATGGAATCGAAGAGACTCCTGTTTCTTATAAAGATCCTCACCCTAATGTTTCTCTCGAGGTTCCCGAATCTTTAGAGAATAGCCCTGTTCGATCTCTTAAGGGAGCAGTAACACAACTCCACTACGCAAAAAAAGGTGAGATCACTGAAGAAATGGAGTTTGTAGCCCTCAGAGAAAATATGAGCTCTGAGTTTGTTAGGAATGAAGTAGCAAAAGGCCGAGCTATAATCCCAGCAAACATAAATCACCCTGAACTAGAACCTACCATTATAGGCAGAGCGTTTCAGGTAAAGATAAANGCAAACATAGGAAACTCTGCTGTAAGATCTTCCATAGAGGATGAGGTNGAAAAACTCAAGTGGGCTACACTATGGGGTGCGGATACGGTAATGGATCTATCGACTGGCAAACATATTCACCAGACCCGTCAATGGATAATGCGTAATTCTGCTGTTCCTATTGGAACTGTTCCAATTTACCAGGCCCTTGAAAAAGTAGACGGTGTTCCAGAGGANNTAACCTGGGAAATTTACCGTGATACCTTAATTGANCAGGCGGAACAGGGTGTCGACTACTTTACTGTACATGCTGGAGTACTTCTTCGTTTCGTACCCATGACCGCTGATAGAGTCACGGGCATAGTGTCCAGGGGAGGCTCTATTATGGCAAAATGGTGTCTCGCACACCATAAAGAGAGTTTTCTGTATACAAATTTTCCAGAGATCTGTGAGATCATGGCTTCCTATGACGTCTCATTTTCATTAGGCGATGGGTTGAGGCCAGGCTCACTAGCAGACGCAAATGATGAGGCACAATTTGCAGAACTATATACTCAAGGAGAACTCACCAAGANGGCATGGGAACATGACGTNCAGGTCATGTGCGAGGGGCCAGGTCACGTCCCNATGCATATGATCAAAGAGAATATGGAAAAACAATTGGAATGGTGTCACGAGGCCCCNTTCTANACACTTGGACCATTAACCACTGACATCGCTCCCGGATACGATCACATAACTAGCGCGATAGGTGCAGCACAAATTGGATGGTATGGNACAGCCATGTTGTGCTACGTCACNCCAAAGGAACATCTGGGTCTACCTAATAGAGAAGATGTAAAAGCAGGTGTCATAGCTTACAAAATAGCCGCTCATGCAGCGGATTTAGCAAAAGGCCATCCCAGGGCCAGAGAATGGGACGACGCTATCTCCAAAGCCCGGTTCGAATTCAGATGGGAGGACCAGTTCAACCTATCACTAGATCCTGTCACAGCGAGAGCCTTTCACGACGAGACCTTGCCNGCCCAAGGAGCGAAAATAGCNCATTTCTGTTCTATGTGTGGACCNAAATTCTGCTCGATGAAGATNACNCAAGACATAAGAGATTANGCTGACAAACAANGGGAGATGTCCACACCCGAAGTTGAGCAAGGNNTGCAGGAAAANGCCACNGAGTTTCGAGATNGNGGATCTAATTTGTATGTAAACGTAGCCGAAGATTAGTCCAGAATGGNGACTNCTAGCCNTTAGTTTATTCTAGGTCCCANCTAACNGGGTCACCCAGTTTNACTACAGCATCATTTAAAACACAACCGTAAACNCCACCCTTCCATTCATCAACAAGGGCCTCNCTAAGCCCCTGANACNCATCGTCCATAATCTTACAGGGTTTNGTCTCNCCNNNAATCCTNANCTCTGAGATCNCCNANNGANAGAATNCGACCTACAGTCTCTTTNANTTCGANNCCNNTTACCATAAAATTTGCNCNNCGCATTTCTGGNNNNANCGANNCNCNGAANCGATCNCNNANTANANNNAANACTTCCTTTTCTATNAANGTGACCTGCCNTTTACTGCGTCCNAAGNTANNATCCCNCACCAAACCTTTNTTTTTCTCTGTATTAGCTTCAGACNCTGGNTGCATNGCTCCNCCGTGAGCGGTCTTGATCCAAATAGCTTCTAGTTGGCCCATCGTTTNNCCTTTCTTCNATTTTCACAAATCTCTTCAACGCCAATGTTNCTGAAGTTCCTGTAGGACGTCGTTACCGGGNCAAACTTNTTCGAATTCTAAATCCACCAAAGCCTTCTCCACAGTATTCTCAAAGGAATGTATNTCTGTACTCCCTTCTTCTATATACANCAGTCCAGTAGCCACTTCCCCTTGGGCCNGTCGGCTAGCTATATGTGAATAGGCCTTGTCACGGTCCGTAGGGTCGTATCCTTCNGCCACGGGTCTGAATTTTATGACGCTCCCGTCATGCATGGCCACAGAGGTCACATCCCCAGATGCCTGTGAAGCCTTTATCTCATGCAATACAGGCACGAAATCAGCCTCCACAACTTCTTGCACGCTGTCACGAGTATGTTGATAACTTTTGGTCGATCCTTGATGGTCATTGAATGTCACACAAGGGGAAATTACATCTAGCAACGCAAACCCTTTGTGACTCAACCCTGCTTTTACCAAGGGAACAAGTTGCCCCTTATCACCCGAAAAACTCCTGCCTACGAATGAGGCCCCTAAGCTCATGGCTAGCGCCACTGGATCAATTGGGCCCATCCTGTTCTCCTCACCCTTCTTAGCTTTGGTCCCTACATCGGCTGATGCCGAGAATTGGCCCTTGGTCAAGCCATATACTCCGTTATTCTCAATTATATAGAGCATGTCAACGTTACGTCTGATTGCGTGACACAGCTGTCCAAGACCGATGGACAGAGAATCGCCGTCTCCAGAAACACCGATGTACGACATCGCCCTATTTGCAGCATTGGCTCCTGTAGCGATCGAGGGCATCCTTCCGTGTACCGAGTTAAATCCATGGGCTTCCTGAAGGAAGTAAGCGGGAGTCTTAGAAGAACACCCAATCCCACTAAGCTTTGCAACCTTATGAGGCTCTATTGCCAATTCATAAAATGCCTGAACCAGTGCCGCTGTTATCGAATCATGGCCACATCCAGCGCACAAGGTTGACATTGAACCTTCATAGTCCCTCTGTGTCAAACCCAGTTTATTAACCTTCAGACTCGGATGACGAACCGATGGTTTTGCAGTTTGAGACATGATTTAACTCCCGTCTACGGTTGCCATAGATTGGCTAACTAGTTCCTGCTGCACCCCATCTATTACAGTTTGAGCACTTAGTGGGGAACCTTTGTTGTCTAAAACGGACCTGAGTTTCTTTTTATCTATACCTGTTTCCATTGTCAGCAATTTCATAAGCTGAGCATCTCTATTCTGTTCGATCACAATATTAAGTTGGTGTGAGGACAAAAATTCCTCTACCTCTGGACCGAATGGGAAACTCTTAATCCTCAAATAATTCACATGAAGACCATCTGCTTCCAGTTTTTCCACAGCCTCTAAGACAGCTTTTCTGCACCCCCCCAAGGTAACCAGGCCAATTTGTACTCCTTCATTGTGTATAATTTCCGCTTCAGGAACAGAGTTTGCCGCACTATCCACTTTTTCTTTTAGCCTGTCTACTACTTCCTGATACAGAGATCCATCCTCTGTATATCTACCGTATTTGTCGTGGCCAGATCCTCTAGTGAAATATGATCCTTTTGGATGTACACCTGGAAGTGACCGATAAGGAATCGCATCCCCATCAACGTCTAGATATCTATAAAATTGATCCATACTCTCTAGCTGTTCCGCCGATAGAACCTTACCTCTATCTGGAACAAAATCGTCATCCCACTCTAGATTGTCACAGACCCAATCATTCATCCCTATGTCTAAATCAGAGACCACAAAGACTGGAGTTTGAAATCTATCAGCCAAGTCAAAAGCTGTTACAGCAAGATAGAAGCACTCACTTGGATCTGCTGGAAATAATACAATGTGCTTCGTGTCTCCATGGGATGCATATGCTGTGGTAAGTATATCTCCCTGCTGTGTTCGTGTGGGCATTCCAGTGGATGGGCCAGTACGCTGAATATCAAAAAGAACTGCAGGAATTTCAGCATAATAGGCTAGTCCTATAAATTCACTCATAAGAGAAATCCCCGGACCACTTGTAGGTGTAAAAGCTCTGGCGCCCATCCAGCTGGCTCCCAACACCATGCCTATGGCGGCCAATTCGTCCTCTGCTTGGATGATACAAAAACGATTTTTTTTACTTTCTGGATCCTGCCTAAGTTTTTCGCAGAAACCCTTAAAGGCATCCATGAGTGAGGTAGAAGGAGTGATCGGATACCATGCCCCCACAGTAGCTCCTGCGTAAACACAACCGAGCCCTGCGGCCATATTGCCAGTCATGATTACAGAATCCTTATTTCCATCCATTACTTCAAGGTAAGATTGAAATGGACACTCAAAATTCTCTATGGCAAAATCATAACCCAGCCTTACGGCAGTATTATTGAGCTCCACAAGTTTTGGCTTCTTACCAAATTTGTCTTCAAAGATGCCACTTAATATGTCCAAATCAATGTTTACCAAAGCCGCCAGAACGCCAACATAACAGACGTTTTTCATTAGAATTTGTTGTCGTGCACCTTTGAAATTCTCCACACACATCTGGGATAAAGGAACCCCGTAAAATTCGACGTCATCTCTCATNAACTCTTCCGCAAGGGGCCAGCTGGAATCATACAGAACTGCCCCTCCACTTTTTACTTCCTTTATGTCTTGGACATAGGTCTTAGGATTCATAGCCACCATAAGATCTACCCTTTCACTGCGTGCTGTATGTCCATCCTTATTAGCTCTTATCTCGTACCAGGTGGGCAACCCCTGAATGTTAGATGGAAATACATTCTTGCCGGATACTGGAATACCCATACGAAAAATAGCCTGCATGAGAAAGCCATTCGCGCTGGCTGAGCCAGTGCCATTTACTGTAGCGATNTTTACGACTAAGTCGTTGGCACAGTTTCTACTTGTTCGGTCCAAGTTGNTTTTCCAGCGTAAGGGATGAGTAAATCAAATTTTGCCATATCCCAGGCAGCGGTCGGACACCTTTCTGCACACAGTCCACAGTGTACACAAAGATCCTCGTCTTTCACCATTATCCTGGCTGTCTGAGGTAACTCNTCAGACACATACAGATCTTGATCNGTATTTTCAGCGGGNGCAGTCANCCGATTCCGGAGNTCTTCTTCGGAACCGTTATCGGTAATCGTCAGGCAATAAACAGGACAAACATCGATACAGGCATCGCATTCGATACACAGNGGAGCAGAAAAATGGGTTTGAATATCACAATTTAAGCANCTTTCTACNTCCACTGCGGTTTGTTCAGCATCGAAACCTAGCTCTACCTCTACTTCCAAGGCCTTAAAACGTTCGACTAGGTCCACATGATTCATTTTAGCCCGTTGCGAAGGGTCATACTCACTGCCATAACTCCAAGAATGCAAACCCATTTTCTGTGAAACCAGATTCATTCCGTATTCTGGTCTTTCCAATAGAGATTGTCCTTGACAGAAACTGTGGATAGAAATGGCAGCCTGATGGCCATGCTCCACAGCCCAGATAATATTCTCTGGACCCCAGGCTGCATCTCCACCTACAAAGACACCGTCTCTAGTAGTTTGGAATGTAGTTTTATCCACTACTGGCATTTCCCAGTCATTAAAATCGATACCAATATCTCTCTCAATCCATGGAAAAGCATTGTCCTGACCAATGGCTAAAATTACATCGTCACAAGGTACTATAGTAGAATCCAAAACCTTGCTTACCAATCGACCGTCGTCGTTCTCCTCCCACTCCACCAGTTCAAATTCCATACCGATCAGTCGACCGTTCTCTAACACGAACCTGCTGGGAGAATGATTTTCCANAATTTCNACCAATTCCTCTTCAGCGTCTTCGAGNTCCCAAGCAGATGCCTTAAAGTAGGGGCGTCCTTTCCTGGCTACCACTTTAACATCNACTCCTCCAATTCTCTTGGAGGTCCTGCAACAGTCCATAGCTGTATTACCCACCCCAATAATTAAGACTTTTTCACCTATCTCNTCTACGTGACCAAAATGAACCGACTCCAACCACTCGATCCCAATGTGAATATTCGCATCAGCCTCTTCCCGCCCTGGNATATTAAGTTCTTTGCCCTTNGGAGCTCCAGTGCCNACAAATACCGCATCAAACCTATCCTCATCCAGCAAGGATTTCAGACTATTTATAGGATGATCGTAATGGATTTCTACACCCATATCCAAAATCATATTAATCTCTTCATCAAGCACTTCAGCGGGCAGACGGAAAGCTGGAATATTCGTCCTCATTAAGCCCCCAGGCCGACTTAATTGTTCAAAAATCTCGCACTCATAGCCTAAAGGCATTAAATCATTAGCCACCGTCAATGANGCTGGCCCAGAACCTATCAAAGCTATTTTTTTNCCGTTCTTTTCCTTAGGGGCGGTTGGCAACAAATGNTCTATATCACCGCGCAGATCGGCNGCAACCCTTTTTAGCCTNCAGATTGCAACTGGCTCGTCTTCCACCCTGACCCTNCTACAAGCTGGCTCACAAGGCCTNTCACATGTTCTACCTAAAATTCCCGGNAAAACATTCGAANNTCTATTCAACATATAGGATTCGGTGAACCGGCCCTGACCGATCANTCGGATATATTCAGGCACNGGAGTNTGAGCTGGGCAACCCCACTGACAGTCCACCACCTTATGATAATACTCCGGACGATTCACGTCCGTAGGTTTCATNCTCACAACTTCTCCTGTTCATCTAGCGGGATCATTTGGGGATCATGAATGCAACNATGATCCNGTTTCCGCAAGGTGATAATAATATAACCAGTTTTNGCTCTCGATTAAGAGGGGNGGNCACATCTCATAAATTGGCGCACCACACCCTATAAATATCACTGTCTGCTAGAACCTCTACAGTCTCGAAATGGGCGGAAAGTAAACCCTCCATTTTCAGACGGCGCTGTGCAACGAATATTAACTTCCCTCCCAAATTAAGGTGTTGAGTACTGCCTTCGATCATGATCTTAATCACATCTTCAGACCAATCCTTTCCCTTGTGATAGGGAGGATTGCTGACGATTAGATCATACCTTNGATCNCCCAGTGCACGGTATCCGTCTGAAGCAATGATCGNNGCTTCTGGTATATTTTTTTTCACTGCTTCTAACGCCAGCACATCTATGTCTAAAAAATCAATTAAAACCAACTTGTCTTGCAGCCCTATCTCGCCTCCTACCAGTCCTGAGCCACAACCAAAATCCAGCACCTTTGTACTTGTGGGTATCGATGGCAAAGAATTGATGAGAACTTGAGTGCCCTTGTCCACACNCCCNTGGGCAAAAACCCCTGGATATGAAACCCAGTCTCTTTTTTTTCCTGCCAAATGTATGGAAGTCAGAGTTTCCCAATCAGCCAATTCACCTCTATAGTTGAATTNCTGCAATGCTTTNGCCTCNANAACTCTGCATTTACTTCCATACGCAACTGTAGTAACCGAGTCTGCCAGTGGTCTCAAAATGTTCTCCGCTGATTTTATCCCCTCATCGTTAGCACCATATATCCAAAGAGGACCGCCAGCATTTAAACGTGAAAAAGCCAGATGGCTAAACATCTCAAGTTCCTTCTTGGACTTAGGAAGACGGAGTGTCACCNCGTCATATTGATTCTTCTCAGGCCAGTGCCGNACNTCTTGGTTCGATCTTGNAGCCCTACTCCACCTATCGACTTTCTTAGGAGATCCATAGGGGAAGCTGTCACTAGACTCTGGCGAAGTCAGTAGCTCTAGTATCGTGTGACCCTCNATGTTGCTTTCTTCTAGAAATTTTTCTAATAGAGTAGCNGATGCTTGATCACGCCAATNNCTGNNATNACTTCTCAATTGATATCTTNCCCAATTCTCATACCTGACAAGCCAGGANTGCTANCNAGCNCNTTCGATCATTGCAGCCAGTGTCTCNACACCCATCGACAAGCTGGTTGTNGATGGTGCGAAAGAAAAACGTACCCAATTCTTCAGTNCCTTAGATGCCGACGTCTTATTTGCTGGATTGAGATCGAAATGCTTTCCTGGAATTACAATTAATTTNTCTTCCAATGCACGTCGAAAGAACTTGTCAGCATTGTTCAAGCCCTTTGGAAGTCCNCGTATATCAGCCCACACATAGAANGTGCCACANGGTTCTTCGACACACTTCATNCCAAGCTCTTGAAATTTCTCGGTCAANATTGATCGTTTTTCAGTAAAGACCTGCAGTCCTCTTGTTCTCTCCTGCTGAGAACGACCTTCTTCTAGTGCCTTAATGGCGAGTCTCTGTGCTGGCACACTTGCACCACCGTCAAAATAGTGNGCCACGTTATTGACTGCTTCGATCAGTTTAGGTGGACCTANAATCCAACTCAAACGCCATCCAGGATAACGCCATCCTTTACCCAGACCATCTACAATCAAAATAGGATCTCTATCTACATTTCTGACAAAAGGTGCTACAGAAAGAGGCCTGTCCCCCTCCTCTCCTTCTAAGCCAAAAACATAGTGNGAATAGANTTCGTCCATTATCATCNCACATTTATNTTNACGACCAATCGTCACTAATTTCTTCAACTCTGNTCCAGACATGATCTGCCCAGTTGGATTACATGGATTGCTCATGAGAAAAGAGCTNAGCTTCTTTCCAGATACGTGTTTTTCTATCTGTGCTAAATCCACANNAAATNCTTTATCTGGACTAGCCTGTAAAGGAACCTGTTTCAANCGATACTCATGATTNTGCAAGAGGTGCGGATAGGANGGNCANTCAGGATTGCGATAACCAANCTTCCCATCCCCAAGAGCATTTAGGATTCTGGAAAGGGCTACTCTCCCACCTGGTGCTACAGAAACATTCTCTTTCTTATATTTNGAATCTAAGTCTTCTCGATACAGNTGATTATANTATTGAGCTATTGAGTCCCGCAGCTCATCACTTCCTCCCACTGGACTGGATTCATGATCGTGGGTCTCTAGTGTTATCCAACTCAAACGACTTGGCGCATCCTGAAACTGACTAACTTCAGGCTCCCCCTGGGCAAAGTTACACCATTGTGTCCTACGTGTATTGAAGCCGCTCTTGATTGCCTCTNNTATGCACAACGTTTCACCCGTATGAGGCACGTTGCGAAAGATCCCTGNTTTTTTGGCCATTTTATCCCNCCTTTAATTTTGTAGCGAACCTATAATCTAGAACCCTCGTCAAGATCCTGAGAAATCCTGACAATTTGCTTGTTAAATGCCAATGGACAAAGANTTTTCAAGACNGCNACAAAAAAACCAAAACATAGGACTCCAGTANCCGCAAACATTATAGCGTTGCTAGAGTCAAGCCACGCTGGAGCGATATANACCTCTTCTGGAGCAAATCTTAAGCGAAATAACCCAGTCATAAAACCAGANAAATGCAACCATCCAACCAATANAGCCACAGAAACATTAAGGCCTACNATAGACCAATAGAGGTACTTGCTCCTTAACTGCNTCAGCTCCTTTGTTCCNCCCACTGCTCCAAACGCNTCTGCTAACATCCAGATTAGTGCACCAAACAAAATCATCGTATCAATACCAATCATAGCCCCCATAGCATGACCCGACACAACATACGTTCCATGTATGATGGAATTAAGAGGAGGTATTGATATCAAAATTGCAGAACCGACTATAGCAGCAGTCCAAAATTTCGCTGCACCGAAGCTGACTTTTGTGGCCTCAAATTCACCATTCTTTTGTTGAACGAGGATCCATAAGTCCGATACTACCCTAAGAAAAATGATTATCTCCAACATGCTTACCACAAAAGCAATCCATTTCACCAAAGAGCTCTGTGGTAAATGATANCTATGGTGTGCAAAATTAGTGAAAGAGTTCAGAAGNCCAACACCAAAAAGAGCGTAAGCTGTTTTGGAATGACCGTACCTGGAATCCCCTGATATCCTTTCCCCTATATAGATGACTGACCCATAGACAAAGAGATTGAAGGAACCGACCAAAGTGCCTGTAGCTTTCCACTGTATCCTCATATCCAATATTGGATCAGACCAAATGGCTGGAATCAAATACGCGTGTTGCTCGAGAAACGTGTACACAAAGAATACTGTTCCTACTCCCCACATCGTGACATATACGGGACGACTCCAAAAACCCGAAGATACTACTCTGAAAAAATTCCAGGCATAACAGAACCAACCGATTAAAATCAAAGCAGAAAAAGAAGGGTGAAANCCCAGATATTCCCGTCCGGATCCAANTCGAAACATTAATGTCAGTAAGATCCCTAACCCTGCCAAAAGCCAACACCAGACCTGCACTCGCAATCTCAGGCGGTCTCCCTTTGTTATAGCTCCTGCACAATCCATCAGATACCTATGAACGACTGCCTGACCCCCNAAGAACATCCANGCTGAAGCAAAAGTCGTGTGGATAGGCCGCAATTGCCTCAGATCAATTCCCAAGCTCTGAAAAAAAGGAGCCAAAACTGGTATAGAATAGAACGCAGCTAGAAGCCCAGCTATTAGAGTAATCCCCACCGATACCAGACCGCCCCTCATGAATGTCAAAACAGCAAATTTTCTTATGTGATCGCCACTCTCAAAGGAAAGATGTTTATTCTCTATACTGTTCATCGGAATTCCCACCAAGGAATGCTCTTCCAGTCGATTGGTTCTCGGTAACGAGAACCAATCGAAAGCTGACTCTCAAGTTCGGTTCGATTTTCAGAAAACCACTCCAAGAAAGAAACTAAGCTCTCTAGTTCTCTATCCTCCATTTGAGGAAATGGAGCGGGCATTCCTAGGGCTGGACGTCCAGCCACTAAAANCTCCTTAATTTCATCGACTGTCAATTCGTCTGCTGTTATTGAAAGATCTGGAGCTCCCACCAGAGACACATCGAGAGGAATATGGCATGCACCACAGGACCGTTTGGCGAGTACTTCATACCCACTCAGGATAATCGGATCAGACTCACCCAGCGCCCTTACTATAATTGCATCGAATGCTCCCCAAGGACCACTCCCCTCTATAGTTTCTCCCATACGCAACTGTCCTCGCCCTAAGTCAGGCCTGTCCAGAGCTTCTAGGTATGAAGCCATCTGGGAGACTTCCTGCGAGGAGAATCCGTAAGGTGGCATTTGCCCACTTCCCATCGTCAGCAAGGACTCCAATCTTGGCCTATCGATATTGCTTGCTACATTCGTGAGATCTGGTCCAAGGAATCCCCCTTGGCCATAGATTTGATGGCATACCTGGCAACCATTGCGATGCCACAACAGACGGCCAGCGAGCGCATCTTCTGAGAGGGGTTCTTGCCGATCATCAGAGTACACAAGAACAGACTGAACGATGAAAGACAATGTCAAAACTGCTATCAATATTTTTCTATGGGAGGCTGAAAACATCAGGATCTCAATATTCCCTTGGAAAAGCTTTTAGAGCACGATTTGGAACGGCAACCTTGACCATCGATGAACAAGCCTCCTACTACCAAAGGCATTACTGATTGGATCATCGTCCCTTCCCGCAGAGGGTTAGTTTTTGTAAGCTCAACAACAATTGCAAACCAATGTACATCGACTAATGAAGATACACGATACTATCGCAATAATTGATTTCGGAGGGCAGTACGCTCATCTGATAGCTACCAAAGTGAGGCGCCAGGGTGTTTTTGCAGAAATTCTTCAGCCCGAAGATCCCATAGAGGCTTTCCGTGGGTATAAAGGTATCATCATCTCTGGAAGCCCAAGCCTAGCTTCTCACGGTGAAGATGCTGATTACAACAAGGACATCTATGACTTAGATATCCCTATTTTGGGATTTTGCTTTGGACATCAGGAAATAGCCCAACACTACGGAGGGAAAGTCATCCATGGTGGAAGAGAATGGGGTTATTCAGAGCTACAAACCCAACAAGGCCACCCTTTATTTTCTGGTTTATCCTCCCGTGAAACCGTTTGGATGAGTCACTTCGATTCTGTTGCAGAAATAGGTCCTGACTTTCAGGAAATAGGTGTGACTCTTACCCCAGATGGCGAGGCTGAACACCGATATGCTGCCATAGCATCTGATACTTTGCAGCGATATGGCTTCCAATTCCATCCGGAAGTGGATAGCACAGAAAATGGTCATAAAATGATAGCCAATTTTCTTTATGAAATATGTGGCTGCACTTCCTCTTGGTCGATGGATGGTTTCATAGAACAAAAGGAAGCTGACATTCGTAAACAAGTCGCAGAAAAGTCCGTATTCTTACTTGCCTCAGGCGGGGTGGACTCGACTGTAGCGGCAGTTTTGATCGGAAGGGCTATTGGCCCTGATCGACTTCATCTCCTTCACGTCGATAATGGTTTAATGCGAAAACAGGAAAGTAGCAACGTACTTAAACTTTTTGAAAAATTGGGCCTGGGAACCAATCTTCATTTTGTCGATGCCAGTGAGAGATTCCTTTCAGCATTGAGCGGTATCGTTGACCCTGAGGCCAAGCGTCGCATCATAGGCGATACTTTCATCGAGGTGTTCGAAGATCAAGCAGAAAAAATCGGTATTGAAGAACATTTACTCGGGCAGGGAACAATATACCCTGACACTATAGAAAGTGGGGGTACAAAACGAGCTGACACTATAAAAACACATCACAATCGAGTCCCTGCCATAGAGAAAATGATAGGGCGAGGAAAAGTGATTGAGCCACTGGTGGAACTATACAAAACCGAAGTCAGAGAGCTAGGAGAACTTCTTGGGATTCCCAGAGAAGCACTCGATCGCCACCCCTTCCCTGGGCCCGGCCTTGGAGTCCGACTACTCTGTAGTAGTGGTGACGCCTCTACCATTGATCTTCCTAGTATTCAAACATCTGTTTCAGAAATCTCTACGCAACTCGGCGTATCTGGGATGGTACTTCCCATTAAATCAGTTGGGGTCAAAGCAGACTTAAGAGCTTACGAATACCCTGTGTTGGTCTCTGGACACCTACCATGGGACAGCCTGATCAAAGTGGTTTCCTCTCTAACAGCGGAAGTCGAAAACATTAATCGCTGTATCTGGAATTTGTCTGATGANATCCCCGAAGTTGCCCGACCTCTATCAACCACCGCAACCCGCAAACGTCTAGATATCCTAAGAGAGGCTGATTTTATAGTGATGGAAACCCTCAGATCACACGACTTATATCATGAAATCTGGCAGTGTCCAACGGTCCTGTTACCGATAGAACTGGACGGACAGACAGGGGAAATGGTTGTAGTGCGTCCCATAATGTCTGCGCGTGGAATGACGGCCGTACCCGTGAACCTTTCCAAAGATGTGCTTGTGGAACTAAGGGCCCGTATACTTGCAATTAGTGGGGTTTCGAGTCTGGCTTTAGATATCACATCCAAGCCACCTGCTACTATTGAGTGGGAATAGTCCTGAGTTTATTGGGACATTTCAATCCATGCACAAGCTACGAAATTGCCATCGTGAGACAAAGAAAGGTCAATATCTAGGGCCTGGCCCTTCTTCAACGCTCTAGGAATCCTGTCTTCGGTCACAATCTCCACTTCCTGCCAAGAGACTCCTAACCAGACGCTTAGGGTTTTGCGCGTGAAGGTTCGCACCTCAGCACTCTGATCGACCTCCACTTCACTTGACTGCAGTTCGAACACTCTGGAATGCATCCTATTCCCCGATATGGAGGACTTGAAACTGGTAGTAGTCACTGCGTGCACCCACTGGGGCGCTCTGTACACTAATGTTTCCAATACAAAGCTATTGTGATGAACTCTCATTCGATCCAAGGAATCTATACTCACTTCGAACTCCTGAGGATGAAAGGCGATTTTTGTATCAATCTTCTTNAANACCTTAAAAGCACTTTCTTTTGCTGCCCACAACATCCATCGCAACCTGTGTGCGCTTGAGGCGGATTCCACCAAGCGATGCTCATGATCGGTTAGAATTCTTTGATCAAATCGCGGGTGAATAGATTGAGGATCGGCTTGAGGATCACTCAAATCCACAAGGTCATTTCCGATTAGCAAAATACTCCGATTCCATATCTGCAATATGACTGACTATTTGTCGCGCTATGTCTCTAGATCGTCGCATACCAGAAAACTCCGATTCTGGCCTAAACATATGGAAATCCAAATAAATTGAATCTCCTCGTTTTGGCACAGTGGACCAAGTATCCTGTTTATCTCCTCTCATATAGACACACAAGGCCTGACACTCTGGAACCGCAGTCATCACTCTTCCTACAGCCTGCGCATGAGAATCAACTCTTACCCTTCCAGTCCTACTGCGACCAGCTTCTGCAAAAATAAGAGCAGTTTCTCCTTTTCGCAGNAGATAATCAATTTTGTTTATAACCTTNGATATTTCTTTCCTGTCACCACCTCTAATTACTGGAATGCACTTTGTTATCCAGGCTCCTATACCCACAAACCAAAGAAAAGAAAAATTCTTGTACTCTGGGATGTTCCACGGCAGGCGAGAATACCTAAATAAGTACCACCAACTTCCCCCGAGAGCCCAAGCTATAACAGCTGAGTCTGCCATAGTCAGGTGNTTTGNACAAATGAGTATAGGGNTCTGATTTTCAGTCACCAGTTCCCTATAACGCCTCCGCACNTCCTTCAGGTCCTTTATNCTGTATCNCATCACGAATCGCATAAACCATGCGATAGGAATNATCCATATGATNCCCAGAANTCGACCCACTTCCCTCTGTAGCGTTAGCCTAAATCGAACACCAAGCGGNAGGGCTTTCAAGCAGGAAGTTTCTCCATAATCAAAGAAACTGCATCACCAANCGTATTTACTGAATCCGCATCCTCATCTTCGACTTCAATATCAAATTCATCTTCAAAATCAAGGATAATATCGACCAAACGAGCCGAATTGACCTTGAGGTCCTGAAGTATGTTAGTGCTTTCATTNGCNTGTTGAAANACATCNTCATTCTTTACAAATGGCTTNATTATATCCATGACTTTCTGAAAAACGTCCTCTCTGGTCATAAGTANCCCTACTCCCTTATTAAAATGACAACCCGAAACCAAAATCTAAGTTAGTTATTCAACCATTTCCTAAAAACTGCACAAACGTTTACATCACCGAAACCGAAACCAGCTTTGATAATAGTACTAAGTTGCGGTAATTCTTCAACCGTGTGTGGTATGGATCCAGCAAATTCTTCAACCTTAGGGTGTACATCCTCGCAGTTGATCGATGGATGCACAAAATTNCCNTCTAGCATTAACATAGAAGCTACTACTTCAAGTGCCCCAGCTGCACCGAGTGCGTGTCCGATCATCGATTTAGTCGAAGTTATTAGTGGAAAATTTTCTGGACCNAGACCCAAGGCCTTGGACCAAGAAACAACCTCGCTACTGTCTGCACCAGTCGCTGTCAAATGACCATTGATTGCATCAATTTCTTCAGGTTCGATCCCGGAGTCTTCAACTGCCGCCCTAATNCATCTCTGCACTCCCTCTGGGTTAGGGGCCGTCATACTGCCACCACTCCTATGTCCTCCGCAGTTGATATCCCCACCTAACACTTCACCGTAAATACGAGCACCTCTTGATTCTGCATCTTCCAGGTTTTCCAGGAGCAAAACACCCGCACCGCTACTGGGTACAAACCCTGCAGCTGATGCACTCAGGGGCCTCGAAGCCCTTCCAGGCTCATCATTATACTTACGAGACAGTACCCTCATAGAATCGAATCCAGCCCATATGTAGTGGCTCGAGCCCTCCGTTCCTCCACATAACATTCTCCTGGAAGCACCTGTTCTAATTCGATTATACCCTTCAANAATGGCTTCAGTGCCAGTGCTACAGGCACTAGAATTTGCTGTAACTTGGTTTCCAAGAGCCAATAATCCTGCGACTCTAGCTGAGACACCGCTACCCATTATCTGCTCAACCATTGTACTCCCTAGTCTTCGGACACGACCACCATCAACAAACGGGATTAGTCGNTCACCTGCGGTGTCTAGGCCTCCAATNCCACTTCCTATGACCGCACCTGCATCCCAATGTACTTCCTGGTCCTCTGAGGAGGGACGTTCAAAGCCAGCATCCGTCCATGCGTCTACTGCAGCAATGCATCCATATCGATGACTCGTATTCATAGCCATCAATTCTTCAGCGGTGAAATAATCCTCTGCAATTGCATCAACACCCTGTGGTATCCCTCCCACCGTACATCCAAATTTCAATTCTTCCATTATCGGTACGTGTCTTATACCTGANTCCCCTGCCCTGAGCGCTCTACTGTAATCAGATAGCCCCACTCCATTAGGAGCCACAACTCCCATCCCCGTGACCACTACTCTATGGTTCACTGCTGAACCCTCAGGCCAGAGATCGTACCACTACAAACCAAGCTACCGTCTTCAGTAGTCATCATTGCTTCAGTCCGAAGCTTATTTCGACGGAAAAAAACCTTTTTCCCAGAGATAATCACCTTCTCTCCCGGTAAAACTATTCCACTGAATTCCACATCAGCATCTACAAAAAGAGCTATCTTGTCTGTCACNCCTCTTAACCCCTCCTCTAACGCAAAAAGATATATACCTAGGGCAACCACNCCCACCTGTGCTAGTGACTCGAGAAGAATCACTCCTGGTGTAACCGGGTTCCCTGGAAAATGACCCTTGTAAAAATCTGCTTCGGGTCTAAAACGATAGTTAGCAATTATGTGATCTTCATCTACCTCTAAAATATTATCTACGAAACGAAACGGCTCCTGTTGCGGTAGAAGTGTCAAGATCTCCTTGCCNCTCAACATGACACTTTCAGAGCTTACTTCACTCACTTTCCATCCTCCCACCCTTTCCTCTTGCTGTAGGCCATGGATAATCTGGATAGTCTATATCGCGNAACACGCCCACCTTTGCTCTCTTGATCTCGTAAATAGGTTCGTCGTCAATCAAAACTGTAGCATCGCCAATAACAACCGAAGATCCCGAGTTGACTAAGTCCTGGTAGCGCACAATCCTAAGTTCGTACCTCATAACGCCGTCGTGAGGTCTTATCTGCCCGAAGAACTCCACTTCAGAACAACCAAGGGCCCGGCCACTTCCNAGAGCACCCTTCCAGGCGCAATAAAGGCCTAACAATTGCCATACACCNTCCAATCCCAAGCACCCGGGTTGTACTGGATCGCCCAAAAAATGGCACTGAAAAAACCAATCGTTAATGTTTACGTCACGCTCAGCGACTATTTTTCCCTTGTTCCCTTTGCTTGAAATATGATCAATACGATCAATCATCAACATAGGTGGCAAAGGCAACCTAGTGTTGTATTCTTTGGGGGCGTCATTAAAGAGGTTTCCGTATGCCAAAGCCAACACTTCTTCCTGAGAGAAATGTGAGCACTTCTTGAAATCTTCGTATGTCATTGGACTGCTCCAAANTGAAGAACATAGCTCGACCAGGAAAGTCCAGAGCCAACACCTACCATGGCAATTTCATCTCCCGCGGACCACAGATCCCAATTCATAGATAACACTGAAGGTGCTCCCGCTGCGCCTGTATTTCCATAGTTCTCCACATTGNNATGGTGTCTTTCTTTTCGAATCTCACAAGTATCGCACACTGTTTCCAACATACGCAAATTGGCCTGATGGCCAATAAAATGTAACCGGTACCCNGGCGAAGGAAAAACCTTCTGTATAGAACGCAAACAGCGAACTGTCTTTTTGATTGCAAACATCTGAACTGTTCTCCCTTCTTGATTGAAATGTCCAAATAGTGGCACTACCACTTTCTCAAATCCAGCTGGACTAGATTCAAAGGTGTTNTTCAGAATTTTAATTTCGGAAGGGATTTTAGTTGAAAGCACTGCNGCNGTCGTACAATCCCCCCAAAGTACAGACGCAGACCTGTCTGAATAGTCAACAGAAGTAGTCAGGGTCTCGGGGGTCACTANCAAAATATACTCTGGTAATTTNTCTGGCTGCATCATCGAAANCATATACAATGCGGCCCACATGCTGGTGCAAGCTGAATTAACATCAATAGAAGGAACTTCCATATTCAATTCCTTAGCTATGGTGCATGCNTCCGCAGGAGATGAAAAGCNTGGCCTACTTGATCCAGCTATCACCATCCCTATGCTNTCTCTGCTCAGTCCAGAACGAGCAAGAGCCATCTCTGCAGCCATCTTGCCAGTTTCTGCATGAGTATANATGCTCGCTTCTCCAGCCTGCCTANAATCTATGTTCNTTGTTTCCTTGATATAGTCNAGTGACAACACCGTTCTCCTACTATGTATNCCTACTCGNTCTAAAATCCATTGNTCATCAGTACCAATATCTAGGTCTTCTAGAAACTGATTGGTGATGACNTTCTNGGGGTGAAAATGACCTAAGCCATGCAAGAAAAAACTCACCTTGAAGCTCCTGAAATGCTCTCTCCTCCGTCCACCCTNATTATTGCTCCGTTGATCCAAGAAGATTCAGGAAGCGATAACAANTAGACCACATTNGCCACATCTTCTGGAGTGGTGAGTCTATTGAAAGGATTGCGNATTCGAGCCTGCGCCTTTAGGTGAGAGTTTCCTGGAATCATACGAAGAGCGGGAGTNTCTGTGACCCCNGCTTGGATGATATTCGATCTGACACCTAAAGAGGCCATCTCCACAGCAATCGATCGAGAAACNGACTCTAGGGCAACCTTAGCAGCTCCAACTGCAGCATAGCCTTTCCAGGCTACCTTATTGCCCTCACTAGTTAATCCCAAAACTCGAGCATCATCAGAGAAGAGGCCTCTTTCCACCATACCTTGCGTCCATGCCAAAAGGTTAGTCCCCATTGATTCAATGGTTCGAGCCATATCCTCTTCATCGAGGAGATTTTCGGATGAGTATTCTGGAGGAGAAGTCAAACCCTGCAGGCCATCATGGCCTTCAACGAAAAGCCTATCGATAACAGAAGTCAGCTCTGCGTCTTTTATACCGAGCTCATCTGCCAGACGCTTCCTCGATTCTTCACCCTGTCGTCCCTCTGGAGCAATCAGCTTTAGGTTGCCAAAAGCTATTGAATGAAGGAGGACTCTAACAGCACCGTCACAGCCTCCTTTATTCCTTAGATCATCTAAGATGTCCTCTCTCACGTCTGGATTGAGAGCATCCTTATTGTGAGTTATTAACGATACACCTTCTCCACGAATCTTATCGAATTCAGGTTCAATACGGCTCATCGCACCCCTTCGATCTCTGTGCACAATGCAGATATTTAAACCCTGGCTGGCTAGCTTGCGAGCACTGGCTAGCCCAAAACCGCTAGAGCCACCCAATATGACAGCCCATTCGCCAGAGGAAAATTTTCTAGAAGACATTTTAAGCCATTCCTCCTTCTTTAAGAGCCAAGAACATTCAATTATTTTCCAGTCTAAAGAGTTTCATGGGTAGCCACAGAAGATAATCACTTCTGGCATCCAATTCACCACATTTCCAAAATTACTTGTACGGCCATTCTAGCAACTCGGTGACCACAGAGGCCATTATCAAAAATTTCTTGATACAGATGTCTATTCTCCAGGACAAGAGGCGTACTGGACTTGATCTTCTTGCTCCACCCAGGATCCACACTTTTCTCCCATATGGAACATCCCTTTTGATTTTAGTGCGCCAGACTGCTCGTATTCTTCGTAAGGTCCATGTCGGTGACCATCCTTCCACGTCACTTTTTCACGTACCTGACCATTGTCATAATATTCTATCCACAAACCATTTCTTTGCCCTCCCTGGTAAAAACCCCTCTGTTGCAATTGGCCATTGTCATAATTCTCTCGATATTCGCCAATCATAAATTCATTCTCTGCACTTTCATCAAACTGTTGGATTTTCCACACTGAGCCATTCTCATGAAAGCGAGTCCATATACCGATTCTCTTTCCAGATGCATACTCTCCCAAAACAGCCACTTCTCCATTCTCAAAATATTCTTTGTACTTACCGTCTCGCTGTCCCCGAAAGTGCCCTCCTTCTCTTAGCAAAGGACGGTCCTCATAGTAGTCTTTAAACCAACCCTTTCCTCTCGGGGCGCCACAACTTGGACACACAGACGCCTTATCTGAAATTTCTTGAGAACACTCGTAACATGGAACTAAAGACATCTGACACATCCTTTTTCTCTACTAATGACTTCAACCGATCCAGAAAACATATCAGCCCTCATTTGTAGATTGAATTTTATCCAAGGCCCAGCTAGCATGCTCACGCACTAGAGGCTCAGGGTCACCCATTGCTCTTTTGAGCAATGGTATGCACTCTCTTGAGCCCCAATTACCCATGGCCACACACACATTTCTCAATAATCCTTTGCGTTTGGCCCTACTTATGGGTGACTTTTTATAGCTGACTCGGAAATCCGCATCGTCCATCTTAACGAGTTGTTCCGCCAAATCGAGTAAGGTAGGACCATCCAAACCTTTGCGAGTCATAAATGCGGGATCTGAACCCGAAACTGAAAATTTAATGTTCCAAGGGCAAACTTCCTGGCAAATATCACATCCATAGACTCTATTTCCCATCTTCTCTCTGAGCTCTACAGGTATGCTTCCCTTATGCTCAATGGTTAAATAAGATATGCACTTTCGAGCATCCATAATGGGTGCCCCATCTTGATCCCGTCCTAAAAGCGCATTGGTTGGACAACTATCCAGGCAGCTCGTGCAAGACCCACAATGATCTTCAGAAAAAGCCTTACTTGGAGTGATATCGAGATCCATTAGCAAAACTCCCAGAAAAAAATAGGACCCCTGCTTAGGATTAATGAGCATGGTATTTTTGCCAAACCAACCAATACCCGCCTTCTGAGCCAACTCCCTTTCTAAAATAGGTCCCGTATCAACATAAGCCACCCCTTGGACCTCCTTTTCCAGGCTCTGATTTATCCAGCTATGTAGCGTTCTTAATTTTCCTCTGATAACATCATGGTAGTCTTCACCTCTAGCATACCTTGCGATGATAGCTCGAGATTCATCACCCTCATGATCCACTGAATCGTCCTGAAAATAATTCTGGGCAACTACCAATGCTGTTCTAGCAGATGGCAATGTTTTCTTTAAGTCAAAACGCCTATCGACAGCATCCCTCCTTTCCAAATAGTGCATTTCTCCATGTGCCCCCCTAGCCAACCAATCCAAATAAAAGTCGACATGTGAACTAGGATCAACACTAGAAATACCATAGAAATCAAATCCTAGCGATTTAATTTTTTTCTCTAGGCTCCTGGTCAAATTCATATTTCCCCTCATAACACCTTTCATCAATTACACACAAACCTTAGAGTTACAGTTCAATCATGAAACATCGGACAAAAACCACAGGTTAAACAGGCCCGGAAACTCTCTGGACTATCAGTACATTTAACGACTCAAGAGCCTGACCATGGAACTCAACCAGATTCGCTCAGAATTCCCTATTCTCAAAAATAAAACCTACCTAAATTCTTGCTCACTTGGTGCTCTATCCCAACGCTCAATGACACGCCTAAGGGAGTTCCAAGATATTTGGAACTCCCACGGAGCTTCAGCCTGGTATAGTACATGGACCAATGTCATAGAGGAACTGCGTAGCCGAGTCTCTTTTTTTCTCGGTGCGGAAACAAGAGAATTGGCTTTACTGCCATCTACATCCACAGCACTTTCGGTAATCGCGGAATGCCTTGATTACAAAAAAAGGAACAAGGTTGTCTGCACTGAACTAGATTTTCCAACTCTGGCATTTCAATGGGCAGTAAAGCCAGACATTGAGTTAGTGGTTCTTCCCACCACCGATGGGGTCAAAATAGACCCTCAACAATTTGCTGATGCTGTGGACGACAAAACAGCATTAATTGCTACCAGTCATATCTTTTACACGACTAGCTATATCCAAGACATTGAGACGCTATCAGATATAGCCCATCAATCAGGGGCCTTCTTGCTCGTTGATGGCTATCAAGCACCTGGACAAATACCAGTAGACCTCGCAAAAAGCTCAGTTGATTTTTATACCACCGGATCTCTCAAATGGCTCTGCGGGGGGCCAGGCCTATCTTATCTCTACGTTCGCCACGAACTCATCGAGACGATGTACCCCAGAATCACAAGCTGGTTTGCAGCAAGAGATCAATTTGATTTTCAACTTGACAATTTTGAACCACACCAGGATTCTCGTCGTTTTGAAATGGGAACTCCGGCACTCCCAACCATCTACACGGCATTAGGGGGCCAAGAATGTATAGACGAGATAGGAATTGAAAAGATACACGAGAGGAACACATGGCTCAGGGAACATCTCATTGCTCAACTCCTAGCGAAGGGACTCGATTTAACTGTCCCAGAAAACCCTTCAGACCGTTCGGCCATCGTTATGATCCAATCGACTCAACCTGACAAGATTGTCGAAGAGCTAGCGCAAAAAGATATCATTGTTGATAGTCGGCCAGGACATGTGAGAGCAAGTCCACACTTCTACAATTCCATAGATGATATCGACCATTTTATCAATTGCTGGCCAAGATAAAGACCTGCACCATCACATTTGAATATGAGCACTTAACTTCTTTAGGATGTCTTTTTTAACGTCCACCGATCACTATCTCGATCGCGATATTTTTTCAGGACACCCTCAAATGCTTCTTCCAGATCAATACCTTGCTCATTAGCGATACAAATAATGACGAACAAAACATCTGCTAGTTCTTCCGAAAGCCTTTGGTCCCGCTCTTCAGATTTCTTTGGTTTATTACCAAAGCTGTGATTCATTATGCGTGAGAGCTCTCCTACCTCTTCCATCAATCGTGCCAAATTGGTTAGTGGAGGCCAGTATCCTTCTTCAAATCGCGAGATCCAGTCATCCACCTGTTTTTGTAGTTTCTTCATGGTACCAGCACGAGCTTACCAAAAACTTCGCCCATTTCAAGTAAATCATGAGCCTCTCTAATTTTTTCTAGGGGCAGGACACTATGTATTTCTGGTTTCAACGTCCCATCAAAAACTAGCTGCATGACCCTTTCAAATTCTCCCTGGGTTCCCATAGTACAGCCTATAATCGATAACTGTTTCCAAAAGATGGATCGCAAATCACTCGTTACTACCGAACCACCCGTACTTCCAAAAACCAATAGTCGGCCACTCTGTCCCAATGAGCGAAAACATCCTTCCCACATTGGCTCTCCAACAGAATCTAGCACCACATTCACACCTCGTTTTTCTGTGTCCTCCCATAATTTTTGGGAAAAATCTCCGAGTCCGCGATCGTATACATGATCCACTCCCATGGCCTTAATGCGGGCCATTTTTTCAGGACCCCTAGTTACAGCATAGACTTTTGCTCCTATCAGTTTTGCTATTTGTATGGCGGCGGTTGAGACTCCACCTGAAGCACCGGTTATCAATATTTTTTCTCCTGGACGAAGTTTTCCCCTACTTACCAGGGCATGCCAGGCCGTTACGTACGCCACCGGGGCGGCGGCGGCAACTTCAAATGATACATCTTCAGGAATCTGGAGGAGATTTTCATAGGGAGCTATAGCATATTCAGCCATACCACCTTGAGTGTGTTCACCTAGTATTTGAAAGGGTTTTTTTCCTAAACCAATGCCTGGATTTCGTGATTCATACCATTCATAGTTTAAGGAGGGGTTGACCACCACCTTCGATCCTATGACGCTCTCATCTACATTTGAGCCCACAAGATCAACGATTCCAGCAAGGTCGGACCCTCCTATATGAGGCATAGGAATCTCGAAAGGAAGGCCTCGACGCGCCCAGAGATCAAGGTGATTCATGGCTGTAGCACGTACCTCTATTCTCACTTCTTGGGGTCCTGGGACCGGTGCTTCTAAGTCCTGAATTTCAATAACTTCGGAACTACCGTGTGTTGAAAAAATTGCTGCTCGCATTTGCTTTCCTGGAAAAATCACCACTTCAATGTTGAGGCCATAGTAAGTCCCACAAAAGCATACCACAAACTGCAACCTGCATTTTGCGATTATTTGTTCTATCCTATAAATACACTTGATAGCATAACCTAAACACTGATCTGCATGAAAAAAGAAAATAAAGCTGACGGGCTTGATGAAGCGACACTCGGAGGCTATACCGAAGTCCACGAGAGGCCACCTGCTTTTGAGGGTTCAGATGGATTTCCCTATACCGTATCGGTGGAAATTGAAACTAGTAAAGACCTGGAAGCTCCTTATATCGTCTATCTAGTATTTCCAAGATGGGCGAGCACTGGGCTAGGGATCACCGGTCATCTCCAAACACCCATACTGTATAGAGAAAAGACCCGTGAACAGGCCGAAATAGCCATTTCTATGCTCAAACTGTCAGACATAAAATTGCTCTTGGAGGAAGGGATCGCTTCCGACCATGATGATTAGATAATCATTAGTCAAGCAAATTCATTTGCTCTTCCTCCACTGCCTCTTCCTCCACTGCCTCTTCCTCCACTGCCTCTTCCTCCACTGCCTCTTCCTCCACTGCCTCTCTAGTACCAACATGCTCAAAAACCACTTCGGTTACCTCAGAATCGCTGACGACATTCATCAGAGGACGGGCGCCTTCACTTCGTTTTTGAATTGGAACATCTTCAATGTTAATGATGTAATCCTTTCCATCGTTGGTGACTGCACTCAACCGGTCTCCGTCTGCAACTTCCATTGCGGACACCAATAATCCCTCTTCACTATCTAACATCGCTATACCTAAGCCACCTCTTTTCCTTAGAGGAAGCTCCCCAAGATTTATCCTTTTACCAGATCCGTCTTGGGCAACGCACAAAACTGTACCTTCCCTTCTGACGACAAGCATACTCACTACTGAATCTCCCGATTTTAATCCGATCCCCTTTACCCCCAAGGATGCACGACCAACGACAGAAATCTCCGATTCAGAGAATCGAATAGATCTACCCTCTCGAGTTAGCAGAACAATACCACAATCTCCATCAGTCATCTGTACATCAAGGATATGATCTTCACTTTTTAGTTTTCCAGCGATGATACCTCCACTACGAGGATGGCTGTACTCTACCATGGCTGTTTTTTTGACCATCCCCTTCGTCGTAACTGACACAATGAAACTATTTCCTTTCAAATTGCCAGCGGGCACGAGACTAACAATGGAATCCTTTCTGTCTCCACCAGTGAGGGCATATAGTGACTTGCCCCTGGAATTGATTTTGCCTTCGGTGATGTCAGATACCGGGACGAAATGTACTCGCCCTTCTTTGGTAAAAGCCAGTAGATGATCATGAGTTCTTGTAAAGAAAACTTTCTTAACATAGTCATCTTCAAAATCATCCATATCGGTTAGAGGTTTTCCGGAATTAGTTCTTCTTTTGTACAAGCGCATGGGAATTCGTTTCACAAAAGCCTGCTCTGTATAGGTGACTGCAACTTCTTCGTCAGCCACCTTTTCTTCAATTAAATAGTCTTCGGATTCACCTCCCTCTGTTATCACAGTGCGTCTCTCATCGCCATACTCTTGAACGATCCCCTCTAGTTCCTCGTGTATTATCTCTAACTTTCGCGCCTCACTCCGTATGATACCCTTCAGCTCTTTGATGATACCCTTCAGCTTCCTAAGTCTTGTCTTTAGGCTTTTTTGTTCCAGGCTGGTTAGCTTGGCTAGTCTCATGTTCAATATGGCGTCAGCCTGTATTGCTGATAATCCCAAAAGTTCTTCTAATCCATGGAGAGCCTCCTGCCTGTCTACCGAGCCTCTTATGATTGCTATGACCTCTTCTATAGCATCCAATGCCGCTATCAAACCTTCAACAATATGTTTTTCGGCTTCGGCCTTCTCTAAGTCATGCGACGATCGTCTTTGAATAACATCTAGGCGGTGATCTTTAAAACGTTCCAGGAGTTCTATGAGATTGAATTGTTTAGGTTGACCAGAGTCTAGTGCAATAAGTATTGCGCCGAAGGTGCTCTGAAGGCTGGTTTTCTTATAGAGCTCTTGGATGATCTTGCCGCTATTGGCTCCCCTTTTCATCTTCACCACCAGTCTTATTCCATCTCTGTCAGATTCATCTCTGATATCCGAAACAGCTGAAATCCCGCCCTTACGAGACAAAGTGGCTATTTGGCGAATAATCCTGGTTTTAAGGACGGCATAGGGCAGCTCAGTCACGACAAGTTGCTCCTTACCACCTCTGAGTGCCTCCTTAATTATTTTTGCCCTCATGACAACACGGCCTTTCCCTGTCTCATACATTGCTCTTATGCCGTCGGTACCTACAATCTGACCACCGGTAGGAAAATCTGGCCCAGGCATGTGCTTCATCAGCAAGTCTAGAGATGGCTCGGGCTCCTCAATCAATGCTTTTAGAGCGGCGGCGACTTCACCCAAATTATGCGGTGGTACATTTGTACTCAGACCAACCGCTATTCCAGAAGATCCATTGACAAGAAGGTTAGGAATTCTCGAAGGCATAACTACTGGCTCTTGTCTTTGTCCGTCAAAGTTTTCCGCTACATCAACAGTCTCTTTTTCTATATCAGCTAAAATTTGTTCCGAAATACTGGCCAATTTTGCTTCTGTATATCTATAAGCTGCTGCTGCATCTCCATCTATGGATCCAAAATTTCCCTGACCATCAACCAAGGGGTATCTCAGTGAAAAATCCTGGACCATTCTTACAAGGGCATCGTACACTGCTGAATCCCCATGCGGATGATATTTACCTAAAACATCCCCTACCACGGTAGCGCATTTCTTATATGCCTTTTCAGGCCTTAGTCCCGCCTCATGCATTGCAAAAAGTATCCTACGATGTACTGGCTTTAGGCCGTCACGAACATCGGGCAAAGCTCTTTGGACAATTACGCTCATTGAGTAATCAAGGAAAGATTCCCGCATCTCTTCCTCAATGTTTTTAAATAAGATGCGCTCCCTTACCTGGGCCTTCATTAAGGATCCCTCCTGAAAAAAATCAATAATAACTTTTAGCTGTTAGGCGTGACTATTCGATTGTCCTACAATCTTACCAACCTGCACCCCGGTCAAATAATTACTTCCTCCGTTAGTCAATTCGTATCCGAACCTTCCACAAACAATGGCACAGTAACATGGTGCTCCTGATCGATTTTAACATCAAAACTGTAAACGCCAGGCTCAGGAAAGACTAAACCATCGATATTTAGAATATGGGGCGCCCTGATCCCACCCGAAGCTCTGCTTCCACTACCTAGTTGCATCTCCCCATTTAGGGAGAGAATCTCACGACCACTTGGATCAATCAGCTTAATATCCATTTCGTGAGACCCAATTTCAGAGGTCCCGGCAGACAACCTCAAGACCAATGCAACACGGGCAAACTGAGCAGGAAATTTGTTGACCTGGATTCGATCGAATACTCCTAGAATATTTAGTTTTCCAGTAGCATCAATCGTTGCAGCATCAGCAAGAATGGCCAAGTCTATATCCATCATAGCTCCAGGTTTAGTCGATCAGTTTTTCTGCCAGTACAAGACCTACCAGCAGATTTATAAGAATATGTGCCATCATCACTGACCAAATACTTTCCGTATACAGTAAGGTAAATCCCATCATTAACCCAAATATTCCAGTCCTAAACACTCCCAATATGCCTTGATATGAATGCACCATACCAAATGCTACTGAGCTTAGCACCGTCGCCCCAAATGGAGAGCCCGTAGCCGTCGCTATGGTGGAGATGGTATAAGCTCGATATGCGACTTCTTCTCCGAATCCTGCGCAGACAGCTAGCACCGTGAAGAGCGTCTTGTCCCTACGTGTGACTGGTATCAGACGTCTTGTTATCTCAGTCTCACTGATGCCAAGACACCTACGCAGAAGGTAAAATACCGACAGAATGGTCAACCCCAAACAAGTGAGGGCCAGGCTTGCTAGGATCACCTGGGACCAGTCTTCTAAATAGAAATATTCACCCATATTACCAGTATTGTCTCCTCTTAGTCCCAGTGCTAAAGCCAAAGACCCTATCGACAATATAGTTATACCCGATGTCACATACGCTTGTTGTCGAGAAATCATGGCAACGTTAGAGACTGCTGGTTGGGCAATAGCTAGACCGGGAAGGCCCACCAAAAGAACTGAAAGGTAAACCGCACCAGACAGACTCAACGGGTCGATCAGGAGAAAAGCTATAGTGCTAAAAATAACGATTAGAAACACTACTCGCACGTAGCCAACCTCTCAGCAGTCATTTCAATGGTTTTGAGTACTCCGAGTACATCTTCTTTTCTCGCAGTGTGATTCATTACACATAACCTCAATGCGAACTGTCCTTTTAGTTTAGTCGAAGAAATCATGGCATAACCACTCTCGACAATATCGTCTAGCACAGCGCTGTTCAGGGCTTCGAGTTCTTCCTTGTTCAAGTCAAATCCTCTTGGATTAACTATAAAACATACTATCCCCAGACTTGCATCTGCCATCAACTCTAAGGTGTCCGATTCCCTGACATACAAGTCTGCATCTCGTACCAAATCCAAACCGTTTTGGATTGCTTCGCGAAACAACTTCATTCCAAAAGTCTTTACCGATACCCAAATCTTGAAAGCCCTGGCTGAACGCGTTAGTTGCAATCCTCGGTCACAAAAATTGACATGCTCGAGGCCCAAATCCATATCTTGTAGATAGTCTGGTGTGACTCGAAATGCCGACTCGAGCAACTGCAGGTCTCTCACCATCAAGCAACCAACTTCGTAAGGCTGGAACAACCATTTGTGAGGATCCAGTGTCACGCTATCAGCCAATTCTATTCCCTCAAGGCTTGTTTTACCCTCTTGGGTCAGAACTGAGAATCCACCATAGGAAGCATCAACATGAAACCATAGGTTCTCACTTTGACAAATCTCTGCAAGACCTTCTAACGGATCTACAATTCCAGTATTTGTAGCACCCCCATTTCCACAAACCACCTTGGGATTTAACCCACTGGCTTTGTCCTTTTGTATCGCTTTTTTCAAAAGATCCAGATCTATGCAGTACTTCTGCGTCGATGGAACAATTCGAATATTGCAATCTCGGATCCCTACCATCCGAGCAGCACGTTCTAGGGAGCTGTGTCCTTGATCCGAACAATAAACCACGGCGCGGTCCAACTCATCTACCTCACCTCTCGCTACTACAAGAGCATTTAGGTTTGCCGCAGAACCCCCACTGGTTAGAATGCCCCCTGACAATTCTGGAAACCCAATCCATTCGCGGAACCAATCGAGTACAACTAACTCTACTTGGCTAGGAGCGGCCGATTCCAACCAAGTTCCCTGGAAAATATTGAAACCCGACACTAAGGCATCAGCGATCACTGAAGGCCATGTTGGAGAGGACGGAACAAATGCAAAAAATCTGGGATGGTCTATCCTTGCTGCCCTTGTTAATACCTGCTCTACCGCCTCGGTCATGACACTTAAAGACGATGATGGACGCTCGGGAGGATGTTGCCTAAATATTGCCTCCATCTCCTTCCTAGTTCCTCCCGCCCAAACATTCTGCGCTCTCAGTGAAGTCCACCGATCCACAAGGATATCGATGGCTTTGTATCCCAGATCCCTCATCTCTTTTTCTTCTAGGTCGAACGGCCCTCTAGATACTCTTCGGCTTGATTTTTGGTTATTTTGTCCCACAGTCTTTTCCTAGTGTTTATGAAACGATAGCTATTTTCTTCAAGAGTACCCGCATATGTCAGCAGACCAAAACGAGACTAGTAATATTTCAGGTCAGGATTCTGCAAGTCCCCAAATTACCACACGTTTTGGTGTTATAGACACCAGATTAGGGCCGCATGGAGGACTGACCCTAAAACTTCGTTTCGATTTTGGCACACTCCCTAAAATCAGCAAGTTACGCAACGGCACACTGACGGCAATAGGCCCTGAAAACCAGCGACCTTTGGAACTGACAGTAACTGGGTTCCCTCTGTTTGGTGGCGAGCAATCGACCGACCGTCTTTATAGAACCGGACGTATTGATCTTAACGTAATTTCCCCAGTCGATGAATTAAGCCATATTCGGCCAGGGTGGAAGATTATTGTTGATTTAAAATAGCGTCACCCAGACTCTCGCATACCAGGGGGTTTGCGATCAAAAGTCTCTAAGAACCATGCTTCATACTCAGATGTTTTTCCAGGATTCTGTTCCGTCCATAAATCCTTTTCTAACTGAAAGTCTCCTGATCTAGCTGTCAGAATAAAGGCCTCTAGATATCCATTTTCTTTCGCATACAGTAGCTCGTCCAAAGGCCCATATGAACTAATGTCGTATGCTGATCGCCCAAACAACCAAGCATCCGACAAACGACTTAAAATCAATTTTTCTAACTGGTAACCCTCAGCTTCTTCACCGTTCTGACCTATTGCTTCAGGTAAAAACTCCCCCAAACGACCCATCTTCTGCATAAGATGGAAATGCCCATACATAGACAACACCGACCAAGCTTCGGGAACAGATGAGGGAGCAAAGACTTCGGCTGTATCACTAGATATCCTCAAGCTATCCCAAGGATAGATCTCTTCGGAAGATGGTTTTCCGATAATCCAGAACGTTGGATCATTTCGAATATTTTCCTGCTGGATCCGTACCCAAGAATCAATCTCCTTCACACGATCTTCTTGGGGGGGAATCCTCGCCCCAGATCTAACAACCAACGAACGGGGAGACGGAACTACATCGGGGGTGGCACATCCACCCAAGGACATGAGTATGCACAACACACAAGCCTTGAAATAAAAACACAGCTTGCTAAAACTTTTCGTATTGAACCCCAACCAAACCACTTTCGCGGTCATTTGTGAAGCCACACTCTTCATCTCCTGTTTCATTGCCAGCTAAAGCCCAAGAGAAGATCTGATGAGAGGAGAAATTCTTTCGGGCGTCCAGGGTGGGTCAAATGTCAACTCAACTTCACAAGTCGTTACACCTTCTACAGCCGACACCGCAGCTTCAGCTTCCGCAACTAACTGCTCTGCTACGGGACACATGGGCGACGTCAGGGACATGAGGACTCGAACATTGCACTCAGTGACTTCGATATCGTAGATGAGGCCTAATACTACCAAATCCAGATTCAGTTCGGGATCCTTTACAGCTTTCAGGGCATCCTGAACGTCTTTTTCTTTAACCCCCATTATCTTCAAGCTCCTTTTTGGGCTAGTTGTCTTTGGCCATCGACAAAGTCCTTAGATTATAAACCGCCTGCTGCCTGAGAGGTTCCAATTGGACTCATCCAGCTGACTAGTGTACCTACCAGTAGTACTGTCAATGCGCCAACAACATTATAGTATAACCATGAAATGTTGGTAGTCTGTGCAACCACAAAAACAGATGCCATTCCCGCCAGCAGGCCCCAGAATGCACCATCACCGTTGGAGCTTTTAACCAGAAAAGCTAAAAGAAACACTCCCAGCAGAGATCCGTAAAAAAAAGATCCCACTTGGTTAACCGCTTCCAGAAGAGACCCCAACTGCCCTGCATAAAGTGCTACAACACAACCAAACAAGCCCCAAAATAAGGTGGCTAGTTTTGACACCCAAAGAAGATGTCTCTCTGAGGCATCTGGACGAAAATGACGTTGGTACAAGTCTATCACCGTAGCACTGGAAAGGGCCGTTAATTCTGAATCTAGAGAGGACATTGCAGCTGCAAAGATGACGGCAATCATCAGACCCAAGATTCCCGCTGGCACATAGTCTATTAAATAGGATGGGAAGATATAGTTCACATCATTTGATGAAGCGCCCCTTACATTTTCAACAATCGAACTGGCTTCACTTCGAATCTCCGACAACTGGTTATCATACAGCTGAATTTGATTTCGAAGATGGTCCACTTCTCCTCCATCTCTCCTGGCCTCCAACAAGGCAAGGGTAGCCTCCTTTCTTAGCGTGTGTACACTGCCTTGTTTTGTGCTCAGCTCTTGGAAATCCCCCTTGAATTCGCTGCTTTCTGCCAAAGTGACTTCTGCCGCATTAAATAAGAGAGGAGGCCGTTCGAAATGATAGAAAACAAAAAGCAGCACACCAATCGACAGAATCGCAAATTGCATAGGAACTTTCAAAAATGCATTGAAAAGTAGCGACAGCCTGCTAGCCTTCAGAGATTTAGCAGTCAAATATCTTTGTACCTGGCTCTGATCAGTCCCAAAATATGCCAGAGCTAAAAAGAATCCTCCTATCATCCCGGACCAAATCGTATAGGTATTAGTGGGATCCCAGGACCAGTCGATGCTAGACCACATATCCTGCACACCCCCTAGATACACAACCTCCTCAAACCCAACACTGTCCGGCAGAGTGTCGAACAATGTTGCAATAGCCACTCCAATCCCCAAGAACATCACTATCATTTGTATCACATCGGTCCAAATTACTGCTGTTATTCCCCCAGCCGTAGCATAAACAATTGTAATGGCACCCATGATTAGAATGGTAACTTTTTCGTCCCAACCCATGATCACCGACAGGACCACGGCTGGAGCATACAGGACGATTCCAGCACCTAGCCCTCTTTGGATTAGAAAAATGAGACTAGTGGCTGATCTAGTTTTCAAATCGAAACGCTTTTCCAGGTATTCATATGCCGTAAAAATTTTTGCTCTATAGAAAAAGGGAACGAATAAGACACACAGCACAACCATTACTATTGGTTGTGGAAGGTAGACTTGTATAAATTCCATCCCGTCATCAAAAGCCTGCCCGGTGGTTCCAATAAACGTGATAGCACTGGCCTGCGTAGCCATCACGGACAATCCTATGACACCCCAAGGCAGACGCCTATTGGCAAGGAAGTAACCCTCTATCCCAACATTTTTTCTGCTTTGGTAAAGGGCAAAGCCCACGACACCAGCGAAGTAAACCCCGAAAACTGCCCAGTCCAAAATTCTCATGTTGAACTGAAATCGAGAACGATCGTCAAAAAGTGCAGAACTACGACTAACATTACAGAATAGAGTACAACCAGCATATAAATAAGCCCCCACCCAGATGATATATCTATCAAAGTGTCTTCTGTGACTTCTGAATGATTCTTATTTTTTCCCTTCATTGTTCTCACAAACTATTTGTAAATGCTTCATGCACGACTTCAATGTATAATCGGTTGCCGTCAAAGCGACACGTTGAAACAAACGACCTGACCCGATCGTAGTGGACAAATCTATCTGCCCTTTGTGGGCCAGGGAAGCGTCAAAGCTGCTGGTGCTTTAGCGCGACCGAACCAACCCGACAAAGCTATTAAAGTAAGTAGATACGGTAGCATCAGGAAAAGAGGGAACGGAAGGTTGCTACCCAACGACTGAAAAACAAATTGTAAAGCCGATGCAGCTCCAAAAAACACAGCTGCAATTGCTATCCAGACTGGATTCCACCTCCCTAAAACTACCACCGCTATGGCTATGAACCCTCTACCTCCCGACATATTTTCTATGAAAGTACCAGAGTCTAACGCCAAATGTGCGCCAGCTAAACCAGCCATCAAACCGCCTGACACGATGGCTATGAACCTAACAAGCAAAACCCTAATCCCTGCCTCTTCAGCAACTTCGGGACTTTCTCCTACAGAGCGCAACTCCAACCCCCAAGATGTGTTGAATAGCAAATACCATAGAGTTGGAATCAAAAGGTAGACCAAATAAACCGTTACGGACTGCTGGAAAAAAATCGGTCCTAATATTGGTAAATCTCCTAATATTGGAACCTCAAAAGACCTGAGAACTGGAAGAGTTATAACCGAACCAGTCATCCCAAACCGAGCTTGGTACAGGGCTCCAGTAAAGCCTAAACCAGCCAGTGTCGTAGCAGTGCCAGTAATTATTTGATCTGTGTTCAGGCCAAGCACAAAAATAGCAAAAACAAGTGCAACCAGTCCTCCCCCTAGGGCCCCAAACACCATTCCCAATAAAATTGAAGACCACTTTAAGGCTGCTAGGGCTGCGCACAAAGCCCCTGCTATCATCGAGCCTTCTATCCCTATATTTAGAACCCCACTGCGTTCTGTTATTGATTCTCCAAGTGCCGCTAATGCCAAGGGGACAGCAAGTCGAATTGCTGCACCAAAGAAAACCACTAACGAAAAGGATTCAACCATCCGAACCACTCTCCCGTAGCTTCAATTGCCATTTTGATCCTAACAATCGTCGAAACAATCGATCGCTAGCAAGAACTGAAAGTAGCACTAGTGCCTCTATCCCTGATACCCAAGCAGCAGGTATACCAGCCTCTCGCTGCATAGCACCCGATCCTCCTTCCAGTGCCCCAAAAAAGATTCCAGTTAGTAGTACCGCCTTAAAATTAAGATTGGCTAAAAGCGCCACAGCTATTGCAGTATATCCCCAACCGGGAGACAAGCCTTCATAAAGGGCAAATGTGCGTCCAGTTATTTCTATCCCCCCGGCTAGCCCGGCCAAACATCCCGAGAGAAGGAAAGTGACAACCAACAAAGAGGAGATGTTTAATCTTCCCGATACTCTAGTCGCCTCCTGCGACCCCCCTAATGATCGAAGATTGAAACCCAGAACCGTATGATTAAAAAAACCTGCTAAACCCAGGGTAAGCATAACCGCTACAAGGAAACCCAAATGTAAACCGGTTCCCACAATTATCTTGGGCAGGCGGACTGATTCAACTATTAAATCAGTATTAGGAAATACTCCTCTCTCTTCTTGTAACGGCCAACGCACTAGATAACTCACCAAATGTATTGCTACAAAATTCATCAAAATAGTTGTAACTACCTCGCCCACACCGAGGCGAATGCGCATTAGGGCTGGTATAAATGCCCAGAAACTCCCTGCCAATGCAGCTGCAAGAAAAACTGCGGGGATAGAGAAGAATGAGGGATAATCTCCCAAGCTCAATCCAACCCATACCGCAGCAATGGCACCTGCATAGAACTGTCCTTCTGCACCAATATTCCAAACGCCTGATTTAAAAGCGACCGCCACGGCTAGTCCAGTTAGAATGAGAGGTACTGCTCGAACTAGAGTCACCCCTAAAAAATTATCTATTGAGCCCATGGAACCCTCTATTAGGGCCTGTAAGGCTACCACAGGACTGAAACCACCCAACATTAAAGCAGTCGCTGTGAGGAAAGCAGTCAGTAAAACCGCCATCAGAGACACTAATAATGCTAGCCAAGGACTACTATCTTTCATTCCCACTCCCCTCTGCCATGGCCAAGCCACCAAATTCGGTTTTCCCAGTCAGCATTAGCCTACCCACCAATTCCCTTGAAGCCAATTCTGTGGGCACCTGCATTAACTCACCGTTATATAGAACATATATTTCATCTGCAAAGGTCAGTATTTCATCCAAATCAGAAGAAATGAGGACGACCCCTCCTCGTCTATCCGCAACGTTAGACCACAAACCCCTGCCCAATAACTTAGACATCTGTTGGTAGAAAAATTTCGAGGCTTTGACATCGAGTCCTTGCGTAGGATTCCTCGCAACCAATAATTGCTTGGATCTTTCCAGCTCTCTAGCTAGTACCACCTTTTGCTGGTTTCCACCTGAAAGATCCCCAACCTTTTCATGAGGACCTTCACTTTTGATGCCAAAACTTAAAATCAGATCCTGGACATATTCAGCAACCTTACCCCAGAGCACCAAAGGACCAAGCCGACAATAGCTGTTATTGATGAGCCCCAGTGCAATATTTTCAAGAATACTAAAGTGACCTATCAAAGCTTGTTCTAATCTATCATCGGGTATAAAACCGATCTCTTCTGGCAAAATCGCAGTCCCTATATCAGGCAGACGCAAGGCACTCAAAATTTCCGCTAGTTCTTGCTGGCCGTTACCTTCTATTCCCGCTATTCCAACCATTTCTCCACTTCGCACAACTAAGTTTACATCCACTAGTTTTTTTTCTTTCTCCCCTCCAAAAACATGAACTGAAGTGAGTTCAGCTATGACTCCACCTCGTGATTCCGCTTTTCTAAATCTTTTCCCCAAATCCTTTCCTACCATCACCTCCGACAAAGTTTCGATATCGGTTTCCTCTGGGACGGTCCGACAAACAACCCTCCCTTGCTTAAGAACTGTAACTCGATCACTAGAAACCATGACTTCATTCAGTTTGTGCGTTATAAAAATTACAGTTTTTCCATCTGTGGCCAGAATTCGAAAAAGTGACATCAAGTCAGATATTTCCTTGGGCGCTAATACTGAAGTGGGTTCATCAAAAATCAGAATTTCAGGGCCTCTCAGGAGTACTTTAAGAATTTCAACTTTCTGTCTTTCACCCACAGAAAGATCTTCGACCAGAATATCCTCCTCCACTACCAAGCCTGTTTTCTCTCTATAGTCTTTGAGCTTCCTTCGCACATGATCGCGAGGCAATCTAGCTCCTGTTCTCGCAAAACGATTTCCCAAACAAAGGTTCTCAAGAACTGTCTGCGCTGGTACGAGAAGAAATTCCTGATGCACCATGCCCACTCCCGCTTGGCGCGCATCTCTAGGAAGTGCAAAGCGGGTCTTTTGTCCTTCTACAACCATACTACCACTGTCCGGAAGAATTAAACCACTGAGTATCCGCATAAGGGTCGATTTCCCAGCACCATTTTCGCCAATCAATGCATGCACTTCACCGGGAAAGGCTTGGAAATCAACACCGTCTAGAGCTTGTTTTTCTTCAAAGGTCTTACAGATTTTGCCCATATTAACGGAAGGAGCTTGCTCCGACTGGCCGCAAGAAAGCACTCGTTGGTTAGTCAGAAAGAACCACCTGCTCGTTCCAAAAACTCAATCCTTGGGACAGCAATTAGTCCATCTGCAATGCCCAAGCGTATAGAGTCGATCTCAGCTATAAGTTCTGGATCGTATTTATCTGATAAGTTGGGATTTACAACGTAATCTGCAGCTCCACTTCTACCTCCCGCATAATGCGCCTCTCCAGGAGTTAGCTGTCCTTCGCTCCAGAGAGTAGCTATCTGCACAAATGCCTCGGGTATTCTTATTATTGCACTCCCTAAAATTACTTCTGAAGCAACATCGTTCTGATCACGGTTCATTCCCATGGCCCAAACTTCAACGCCCGATTCCCTTGCTTCGCGAACCGCCTGAAAAACTCCAAAACTGGCCGCATCTGTATTGTGAATTAATACATCGACGCCCCTTCTTATGAGGGTGACTGCAGCTTCTTTGGCCATTGCAACGTCATCCCAGCTTCCTATCCAGTTGACTAGAACCTGTACTTCCGGATCCACAGACATAGCTCCCGCTTCAAAACCAACGAAAGTAGCTTCGGCTGGAGGAATGGCCACGCCTCCCACCATACCAATTGTTCCCGATTTAGTCATTTTGGCCGCCACAACCCCAGCCATATAACTACCTTCCTCCAGTTCGAAAATTAAGGGTATGACATTGTCCGCTACCCTACCCCCTGAACTGACCACAATTGTGACTTCAGGGAACTCTTGGCCCACCCGCACAGCAGCATCTTGGTATTCAAATCCATGAGCGAAAATAAGGCTGTATCCAGAGGTGGCGTATGCCCGCAAAACTTCATCAAACTCAGCTGGAGTGTTAGTTTGCTGATGACTAATTCTGGCACCAAATCTTTCTTCAATTAGTTGTATGCCCTCGTAAGCACTTCCATACCATCCTGCGTCACTTACGGGACCAGAGGTGAGGAGTGCTACACCGAAACTAGGAACCTCATTATCATTCCTCCCACCCTCGACCCCTATATCCCGACAAGACATCATGGCCAGGATAAGTGTCAAGGAAATCATTGTCTTCTTCTTAGCAATTTTGAGCAAGACCGTCCTCTCTCTTGTAGACTCCATAGTGCACCTAAGGGAGTTTATAACCTTACCACCTTCGTTTCCAGTTTTAACGATTTTCTTGTCCAAAGATCAGGTGAATTGATATGTTGCTCATGCTTTCTCAAACCAGCAACTCATCGTAAGCTATCATTCCACACTTTAACATTTCTTAGGTGGACATTATATGAAAGACCTTCGAGAAAACTGGAGTTCCAATCTCGGCTTTGTTCTAGCGGCCACCGGTAGTGCAATAGGACTGGGGAATCTTTGGAAATTTCCTTTCATTACTTGGAAAAATGACGGAGGGGCCTTTGTTCTAATCTATCTGGTCTGCATTATAGCGGTGGGTCTACCCATAATGATGGCAGAGCTGCTTGTTGGCCGTAAGACCCAAAAAAGTGCTGTCGGTGCCATGCGTGAGACGATAGGCCCTTCCTGGGGCTGGGTCGGAACTTGGGGAGTAATGGCAGGATTTGTCATTCTGAGTTATTACGCGGTTGTGGCTGGATGGTCAATATTTTATCTCTTCCAGACCTTACAGTGGAGTGTTTCAGGGTTCCCAACCCAGGCCAACATGGGTGGATTGTTTGCAGATTTGGCCGCTAATGGAACCATGCAGACTGCCTTATCTGGAACCTTCATGTTCTTGACGGTTGGGGTAGTATACTTTGGTGTCGCCAGTGGTATAGAGAAAACTGCTCGCCTTTGTCTTCCAGCTCTTTTCGTAATTCTATTACTTCTTCTTTTTAGTTCTTTGACTATGGAGGGCTCAGGAGAAGCTCTAGCATTCCTGTTCCGTCCTAATTTTTCCGAGTTAGATTCAGCAGCCGTCCTTGAAGCCCTTGGCCATTCCTTTTTTACCTTATCCTTAGGGATGGGGACAATGATAGTCTACGGTTCCTACGTGGCAAGAAATCGCTCTATTGTTAATGCCGCAGGTTCGATTGTGGTGCTGGATACGGTGATTGCAATCATTGCCTCTATAATAATGTTTTCAGTCATTTTCACCGTTCCTGGAATGCCAGAACAGGTAGATGGATCGGCGGTAGGCATGCTGTTCATATCACTCCCTCAACTTTTCTACGAAGTAGTCCCGTTCGGAGTTGTGTTAGCGCCAGCATTTTATCTTTTAGTGGCCTTAGCAGCGTTGACTTCAACCATCTCACTCCTTGAGGTTGTCGTTAGCTACTTCATAGACCAGAGGAAAATGGAAAGATCCAGAGCTACTTTGTTAAGTGGTGCATGTATTTACGTCTTTACCTTCCTCTCTGGAATGTCTTTTGGCGCATCCACTTGGCTATCAAGCTTTGAGTTGTTCGAAGGCAAGGCTGGTTTTTTTGCTACGTTAGATCACTTCGCTTCTAATTGGGCTCTCCCTCTGGGAGGTTTACTAATAACCTTGGGGGTCGGCTGGTTCATGTCTACCAAGGACACTGAGGCAGAGCTAGTGGCGACTGGATCTCCAAGATGGTTTAGCTACAAAGCCTGGCTATTTTCTGTCCGATTCATAGCACCAGCTGCTGTCGCAGCTATCCTGATCGCTGTGATATTTTTGGGGAAAGATTTTTCGTAGTCAGCTATTGTTTAACAGCCTATGGTCGCTACTGGACTCGAACCAGTGACCCCTACGATGTGAACGTAGTGCTCTACCAACTGAGCTAAGCGACCCAGACCAGCTATAAGTCCAAAACCAGTACCCCCACGGGGAATCGAACCCCGGTTTCCTGGCTGAGAACCAGGTGTCCTAGGCCACTAGACGATGGGGGCATTAGGAGTAAGCGACATTTCAAATAATGGGGACGAAAGAATATATAGGATTAATGAGTGATACAAGCCCAGACCCAAACTAGAGTTGACTCTCGAGTAAAATTTTTGATAAGCATTTCACAGCGAAGTCCATTTGCTCCCGAGTTATTGTAGCAGGTGGGGCGAGTTCCACAACTTCGCCATCTATGCCAGCAGGTAAGACAATCAATCCTTCTTTCAGTGCTAATTGAGAGACATGACTCCCCATACTTTTGACTGAATGGTTCTTCTGATTATGCAATTCGATCCCTATTAGAAGACCTCTTCCCCGAACTTGGAAGACATGCTGGCCTGCTCGCAAAGATGCTTGCAGGGAATCGAGCAAATACTGACCCTTCTGAACACTTTGAAGAACTAGATTTTCCGATTTCAAAACATTGAGAAAGCTAATACCCGCCGCGCAAGAGAGAGGATGGCCCAAAAAAGTACTAGTGTGAATGGCTTCCCCGTCGGTTTCAGGCCATCCCGCCATTACCTCTCTCGAACCGATACAGGCACTTAGAGGCATTCCCCCACCTAACGATTTTCCAAGACATACTAGATCGGGAACTACGCCAGCCCTTTCAGTTTCAAAAATCACCCCAGAACGACCTAGTCCACTGAAAATTTCATCGAAAATGAGTAGCAGTCCCGCTGACTGACTGAAATCGGAAAGGGTTTGTAGAAAACCTTCCGGGGGTATCTGCACTCCACCTCTCCCTTGTATTGGCTCGATGACTATAGCTCCCACGGGTTCTGCAGTGGACTTTTTCCTTCTCACAATGCTTGCGATCTCCGTGATTATTGATTCGGCCTCTTCTCCCGTTTTTGGAAAGTTTACAAAACTGGTATGTTCAGTCAGCCGTCCTACAAAAGGATCCCGAAATTTTTCCCTATCTGTTACTGACAAGCTACCTAGAGTCAGCCCATGATATGCTCCTCGAAACGCAATCAATCCGGTCTTTCCTGAATACATCTGCGCTGTTTTTAGAGCGATCTCCATAGCTTCAGCTCCAGATGAAGCCAGGACGGTCCTTGCTTCCTTCCACGGAGACAGTTTTCCCATTTCTTCCATGATTTTGACTTTAGAAGCTGTAGGATGAACATCACCCATGCCATGAACAAGAACCTTCCCCTGTTTCTCTATAGCCAATGTGATACTGGGGTGGGAATGTCCAGCGAAAGCCACGCCAAAAGCTGAAGTGAGATCAACGTATACATTGCCGTCGACATCTATCACATTTGACCCTAAAGCTCTATCCCAAAAAATTGGAAAGTTTTCGCTGAGCCAGGTTACGTTGCGAGATTCAACCACGTTTAGTCGACTAGCCAACTCAAGGGAATGTGGGCCTGGCGGAGCCGACTTGATAGAGGGTAGCATTTCCCCAAGCGTCTGGCTCACCGTACTACTTTCCGAGTTGGTCCTCAGCTGTCATACCCATAACGTTGTACCCTTTGTCTACGTGCAACGTTTCTCCTGTGATGCCCGCCGCCAGAGGTGAACACAAAAAGGCTGTGGCGTTAGCAACATCGGGAGCGGTATTCACGCCGGAAAGAGCCGAATGGGTTTCGTAGTAATCCACCATTTTCTCTATAGACCCAATCGCTCGTGCTGCTCTACTTGAAAGAGGGCCTGCCGAAATGGTGTTAACCCTTATACTCCAGCGTCTTCCAGCTTCATATGCCAGGGTGCGTGTATCATTTTCAAGTGCAGCCTTTGCGGAACTCATGCCTCCACCGTATCCCGGAATCACTTTTTCAGCTGCCAGGTAGCTCAGAGAAATCACTGCACCTTCATCGCCCATGTAAGGGCCGAAACGTTGCACCATACTGACCAGGGAATAGGCACTGGACCCCACAGCTGCCAAGTAGCCCTTACGACTGGTTTCCACGAGCGGTTTTTTCACCTCGGGACCATTTGCTAAAGAATGCACTAGAATGTCCAAAGAGTCTCCGCCAAGATCCTTCTTGATCTGATCAGCAACCTCTTGGATAGTATATCCAACAAATTGTTTGTACCTTTTGTCTTCTGCCACTTCTTTCGGAACATCCTCTGGAACATCGAAAGCAGCATCCATCGGATAGATTTTTTCTATCTGAAGTTCCCCTCCCCCTGCTAAAGTCATATTCAACTTCCCCAGACCCATACTCCTTGTAAAAATCTTACATACCGGAGGCCAAGTCCCGACACGCACCGTTGCCCCAGCCTGTGCCAGAGCTTTTGCGATAGCCCAACCGTATCCATTGTCATCAGCAACTCCAGCTACAAAGGCATTCTTTCCGGTCAAATCAATCGGAAGCATCTAATCCATCCTTTTTCATAAAAATCCAAACAATCAGACCTTCAAAATAAAATCCAACCGCCTATAGCAAGATAGGCAGAAACTAAAATAAACCCCTGGCCACGACTAATCACAGGTTTGATTCTTCCAAGTAATACAAGAAGTACAGAAATAGCTAGCATTGCTGGATACTGTTTGGTGATTATCTCAGGGCTGACACTTACTGGAGTCACGGCAGAAGTCGTTCCCAAAACGACAGTCAAGTTGAAAATNTTTGAGCCGATAATGTTACCAACTGCCATTCCTTTTTCCCGTTTTATAGCTGCCATCATGGAGGTGGCCANCTCGGGCAAAGATGTTCCTATNGAAACCATGGTCAGAGCTATTATTAGCTCTGAAACACCCATTGATTGGGCTATGTAGATCACTGATCCTCTCAATAAAGACGACCCATATGTAAGTCCACAGATTCCTAANACTACCAGAACCAACGGGGGCAATNACCCCTCTCTGACNTTTGATGTTGAATCATCAGGACTGTTCACTGAACCGCTCGCCCCAAAAGTAGAAATCCGACCGATATCCGACTTCGAAGCCGCCACTACTCTGATTAAATAGAAGAATACAATCGCTATCAAACCTGCACCTTCCAACCGAGTGACTTTCAGATCCCATATTATGGGGNAAATGAAAAGGGTAACAGCTATCATGACAGGAAAATCTCTTCTGAGCACTGGACCATCTAGAATTAATGGGCCAGCTATGGCCGTTAGCGCCATTACAAGGCCTATATTAGCAATGTTAGACCCTACGACATTGCCCATAGCTAAGTCTGCATTACCATTCAAAGCAGCAACAACAGATATAAATAGTTCTGGAGCTGATGTTCCAAGAGAAACAACGGTCAGACCGACAACCAAACCACTCACTCCAGCCTGTCTAGCAATCTGTCCACCACCCCTGACAAGTATGTCAGCACCACCACAGAGCAGACATAAACTTCCAGCAAATATCAATATCTGAAAAATCATTGTTTTATCTTATTAAGAAATTCATTCTCACTTAACACCTCCACTCCGAGTTCTATAGCCTTCTGAAGTTTAGATCCAGGATCCTCACCCACTACCAAAAAATTTGTCTTCGAGCTAACCGAGCCCGATACTTTTCCTCCNACATTTTCGACAGCCTCTCTCGCTCCATTTCGATTAAGTTGAATTAATTTTCCAGTAAAAACAAAGGTCATTCCTGACATTTCTGAACTTTGAGATATTCTAGGAGAAATAAGGATGATTCCCTGGTTCAATATGGATCTGATACGGGCTGCTGTAATATCACTGTGTAAAAATTCATAAATTTGTTCTGACATTATTGGTCCGATACCATCAATAGACTCCAACCGTTCTTTACTAACTCCTTGTAAGGCAGAGAGGTTTCTAAATTCGTTTGCCAGATTCTTGGCCACAGTCACTCCCACTTCTGGAATCCCCAACCCGTATATAAANCGGTGTAACTCTATTGATTTTTTCNCCCGTATAGCTTTGACAAGGTTGTNCGCCGATTTCTTACCGAATCTGTCTAATATTTCCAGTTCCCCTGCCTCCAGAACAAAGAGGTCTGCTAGCTCTGACACTAATCCTTTATCCACTAACATTGAGCACACTTCCTCCCCCAAGCCCTCAATATCTAATCCTTCCCTAGAGCTAAAGTGCAAAATACCTCTCTTGAGTTGTGCAGCACATCCAAACCGATTTGGGCAGTAGCTGAAAGGCCCTCTTTCAACGACTCCGACTTCACATACTGGGCAATTGTCTGGAATTTTAAACTCCACTCCCCGATCAACCCCCTCTTCTTCCACTCTTTCGACAACCTGTGGGATAACATCTCCAGCTCTTTGTATTCTTACTAAGTCACCCTCCCTAACATCCNTCCTCTCCACCTCTTCCCTGTTGTGCAAAGATGCCCTCGCTACTGTAACCCCCCCAACAATTACTGGATCTAGCACTGCCACGGGAGTGAGCTTTCCTGTTCTACCAACTGAAACTTCGATTTCTCTAATCCTTGTAATCGCTTTTCTTGGCTCAAACTTAAGTGCCAAAGCCCATCTAGGATGATGTGAAGTACTCCCTAGCTCCCCTCTCACATCTAACTGGTTCACCTTAACTACCACACCATCAATCTCGTAATCCAGCTTATCTCTCCTGACTTCATAGCTTTTGTAGTATTTCTCTATTTCGCTCAATGTAGTTACCAGCTTTGCTTCTGGAGCAACCTTGAATCCCCAATCCTTGAGNATTTCCAATCCTTCCAAGTCTGACTTAAACACCGATCCTGGGCATTGCAAAATGTCAAAAATCATTACTTCCAAAGGCCTCTCAGCTGTCACTCTNGAGTCAAGTTGNCGAAGGGATCCAGCAGCTGAGTTTCTTGCGTTAGCATAGGGATCCATACCTTTCCCAATCATTGCTNTGTTTAGTTCTTCAAATTCGGAGAGATACATAATGACCTCCCCTCGCACTGAAAGAGTTTCTGGTATGCTCGCTTCAGCACCCAAAAGCCTCAGNGGTAAAGAAGAAATAGTCCTAGCATTTTCAGTGACCANATCTCCGACCTGCCCATTCCCCCTGGTAACTGCTCTTACAAACAAACCCTTCTCATAAACTAGTTCTATAGAAGCACCGTCCAGCTTCGGCTCTACCAGGTACTCAGGCTGTATACCTACTACNTCCTTTATTCTTTTTTCGAATCGGACCAGATCTTCAAGCGCNTGTGTAGAATCTAAAGAGAGCATTGGAACGCTGTGTTCCNCTGTTCCAAATGATCCTTGAGGTTCCGCTCCAACTCGTTGGGTAGGAGAGTCGGTCGTAATCAATTCTGGCCATTCTAACTCCAGAGCCTGCAACTGTCCGAACAGTTTATCATATTCTGAGTCCTCAATCTCAGGCCTTGATTTGACATAGTATAAATGTGCATGGTGCTGTAGCTGCGATCTAAGTTTCTCTGCCCGTATCTTTGCCACAGACTTAGACATTTCGCACAAATCCTCCGTCATATTGAAGCAGTTTCAGGTAAATGAGTCTATCCATTTCTTGTTCGCCTTTCGAATAACTGTGAGCAAGCTAGACAAAATCTTGGAAGCAGATCTATGTTAGAAATTATGGACACCAACTGGAAACCGACACTTGCCAGCTCTTAATATAAAACAACTGCGCTCAGAAACACTGGGGACCGACCATGTTAACCATCTAAATAACGCTGGTGCCAGCCTTGTTCCCGATCCTGTCCATCATACCGTTCAAAGGTATCTAGAACTAGAACGAACACTAGGTGGCTATGAAGCTGCTGAAAAATCCCATGATGAGATCCAACAATGCTACAGTCACGTTGGACAAATCATAGGATCACAGGCACATAACATTGCCTTTACAGAAAACGCTACGAGTTCCTTCCTTTCGGCCCTCTCATCTATAANATTCTCTCCCGATGACGTTATTCTTACCAGCAGAAACGACTACGCTTCTAATCAAATTATGTATCTTTCACTGGCAGAACGATTCGGAATTCAACTAATCAGGGTGGAAGACGATCAAGATGGAACGGTTNNTCTAGCTTCTTTAGAAGCATTGTTGCACAGGCTTAGNCCGAAANTGGTAGCAATCTCTCACATCCCANCCAGTTCCGGNATGGTCCAGCCNATCAAAGACATTGGCACATTATGNCAGATGTACNANTCCTTGTTTCTTGTNGATGCATGCCAGTCAGTTGGACAAATGCCTATCGATGTGAAAGAAATTCAATGTGACTTTCTTTCAGCCACGGGAAGAAANTTCCTTCGCGGACCTCGAGGAACAGGATTTCTTTTTGTGGCAGATCGGATTTTAGATGCGGGTTACAAGCCATTATTTCCAGACCTCAGGGGGGCAGATTGGGTAATGGATGATCACTACCAGCCTGCACCAGACGCATGTCGTTTTGAAAACTGGGAATTCCCCTACTCACTCATCCTAGGATTGGGATCGGCGGCACGCTACGCACATGAACTAGACGTCGAAGAAATTCGCCAGCGGGCCTGGGGGCTTGCGGACAAAACACGCAACGCCCTTTCTGAGCTTAAAGGAATGTCGGTGATCGACTTGGGTGCTCAAAAATCTGCTATAGTCACCGCAACATTTTCAGAAAAAGATGCTACAACCATTTCCNAATCGTTAAGNAANCTCGACATAAACACCTCTGTCTGCACTAGGTANAGCGCCGTCATAGACTTTGATCATCGGAAAATTGAGAGNGCTTTGAGAATCTCTCCACATTANTACAACACGGAAGAAGAAATTGAGNAGCTCGTGTCGAGNCTANCACNGTTGCTANACCAGCCCTGACNNATNACATTG
>PBFD01000007.1:0-203341 GCA_002718595.1 Gemmatimonadota bacterium | reverse complement strand
CAGAAGTACNCCTTAANNNNATNGGAGNGCTCATGAAAACCATAGCCTGGNTATGTTGCNTTGTGGGTNGCNTAATNTTGATACAATANGTGGNCTACTTTTATCTATTNAGANCTTACANCNNATGGGTTAANNTCGGCCTNACNTTGTTATATGTNGGCATATTCCTNCTCACGATAAGAGTTTTCCGCCAACAGTATCTNGCATCCAAGAACGATCCNTTCAAGGAGATANAACGATGATNNTTGCAACAACTTCCCAGATTTCTGGAATGTGCATCGTAAAAACCTTAGGAATAGCNAGGGGCAACACGATCCGTGCNCGCCANCTCGGAAAGGANATAATGGCTNNCCTGCGAAATCTCGCAGGNGGTGAGATTCATGAATACACCAAATTGCTCGCNGAATCTAGAGAACAGGCATTGGCCCGACTAGTGGANGAAGCNNAGGANTTGGGGGCAAATGCGGTNGTNGGAATNCGCTTTCAGACTTCGTTNGTTCAAAGTGGAGCTTCGGAAATGCTATGCTATGGAACAGCTGTTANAATCGAGCCNGAGACNCTTTCTTAAGGNTTAATNTTCTNTTTACAAATAACCNCNTGTCGGCCTTGACGTTAGATGTGGCCCTTTCTAATTTTGAGGGNAAAGAATAATCATTCTTAATAACTTNAGNGAAACAATAGGTCTACCCTGTCCATGAGCAATGCTCCCGNACTCGAAATTCGAGGCCTTTCCGCTAAAGTGGCCGACGAGGAAGTCTCGATACTAAACAATCTAGATTTAACCNTAGAATCAGGTCAAATACACGCGATAATGGGTCCTAATGGATCNGGGAAAAGTACATTAGCCAAAGTCTTAGCAGGTCATCCCAGTTACCAGGTCACGNGNGGNGAAGTCTTGTATCTCGGNCAANCCATACTAGAAATGGAGCCAGACGAAAGAGCTCTTGCGGGAATCTTCCTGGCCTTTCAATACCCCGTAGAGATCCCAGGGGTGTCGATCGCTAATTTTCTCAGNACTGCATTGCANGCGCGGNTAGGACGAGGCGAAGAACTGGATCTCTTTGATTTCCAGGATCAATTACTGGAATCCATGAAATTGCTCGAAGTAGAGCCATCATTCGCAGAACGTCCCGTCAATGATGGCTTCAGTGGAGGNGAAAAAAAGCGCAACGAAATTCTGCAAATGGCTGTATTGCAGCCCACCCTGGCCATCATGGACGAAACAGATTCAGGCCTGGACATAGATGCACTGCAGATTGTTTCTAAAGGCGTCAATACATTACAACAACAAAATCCTGAAATGACTATTCTTATGATCACCCACTACCAAAGGCTTCTGGATTACATTAGGCCAGACCTTGTGCATGTCATGGTAGACGGGAAGATTGTGAGAACAGGAGGCCCAGAATTAGCCCTAGAACTAGAAAGACAGGGTTATGCAGACTGGAAAATAGCCGGTTAAAGCAGAGTAAATATAATGCCTAAAAGTGAACTGGTAGAAAACTTAGATCTAGACAACTATAAATATGGGTTTGTCGATTCTGAATCACATGTTTATAGGACAAGGCCTGGCCTTGATGAAAGTATTGTCAGAGAGATATCAAAGCACAAAGAAGAACCAGACTGGATGTTACAATTCCGACTTAAGGCCCTGAAGGTNTACGAAGCCAAGCCTATGCCTACCTGGGGTGGAGACCTCTCCGACCTNGAAGCCACGCTCGATGAAATCTANTTCTACGTAAAGCCTCAAGACCAGACAGAACGTTCGTGGGAAGATGTACCAGATAATATCAAAACCACATTTGAGCGTCTCGGCATACCAGAAGCAGAACAAAAGGCTCTTGCTGGAGTAGGGGCCCAATACGAATCTGAGATGGTGTACCACTCACTTAAAGAAGAATGGTCTTCAAAAGGTGTAATCTTCGACTCTATAGAAGATGGCCTAAAAAACCACCCTGAGATATTCAAAAAACACTTTGGAACTATAGTTCCAATTGCTGACAATAAGTTTTCAGCGCTCAACTCAGCTGTATGGTCGGGTGGGTCTTTCGTATATGTCCCAAAGGGGGTCCATCTTGAAACACCTCTCCAGGCTTACTTCCGAGTGAACCAAGAAAGAATGGGTCAATTTGAGAGGACGTTGATTATCATCGAAGAGGGAGCCCGTGCACACTACATAGAAGGCTGCACTGCTCCTGTTTATTCGACCGATTCATTTCACTCTGGAGTAATCGAAATCGTAGTCGAAAAAAATGCCAGGTTTAGATACACTACCATCCAAAATTGGTCCAACAATATGTACAACNTGGTCACCCAGAGAGCACTTGTACAGGAAAANGGTACCATGGAGTGGTTAGATGGAAACCTTGGTTCAAAGCTGACNATGAAATATCCCTCTTGTTATTTGATGGGCAGAGGNGCCCATGGCTCCATAATGTCAATAGCCTATGCAGGTTCTGGACAGCACCAAGACACAGGNGGCAAGGTTGTCCATGCGGCCAAAAACACTACGTCTTCCATAATTTCTAAATCGATTAGNAAGGAAGATGGACGATCGTCTTACAGGGGNCTNTGTAAAGTTCACGAAGGTGCAACTGGATCACGNTCAAATGTAGAATGCGATGCCCTTTTAATTAACGAAACTTCTAGAACAGACACATACCCATATATTGAAGTTGATGAAAAAAGAGCAACTGTGGGACATGAGGCTACCGTATCCAAAGTTGGCGACGAACAACTTTTCTATCTGAAAAATCGAGGGCTATCNGAGGAGGAAGCCATGGCTCTNGTTGTCAGAGGTTTCATTGAACCGATCGCTAAAGAACTTCCCCTCGAGTATGCTGTTGAGCTCAATCGATTGATAGAACTAGAGATGGAAGGGTCGGTAGGATAGAAATGAACCAGATGTTTTATGAGTATAAATCACTGGCAAGCTCAGATGCTTTGTGTGAATAATGGCCGATCAATCCAATTACCACTCCTGGCTCACTGAAAAGCGTTCACACGCATGGTCGGTTTACGAGGGCACCCCCGTACCCACCACAAAATCGGAAGAATGGCGTTATACGGACCTGAAAAAGCTTTTCCCACTGGAAGACTTAAATCTGAANACAACTACAGTGCNNGCGCCTACAAAACCCTCGAGAGAAGACCTGACTGAAACGGTCAACACATCTGCTAGGGTCCAATTTACAAATGGTTCTGTTACCCATCTACAGGTTACCCCTGAAATAGAGGAGCAGGGTGTTGTTCTGGATTCAATGCAAAACCCTCAACATTCAAGAATACAGGAAATTATCAAAGAAAACCTGTGTGGATNAGCCCTGCCTCCGGAATCTGGAAANTTCNAAGCCCTCAACGCAGCCCTGTGGACNGACGGCATCATCATCTATGTGCCNAANAATGTTCATGTTGAAATGCCCGTGAGGGGAAAACACTATATGACCNCTGGAATGCCANATGCATGCAGCAGGACCTTGATTGTCGCCGAAAAAGGTAGCCAGNTTTCCTATGTAGAAGAATACGAATCAGATAGTTTCGACAACAAAANCATGGTATCCTCCGCTGTCGAAATCATTGCACANNAGAACGCAACTGTAGATTTTNTATCTGTTCAGAANCTAGGCAGAGGNATTTTTTTTCAGGCNNCCCAAAAAGCCCTAGTGCATCGTGACGCAACTGTTAACACACTCAATGTCAATTTGGGNTCATCTTTGAGCCGNCTAGATTTAAATACTNAACTCTTGGAACCCGGAGCCAACAGTAAAATGCTGGGCTTATATTTCGGTGATAAGGATCAGCATTTTGATCACAATACTAGTCAAGACCATTTTGCCCCNCACACAGGTAGNGATCTCCTATACAAGGGTGCATTAGATGGAGACTCACGAGNAGCCTTNAGAGGTATTATTAGNGTCCATTCAGGTGCACAGCAAACCGACGCCTATCAAACGAACAGAACNTTGCTTTTGTCNGAGGATGCCCGAGCGGACTCANTGCCNAACCTAGAAATTGAAGCCGATGACGTTAGGTGTTCNCATGGATCTACCGTCGGACAACTGGACCAGGAGACTNTTTTTTACCTCCTTAGCAGGGGNTTTTCNCGTCNACAAGCAGAAAGNCTAGTGGTCCTAGGTTTTCTTGGAGATGTGATGACCAGGTTGCCTNAGGGAGCTTTCAAAAGAGTNGTCAAAAATGTGACAGNTGCGGTGGAGAAGAAATTACGACATGGTTGACCAAAACCAGTCCCACGTCTGGACCCGCGTGGCAGGTCTGGACCAATGTGCTCCAGGAAATCTATTGGGCGTCGAAGCCGATGGCCTCAGGATTGTTCTAGCTAATGTTGATGGAACCATTTATGCCCTTGAAGATCAGTGNTCCCACCAGGATCTGCCATTGTNCGATGGTTATCTTGAAGACGGTCAAGTCGAATGCATTTACCACGGTGCCAGATTTGATGCCTGCACCGGAACCGCTACCGCACTGCCTGGGATCAAACCCGTAACCACCTTTAATGTCGACATTAGGGGCGGAGACATCTACGTTGAAATTGCAGGCTAACTTTAACATCGAAACTCTATGGCAGAGAAATCTGGATTATTTGATCCCCAAATAATTAGGGAACAGTTCCCAACTTTATCCGGGGCTGTGTCGGACAAGCCTTTGGTGTATTTGGATAACGCTGCTACATCTCAGAAACCAATTCGAGTTATAAAGGCAGTAGAAAGCTATTATCGAGAAAGCAATTCAAATGTACACCGGGGCATATACGAACTAAGTAGAAAAGCAACGGAAGCCTACGAAAACGCTAGACGTCGGATGGCACGCTTCATTGGAGCAAAGTCCCNAGAGGAAATAATCTGGACAAGAGGCGCTACTGAAGGAATAAACCTTGTGGCTAACAGTTGGGGAGCAGACAACCTTTCTGCGGGTGACGAAATCCTACTGACAACTATGGAACACCATTCTAATATCGTACCATGGCAATTGATTGCAGAGAAAACTGGGGCGATCATTCGCTACATTGAAATGGATGCTGAAGGTCGCCTCAATTTGGAAAACCTAGACGAGCTCTGTGGAGAACGAACTAAAATGGTGGCCTGTACTCAGGTCTCCAATTCCTTAGGTACGATAAACCCAGTGNAAAGGATCATAGAGCGAGCTAAGACTGTTGGTTCACTTGTGCTCATTGATGGAGCCCAGGCCGTTCCTCATGGGTCCATCGACGTTCAAGCCTTGGACTGTGATTTTTATGTTTTTTCAGGCCATAAAATGTGTGGCCCTACTGGAATCGGAATCCTTTGGGGAAAGGAAGAGCTTTTAGATTCGATGCCTCCCTATCAAGGGGGGGGAGAAATGATCAAGGTTGTTCAAAGAACACACAGTACTTGGGCTNACCTTCCCCATAAATTTGAAGCTGGAACTCCCAATATCGCTGGAGCGATTGTGTTAGCTACGGCCGCTGATTTCCTCGAGGAGATTGGTTTTGACTCTATAAAACAACATGAAGACAGCTTGCTCACTTACGCCCTAGAACAGCTCAGCGATGTCGACGACATAGAAATCTATGGTCCAGCGGACCAAGCTCACAGATCCTCTGTGATCTCTTTTCAACTTGGAAACATTCATCCATTGGACGTTTCTACCGTACTCGATGCTGAAGGAATTGCGATTAGAGTAGGGCATCATTGTGCCCAGCTTGTCATGGAGCATCTCGGAGTTTCTGTAACGGCNCGGGCGAGCTTCTACCTATACAACACCACTAGTGATGTCGACGACCTAGTAAAGGGNCTGAAGGCAGTCAACAGAATTTTCNCCTCCTGAAGATGGAAAGCCTGGAGTCCTTACACCAACACTTGATACTGGACCATTATCGCAACCCCAGGAATAAAAAACTCCTTAAGAATCATGATCTAGAAGGCAGAGCAACAAATCCCATGTGTGGAGATAAAATTACCTTGCAATTGAGCCTAAAAAACGAAATTATCGACACTGTTGGGCTTGGAGGGAAAGGTTGTTCCATTTCTCAAGCTGCCGCTTCAATATTCTCGACACGCTTGAGTGGCTATACTCTAAAGCAAGCATCCAGCTTGGCAAATCAATTCACTGACATGATGCGNACACCGACACAGGAACCAGANCGCGCACTACTGGGCGATCTACTGGCTTTTGAAGGCGTCCAGAAATTTCCCCTTAAAGTCAGGTGTGTCCTTTTGATTTGTGAAGCGTTTGACGATGCGATCAAGGAGGACGATACCTGATGAAAGACAAAGANAATATAGGCCACATTCAAGATGCTACGATGTATGACACACTAATAGGCACTATAAGAATATGGGCAGGCCCTCAAGGCATTAAAAGGCTAAGTTTTGNAGGGACAANCTCAGAAAGTCGTCGCGAAGAAAGCACTCCAGATAGCGCAGTAATACGAAAAGCCACAAAACAACTTGCACAATATTTTACTGGAGAATTAAAGCGTTTCGACTTACCACTAGATCTATCAAGCTGCAGTGACTTCCAATTACGCGTATTTCAAGAGTTGCGGGAAATACCATACGGCCAATTCCAAACCTACAGAAACCTTGCCGAAGCTCTGNATCAGCCTCGGGCTTCACGATCGGTGGGNCAGGCCCTCAAGGCCAATCCTATACCAATATTTCTTCCGTGCCATCGAGTCATCAGAAGTGACGGAAGACTAGGCGGTTATGTTGGAAACTTGGAGCACAATCTTCAAAGGAAGACAACTCTGCTAGAGATGGAAGGAATCAAAATAAAAAACGGTNCGATCAGGGATATGAATCCAGACGAAACNCTATCTTTGCCGTTTTAGGCCAGGAAAGGTGAAGTCTATCGAGCTGGACTGCCCGGCTGTANAAGTACTTTAACCGCCCCACTCTCTCTGTGGTTTCCAGAAGTCTTAAGTGCCTCGCAGTAATCTCGCAAAGGGAATTTATGGGTGATGATGTCTGCGACAGGAGTTTCTGTTCTCGCAAGCAGACTGTGAACCACCTCAAAAGTGTGACATTTTTCTCCTTCCCATTCTTCCAGTCCATAGCCCACAAATCCATGAACCCTCAGTTCCCTGGCCCACAACATGGTTAGGTCAATATCTCGGGTTTTTCCTACACAGCCAATTGCTGCAATTTTTCCCCTTGGCGAAGCAAAGTTCATTGCCTGTGCTAAGCTTTGTGCATTGCCCACGCAGTCATATACCACACTGAAACCACCCCCAGCAAACACCTCATCACCGATAATCGGCTTGTAGGCAGTCGCCCCTGTCTTTAAAAGTGCTTCGTTGGCAGCATCACCCGGGAAAACAACTTCAGTCGCCCCCATTTTTTTTGCCAACACCCTCTCATGTGGCCTTTTCACCTGACTAAGAATGAGCCCCTTATGTCCCTGAGCTCGCAAAGCCCAAATAGTCGCCAGTGCAATAGTGCCACTCCCTAAAACCATGACAGGCGACTGAAGATTTGACCTGATTCCCAAAACCGCATGCATTGCAATGGCTAATGGTTCTACTAGCACGGCCATGTCGTCAGAAATGTTATCTTCCACAGCAAAAACCTGGGACTTGTGGGCCAACAAGACATCTCCCCAACCTCCTGGAAGATCTCTGTGATATCCGATCGTTACCCCTGGAGCTAATACATTACCATTTACCATTATAACCCCTTCTTCCCCGGCTCTTTCACAAGTACTATGACGTCCCATAGAGCAAGAAGGGCAATAATCAGATCCCTGATAGCCACGGGTTGCGCAAGATATCATTGGATCTATNGTAACNCGCTGACCACTGGAAAATCCTTCTACGTTTCCCCCTACAGACTTCACCCGCCCCACTATCTCATGTCCCAAAACTGCGGGGAAAGATCCAAACGGCTCCATGGCTGTACTTGCAGAGTAACTCAAACAACCAATGTCACTCCCACAAATACCACTCTGGAGGACTTCGATTTTTAACCAATCGGGTCCGGGCATCTCTGGTTCTGGAAGGTCCTTGATACTCAGACCACTCAAGGATCCGAAAAAAGCTGAATCCGTAAGCTTTCCTGCCGTCTTTGCCAGAACAAACCCAGGAACACCAACGTTAAAGGTAACCCCTCTCACCTNAGGATTCCTTCTCTATAATTGTCGCCACNTCTTCCAAGGGCGGCATTACTCCTGGATGTTCGCCTTTCCANACGTAGACGATACGCCCCTCTTTATTAACCACATACACCACCCGATTGGTCACTCCCTTAAGGCCCATCATATCATCCAAAAGCACCTGATATTCCTTCGANACTGTCTTGTTATAGTCAGAAGCGATAGGGAAGGAGGCCCCACATTCTGAGGCGAACTTTTGGTTGACATACGGAGAGTCTGTGCTTATTCCAATGACCTCTGCCCCAAAATTTTTCCACCTAGAATAGTCCTCCGCTACTGCACACACCTCTGCCGTGCAAACAGAGGAAAAAGCTAGAGGGAAAAAAAGTATTGCCACTGTCTTTTTGCCTTTATAATCAGACANCCGAACAGTCTGTCCCCCAAGGGTGACNGGAAGGTCAAAGTCTGGAGCCACNGCCCCTATAGGTAAGCACATNCCTTCCTCCATCTCAGTCAGCTAGTAAGCAACATTCTTAGGATATATCCATTTCATTTGCCAGGTCTTGCCTGGCTTCCCGCCGACGCCTCCCCTCTGCAAACCTTCTTTTGTCCCCTTCTGTTAACAGCTCTAAGCCTGGNACCTCCACTGGCCTACTATCTTGGCCCACTCCCACAAAAGTCAGGAAACAGTCATTGGTGTGCCTTTTGACACCAGTTATTGGGTGCTCAGCCACAACCTTTACACCTATCTCCATAGAGGTCCTCCCAACAAAATTAATACGGGCAGCGCAAGTAACCAGTTCTCCAGAATAGATGGGCTCTTTGAAGTCGACTTTGTCTATAGATACTGTGACACAAGGGACTCGGGCATGTCGCATAGCCGTCACCGCTGCCGCCCTGTCAACAAGTGAAAGAATCACTCCTCCGAAAACATGCCCCAAGTTATTTACGTCTCCGGGCATCATCAGCTGTGTGGTCTCGGAGGTCGACTTTTCGGGGCTGAACTGCTCGATCTGCTTTTTATTCATAATGGAAATTTAACCTCTATCCCTTGCATAAAGCCATCGTTTGTCGCGAATTTCTTCCTTGGCTGATTAGCAACTTGGACTGTCTATCATCACACGATACCCCTCAAGGAAAAACTATGAAAAAAGTGGGACTACTCTTGGGCCCTACTCTCTTCTGTCTAATGGTTTTATTTGTTGACCTAGATCCACAAAACCCCAAAACCACTGTCATGGCTGGGATAGCTCTCCTCATGGCAACCTGGTGGCTTACCGAAGCAATCCCCCTTTTTGCAACAGCACTTATTCCACTAATACTTTACCCTGTGCTCGGAATTGAACGAGGTGCAAATATAGCCCCCATATATTTCAATAGTACTATTGTGCTCTTCATAGGCGGATTCATCATTGCCCTTGTAATGCAAAAATGGGACCTACATCGCCGAATAGCATTGACCATCATTGCAAACGTAGGGGGTGGCCCCTCCAGGATAGTGCTGGGCTTTATGTTGGCTTCTGCCTTCTTGTCGATGTGGATTTCGAACACTGCTACAGCAACCATGATGCTACCTATTGGGTTNTCAGTNATCCTAGAACTAGAAAAGCAATTTGATCGAAAAGAGACAAGAGGATTTTCCACTGGTATTATGCTGGGCATTGGTTATTCATGCTCGATAGGGGGGATCTCTACCCTTGTCGGCACNCCGCCAAATCTAGCTTTTGCAAGAATTTCACAGATTTCTTTTCCCGAAGGCCCTATCGTTTCTTTTGGTGAATGGTTGACGATGGCTCTTCCAGCGTCTTCAGTGCTTCTGGTCATCGCTTGGATATTAATAACTAAAGTTTTCTTTAAAGTTCCCGAGCACATTACGGTGGACGAATCGGTCATCCACAACCAGAAAAAGCTNCTGGGCACAATCTCATATGAAGAAAAGGCTGTGCTCACAGTTTTTTCCTTGACAGTACTACTTTGGATTTTCCGGGCTCCCATTAATCTTGGATTTGCAACGATACCTGGCTGGTCAGGGTTGCTCCCCTTTCCAGAGCTTATTGACGATGGCACCATTGCGATCACCATGGCCACTCTGTTTTTCCTAATCCCGAGACGATCCTCAGATGGAACAACGGAATTTCTTGCTGACGGACAGTTAATCCCCAANCTACCCTGGAATATTGTTCTGCTGTATGGCGGAGGCTTCGCTTTAGCTCATGGATTTGTTGTCAGCGGGCTTGCCTCTCTCCTGGGAAGCAAACTGACTATGTTCGCTGGCCTTGCACCCTTACTTTTGATTGCACTCATCTGCTTCTCCATGACCTTTTTGACCGAAGTAACATCGAATACTGCTACAACCGAAATGATTTTACCGATCCTGGCAGCGGTTGCTGTAGCGACTGGACTGCATCCTTTTATGCTGATGATACCTGCTACAATATCAGCCTCTTGCGCATTCATGATGCCAGTAGCAACTCCACCTAATGCTATTATTTTTGGTAGCAACAGGGTTCTCATCTTTGACATGGCCAAAATAGGAGTTTGGCTCAATTTGGTGGGCATCCTAATCGTCGCCATGACATTCTATTTTATCGGCCAAGCAGTCTTCAATATTGACCCGACTATAATGCCAGGGTGGGCAAGGTTTCAGTAATTAATCGTCACCAGAAATTGAGGAACACTAGCTTTTCGTCCTCTTTATTCTCCATTCGTCAGCCCAGAGGTCGAGCTATTATCACTCCGTCTTGAGCCGTTTTGTCCAGAATTCTTTCCGTAAGTGGCTGTTCACTGATCTGCACTACACCTCCTACCAGGGGGGCATGTAGCAAGTGTATTCTGTCGTCTTTTCGTATTGCCAGCCCTGTATGTGCGACGTCTAGCCCCTCTACCGAACTTGTAGCGGCAACAATATCGCCAGGACGCAATTCTGGTTCGATCTGAAACAGGCTCTGCTGTGGAACGTAAAATCGCTCGCTCTCTGAAAGTGCGATCTCTGTCTTTTTGATTTCAACCAATAATTCCTCATCTTCTTTCAACTGCCAATAAGCCTCTGGGTGGGTCGTCATAAAATTGACAGGCTCTTTATCCAATATCGCTGGGTAAGCTGTAAAAACCTCATCTACCAGCCCCAGAGCAGCGTTGTCTTTTACCCAGTCGCTAAAATAGTGCAAGCGACTTACATATCCATTCAGATGGCCAGCCCTGTATCTGAGCGCCTCCAGCTTCTTCGCGTAAGCCTCTCTTATTTCCTCATTCGACATTCTGCTATAACTGTCGAATTCCAGTCCGTGTATGACTCCCGCCAGAGCCAGTACTGTCTCCACAAAAGTGACGCAATCCAATTCTTCCAGCTCCACCACAAGTTCTTCTTCCCCTCGCGGGTCCAACGTTTGAGGTGCATAGGGGGTTCCCAAAAATGTCAATCCTATTTTGACAACCAACTCTCCCATGGGAAGCTCGTTCAGGCCCAGGTCATAGGCCCCTTTAATTCTTTCCTCTACTTCTCGCCAGTCTCCTTCGCTACTCCTGATGACCAATCCCCCTGCTGACTGTTCAGCGTCCATCGGCGTTTCAGAAAAATTGCTCTCACAACCAACGCTGAAAAGGGTTGCCCCTAGAGCTAATAAACAGAGTTTTTCACTACTTTTAATCCACATTTTTTTGATTGTTCAAACCTTATATTTCAAATTGTCAGGATAAAAAACAGGGTAACTATAGACGGAGGGGGCCACAAGAAGCCATATTTATAGATCCGTAAATAACCGTCTCTATATAACAATCTTTATAGGAAAACAATCAATGCCATACCCCGAAATGCTGGTAGCGCCAATGCGGGAGGACCTTACAAGGGTCGGATTCAAAGAGCTAAAAACTGCACAAGAAGTGGATGACACTCTTGGTAAGGAAGAGAGAACAACTATGGTCGCTATCAACTCCGTTTGCGGATGCGCAGCAGGAGCGATGAGGCCGGCGGTTGCACTGTCTCTACAAAACAACACTAAGCCTGAGGTTTTACTGACTGTTTTTGCGGGCCAAGACCTAGAGGCTACGGAAAAAGCACGAGAATACTTTCTAGGCTATCCACCGTCTTCTCCTTCTATAGCACTCATGAAGAAAGGGGAAATAGTTCACATGGTGGAGAGACACGAAATAGAAGGCAGCAGCCCTTTCGATATTGCAGAAAAGCTAAAAGAAGCGTACAACCAACACTGCTAGTTTTTCCGTTCTAGAAAATCTCTAGCAAAAACCTCTAGGACACGTGCGCACTGCTCTATTTCTCTGGTGTCAACCCACTCGTCATCTGAGTGGGCCTGGCCTATTGAGCCAGGACCAAAACAAACGGCAGGGATGCCAGCCTCATTCAAGAATGAAGCTTCGACCCAGGCCGTCATACCTTCAATTGGAGCACCCGTTTTTAGCAGCCTACAGGCCTCGCCTAGTCCCTCGACTAAGGTTGAGCTGGATTCTACTTCTGTTGCTGAGCGTATAAGAGTTTCTCTTAGCGTAGCATTGATCTCAGGGTTTTCCTCTTTCATAGATTGTAAGATCGACTGAAACTCTTTCATCACAGCGTTGTGTTCCTCGCCAGGCAGCGTTCGTCTTTCCAAAAGGAGCTTACAAACTGCTGGATAAACCGAAGGCGCCGAACCCCCCTTTATTGTGCCAGCGTGAAAAGAGGCGTGGCCGAGTAGCGGATGGCGCTTTCGGGACTCCAGGCTTTCCCTCAGCTCTGTAAGCCGACTCAGATATTGTCCTGCATGTTCAACGGCGTCTACTCCAACATCTGGCCTAGACCCATGCGCCGCGTTCCCCGTGAACAATACCTCCAGCCACATAAAGCCTTTGTGGGAAGGCATGATTGCCAAGTTCGTGGGCTCGCACACAATGGCCCCGTCTGCCCACAGACCATTCTCCAGTAGGCCCTGCATCCCTAAGCTAGCATGCTCTTCGTCAGCAGTTAGCGCGACGCAAACTGCTCCGTGCTCCGGTTTGTTTTGGGCCAAGAAAAATGCGGCAGAAAGAATTGCCGCAACTCCCCCCTTCATGTCACAAGAGCCTCGACCCCTTAACTTGCCCCCTTCTAACTGCGCCCCAAAGGGGTCTATAGTCATCCCTTCAACGCCAACCGTATCTAAATGCCCATTCAGCAGTAATATCTTTTCTGGGCTTTCCTCTCCGATATACCCTAAAACATTATATCTGTCTGGCGCTGGTTCAGAGACCTGCACAGAAGCTCCCCACTCCTCGAGCCAACCAGCAACCAGGCTAGCTATCTCTTTCTCTCCAGAACCAGTATTTTCGAGGCCTGGATTCACAGATGGAGTTGCAACCAATGCCTGGGCTAAAGAGACGGCATCGCCCTGCATTGCTTTAGTAAGAACGTTTGGCATTTCTTTTAGCAAAGACCAGACCTCCCTGTCATATCCTTCTCAAAAGGGTTGGTTGTTAATCTACAACCGGAATCAGTCCTGGCTACTTGAAGCGAAAAATTAGCCTAGCCCTCCCCCTCAAAGTGAACTTTGTTCTTTTCGATATAATCGGCCCATTCTGGGGGAACATCGGTATCAGGAAAAATCGCCTGCACCGGACATTCTGGCTCACAGGCACCACAGTCTATGCATTCATCAGGATGAATGAAATACATGTCGCTCGCCTCATATATACAGTCTACAGGGCAAACCTCTACACAGCTGGCATCTTTCGTGCCAATACACGGCTGAGCGATTATATATGGCATAGCAACTCTGCACTAAAATCATTATTAATTAGCACTTAAACGAACAACATTAAGGCAGGAAAAGCCCTTGGCGTCAAGGGCACAGTCTGGCCCACTAAAGTTGTTACTTTTTCCAAAAAACGTCACCACTATCTTTTTTGAAGTTTTCCGCCCTCGCTAAAACGAACAACAAATCAGACAGTCTGTTCAGATAAACAATCACACCTGAATCTATCCACATCTGCTCTGCCGCTTCGACCACCCCCCTTTCCGCTCTTCTGCATACTGTCCTGCACACATGTAGCATTGCCGCTGAATGTACTCCCCCTGGAAGGACAAAAGCTTTTAGCTCTGGCAATTGTTCTGACACTTCGTCTATCCAGTTTTCCATCTCTTTGACTCTTTCTAAAGGAACCCCCGTTTTTCCCTTGTCCCCTTCGCTTCCTGGCTCTTCAATACAGGACGCTAAGCTTGCACCGATAGCAAAAAGATCGTGCTGGATAGTGACAATACGTCTAGCTAGCTTGTCGTCGTCTATCAGCGCTAAGGCCAGCCCCAGGAATGAGTTTAATTCGTCTACGCTCCCATAGGCCTTAACGCGCATATCGCTTTTTGAAACCCTACGACCCCCAAAAAGCCCAGTAGAGCCCGCGTCTCCAGATTTAGTATATATTTTCATGGCTTTAGAAGCTCCTTCCAGAGGAATCGCGTTTAATCAGTCCCTTGCTGATAAAACCGATCTCCAGCTAACTCTGGCTAGCGACCTAGATCAAACATTTTTGTATACTTGATAATAAGCTGTCGAACCTGTGGTCCGTAGGCAAAACCTGTCCGATCCAACGATCCAAAGTGTTCCGTATCATTGAGCACTATGTTCAATCCCGTTCCAGCTGTGTCAAGCCAGCCGAATCGTATATTAGTGCCGAAATTTTCTGTTTGGTCGTTATACTGCAGCAAGGCAGCCAGAAAAATCCTGGGGGTGAAAGAGTAAGATCCTTTTATAGCTATCAAAGAATTAACGAATTCACCTTCTGGTAGCTTTACATCGTAGTAGCTCACCCTAGTGGAAGCTACGAATCGATCTTGGAAACGATAGTTGACCGTGGTGCTAGTCCCAACTCTGTCGCCCGAGTAAAATCCCCCTGAGTCAATTGTTCCTTGAACCGACAATGGCGCGCTCAGGTCGGTGTTAAATCTGAATTGAATGTCCACGTTGGTATAGCTCCCAGCTGGGATGACTATTCCTTTCCGTATTTCAAAAGGCTTTTGTAGCCCCTCTCCCCTGATATTAAGCCCTGGAAGCTGGAAAAATGCCCCATTGGAAAACTCAAAATGGTTATCAATATGAATCCATCTAGTCTCACTAAACCCATTCATATCCAAGTGTTCCATCCAGTGAACATGAGGCCGAAGCTCTCTAAACCATGACACGCTTGGGAACCTTACGTGCCTTAGAAGACGAACCATAAAATATCTATATGCTTTTCTGGGCAGAAACCCTACTTCCGGATTGAACTCGTCGCCGACCTCCCTATAGGACAGAGAGCTTTGCCAGTCTCTTGTCTGGTAGCTTGCGCTTCCAGCGAAAGCATATTCTCCCTCCTTAAGTCCGCCTATTTCTGGGGTTTGTGTTGCCGAGAGCCACCCGTCAAAAGTTAGCGCCTCCCCTATTCCTAGGCGCCCATCTACCGCATAAGTCAGATTGTAATCTCCCGCGTCAGCCGTATTGAACTTAGACACAAGGATTCCCCCAAACCTGGTCCGATTTCCAAGCTCTCGAAACACTCTGGTTACTCCAAAATTAGTGCTTGGCGCAACCAAGCTAGCCTTACCATCTGGGCCTACCTCCTTCAATTCGTCCGCCTGAATATTGAGAAATCCAAGCTGTAAATCTCCAACCTTTCCCGTCAGCCTGCCCCCCGCCTGTATGGGCACAACCTTTCCCTGTGCCAAACCGATCTTTCTGCTGAAGAAAAGGTCGGCTGATTGTCCAGACCCTACAGAGAAGGTTCCCGCATTTTCTAAGAAAAACCCCCTCTTCTCAGGAAAGAATAGCGGAAATCGAGTGAGGTTTATTTGCTGGTCGTCCACCTCTGCCTGTGCGAAATCAGTATTGACGGTGAGGTCTAAGGTTAGGCTCTGAGTCAAACCAATTTTTGCGTCACCTCCCACCTGGAAATCTGCTTTTGCCTCTGGGTTTGCCACGGTGTAATCCTTAGCAGCACTCGCTAGGCCATAGGGGCTCAAGGTAAACACCCTCCGCTGTGGCGCTTCGAATCCCGTCAGGGTCCCCGCCAAGGAAACTCTATACAGGTTGAACTGGCGAGGTATGGGGGCCCAAACGGCCTCTTCGTTTCGGCGGCGAATCGTTCGCCCAAAATTTATGCCCCATTCTTGTGCTCCACCTTGGCCATACCGTAGCGTCGAAAACGGTATACGAAACTCTGCATACCACCCACCTTGATTTCTTGAGGTCCTGACTTCCCAGCTACCGTCCCAGTTGAGATTAAACCCTCCTCCAGATCCAGACTGTTGTCGCCTTGTCCCTGGGCCACCACCGCCGCCACCTCGTTGCCCCTCATTCGCAACCTGACCGTCATACTCAATCCCCGCTGGGGTAGTGCCGAAAACAAAAGCGTTTTGGCCGTCCCGATAGGTGTCTAGCACCACCACAAACGCGTCTGTTTGTTGCAGGGGTGCATCACGCCGGGTCTCTCCTAGCACTATATTTGTCGCATCTTCATCGTACATCCAAGCCCCAACGTACAGAGCCTCATCATCATATAGCAGCTTCACTTCGGTCGCTTCTGAGACGGGCGTTCCTTCGTTTGGCTCTCGCTGTACGAATTCTGTAATGCTCTGGCCGAGAGACCATGCGTCGTCGTCCAAAATCCCGTCCAATACAGGCGGACTAGACACTCTTATAGCACCCGCCTGGGGCACTACTCCTGATTGCTGTGCTTCTAGCATTAGAGGGTTGGCCAGCAAAGCTAGCACCAAGCCCCCCTGAAGAATTCTATGCATCTAACCCCCCTAATGTCGCTTCACAATGACAGCCACCAATGTACTCCAGCATTCAACCGAGTTGAAGACGTTAGATGTCCTGAGTTTGTTAAATTGTGTCAAAACTATTTTCTGAGACGGGCAACCTGTCGAATTTTATTGGCCTTTTCCAGTAAAGAATCAGCAGCCCCTGGGCTTTTCTTTTCGACCCGGAGAAGATCTCTAATATCCAACAACATCTCTAGATAAATCTGATCCCTCTGAAAATCGAACTCCAACCTGGACTTGCTCACATTTGGCTTGGTCTCCCTGTTCAGCTCCTCACGATAAAGCTTTTCCAGGTTGTCCAGCACGCTCTCTCTGTTCCTCATAGGACCTTACCTCCAGCTCCTTTGGTAAAATAATCGGCAACCGCTTGTTTGAGCTGCTCTATTTTTCCATTGAAATAGTGATCGGCTCCCTGTATCGTTTCCACTGTAATCGCAGGGCCCCAAGCTGCTGATGCTTGTTCCAGCTCTTCAGCTGTTCCAAATTCGTCCTGGCTGCCCTGGATCAAAAGCGTTGGCTTTGCCGTAGCCTTAAGAAAACTATAGTCGTAGAGGCGCACCGGCACTCCAAATCCAATCAGAGCCTTCACCCTCGGATCTTTCAGTCCCACCTTCAACGCAACCATCGAACCAAACGAAAACCCTCCGGCCATCAATGGAGTTGATGGGTAGCGCTCCTCCAACCAACTCAACGTCGCCCTTGCATCGTTTTGTTCTCCCACCCCACCATCATAGACCCCAGTACTTTTACCAACCCCACGAAAATTGAAACGACAAGCCACCAGGTTGATGTCAGCCAGCACCTGTGCAACCCGATATACGGCTTTGGTATGCATGGTGCCACCTTGCAATGGATGGGGGTGACAAACCATGGCCGCCCCTTTGATTGGGCCTCTAGGCTCTCTTAATACTGTCTCCAACTGTCCATGCTCTACGGGTATTTCCAACTTTTCTCCTTAGCGACCACTGTCACAGCTACTAGCTTTCCTTCCTTTAACGGTTGATTATACCCTTTCTAAAAAATTTCTGAAGTGCTTGGTTGTGCGCACTGCTTGCTGGCTAAGCCTCAACACAAACTAACCAAAAAGACGATGGATTTACCAGAAATTTCCTTACTCTTAGCATTTCTCGCTGGCATCGTCTCCTTCCTGTCCCCATGCGTTTTACCCGTGGTACCAGCTTATATAGTCTTTATCTCTGGTGTGACAATGGAGGAGCTGGGAAGTCAGGGTGCTTCCCGAGCAAGAAGAAAAGCCCTCTTCCATTCCATTTATTTCTCAATTGGATTCTTAGCTGTCTTCATGACCCTGGGAGCCTCTGCTACTGTCTTCGGGCAGGCCTTCAATCGCCTACTGCCCGAAATTTCGCGCCTAGGAGGACTCATAATCATCGGTTTCGGCCTGTTCTTGCTAGGATGGATTCGCTTACCCAGCCTAGCAAAAGACCTGCGCTTCCAATTGAAGGTCCAGCCGTCCAGCTACATTGGAACTCTGGGGGCAGGAATCATTTTCGGTGCGGGCTGGACCCCCTGTATTGGTCCACTTCTGGGCACAATCTTGCTCTATGTGACCATGGGATTTTCGGTGGCTAAGGGCGTCCTACTCCTTGCCCTATATGGCCTGGGCCTGGCGCTTCCTTTTATTGCTGTCACTGTAGCTTTCCATTGGTTCACAACATCGCTCAAGTGGGTACAACTTTGGGCACACCGGCTCCAGCAAATTGCTGGGCTTTGTCTTGTTCTGTTGGGATTTCTCCTCTTCAGTGGTACCTTTGCTAGCATATCCGCTTCGTTGGCGGACCTAGGACAAATGATCGACCTGGAAATGCCATGAAAATACCCAGACAACTTTCGTTCAAGCTACACACCTGCTCTGTCCAGGTAGCAAAGGTGTTTTTGGTCCTTGGGACCATTTCTCTGGTCGCCTGCTCCAAGGATAGTCCAGACACGTCGGTTACAGAAACACTTCTGTCTTCAAATCCCCCAGCCCCAGCTAGAGTGCCCCCCGGGCTTCGCTCCTTACAGCGTCCCGCTCCACCACCTTCTTCGCCAGAAGAAGTCACCATCGACAACATGGGCGAAGATTTTGGAGACCTTGATGCGCCTGTCGCAGTGCTTGAGTTCTATGACTACGGATGTGGCTACTGTCGACAATTTCATCTCGAGACCCTGCCTGCCCTAAAAGAAGAGTACATCAACACAGGAAAGGTACACTGGAAATCCATGCCTTTCATCATGGGCAACTGGGAGGGTTCAGTGCCGGCATCTCTTGCATCAGAATGTGCTTCCAAGCAGGGCAGCTTCGAAGGTATGGCAAACAAGATCTTTGACCAACAAAACGAGTGGAAAACGCGAGACGACCCAGAGAGCCTTTTTGAACAGTTTGCTGTGGAACTCAGTTTAGACATGGACAGCTACCGCTCGTGCATAGCAAGCGACGAACTCTTATGGAGGGTCCAAACCCACACTGACATTGCTCAACAATTTGGAGTGCGTTCTACGCCCACTTTTGTGGTACGAAACTACGGCCCAATACCTGGGGCCTTGCCCTTGCCCGTTTTTAGGGAAGTCTTAGACACCATACTTACAGAAGTCAGCTCGAACCCTAACTAGCCGTGCCCAACCTCCCCGCTGGCCTGCACGTGACCTAAGAAGCCTTTACTCATTTCTTCTGCTAGGCATTTGTCACTTATCCCGTCTTCGCCTCCTTTTCCCAGAAACAACAATCTACTCCTTACTGTAGCGACGGCCTGAAGCGTTGCCACTCTCACGGCTACGGAAGGCGCCTCCCTTCGGGGCTCCTGGCTCTTTTGCATTAACAGGGCTGCCAACATATCAGCTAGCCCGTTGTCAAACTCCGATATTCGACTAAGGCGCCGACCTCTCTCTTCCGACAAGGCGTGAATCAGGAAAGCGTTCAGAATTGGCCCTTCTATTCGAAACCAACCAACCAGCATGCTCATCACCTGGGCTATGACTGCAGTTGTGCCACAAGACCTCCACCTCCTCTCGTCCAGAATCATAGCCCAATCTTTTGCTGCACTGGACCAAAACAGGGAAGCTAAGTACTCCAATAAAGCATCTCTGCTTTCAAATTTTCCATAAAAGCTACTCGCTCCGACACCACTTCGTACGAGAACTTTCTGAACCGTACAACCCTCCAACCCCTCCTCGTATATAAGCTCCACAGTGCTTTCCAGTATCCTTTCAAATGACTTGAGGCTACGAGCTTGCTGAGGCCCAACAACCCCCGTGACATCCTCTTGGAGTTCCCCCGACTCTATTGATCCCTGCCACCAATGGTGTATATGCATGAGCCCTCAGTGGTTAATGCCCTTTTTATGGCCCTCTTTACATTCGCACTAGTTTTTGCCTAACCGGCCTACCCCAAAACAGGAATCGGAATTCCGATTCCTATTCATGCCATAGAAATAATGGGGCCCACCACCTGGAACAACAACCCTCCTCGGAGAAAAAGATGAGGCCTTCCCGTGCGCGAGGCGCTCCTGGCCTCGCCTCTCCCAGCCAAACGACGGGCCGGCGTCTTGACACTCACAACGATCTGACTGACCTTTCATTGCTAAAATCACCTTTTGTACATTCCCGCGTAGCTCAGTTGGTAGAGCAGCCGGCTGTTAACCGGCTTGTCGCTGGTTCGAGTCCAGCCGCGGGAGCTCTTCCCCTTTTCTTCAGTTATTTCACTTACTGGCCCGCCCTCTGTCCCGCCCACAAATTAGAGGGTTCTGTCTTGTTGACATATACACCTTACATTATGTTGTATGAAGATTGCATGGTTGTCGTATACCAATCCCCATTACTGAGTATTTCTGGAGGCAGTGTGGAAGAAACACTTTTTCTGCCCTCTTTAAAAAAAAAGAGAGTAGCCCTGGGCCTTTCACAAGCACAGCTCGCTGCAAGAACAGGCGTTTCCCGTCAGGCCCTAGGCTATATAGAGGCAGGAAAGCAAGTGCCCTCCACCAGGCTAGCCTTGGAGCTGGCCCACTCCTTGCACTGTTCTGTTGACGACTTGTTTCAGCTTGCGAGCGGCCCTGTAGTTTTTAGCCGTCTTGCAGGGCCACTGGAGTCTGGCGAAAGGGTTGTCCTAGGAAGAGTAGGAGAGAGTCTGGTAGCCCACCCCCTCCATAGTGGCTCAAATCCAGCAGATGGAGTCTTGCAGAGCCCAGTATCGGGCAAGGGGAAACAGGAGGGGGCCTCCGTTGAACTTCTGTCCAGCAGGGCTAGCGTTGACGGGAACGTGCTGGTGGCCGGCTGTGCTCCGTTACTCGGCCTGCTTTGTGGCAGGCTCGAGCGAAGATACGCTGACATGCGAGCAACCTGGATACCAGCTGACAGCTCACAGGCGCTAGCTCTTCTAGAAAACAATCTGGTGCATGTTGCAGGGATTCATTTGGCCAGCAGCACTCGCCCAGAAGCCCACCTTGCCTTTGCCAAGCGAACCCTGGCCAAGGAGAAGGCTGTGCTTGTGAACTTGGCCACCTGGAGGCAGGGGCTCCTCGTGGCCCCAGGAAACCCTTTTGGTATAGAAAGCGTGGCAGACCTGATGGCGCCCGACGTTCGGTACGCAAGGCGCAATAAGGGTTCTGGCGCGCAGGAGCTCTTGGTGCGACTAATGAACGAAGCAGGCACATGCCCCGCTAACGAAAGCGACCAGCCGCTGGCCTCTAGCCATGCAGAGATTGCTCAGTTAGTAGGAGCTGGCGTGGTCACAGCTGGCGTTGCCATTGAGGCTGTTGCTATCTCTGAAGGGCTTGGGTTTGTCCCTCTTAGCGAAGAACGCTTTGACCTCGTCCTGTCTGAAACCAGCCTGGACAGGCCAGAATTAGCGCGGCTTATAAGCCTGATTGATCAGCCGAGTTTTCGATCAGATGCCTCCCGCCTTCCTGGGTACGACCTGTCTCTTTCGGGGCACTTATCAACCCTAAGCACCTCCTGAGTTAGCGGCCGAATGCAACCCAAGCCTCTCGGGCCTTGTCTGTCCCCCGCCTTAATTACTTTAGGCGTCATCCTCTCGGGATGTGTACAGCCTTCCGTTGACCCAAACACCAAAACGGAACTGTTGGTTTACGCTGCCTCGTCTCTAACGGNNCCCTTCACAGAAATAGAGGATGCGTTTGAAAAGGCAATNCCCCAAGTAGACGTAAGAATGGTCTTTGCGGGNAGNCAGGCCTTGCGGNTTCAGATTGAGCAAGGGGCTCCGGCAGATATTTTTGCATCTGCCAACCAAACTCATATGGATGCGCTCATTCGAGGCAAACACATCGAAAAAAGCCATTATTTTGCCAGCAACGAACTCGCCTTGATCGTACCAAATAACAACCCTGCAGGGGTCGAAACCTTTGCAGACCTTGCAAGCACCTCCTTGCTTGTTCTTGGCTCTGATAACGTTCCAGTAGGAACCTATACGGAACAGTTGTTAGATCGAGCCGAATTGGAACTCGGAGANGGCTTTAAAGCTCGGGTCCAAGGCCAGGCCGTATCTTTTGAAAACAACGTTAGGCTTGTGCGCTCTAAGGTGGAGATGGGCGAGGCTAATGCAGCTATTGTTTACCTTACCGAATCCATGTCGCCCAGCCTAAAAATAGTATCTATACCAGGCCACTTACGTGTACCTATACGTTATCCGGTGGGAGCCCTAGCTGCCTCTAGCCAGCCCCTCTGGGCCAAAGAGTTTATTGCTTACCTCTTGTCANCAAGAGGNAAGCAGCTTCTGTCCGAACACNTCTTTCAGGTGCCCCAATGAGCCTCCAACGCCTANTCTCAGCNACTGGAGGGCTCCTAGGGCTGGCCTTGGCTGGCCTGTTGGTGATCCCCCTTTTTGCTCTTGCTATGTCCACCTCTGAAAGAGACTTGGTTGCCGGAATAGCTCATCCTATGTTTCTTCCAGCACTCCTTCTAAGCCTGAAGACAACCTTGATTAGCTTGGGCCTGACAATATTGATGGGAACCCCTCTTGCCTGGTGGCTGGCATCATCTCCGTCCAGGCTAACCAAACCGGTTGAGACCTTGATCGAATTGCCCATAGTAATTCCTCCTGCCGTGCTGGGTGTTGCACTGCTACAAACTTTTGGACGGCAGGGCTTACTAGGGGGAGTCTTGCAGGAGGCTGGGGTCGCCGTCCCCTTTACCTCAGGAGCGGTCATTATAGTGCAAATCGTAGTTTCCTCTCCATTTTTCATACAGGCTGCTGCAAATTCTTTCCGCAAGGTCGATCCCGACACATTAATCGTGGCCCGAACCCTTGGGTCCTCTGCCATAAATGTCTTTTTCCGTGTCGTCCTTCCCGTTTCTCTGCCTGGAGTAGCAGCTGGCGTGTCACTGGCCTGGGCACGAGCGATAGGAGAGTTTGGAGCGACACTTCTTTTCGCTGGCAACATGCCTGGTGAAACCCAAACTATGCCGCTAGCTATTTTCTATGCCCTAGAGTCGGACCTGCACCTTGCCGTAGTGTTCTCTTTAGTGTTGGTTGGAACCGCNGGAATAATATTGGCAGGACTCAAGGCCCTTCCACCCCTGGTCAGGGCCTTTACCTGGGGCCAGCCATGACGACCTGGCACGCTTCAGTGCAGGCTTCCTTTGAAGGCTTCTCTCTAGACATTGCCATCGAGGGAGGTCCCGGCCCGATTGCAATTATCGGTCCTAACGGAAGCGGAAAAACTACTTTTCTTCGCTTCCTTGCGGGAGCTGTTAAGGCAGAACTTGCAGAATTTGTATTGGGAGGCACAAGCTTGGTGGACACAAAAAGGGGCCTTTGTGTCCCGATGGANAAGAGGCAGATTGGATATCTGCCCCAAGGATACAGCCTTTTTTCTCATTTAAGTGTTCTGGGCAACGTTGCTTTCGGGCTCTCTGGCACCCTGGCCGACAGGCGTACCAAGGCTAGCCACATGCTTGACGACCTCGGCTGTTCGTCTTTGGCGCTNCGTTCCATTACNGGCCTTTCTGGAGGAGAACAACAGCGAGTAGCGCTCGCTCGCNCGCTTGTGGTAGAGCCAGAGTTGTTGCTTTTAGACGAACCCCTTTCTGCCCTGGACGCATCAAGCAGNAGGTCAGTGCGTGAATTCCTCTCCCAGAGGCTTGACCTCTTTGGAAAGCCCTCCATNATGACCACTCATGACGTCAGAGACGTGGCGGNCCTNGGGGCGCAGGTCTACGTCATGGAAAGGGGGCGCTTAATACAGTCTGGAAGTTTGAGCCACCTGGTTCGAGAGCCTGCCTCTGAGTTCGTGGCAGAGTTTGTTAGCCCAACAACCATTCTGTAGGCCCCCAGGATCTANCCTTAGGCTGGCTAGNAAGATCTAGGTAGTGGTTCCCATTTGTAGCCGACTTGAATAGTTTTTCTTCTAGGATTACAGGTCTCATTATAGACCAAAGGGAGGAACAACAGTGGACAAGAAACAGGTGGCCAGTCAAAGCAAGCAAGGAATGTTCGCCGACAAAGCCGGCAAGCCTCTTCCCTTGGCGATGCAGTACGATTACACCAACTTCTACTTTGGTTCTGGAAACGACCCCTTCGACATGCTCGGCCCTTTTGACGAGTGGTGGAAAGACGCTGAGCCAGCGGGCTACTATCTCTATGGACTGCCGATGCAAGGAGAGCCTGGCACAAGGGTTGACGTTCGTAACACAAAGACCGGGAAGACTCATCAAGACCTGTTGAATTTTGCCTCCTACAATTACTTAGGCCTGTCTTATCGGCCTGANGTCAAAGAGGCCATCACGGAAGCAGCCCGAGTCTACGGGAACGGAGCTTCTGGTTCGCCAATTCTGAGCGGATCCATGGAAATACACATGGAGCTTGCCGACAGGCTTGCCCAGTTTAAGAATAAAGAAGCCGTCCTGCTCTTTCCAACCGGATATAGCGTAAATGTAGGGGTCATTGCCGGCCTGATGCGCTCTGGGGACCTCATTGTGGCNGATCAATATGCACACGCTTCTTTGGTAGACGGTATGATCCTNTCTAAGGCAAATAGCCGCTTTTTTCGACATAACAAANTAGACGACCTCGAGCGCAAGCTTAAGAAGTTTTCTGGAAAGAAGCTGGTGTTAGTGGAGGGAGTATACTCTATGGACGGCGATGTTGCAGTTTTGCCAGACATCGTGGACGTCTGTAAGCGTTATGACGCCCGTATTTTGATTGACGAAGCACATTCAACCTTCATTTACGGAGAAAATGGCAGAGGTGTCGCAGAGCATTTTGGTCTGGAAGACGACATAGACCTACATGTGGGCACCTTCTCCAAAAGCCTAGGGGGGCAGGGAGGCTTCCTGGCTGGATCCCAACAACTCATTAATTACTTAAGAGGGTTTTCCCGGTCGCGCTTCTTTTCATGCGGCCTTTCCCCCGTAGTCACAGCCGGAATTTTGAAGGCCCTGGAGCTTTTTGAGGAAGAGCCTGAACTCAGAAAAGGACTGTGGTCAAACGTCGATTTTATGCAGAAAACTCTGCGAGAGGCTGGAGTGCCCGTCGGCCAGTCTGAGTCACAGGTGGTTCCAATTTTGATCCAAGATGACGCTCGCATTTTCGAGGTGGGGGAAGACCTGCTAAACCAGGGCATTTACNTAAACCCCGTACAGTATCCAGCAGTNCCCAANCACAAGTCGCGATTTAGGCTGTCCATCTCCTCAGCTCACTCGCGCCAAGAGCTGAGCGAAGCAGCCGAAATTATCAGCAGCGTCTTACAAAGGTATGGTATATGTCAGAATCAGCGGGCCAATACTTCTTTAAAGAAGGGGTAAGCTGCCTCTTTGAGATACCCACCGACAACGCTCGTCGGTTGCTCCCGAAGCANCTGCAGCCAGTTGAAAGAAGGCCTGAGTCCAGTGTGCTCTCTGTTTCAGCCTTCGATTTTTATGCTGGTGACGCTGGACAATATCAAGAGTTGGTTCTAGCTNTTTTAGTCCCCCCTCTCNTNAAAAANGGAGAGCCTCTTCCCAAGGCNGCCCTTTATCCGTTTATGGTTGGNACAAGCACANAATTAGGCCGAGACCAAGGGATTGAGAGGTGGAAGCTGCCTCATTTTCCCCAGGACATAAGCGTCACCTTCTCAGAAAACAATAGTAGCGTCAAACTAAAGGCTGAAGAGGAAGGGGCTCCCATACTCGAGCTAACGGTTACGCAACATATCTTTGCCCAAACAGAGTTGCTGTTCCATTCCTTCATGTCTGATCCCCAGGGCGACTTTAAGGCGGACATTACTATGCGGGGCGAACTTTACAGCGAACACGAATTTGAGATGGGCTCCCTCGTTCTGTTTGACCACGAAATGACCAAGGGTCTCGCCGTGGACGAAGTAGCCTGCAACCCCTTTCGAGAGCAGTGGATGAGGAATGGNGTAGAGGTTTTTAGCCCTCTCCAGCGAGTNTAGCNTGGAACATNCCNCCCGCCTCCTTTTGGGGCNCGCNTATGGTTGACNCTACTCGCCCCTTCGTGCTGTTCAATCCGGCTGCTGGCCGTGGACGAAGNNGCCTAAAAAGAATAAATATGTTTCTTGAGCTTCTTGGGCAGCACCTTCCTAAGTTTGAGTACGCCGTAACCGAACAACCTGGCCACGAGGCAGCCCTGGTCGACCAAGCGATCCAAGACGGATTTAGTTTTATTGTCGCTGTTGGGGGAGATGGAACGTGGAGCAATGTTGCCGATAGGCTTCTGCGCTCTGGCAAGCCAGACTTAGTGTTTGGCATGCTTGCCTCAGGAACTGGAAACGATTTCGGCAGGAACTTTCAAATCGCTGTGGACAAGGCTGCGGAGGGCGTGCTGTCATTAGCTGGGGGAAAGGTTGCTCGTGTTGACGTGGGCANGGTCGTCACTCCAGGAACNCCCGTTGGCCTTGCTNCAGGCAACCCCCNTATAGCGGGCCGCCATTTCCTAAACCTGGTGGGCTTTGGGTTCGATGTCGCGTGTATTGAAACAGCGGCCGACGCTCNTTTCCTNCNCGGAGAGCTCCTCTACAAAACGGCGGCGCTTAAAAATATCTTGTGTTTTCCAGGCGTCGACATCGGCCTGGAGGGAGAAATGGGACCCGAGCTCATTGATGGCAGGCATCTCATGTTAACCATTTCTAATGGGCCCTTCTTTGGGGGGTCTTTTCCTATTGCTCCAAACGCCAGACTAGACGANGCCTTGTTAGATGTTTGTGCGATCAGAGATGCCGGNCCCCTGAAGAGGATACAACTCTTCGGGTTGGCTGCAAAAGGAAAGCATGTTGGCTCCTCCTTTGTCACCGAAAAAACTGGNAGCACCTTCAGGGCCACCTTTAGCCAGGCNCCCAAGTACGAGGTTGACGGAGAAGTGTGGCAGGCTNCAGGGCCAGAGGTGGCAGTAGAGGTCTTACCAAAGGCCCTCAATATCATAGCCCCCTCCAACTTTTAAAGACCCCTCTGGCGCTGAAAAAGGTTGCTCCTGTGCCCTGAAGCCTCTTCGTTATCCTTCTAGTTTGGCGCTATCGGGCGAGAGGCCTCCAACAGCCTTTTTGCCTCTTTCTGGTCATATTGACAAACAAAGGTTATAAGTCTATTCCAACTCATCTAATGAGACGAGATTGGGGGAGCATGCTTTTATTGGCAAATTCGATCAAGGCGACAACAACCCCTGCCTTATGGGCGGGGGCTTACTAGTGGCCCCCCTAATTCTTGCGCTCCTGACCCTTGGGGCTTTGGTTGGCTGGTTATGGCTACGCAAGCCTTCTCGGCCAGCCGGCCCTGAAAGCGTTGAGATCCCAGACTCCCTTCCTGGCTTCGTGCAACCCTCTGGCAGCTCCATAGGAACACTGGTGGTCGGACCGGACCGATGTGTTCTGGATTGCAATGATGCCTTTTGCTCTTTTTTTGATACGACACAAAAAGACCTGGTGGGAAGGCGCATNACAACCCTTTTCAGGCGGTCGCTAGCAAGCCATGTTCGCCAGCCAGAGCTGTTGGAGAACAGCCTCCTCCAGGAACCCGCNGTCGCTGGCAANGGTCCNCCACTGACACTCACGGTCTCTGNCCCTGGCCGCAAGAAACCNCTGCAGCTCCTGCATNCCACCGCNGCATTTAACNAAGGGGCGTTACAAGGGATGCGGGTGGAATATTTTATAAATATAAGCGAAATATCAGAACAAGCCCCCGGGCTNCGGGTTAGGNCGCCCCGGGGCGACGNCCTTCCAGCCAGGAGGACACAACCAGGGGACCACATGAACAGCGACGANCTCCCCGTCATTCACNTAGACTCGAGCCTATGCCTGACCTCATTGAACNCCTCCGCAATGTCCTTGCTGGCAGCAGGAGAAGAGGAAGNCCCCCTCCTTGGNTCCCCACTTTCTTCTNGCGCTGGCTGGCTCGGNGACACCAGCCTCTTAGCAGAAATCCGAAAGGCTCTTAGNGGCGGAGGAACGTCTCAGATAAGACGCCAGCTAGGGCCANANGGNGGCTGGGTAGACATCTCTATTGCGCCGACTAGTGACGGNGTCCTCNTTACCGTGCAAAAAAACATCGGTCGGACCNNAGCTTCGTTGCCTCGAGGTCCTCTACAGAAACAGGGNGAGCTTTTCGCTANGCTGTCCCTAAGCTCNGNGGCACGGACNCGGACCACGAAGNGNCCTGGCCGAAGGNNCCCCCAAGCCCGNCAACATCGGGCTACAGAACAAACAGAGTTCTTTTTCCAGCCANCGCCNAACAGCCCCCACTAGCACGACTAGTGACGGNTCAAACCCACCTGAAAGTGCGGTCCTACGANCTCGACTCNTATGGACACGTCAATCACNCCGNTTATCTGAATTATTTCGAAGTCGCTCGCTTTGAAGCCATGGAAGCCCATGGCCTTTCTCGCANCTCTATGTTTGANAGGGGCCTTAAGATATACGTAGTANGAATTGAGGTGNACTACCTTGCACAGGTCTTTTTTGGAGACGCCCTAACCATAGAAACCACATTCGAGAAGCTGCGNCGCTCCAGCCTTTCCTTCCACCAAAGCGCTGTGGCTGTGTCGCCCGAGAGAGCCTCTGGCCCGACGGTGGTAGCCAGAGCNAGTGTGCNGTCCGTNTGGGTGTCCAGCGAAGACGGATCCCCTTGTCAGATTCCACCGGAGATAACANACGGCCACCNCNAGAAAAATATATAGGAGACATCAATGGACGAGACCGAACAGCTACAAAACCTTCTTTTGAAACGCTCTGTAAAAACGGGAAGCTTCACCCTTGCAAGCGGGGCAAAGTCTTCCTACTACGTTGACGCTAGGCGGACCACCATGACCGCCGAGGGTCAGGCATTGGTCGGCAAGGTTTGCTACGACTNCATCACTGAAGCTGGCTGGCGNGCCACCCACGTCGGTGGCCTCACCCTCGGCGCGGACCCCATAGCCTATGCCATCGCCCACCACTCCTATGCAAGCGCGGGACCTTCACTAGATGGACTCACGGTCCGAAAGGAGGCCAAGGGACACGGAACAGGACGCCAGGTTGAAGGAGGCCCTCCTCCAGGGGCAAGNGTCGTCCTNTTGGAGGACATTGTCACGACGGGAAACAGCGCTTTCCTGGCCATAGAGGCCCTAGAAAATGCGTCAATGGANGTAGTTGGTGTGCTATGCCTCGTTGATAGAGAAGAAGGCGGACGAGCAAGACTNGAAGATTACGGTCTACCTTTTATTTCGGTCTTTACTAAAACTCACCTNCTCCAGNATAAGTTCCTAGCGGACGGGCCCCTATAAACGAAGTTGATTGACCTGGNTTACTCTTCAGTCGACCAGCCTGAGTGGCATAACAAGACAGACATAGTCTTTTTGTCCCTGGTCACTNTCTTTGGGGTCTGGCTCTATTGTAGCTGCTTTTTCTGGCGCCTTGAATGTCATTTTTACTGATTCGGTAGGCATATANTTCAACACTTCTAAGAANTACGAGGCATTAAATCCTATCTCTAACCCCTCTCCCTCATAGCTCTCCAACGGTAGCTCGTCGCTTCCCTCTCCCAGGTCAGGTGTCAAAACGCTTAAGTGAACACTGCCGTCCCCTTTGTCGGAAACATTAAACGCCATTCTGATTCTGCGAGTTTGGTCACTTGCTACCACCGCCATCCTTCTCAAGGCTGACGCTAGTCCGTTTTTTTCCACAAGAGCTACCTTGTCGTTGTCTTTAGGTAAAACCTGTTCATAATTGGGATATGTACCGTCAATCAACCTCGTATAAACCTCAGTATCTTTGGTTCGAAAACCCAGGTGGTTTCCACTATTAGAAACCTCTATGTCGTCTGATGGATCGAAAAGTCTTTGCACTTGCTGTAGGGCCAACGGGGGAACGATAAAGTCTTCATTGGGTGCGTCTTCTACCTTGGCAGGAACTCCCATCCTGGCCAGCCTATGGCCGTTAGTAGCTACCATCCTCATCTGTCCATCTCTAAGCTCCCACAAAACTCCATTTAAAATCGGCCTACTCTCCTCTGTTGAGACTGCAAAAGACGTATTTTTAATTAATGAATGAAGATCGCTCCCCTTTACCTTCCAAGCAGAACTAAAATCCACCTCTGGAAGTTCTGGAAATTCATGTGAAGGCATACCATTGAGCTTGAAATTGCTTTTTCCGCAAGCCANCTCCANCTGATCACCCCTAGAAGTCATACCTATCATCTGGTCTGGCAGCTCTTTCACTATTTCCTGAAGCTTTTTCCCGGGAGCCGTTAANTCGCCCGGNGCTTTTACTTCTGCGGGCACCCATTTCTTAATCACTACNTCCAAGTCAGTACCTACCATCCANACTCCGTCGCTAACCGCATCAAAAAAGATGTTGGACAGTACTGGAAGAGTTGTTTTGGTTGGAATTCCTGCAGATACTGCTGTNAGTCCNTTATGAAAATTCTGTCTGGTNATTATACAGTCCATCCAGCCTCCAGAAGGTTGATTGAGAGTAGTTATCTACAATACATGCTTATTCTAANTAACACTATAGAATAAATATAGTAGTAGTAGTAATAGCGTTTTTGTTGAAAACAGTATTTTCATTATATAAACGCTNGTTGNGCGNGAATTCCTGTGTGTGGAAAAAAAGTGGAAAANATAGAGATNNTCGCAGAAGTGGAAAAAAAGTGGAAAACATGTNNCCTTTTCCACTTAGGTTGTTGACAAGATCAATGCTCTCCAAGCTCCTCTTCGAGGGCCTCTACAATACGCCTAAAGGTGGCATCGACNTCTATTGTTTCTTCAACTCTCCTTATCGAATGAATAACGGTCGAGTGGTCTCTTCCTCCGAAAACGTTGCCAATAGATACGAGGGGATAGTCCAAAAGGGTTTTTATTAAATACATAGCGACCTGNCGGGGAATGGTAAGGTTTTTGCTNCGCCTTTTGGAGACTAGGGCCTCCTCACTAACNCGCCATCGCAGGGCAACANCTTCACGTATTCTTTCGGGGGTGAGGAGGCCTCCAGCAGAGCCGGGCCCATATCCGAACGTGCCTCTCAACGNTGCGCGCGCCAGTTCNACNGTAATGTCCATTTTGGAGATAGACGAAAAGGCCATCAGCTTGATTAGGGCGCCCTCTAGNTCTCGTATAGATGAGGTACAGGAGCGGGCAACAAAGTCTCTAACTTGGTCGTCAAGGTCGAGCCCTTGGTCTTCAGACTTCTTTTTTAGAATNGCCAGCCTTGTTTCGTAGTCTGGCGGCTTGATGTCTGTCACTAGCCCCCAGGCGAAACGAGAAACCAGCCTTTCTTCGAGNCCGGGNATTTCTTTGGGCGCCCTGTCGCTTGTTAGCACGATCTGTTTTTTTGCATCGTAGAGGGTGTTGAAGGTATGAAAAAACTCTTCTTGGGTCCGCTCCTTTCCTTTAAGAAACTGCACGTCGTCAACCAGAAGTATATCCTTTGCCCGATAACGAGCCCNGAACCGCGCGGTGGTGCCCTCTTGAATGGCTACGATGAGATCGTTGGTAAACTGTTCGGTGGTTACATATGAAACCTTNGCCAGGNGGTTCTGAGCNAAAACCTCGTTTCCAATGGCGTGCATCAAGTGTGTTTTTCCTAGTCCAACGCCCCCGTATAGGAAGAGTGGGTTATACATCCGAGACGGANTGGCGGCCACTGCCTTGCAGGCAGCGCTAGCGAGCTGGTTGTCGTTACCCACAACAAACCGAGAAAAAAGATACCTATCGTTAAGAGCAGAGTCGCCTTCACGAGGCTCCAGGTTTTGATGAGAAAAAAGAGAAGGCTCTTCTGGTGGTGACGGTGCCAGGGTTGGCAGAGGAGCTGAAGTAGAGCGCGATTGAAATTGAAGTTGCACAGGCCTTCCCAGGATTACTTCTGTAGTTTCGGCCAGCACTCGGCCGTACTTGTCGCCAATCCANTCAACATGAAATTGGCTGGCAACTTCGACAATAAGATCTGTGTCAGTTAGGCCTTGGGCGGAGGTGTCTGCAAGCCAAGTTCTATAGGTCTGCTTCTGAATCTGTGATCGGACACTTTCTAGAACCCTTGACCACAGNTCTTCGGCCGTAAACTCCATAGGCTTCCTTATAGCAGAAAAATGAATNTTGCCATGATCCTTAGCTTGCTACTGGCCAACCACGCTAGAATCGAAATGTAAAAAAGTCAATTTCCCAGCGGTTTTGGTTGCGTTAGGCTTGACCCGTACCGGCTGTCTCAAATATCTTCCCTAGCTAAACTTTAAGAGCTCCATAAGAAAAAAGGCCCCAACCCCATGAAACCCACATACAGGCCCCGCAATCGGAAGCGGGTCAACAAGCACGGTTTTCGGAAGCGCATGAAAACCCGTGGTGGCAGNCAAACTCTAGCCCGAAGACGGTCTCGAGGTCGCTCTCGGCTGGTTGTAAAGATCGGCTCCAAATAGAACATCTTATATGAGCCGGACTGCAACTGGGCGCTTGCCAGGAAACGAGGGCCCTACCCCCCTGCTCTTTACTGCTGCCGACAGAATCACTAAAACAGCAGAAATAAGAAGGCTGCTAGCAACCAGGTCGCTAAAAGAGAAAACGACAGCACTGGAAGTCTTGGCGGCAAGATCGCTAAGCGACAGGCCTCGAATAGGGATCGTGGTGCCGAAACATGGGAAAAACAGCGTCCAAAGGAATCGGGTCAAAAGAAGGCTGAAGGAGATAGCCAGGACAAGCCTGTTGCCAAGGCTAAAGACCAATCACAAAAGGTTGGACGTATTGATTACGGCCAAAAAACAAGCATATGGAAGAGGGTTTTCTGGCTTAAGTGGGGAGGCCAAAAAAACTCTGGAGAAGATATGTTCCAGCAAATGATCTTGGGGACCATCAGGTTCTACCAGAGAGGAATATCACCCCTGTTAGGTCCGTCTTGTCGGTTCGAACCAAGCTGTTCGGAGTACGCTAGACAGGCCGTTGAAACACATGGCCCAGCAAGGGGAATATTCTTGAGTACAAGAAGGCTCTTGCGTTGCCACCCCCTCAGNCGGAAATACGGACCAGACCCAGTCCCTCCAGCAAGGGGCTAAAANCATGAACCAACAGTCAAGATTCCTTTTAGCNATCAGCCTGATGATCTTGGTGCTAGTNACGACGAACGTCCTGTTTCCGCCGGTACCTCCNGAAAGCCCTATAGGNGAAGGCCTAGAGCGGACCGACATACTGCCCGAGGCAGGGGCTGAAGACTTCCTTCANGAGGCTTCTCCTCCAGAACAGGGGCCCTCAGCACAAGAGACAGNAGCCTTATTCGCGCCCTCACAGGGTGGCCCGGAAGAGCTNGTNGTCGTTGAAGTNGCCGGGCCACTTTACAANATGAAGTTCAACGCTGTCGGGGCGAGGCTCCAGTCAGCNCGGTTGTTGGAGTTCACTAATTTTCATGANGAAGNCAANNCCCCNGTNGAGNTGTTNCCNCAGGGAGGNCCAGGGGCCCTCGGNGTAAAGGTAGNGNTGCCTGGGGGNGAGTTGGACCTGACGGGCGTGACATATCAGGTGTTCCCNCGAGAAGGAATAACGCTAGAGAATGGCGNCTCCCCACAGACCCTGACATTTAGCTACAGACACCCTTCAGGGGCATTTTCTATAACAANAGCGTATCTTTTTGATCCGTCNTCTTACGAAGTGGCCGTAANCACCACAATGGTCGGCCCAGGAGTAGACAGAGGCTTGCTNACGACCGCGATGGGCAACGGNTTGGCTTACAATGAAAGGAGGGTGGCCGAGGAGTCCCGAGTGCTTGGATATGCAGCAAAGCANAATTCGGAGGGCATACAATCAGANTACTTCAGGAAGATAGANNAGGAAGGCTCCCAGGAGGGCCCATTTGAGTGGNTGGCNCTGAAAAGTAAATACTTTATTTTCGCTATTCTGCCAGGCTCGGGTGAAGCTGGNACCCAGGACTATCTAGGGGCGATTTCATTGGCNCCGACCTCAGGAGAGGATCAGGCTGCAGTGTCNGTNGCNCAGGGGGTTTCTAGTNGCGGGNCCGTTGAACACAGGCTCTTCTTGGGNCCACAGGACAGGTCGNTGCTGGCCGCTTATGANAATGAGCTGGAAGAAGCAAANCCCTATGGCTATAGGTGGATGNGAGTGGTTGTACGTCCTGTGGTGGCTGTGGTTTTAGGNCTCCTAAACTTTCTCCATACAAACCTTAACTTGAGCTATGGCTGGGTTTTAATGNTCTTCGGNGTTTTGATGCGGATCCTNCTTTTCCCTGTTAACCAAAGGGCGATGAGGGCTCAGATAAAAAACATGGCCGTGCAGCCNCTTCTTCAAGAAATACAGAAAAAATATAAAGACCAGCCAGAAAAGCTTCAGAAAGAGATGATGAAGCTTTATAAAGACCACGGATTTAATCCGATGGCTGGCTGTTTGCCAATGCTTCTGCCGTGGCCAGTATTAATTACTCTTTTCTTTGTGTTTCAAAACACCATCCAGCTTAGAGGGGAAAGCTTTCTTTGGCTACCCAATCTATCTGCAGCCGATCCACTTTATATCCTTCCGGTGGTAATGGGTCTATCCATGTTTCTGTTACAGTGGATCTCGTTGCGATCAATGCCGACACCAAATCCACAAATGAAAATAATGATGTGGCTTATGCCTATAATGATGACGGCTATCTTTTTAAATTTTGCCTCAGGCCTAAACCTGTACTATGCAACCGCAAATATCGCTACGATCCCACAACAATACCTTATAGCCAAGGAGCGCAAGGCGCTCAAAGAGGGTCCTACTACTAGCCAGCCATGACGGTAGAAAGTGGCCCTAANGANGAAGGANCTGAGAGCATGGGCCTAAGGGAAAGTCAGCCCAGCTGCCTGGAGATAGATACCATAGTAGCAAAAGCCACCGCCAGTGGCCCTGGGGCAGTAGCGGTCATTCGCATGTCTGGAGGTCAGGCGCTGGAGATAGTCCAGCGCCTTGTATCGAGGGACATCAATTCTATTGAAGACCGGGTAGCCACCCTTGTCTTGCTTAGAGATCCGTCCGACCAACAAGTGCANGACAAGGTTCTAGTCACACTCTTTAGAANGCCAAACAGCTACACGGGAGAGGACGTTGCTGAATTCGCNTGCCATGGAGGGTCCTTTGTGCCCGAGCTAGTGCTACAGTCNTGCCTGAATTCTGGTGCTAGAAAGGCAGAGGCTGGAGAGTTTACGAGAAGGGCAGTGTTGAATGGGAAGCTAGACCTAATCCAGGCCGAAGCCATCCTGAGCCTGGTGGAGTCGANGAGCAAGGCCGCACATGAGGCTGCAGTTTTTCAGCTTGAAAAAGGGCTGACCAAGGCTATTGAGGGGGTCAGAAAAGAAATAATCGAGCTACAGGCTTCTCTCGCAAGCCACATAGACTTTCCAGAAGAAGACGAAGGGCCTGTCAGTTTGGCAGATATCATAGAAAAAGCTGGGCACATGAGGCAGGCATTGACAAAGCTTCTAGAGACCGCCCCCGAGGGCGAGCTTTTGAAAGAGGGCGCACTAGTAGTGTTGGCCGGACCNCCAAACTCCGGTAAGTCNAGNCTGTACAATAAGTTNCTGGGNCAGCAACGTGCTATNGTGTCAGATATTCCTGGAACTACNCGTGACGCGCTCGAAGCTTCTATTTCCCTGGAAGGGTTTCCCTTCCGAATAGTTGATACTGCAGGGATCCGTCCTTCTCCAGGGGCCTTGGAGCAGCTGGGGATAGAAGTNGCTAAAGGCCACCTCAAGAAGGCGAACCTGGTACTCTTTTGCATAGAAGCCCAGTCTGAGATGGGGACAGAAGCCAAGCAGTTTATGCAAGAAGTNAAAGGCANCCCCGTAGTTGTTGTNCGNACAAAAACGGACCTCGTAAGCCCTGCTGAACAANGGGTATCAGAAGNGNTAGGCGTTGNTACANCTGCAACCCTGTGGACNTCTAGTAAAGATAATACCGGGATTCCTGAGCTNCGACAGCTACTTCCGAGCCTGGTCTACGCTGGGCTNGTTNAGTCGGGTGTGTCTGTTCCACTGCTATTGCAGGAGAGACAAAGAAAAGCTACGAACGAAGCAAAAAAGTGTGTAGAGGCGTTTCTGGCTGATGCGGGTACAGGTGTGCCGCTAGAGATGGCTTGTGCACAGCTACAATTGGCAGAAAATTATTTGGAAGAGCTTACGGGTACTGTGGCNCTGGANGAGGTNCTAGACGCCCTTTTTGCATCGTTCTGCATAGGGAAATAAATGAAAGAAAAATACGATGTCATTATTGTAGGTGGGGGACACGCAGGTACGGAAGCTGCCGCGGCTTCTGCCAGGCTTGGCGCTACCACGCTAATCGTTACCCCAGACCTCGAAAGGATAGGGCAAATGAGCTGTAATCCAGCCATTGGGGGAATTGCTAAAGGTATGGTGGTGAGAGAGGTGGATGCCCTCGGNGGGGTCATGGGTCGGGCCACCGATGCCTCTAGGATACAGTTTCGCATGCTTAACCGGTCCAAGGGTCCAGCCGTTTGGAGCCCNCGNGCACAGTGTGACAGAGGCATGTACCCCCGAAAGATCAGAAGTATACTTGATGAGCTGCCTGCACTTACGCTTTTCCAGGACATGGTGACGGGGGTGTTGGAAGAGGAGGGTAGAATATCGGGGATTGTGATGAGGTCGGGTGTCAGAGTGAAGGCGGGGGCCGTCATAATAACAGCTGGAACTTTCTTACGAGGTAAAATTCACATGGGAAAGAGCGGAGAGGAGGGAGGCCGTGCCGGAGAAGGTCCTGCTCTAGAGCTCGCAGGGGCCCTAGAAGAAAAAGGACTAGAAATTGCAAGGTTCAAGACAGGGACGCCTCCTAGGATTGACGGGAGAAGCGTAGACTTCTCTCAGACGGAAAGACAAGATGGGGACCCCGAGCAGTTTAGGTTTTCCGCTTATGTTAAAGAGACGGTGCCTGAACAGCGGCCATGTTGGATTACTTGGACTGGCCGTGACCTGAAGGCGGTTGTTCAAGAAAACCTAGAGAAAAGCTCACTATACGGAGGTATTATTTCGGGCCAAGGCCCGAGGTATTGTCCCTCAATTGAAGACAAAGTGGCCAGATTTCCCAAAGCGGAGCGACATCAGGTGTTCCTCGAACCGGAAGGCCTGGAGACAGAGGAGCTATATGTTAATGGGCTGTCTACGTCTCTTCCGCCAGAAATTCAAAGCAGGTTCGTTCAAACCATCCCAGGCCTCGAGAAGGCGNTTATTACGAAAATGGGCTATGCGGTNGAATATGACTANTTCCCGCCACANCAGCTACGGCACACTTTGGAAGTCAAAGAATTTCCAGGNCTGTATTTTGCTGGACAGATAAACGGAACAACAGGGTATGAGGAGGCGGCCGGCCANGGACTTATGGCGGGTGCAAATGCGGCCCTGCAGGTTTTGGGCGGGGAGCCTTTCGTGCTAGAGCGCCATGAGGCATACATAGGNGTGCTTATTGACGACCTTGTTACCAAGGGNGTTGACGAACCCTACAGGCTGTTTACTTCGAGGGCGGAGTTCAGGNTGAGATTGAGGCAGGACAACGCCTATAGGCGACTAGGACCGCTAGCAATAGACGCAGGATTGCTTACTGCAGANCAGGAAANGGCTTTTCAGAAGAGGGAAAAAAGACACAAGGCGATNAAAGGCTGGTTTGAGGAGACCTCTGTTAGCCCCGAACAGCTCAATCCGATCCTAAAGGAGAGCGGAGCTGAAGAAATTAAAAAAACAGCAAAGGCAAACAAGCTCCTCAAAAGGCCTGGCGTTTCTGCAAAAGACTTAGCTAGGGCAGGCGAAGCGACCTTTTTGGGNGAGCATGAGACAGACGCGTTGGCGGCGGTGGAGATGGAAATAAAGTATAAGGGGTATGTTGACATAGAAGAGGAGAGGGTGAAAACCCTCAGGAANCAGGCCGCCTTCAAGTTGCACGCGCAGCTTCCCTACGATCAATTCCAGAGCTTGTCGACGGAAGCCAGGGAGAAGCTCAGCAAGGTGAGGCCTTCGTCCCTTGCACAAGCAGGTCGCATACCAGGCGTTTCGCCAGCTGACTTGCAGAACTTGATCATGGAGGTCCGGCGACTAAGAAGTGAGACCCAGCATAGGTCGTAGGGCCTGGAACGCAAACGCCTAACAGCCCTGTTTCACGTGAAACAGGCTCAATGGGTTTTCTCCATGGGGGTTCGCCCCTATTATANNCTACGACAACAACGGTCTCGAAAACCCAGGAGCGCTTAAGAACGATGTCGCGTATTATTGCGGTGGCCAACCAAAAAGGAGGCGTGGGCAAGACCACGACAACAATAAACCTAGGGGCNTCCTTGGCCGCGGCTGGAGAGAGAACCCTCGTTGTAGACTTGGACCCNCAGGGAAACGCGACGAGTGGGCTTGGTTTCGAGGCGGAAGCAGTCCAGCCNTCGGTTTATGACGCCCTNGTGGGAANCTGTCGTTTTGAAGAGGTGGTNCATAAGGGGGCACACTTTTCCAAGCTGGACGTCATTCCTAGTACACCCGACCTCGTCGGGGCAGAGATCGAGCTTGTGGGGCTTTTGAGCAGGGAGACGGTCCTAAAGAGGGGGCTGTCAGCGCTAANNGGCTCCTATAGGTATGTNCTNGTTGACTGCCCTCCATCTCTGGGCTTGCTGACCTTAAACGCTCTGGTGGCAGCCCAGTCGATCTTAATTCCCATTCAGTGCGAGTTTTACGCGCTAGGGGGGCTAAGTCAGTTGCTCGATACTGTGAAGCGAGTTCAGCAGTCTTTAAACTCTGGCNTGAAGATAGAGGGAGTGTTNCTGACCATGTTAGACGGCAGGCTCAACTTGGCCAAACAGGTGGAAGAAGAAGCTCGCAAGTATTTTGANGCAACAGTCTATAGAACGCACATTCCCAGGAATGTGCGCTTGGCAGAGGCCCCTTCCTTTGGGAAGCCGATTCTTTGTTATGACGAGCTTTCCCAGGGGGCCCAGAGCTATGTGGCTCTGGCAGAAGAGGTGATGGGCGCGAGCCCGTGCGGCACAGGACAAATTCATGATGGNGACTAAACAAGAGAGGCTATGGCGTGGAAAAATTGCAGACTAAAGGCCAAGGGGACAGACTAGGAAAGGGCTTGGGGGCATTGCTAGGCGAGTATGTTGACGAGGCGCGCGCGGACGTGGCTCCAACGATACCCCTGGAAGACATTATTCCCAATCCCAATCAGCCGAGAAAAGAGTTTTCCCAGGCCGCCCTTGAGGAGNTGGCTNCTTCGATAANGGAAAACGGACTTCTGCAGCCCTTGCTGGTTCGGCCNCATCCAAGTCAGCNGAACAAATATGAGNTGGTTGCGGGGGAGAGGCGATTGAGGGCTGTAAGGTCTTTGGGGTGGGATGAAGTGCCTGCAATTAAGAAAGAAGTAGGAGACGATAGCCTGCTTGTCCTGGCTTTGGTAGAAAACATACAAAGNGAGGNCCTTGGAGTGATGGAAGAGGCCGAAGGATATAGGGTCCTCGCAGAAGACATGGGGATGACACATTCGGAAATAGCTGGCGTGGTTGGCAAAGCAAGGGCTACGGTGGCAAATGCCCTGCGCTTATTAGGCTTGCCTCCCNNCATAAAGAAATATTTGGAGGCAGGGGAGCTGACTGCAGGCCACGCAAGAGCCNTGCTGATGGCAGAAAGCCAGAACAAGGCTGCGGCGTTGGCGGGAAGAGTGGTCAGAGAAGGGTGGTCTGTGAGGCGAACAGAGAAAGAGGCGAGAGCAGCGANAGTGGCCACTCCAAAAAACAAGNNTTCTAGGGGCAAAGAAGGACTTTCTCCTGTGCTTAGGGCCTTTCAAGAAGAGTTGAGGGTCAGCCTAGAGGCAAGAGTCAAGGTGTCGGTCAGGGGAAGGTCGTCAGGTGTAATAGAGGTGCCTTTTTACAGCGAAGAGGATTTCGACCGAGTCTTTCNCTTGCTAACCGGAAAAGAAGCCGAGGNGGTTGTGTCCTAGGCGACCGCCCAGGACATAGTTGTATATACATCGATAGGGCTAAACGCAGATAAACCAGGAGGNGTCCGTTGCTGAAGGACTGCAGTGTTAAATGAAGCTAGATGGNATTGTTGAATACTTAGACGGATACCTAGACACNGAAGGGTTTTTGGACTTCGAGGGTGCAGAGAATGGGCTACAAGTTGGNGGNCCAGACCAGATAGAACAGTTATACACAGCTGTTGACGCCAGCGAAGAAGTCATAAGCCTTTGTATGAAGGGTGGNTCGGGGCTACTNCTAGTGCATCATGGNCTGTTTTGGGGCGAAGGCCGCAGTATTACAGGCCCATTGCTGAGGAAGGTTTCTGCCCTGATAGAAGGAAACATCGCCCTGTATTCAGCCCACCTGCCACTAGATGCTCATATAGAAGTGGGGAATAGTATGGTTCTCATGAAACAGCTTGGCCTAGAGCCAGAAGGAAGGTTTGGGGAGGCAATGGGCCAGGAGATTGGTTGGTGGTGCAGCACTAACGTCAAAAGAAAAGAGCTTTTACAGATAGTTAGTGGTGTAGTTGGTGGTGATGCTAGGCTGGTGGGTGGGGGGTCCAGCAACACCGAACGGGTTGGCGTCGTCACAGGCTCAGCCGGAAGCATGATAAGGCAGGCTGCAAAAAATGGAATTGACACACTGATTACGGGAGAGGGCTCGCACCCCAATTACCATGATGCCATAGAATTGGGCGTCAACGTTATATATGCTGGCCATTATGCAACTGAAACGTGGGGGGTGAATGCACTTGGAGACCATTTGGCCAAGAGGTTTGCTTTGAGGACGGACTTCATAGATGTGCCTACGGGATTCTAGGTATTCAAGCACATGCCAGACCAGATATACAATCATAAAGGTTAGGAGAGTTATAGAAATGGGAAGAAAAATGTTGCTGTTGCTGGTTTGCATACTACCAGGACAGAATGGGGGGGGGTTGTTTGCTCAAGGGATACCAACTCCCAAGGAGTATTTCGGCTTTGAAATGGGAGCGGAGAGGAAGCTGGCTAACTGGACTGCCCTGACCGGGTTTTATGAGGAGTTGGCTAACTCTAGTCGCCGCGTCCGGGTTGATACGCTGGGCACAAGCACGAGAGGTCGCCCATTCATTATGGTGACGGTTTCTAGCGAAGAGAACCTGTCACGTATAGACGAGTTGCACGAGATCCAAATGAAACTTGCGGACCCCAGACAGGTAAGCTCAAGCTCCGAGTTGGAGCAGTTATATGAAAACGGGAAAACGATAGTTTTGATAACACACCAAATACATGCAACAGAGGTGGGTGGCGCTCAAACAGCGGCACGTTTACTACACAGGTTGGCTTCATCCAATAGTGAAAAAACTAGAGAGATATTAGACAATGTGATTCTATTGGACATCCCTTCCTTGAATCCAGACGGGACTGAGTGGATAGCTGACTGGTATATGCAGAGCGTGGGGACAGACATGGAGGGTGGCCCAATGCCCTGGCTTTATCATTACTATGTGGGCCACGACAACAATAGAGACTGGTATGCTTTTACCCAGAAAGAAACAGAACTGACTGTGACGGGCGCCCATAATAAATGGCATCCGCATATTGTGCACGACATTCATCAAATGGGTGGCAGAGGGGCCAGGATTATGTTTCCTCCTTATATTGATCCGATAGAGCGCAATGTTGACCCTGGCCTAGTGACGGCGGTAAATATGCTGGGTTCTTACATGGCTGCTGAGCTAACTGCCCAAGGCAAGAAAGGAGTTGTAACTAGCGCGATCTACGATGGGTTTTCTCCGGCGCGATCCTACCAGCATTATCATGGTGGGGCACGGATCCTTTCAGAAACCGCATCTGCTAGAATGGCAACAACTCTGGAGGTCCCACCAGGAGTCATAGGGGGTGGAAGGGAATATGACGCCGCGACTGCTAGCGCGAACTATCCAAACCCATGGCGAGGAGGGGTGTGGGGATTGCCCGACATCGTTGAATACATGGATGCGGGAGCTATGGCCCTGCTTACTAACGCAGCCAAGAATAGACGATACTGGCTGGAAAACTTCTACAAAGTGAATGCAAGAGCTGTGGAGGGCTGGGAGGAATGGCCAGAAGCATGGGTGATACCTGGAAACCAAGATAATGGACCGGGGATGGCCTATGTGCTTAGAATCTTGAGGATGGGGGACGTAGAGGTCTATGAAACCAAGACGTCGATTAGAGGTGATGGACAGGTCTTTCCGGCAGGGAGCTATGTAATACCAATGAGCCAGCCTTACGCTTCTTTCGCGCAGACACTGTTGGAGGTCCAGCAATATCCTGACCTGAGGGAGTTTGAGGGGGGCCCGCCAAAAAGACCGTATGATGTGACCGCGCATACTCTGCCATATCTAATGGCAATCGATGCTTTTGCCATCGACAATATAGAGAGCCCTATGGGGTCAGTGGTGGCTGCGGGTGTGATTGAAACGCCGCCGTTCAATTTTCAGTTGCCAGAAGAGTTCACGGGCGACTCAGTCCCTAAGGTAGGGGTTTATAAGTCTGCGCAGGAGCCCATGGAAGGTGGTTGGACCAGGTGGATGTTTGATCAGCACGCACTGCAATATGATACGCTCAAGGACCAGAGAGCTAGAAAGGGGTCTTTGATCCAAGACTACGATGTGATTGTGTTCCAAGACCAAAGTAGGGAGTCCATAGAGAGGGGCCACAGGGCAGGCTCAGTGCCAGAGCCCTATGCAGGAGGCCTCGGGGAAGAAGGGACGGCGGCTATAGAGAGTTTTGTTAGACAGGGGGGCAGAGTTGTCGCTATCGAGGAGTCTACAGAGTTTATCATTCAACTTTTGGGGCTGGAGATATCCAACTCCGTTTCTAGGCTTGATCCCACTAGTTTTTATGTGCCAGGCTCGATCTTAGAGGTTGATCTTGATGAGGAGAGCCATCTTAACAGAGGTTTAGGAAGTTCGGCAAAAGTGTGGTACTGGGGTAGCAGTCGAGCTTTTGATGTTCTGGAGTCTGGAGCTAGAGTTACAGCACGTTATGGAAGGGGCAACCCTCTGCGTTCTGGCTGGCTATTGGGTCCAGAATTCCTTGCAGGCAAGCCCGCTGTTGTAGAAATTCCAGTTGGAAGAGGTTCGGTCGTCCTTGTAGGGTTTCAGCCAAACTACAGAGCTCAGTCGGTAGCAACTTGGCCGATGCTCTTCAATGCAATGATGCCGACTGGCACAGGAAGACCTGTTAGCGAAGAGGGGGGATACAGATGAGCTGTTCTCATTGTGGAGCTGAGAGTGCAGAAGGAAATTTTTGTTCTCAGTGTGGAAAAAGCCTAGCTCCGGTAGCCTGTCAGGCGTGTGGACAGCACCCTCCCCCTGGCTCGGTCTACTGCACACTTTGTGGAGAACTGATGGCGGGCTCCCTGCCAGCTGGCTTTGCTGGTTTGTCCGAAAAGAGCAAAAAGAACTTGGTCTGGGGCCTGGCAGGAACGGGGCTGGCAGCAGCTATACTTTTTGTTGCTTGGCCAGTCTACAGCCCAGGCGATTCAGGTTCAGCAGAAAGACCTTCTGCTCCCCTGGCTACGGGGGCTTCCTCGGTGGATCTTTCGTCGATGACACCTAGAGAGGCAGCTGACCGCCTGTTCAACAGGGTCATGGCTGCAGTGGAGCAGGATGATTCAGAAGAAGTAGTTCAGTTCTTACCTATGGCTATCAGGGCCTATGAGATGGCAGAGCCTCTTGATTTAGATGGAAAATTTCACCTAGCAGTCTTGCGTATGGAGGGGGCCTTGACGGAGGCTGGCTTGAGTGCTGCAGAAGAGATTCTGGCCGTCTCTCCCAATCACTTGCTCGGCTTGGGGGTTGCGGCGGATGCAGCCTTGGCTCTCGGGGATAGCGTAAAGGCGCTTAGCTACTATAGACGCTGGCTGGACGTCTATGATGGCGAGATAGAGAGGGGCCTTCCAGAGTATCTGAACCACGAACGCATGTTGCCAGACATGGAATCAAGGGCTAGGGCTCAGGTCAACTAGGCCTAATGTGGGCGCACAAAAGGGAGCGTGCCCCTCCTTTTAGCTCCAGGGCCATTGTCCTAAAGTGTATATACAACTTATTGGGGGTTGTGGTCTGTGGCTTGAGTGGTTTGTTTATATAAAGAACTGTGTCCACTCTAGGGTAAGGGCATGGGAGGTTTTTATTAATCCTTCAGACAAGGCGATTCGGTTGAACCAGAAGCAGGTTGGATATTTTCCCGGAGAGAAGGACAATGGCCTTGTTAAGCCTAAGGGAAAATGGGAAATACCCGCTCACGAGGGTTTAGAGACCGTGTCTATAAGAGACCGGAAGCCAGGCTGGCTAAAGGTTCGGTCACCTGGGGGAAAAGAGTTTTTGAGGCTCAAAAAATTGATGCGGACACAGTCCCTGCACACTGTTTGTGAGGAAGCAGGCTGCCCGAATATAGGGGAGTGTTGGGAGGCGGGGACGGCCACGTTCATGATATTGGGAGACGTCTGCACGAGGGCTTGTAAGTATTGTGCGGTGGCCCACGGGATGCCAGACAAGTTAGACACAGATGAGCCCAGAAGGGTGTCGGAAACCGTTGAAGCCATGGGCCTGGAGCATGTGGTAATAACAAGTGTCAACAGAGACGAGCTGCCAGATGGTGGGGCTAAGATATATGCCGAGACGATCTTAGAGATTACTAGAAGAATGCCGCAGTGTTCAGTAGAGGTACTCATACCAGACTTTAAGGGCGACAAAAAGGCCCTTCGGACAGTCTTGGAGGCGGGGCCAGCTATTTTGGGACATAATATTGAGACTGGCGAGAGGTTGCATCCACATGTTCGGCCAGGCGGACGGTACTGGAGGTCTGTATCCTTTTTAGGCGCCTCTAAGAAAATTAACCCTTCAATATTAACTAAGACGGGGATGATTTTGGGCATGGGTGAAAGCAAAGAAGAGATTTATCAGACAATGTCTGATTTAAGGGACGCGTCGGTGGACATTTTGACGTTAGGACAATATCTGCGTCCCTCTTTTCAGCATATTCCAGTTGCAAGGTGGGTGACGCCCAATGAGTTTGCAGAGTGGAAAAGAGTTGGAGAAGTGTATTTTGGGTTTAAGCATGTCGAGTCAGGGCCTCTTGTACGTTCAAGCTATCACGCTAAGGAGCAGGCTAGAGAGGTGGAAGCCGGGCCGGCCGGAGAGATTCAGGAGATACTAGAGGCAGATATGGCGGCTCCCGCAGAGGTGGTGGAACATGAGAGGCTGGTTCAGATAGAGTTGAAGGATGCTCCAAGGAAGCTGAGTTGAAAAATCATTTTGGAAGAGAGGGTTCTAGTGGATGGGTCGAGCACAATGGCTAGTATAGATGCCCTGGAGAAAGCAGACTTGATGGGATTGCTGAACCAGATGTTGTTATATCGTCGCTTTGAAGAGAAGGCGGGAGAGAGCTACGCCATAGGGAAAATAGGAGGGTTCTGTCACCTCCATATCGGGCAGGAAGCAGTAGCGGCAGGCTGTATTACTCCGCTTCGCAAAGACGATTACGCCATCGGCACATATAGAGAGCATACGCAAGCTCTCGCAAAAGGAGTGTCTCCCGGGGCAGTGATGGCGGAGCTTTATGGGAAAGCATCAGGCGCCTCTAAAGGCTTGGGTGGTTCCATGCATATCTTCGGTGCTGATGTAGGCTTTATGGGTGGGCATGGAATAGTGGGTGGCCAGTTGGGCCTTGCCCTAGGAATCGGCTGGGCAATTCACTATAGAGGGGGAGATCAAGTATGCGTTTGTTTCCTGGGAGACGCAGCGGTTAACCAGGGCGCTTTTCACGAGTCAATGAATATGGCAGCGATCTGGAATTTGCCAGTTATATACGCGGTTGAAAACAATGATTATGGCATGGGAACAAAGTTTTCTAGGGTTTCTGATACCGATATGTCTCAAAAGTCTGCATCCCACGGTGTCCCCGCCAGGGTTATTGATGGACAGAATGTGATTTCTACCTATGTCGACTTTTCTGCCATTGTAGAAGAGGTTCGACAGGGAGCGGGGCCACAGTTTGTAGATGTACAGTGTTATCGCTTTAAAGGTCACTCCATGTCCGACCCAGTATCTGGCACATACCGATCCAAAAAAGAGGTTGAAGACAAAACGGAAAACGCAGACCCAATAAGAATGTTAGCAGACCAAATGATGGAGGCTGGCCTGCTAAGCGAAGAAGATCTGGAAGCAATGGACGTGGAGGCGAGGGACATCGTTAGGAAGGCGGAAGAGTTTGCTGAGGAAGCTCCCGAACCTGACCTAAAAACACTTTACGATTTTGTTTATTCAGAAATAAATCCAAATGGCCGATTGTTTTTTGACGGCCGAACAATCTAAACAGAGGGAATATGGCGGAGATCACCTATAGGGATGCTTTGAATCAAGCCTTAGCAGAGGAAATGGAAAGAGATGATTCCGTTTTTCTGTTGGGCGAAGAGGTGGCAGAATATGATGGGGCGTACAAGGTGTCAAAGGGGTTGCTCGAGCGTTTTGGCGATAAGCGGGTGGTGGACACCCCTATAAGCGAACTTGGTTTTACAGGGCTGGGGGTTGGTGCAGCAATGGTTGGACTGCGGCCAGTAGTTGAGTTTATGACCTTTAATTTTTCCTTGTTGGCCTTGGACCAGGTAATTAACAGTGCTGCTAAAATGGGTTCCATGAGTGGAGGACAGGTAACAGCACCGATGGTATTGAGAGGCCCTTCAGGTGCAGCCCTGCAGCTTGGTGCTCAACATTCTCAAGCCTGTGAAGCCTGGTATCTTCATACCCCTGGATTAAAAGTCGTGACCCCCGGGACCCCGGCTGATGCGAAAGGCTTGCTAAAAACTGCCATCAGAGACAACGACCCTGTGGTAGTGATGGAGAGTGAGCTTTTATACAACTTCAAGGGCGAGGTTCCAGAAGGAGAGGAATTCTTGATTCCCCTAGGAGTGGCCGACTTGAAAAGAGAAGGCGGAGATGTGTCCATCATAACACACGGACAAATGATTCATGTAGCTATAAAGGCAGCGAAGGAGCTTGAAAAGAAAGGGATAGAGGCTGATGTCCTTGACCTTAGGTCGTTAAGGCCCTTGGACGTGGAAGCTATCCTGGAATCAGTGTCAAAGACCAACAGAGCTGTGTGTCTGGAGGAAGGCTGGTCTTATGGAGGCGTAGGCTCTCAGGTCACTTCTGTTTTAATGGAAGAGGCTTTCGACGACCTTGATGCGCCTGTCTTAAGGGTAACTCAAGCTGATGTTCCCATGCCCTATAACAAAAAACTTGAGGCTTGGAGCAAGCCGAGTGTTGGTCGTCTCGTGGAAGCTTGTGAGAAGGTTTGTTATGTCTGAAATGAATTTCTTGGGGCTGTGTCCGGATGGCAGCCGAAAGAGGTCTTCGGATCCTAAGTGTTGTGTGGGACTAGAGTGTTTACATTTCAACAAAACTGGCAATCATGCTTACTAAAGTACACATGGAAGCTCTCTCCCCCACGATGGAAGAGGGCCAGGTTGTAAAATGGCTGAAGGGCGAAGGCGAGCCTGTTTCTGAGGGCGATATACTAGCTGAGATTGAAACGGATAAGGCAGTAATGGAGCTTGTGGCTAGGGGCACAGGATTGCTGAAGGTTGTTTTGCTGGCAGAAGGAGGCACAGCGCCGGTTGGTGAGGTGATAGCCGTAATAGCTGAGGCAAATGATGACGTGTCTGCCTTCCAAGCAGGGAAGCAGGCTGGGCGAAGTGACATAACACAGACGATGGAAGCTGCGGCTTCTGGTCCAACTGAAACCTTGGAAACAATGGATGCTGAGGCGGCCGATCAGACTATTGATGATCCTGGGACAGATAGGGGGACTGCCTCAGAAGGCGAGAGGGTTAAAGCATCTCCTTTAGCGAGGAAACTTGCTGCCAAGTCAGGTCTTGAATTGCGAGGCATATCGGGCACAGGTCCAGCTGGACGGATAGTTAAGAAAGACATAGAGAGGGCTTTGAGTAGCACCCAAAGGGTAGCGAGCGGAGCAATCACTGGACAGGAGTTCAGCGCGGAAGAATATGAGGATATTCCTTTGACACAGATGCGCAAAACCATTGCTCGGAGACTTTCGGAGTCCATCGGTCCAGTTCCACACTTCTTCCTGACCATTAGTGTTGACATGAGCAAGTGGGGAGAGGCTCGATCAAAGATAAACAAAATGATAGAGCCAGAGGGAGTCAAGATTTCCTATAACGACATTATTATCAAGGCTACGGCTGCTGCACTAAAGTTGCATCCCGAGTGTAATGCGCACTGGATGCAGGATTCTATCAGGCGGTTTAAGGGTGTACATATAGGAGTGGCAACTGCAGTTGAAGACGGTCTCATAACTCCAGTTATTAGGAATGCTCAGTCGATGAGTTTAAGGGAGATCCACGACGAAGTGCGTAGTTTGGCTGACAAGGCCAAGGCTAAAACGTTAAAGCACGAAGAGTACACGGGGGGAACATTTTCGATCTCTAACCTAGGCATGTTTGGTATCAAGGAATTTACGGCTGTAATCAATCCTCCAGAATCGGCTATTTTAGCTGTGGGCGCTATAGAGTCAAACCAATTGATGCTTACTATGAGCTGTGATCACAGGGTTATAGATGGCGCCGTAGGTGCCCGCTTCTTGCAAACGCTTAAAGAAATGTTGGAGGAACCAGCGACAAGTTTTATTTAGCGTCGGCAACGCCTTTATGCTGATCCTGGGTTCGGGCCAGTCTCAAGGAAAGCAGTGACCATATTCCTGCCAGGGGAATCGTTGCGCCGGCAATGCCCGAAATAGAAAGGCCTATAGCAGCGAATGCTCCTTCTACTCCTACCCCCGCCAAGTCTCCTCCCCTATAGAGAAACACGTCCACTACTGGCTTGGCTTTGTATTTTTCCGAAGTAGATACGACGCTAAATAGCGTCTCTCTGGCAGGCCTGGCGACAGCGTATCTGGTTGCCCTGTGAACGGCTTGGAAGATTGCCATGACTCCGTAGGCTGTCCATATCGAAAGGGTTGCAAAGCCTAATATTGTCACCGCTGGAAGGATAGAAAGAGTCCATCCAACTCCCAGTCGTTTAATTAAATGAGTGGTTATAAAAAGCTGTGTAATCAGGGTAAGAGCTTGAGCAAGAGCGTCAAACTGTGCAAAGCCAGCGACTCTTTCACTAAACGTATCAGTATTCGTGAAGACTATATTGGCTTGGGCGAAATATATCAGAGTGTTGGAAATGGCCATTAGAATGACATAGAGGCCAATGCCAAGAAGGTATGGAGAGCTTAGTACCGCTCTTAATCCTTCCCAGAACGGCCCATCAACTTCTGGGACTTTCTGGCTGTCAAATTCCCTGGTGATTGACGAGCTGGGCGCATCACCACCTGTGATGCGGTCCAGCAATAAGACAAGAAAAATGGAAAGGCCAAAGAAGGCTGCTCCAGTGAGCATAAGACCGACTGGTAGGTATGGGGACTCGGTGCTGCTACTGATAATGCTAGTCGCCCATCCCCCAATGAGAGCTCCTAACGTTCCTCCGATGCCGATAAATGCAAATACTCGCTTGCCTTGTTCAACCGTATAGATGTCTACCATGAATGCCCAGAACACGCTCGTCACGAACAGGTTGGCTACGCTGAGCCAAACAAAAAATACATAACCGACCAACCTAGAAAGGTCTGTCTCGGATGAGGAACCAATTAGCCCACCGCCGCTGGCAATATCAAGAATTAAAATGCCAGAAAATAAAAGAAGGCACACAATTACTAGTAGGTATGCTATTGGTATGAATTTTCTTCTATTAGTTCTGGCCACCAGTCCGCCGAAGCAAAGGACCACCACCAGAGAAACTACAGACGTGACCGCAAAAAGCCATCGAAGATCGTTCATTCCGCCTGACACTCCCATGGCTTCACGCACGGGTCGGAGGAAATTGTAGCCACATAGAACAGTGAAGAAATAGGAAGCAGAAAGTAGAACGGGCGGGAGCTCCGTGCGATGTATCGCCAACAGCTTGGATAGTCTTTGCATTATGCTATAAACAATAAATCTAGTGATACCATAAAGTAAACAGGCTGCCGTGCTGTGATGTCTCCGTGCAAAGGGTTTACCTGCACGGATCCCTCGCCTAAATTTTAAGTGAAACCTGGAGCCTAGAGAGGTCTCCCATAGAGGGCTGTCTGAGAACAAGAGAGAATGCGCGTGCCAGAAAATAAATTCGACCTACTTGTGGTAGGAGGAGGACCGGCGGGGTATGTTGCGGCTATAAGGGGCTCCCAGTTAGGAATGCAGGTTGGTTGCATAGAAGAAGAAAACTTGGGTGGGGTTTGTCTTAATGTTGGATGCATTCCGACAAAGGCCATGTTGAGTAGCGCCTTGCTAGTCAACGAATGTCAATCAGCCGAATCGCATGGAATCATCTTTGATGGGCTTGCAAGCAACCTCGCTCCGGCGCAAAAGCGTAGTAGAGATATAGCGGACAAGTTGGCTAGTGGAGTGTCCCATCTCTTCAAGAAGAACAAGATTGAACATATCAGAGGAAGAGGCAGGTTGTTGGGAGGGTCCTCCGTCGAGGTAACGAATTCCGAGGGAGAAACTGACACTTATACATCTGACCACATACTGCTAGCCACTGGATCTAGGCCTAGGGACATTCCTGTTTTGCCAATAGATGAAAAAACTATTTGGTCGTCGACTGGAGCCCTTTTTCAACAGAATGCACCAGCTTCTCTGGCCGTTGTGGGTGCCGGCGCTGTAGGAATGGAGTTTGCCGATATTTATAATGCATATGGAAGTAAAGTAACTGTAATCGAGGCACTAGAGCGTATTTTGCCTATTGAAGACGCTGATTCTTCTAAGGTTCTGCAGAGAAGTTTTCAAAAAAGAGGGGTAGACTTCCATACGGGGGCCACCGTCAAAGAAGCTATTATAAGCCCAGAAGGGGCTAAATTGATCTTTGAAGACAAAAGTGGGAACACTCACGAATTAGATGTAGAGAAAGTACTGTCGGCTGTTGGGAGGGTTCCCAATACTGAAAATTTGGGCCTGAAAGAGGTTGGTGTTGAGGTCAGCTCAGCAGGTTTCGTTATGGTGGACCACCATATGAGGTCGAGTGTTTCGGGTGTCTATGCCATAGGAGATTGTGCTGGAAACCAACTTTTAGCGCACAAGGCTATGCACGAAGGGGTTGTATGTGTCGAGGTAATCGCTGGCGAAAGTCACGCTTCCGTAGATTACGAAAATGTTCCTAACTGTACTTATTGCAATCCAGAGGTGGCTTCTGTGGGGCTAACAGAGGCGCAGGCTCGTGAAAAAGGCCTTGACATTGAAGTGGGGAAATTTCCATGGGTTGGAAATGGCCGGGCTCTAGCTGGAGGACATACGGACGGATTTGTTAAGGTGATAAGGGATAAAGAATATTCAGAAATTCTTGGTGCCCATATAGTAGGCCCCCATGCCACAGAACTAATTGCCGAATTTGTAATTGGTCGTCACTTAGAGTCAACTGTTGAAGAAATGGATAAGGCCATGCATCCACACCCTACCCTGTCGGAGGCTGTTGCCGAGGCAGCGCTTGGAGCCTTGGGCCGTACTATCCATCTCTAAGGGAATACAGCATACCCTAGAGACCACTGGATCAGAATGTTTGGACGACCGGTGTTTTCATTGGAGGCCTGGTGGTAGTGAGATATCTCGGATTTTCAATATTCGCACCAAGGCCTCTCCAATTTTATTGTTCGGCGTAGAAGCACCTGCAGTCATACCCAGGGTAAAAGGCTTTTTTGGCAACCAGTCTTTCTCAACGACTTGTTCGGTGTCTGCACCAACATCCGGCTTATGTCTAATGGTAGAAGTTTCCAGGTCTATGCAGCTGGCATCTTCTATATGGTAAGTTCTTGTGAACTGTCTGCATAGGTGGGCTAGATGATCAGTGTTTGAAGAATTATAGCCACCAATGACTAACATCACCTGTGGAGGACCGTCGTCCATCAATTCCCGCACTGCGTCTTGTCGCTCCTGAGTAGCAGAGCAAATGGTGCCAAAGGAGCGGAAATGTTCCTCGGCGTATGCCTCGCCAAGGCCGTCTGCCATGGCTTTCCTAACCCGAGCCCCGAGTGCCATTGATTCACTGGCGAGCATAGTTGTTTGGTTGGCTACACCTATCTTCTTCAAATCTCTGTCGGGGTCAAAACCTGCCGTGGCTTTCTCTAGGAAATGCTGTGTGAACTCTGTTTTGGACAACGCTCCAGCTTCTCCTGTTATGTAGTCACAGATGATTTCAGCTTCCTTTATATCCCGCACAATGATGTATCGCCCATCGGAGTATTTTCCAACCTGGGATGCAGTTGCTCTAGATTCTTCATGATAGTGCTTGCCATGTATCAGGGCTGTGAAGCCATCTTTTGCGTAGCCTTCCACTCTCTTCCACACTAGCAATACCGACCCGCAGGTTGTATCGACTAAGATACAGCCAATGTCTCGCAATGTTTTGAGGTCATGAAGTGTTACTCCAAAAGCTGGCAAAATGACTACGTCTTCCTTGGTTAGTCCTGAAAAATCAAACACCCCAGAACTAGTAGGTTGGATGAAATCCATTTCCATATCTCTCAAGCGTTGATTGACATGTGGGTTGTGAATGATTTCTCCAACCAATTGGATTCTCCGGTCGGGAAATTTGTGTCGAGCTTCATAGGCATAGTCAATAGCCCTGTCGACGCCATAGCAAAAACCAAATTCTTGGGCTAGATGTACCGTCACGTCACCCAACATTTCCTTGTGGCCCTTGTCTCGTATCCTTTGAATCAAGCCTGAATGATATTCAGCGTCGATTAAGGGCTGTACCTGCGACTTTAATCCGAATCCCTTTCGGAAGTAGTTGTTTGTCATTTCTCCCCGTATCACATGTAGTCTTTTTTGGCTTATCACTGCTAAGGCTACTTCCAAGTTAGCAGGCCTAGAAGAATCTAAGGGATTTGTGGTCTAATGCACTACTATTAAAGAACTAGAGAGGCCTTTGAGTATAGCCGTGAACGTGATATGTTCGAGTCCATGGACAATCCGACACATTTTCTTGAGAAGTTGCTTGACGCACCAGGCCCGTCGGGGTTTGAGCGCAGGGCAGCAGAGGTATGGCGAAAGGAAGCTGAAACCTTTGCTGATTCGGTTGGGACTGACGTGGCGGGAAACACTTCTGCAAAGATCAATCCAGATGGGTCCCCATGTGTTATGATGGCGGGTCATATCGACGAAATAGGTTTTCAGGTTACCCATATGGACAAGCAAGGGTTTTTGTATTTTGCTGGTGTTGGGGGATGGGACCCCCAAGTTGTTGTGGGACAAAGAGTGCGGATTTTGACCAGCCAGGGTGACTTGATAGGGGTTGTAGGGAAGAAAGCGATTCACCTACAGAAACCGGAACAGAGAAAAAAGGTTTCCCAACTGAGCGATCTGTGGATTGATATAGGGGTGACCTCTAGAGAGGAAGCTCAAGATTCAGGAGTAAGGGTGGGGGATCCCATGGTGGTAGATTGTTCCATGGTCCGAATGAAAGGAGATCGTATCTCTAGCAGGGCTATAGACGATAGGGTTGGGGCTTACGTTGTCCTGGAAGCCTTGCGACTCATAGGGGACGCCACAACGGATAGTTGTGCGGTGGCTGTAGCCACTGTGCAGGAGGAAATAGGAGGCGGTTCTGGAGGAGGAGCGCGAACTAGCTCTTTCGCATTGCGTCCAGACGTGGCCCTTGTGGTTGACGTAACATTCAGCACGGATGTACCAGATATATCTAAGAAAGAACTGGGAGATCACAGCCTCGGTGGGGGTCCTGTTCTTAGCCGAGGCTCTGCAGTTCATCCTGTCGTTTTCGAACGGTTGGCAGCGGCAGCGGAATCAGAAGACATTCCCTATACTATTCAGGCTGCGCCCAGAGCGACCCGGACAGATGCAGATTCCATTTACATGAATAGAGCGGGTGTGCCGACGGGGCTTATTTCCATACCTAACAGGTACATGCATTCGCCAAATGAGATGATCAGCCTCGCGGACCTAACTAACGCAGCCAGGCTAATTGCAGCATTTGTGCTGGGTCTTGGCAAAGACACTGATTTTACGCCACTTTGATAGACTATGAGAAGTGGGGGTTGCATGTTGTACTTGAGTGGCTTGACCTGAAGGGCTCCCTTGCCTACCCTTTTCCGACTGTAGGGTGGTTTGATTAATAGAGTTTGCTAAAATTTATCACAAGGCTAGCGTGGAATGTTTGATGTCAATGAGGTGGTTGGAGAGCTACAAGGCTTAAGGGAAGAGGGCTATCTTTCCGACGCCCTACTGCGTCGTGCAGTGAGAAGTATTTTTAGTTCGGAGGAACGTTTTGATTGGGTGGGGATTTATTTGCTGCGGTCAGAAGAAAATGTCCTCTGGCTTCATAACTACCTTGGCGACCCGACTCCCCATGCAACAATTCCGGTGGGAGAAGGGGTCTGTGGAATGGCTGTTGCCAATAACGAGAACATTAATGTTCCTGATGTTACGCAAAACGACAACTATCTGTCCTGTAGTCCAAAGGTAAAGTCGGAGATGGTTGTTTTAATCCGCGGAAATGATCAAATATTTGGACAAATCGACATCGATAGTCATCAAGACGCGGCTTTCACGGACGAAGATCTCGCCGCCCTAGAAGAGGTAGCAGAAAAACTAGCTGAGCAGATGGTACAAGAACTAACCCTCTAATTGCAGGCGCAACGACTACTGTTTCATTGGACATAGCTCAAGGCGAACACAACGTTCAAGTGGTCGCTAAATTACTGAAATGTACTCACAAGGCTAAAAAAGATTTGCCCGTCGTTATTTGATCGAGCCCCTCTAGCCTGAGCTCCAGAATCATAGCTGTCTACAAAAGAAAATTGGATCGCTATGCTCTGGCTCAACTGTAATGAAACACTTTGTCTTGAGCTGAGTGTAAGGCTAGAGAATCTCTTTAATTCTGGTTCCATAGATATGTCGCTTTCAATTGTGAGACGACCGTCACGAAGCTCTTTAGCGAAGGCAAACCCCGCCGACCATTTTCCGACCATTTTTCTTTCGATAAGAAATAGCTCTTCTTCGAGAGGAATGGTTTTTTCAGCCAATAGAGCAAAACTGAACTCAGTCTCCATTCCCTGGAACTCTCGTTCATATTTTCCTCCTGCACCCATGTTGTAGCGCAAGCCAATCTTTTTCTCATAAGCAGATTCAATTTTCCCAAGAAGAAATCCCTTGAAGGCAGACCCCGCTTCAAAATCGACGTCAGAGGTGACTTCCCAAGCCCTTTTGCTCATCACGGTTTCACCTTGTTTATTAGCCGACTCGCCATAGGCAAAAGCAGCGCGACCGGTCAGATTCAAGAGACCAGTGTCTGCTTCGCCAGACAGCGCTGTTGTTACAGCGAATTGGCTAGTATTGCCAAAAAATGCAGAAGCGCCGAGCTCTCCCTTCGCCTCCCAAATCGGAAGAGAGTTTACGTCTACTATAACAGTGGGGGAGTCTGATTGCGCTAATATAGGCCCTGCTAAGAGTGTGAAAAATATAGCTTTAAAGGGGGTTGGCCATATGAGCATTTTCTGGTTCGGAAGAGATAGGTTCTTTTGGAATATTTTTACCACTCTGCACTCCAGGCAGTGTTCCACCAGGTCGCTCATTTAGAAACCCCTTGCAAGCCTAACGTAACCTCTAGAGGTTATGATAAACCAAATTTATAAAGAAGGAAAACGTCAGCAATTAGAAGTGGAGGGTCGGCTGGTGAGTAACATAGACGAACAAAGGGTAAATGGTCTAACCGTGAAAATTGACCGGGACCTTTGTGTTGGTTTTGGGGACTGTATAGATCTGGCGGAAACTGTGTTTGAATTTGATGAAGAGAATATAGCTGTGATCAAAGAAGAGATTGACATTAAGGTATTTGACGAAGAAAGCTTTCTGGAGGCTTGTAGAGCCTGTCCGGTTGATGCGATTACAGTCTTGGACGGTAACGGTGAGCAGGTGGCACCCTGACTAGCAATAATAAACATAGTGGGGAGTGGTATCAAATATGAGAAAAATCCGCACCTATCAGGAAGTGAGCCATACCACGGAATCTGAACTTCTTGAACAAGTGATCGAGCAACAAGAGCGACTTGCCGATCGTCTATCTCAGGTGAAACGGCTAATTGCAATAGCAAGCGGGAAGGGTGGTGTGGGAAAAAGTGCAATAACAGCAAATCTGGCTGTCGGCCTGGCAAAGAAAGGGTTTAAGGTTGGTGCTACTGACGCAGATTTGAACGGCCCTTCCCTGGGGAGGATGCTGAATGTTTCGGGTGCCAAGCTGAGAGATTCTGCAGATGGAGTAGAGCCAGCAATGAGTCCCGATGGTGTGAGTGTAATGTCTATGGAGTTACTTCAGAACGAGGCGGACGCCCCCCTCAAATGGAGAGAGCCTTCATTGGGTGGGTTCATTTGGCAGAGCAGCCTGGAGACAGGGGTTTTGAGGGAGTTTCTTGGGGATGTAGTGTGGGGAGATCTCGACGCCCTTTTAATCGATGTTCCTCCTGGGACAGATAAGATCAAGAGGCTACTAGAGTTGCTTCCAAGTCTCGACCTAATGCTTTTGGTAACCACCCCCTCAGAAACAACCAGATTTGTAGTTGCAAAATCTATTCGCTTGGCTCAGGAGGCGATGATAGAAAATATTGGTTTAGTGGAGAACATGGAGTCGCATGTTTGCCCATCGTGTGGCCATGCCTCCAGACTTTTTGGCACTGGCCAGGACCTTGAAGAGGATTCCGAGGAAACATTGTCCCTATGGGGAAGGATACCGTTTGATCCGAGATTGGGCGCTTCTACTGACCAAGGAAAGTCTTTGATCAGAAGAGAACCCGATTCAGCGACTGCTTTAGCCTTGGAAGACCTGTTGGAACGGGTTAGCAAGTATATCAAAGGAGGCCAAGGATGAAATTTCTATGTATTGCCTGTGATACAGTTATGGATTTTGCTGAACGTCAGATTCCAGGGGATGGCACCCTAGCGGCTGTTTTTGAATGTGGTTCTTGCGATAGAGAGGTGGCCATGCTAACAAACCCAATGGAAACCCAACTGGTATCTAGTATGGGCGTGAAGATTGGTGGAAGAGAGGTGCCAGCACAGCCAATGGAGCTTGCCCGGACCTCAATGGAAGGAGGAAGCGAGGACGTATTCGATCCGACCGACGAACCCGTACAGGACCAGACAGCACATCCACTGAGAGTGACCTGGACATCGGAAGCAGTGGGACGGTTAGACAATGTTCCCAGCTTTGTAAGAGGGATGGTCAAGAGGATTTATACGGACTGGGCTCAGCAAAATGGCGTTAACGAAATGAACCCAAAAATAATGGATCGGGCTCGATCGGAACTCGGCTTAGAGGGCATGTAGCATTTGTTTAAGATCAATTCACTTTCCTATAAATACCTCTCTGGCAGAGAGGGATTGCGGGATGTTTGCATGGAGGGTGTTGCAGGGGACCGAATCGTTCTTATGGGCCCTAATGGCTCAGGGAAAACCACTCTTCTTAGTGCACTCGCCACAGAGCTTAACAGCAAGGGCTCTGTCGAAGTGCTGGGCCACTCGGCAGATGAGAACCTCCAAGAAGTCAGGCGAAGGATAGCTTTTGCTGGAGACCGCCCAGTGCATTTAGAAGAGCTAAGCGGCATTGAGAATGCTCAATTGTTTGCCGATCTATACGGCCTTGAGCGGCAGTATGCTGAGTCCGTTCTGGACAACTTGTTTACGAGATTTGGCTTGTCCAAGGTGAAACATTTTCCTGTTAGCTCATACTCCCATGGGATGAAAAAGAAACTACAACTTGTGGAAGGTTTCGTGCATAGCCCGGAGCTGCTGATACTAGATGAACCGACGCTGGGCTTAGACCCCCTGAGCTTAGAGGAATTTATAGATTTTATTGTCCAGTTTAAGAAAGGCTGTGTAGTCATGGCCACCAACGATCCTTTAGTGGCAACGAAAGTTGCGACTTCGGTGGTATTCCTCATGGATGGAAGCGTTGTTGCTAAAGGATCCCCACAAGAGCTACTGGATCAACTTGATGAAGAAGTTAAAGTGGAGATATGGACATCGGGGTCCGAACAAAAGATTACTAGTTTGGAGTCGGATGGAATGGTAGCCCGTGTTTCCCCTGATAAAATAGTGGCCAATATGCCCTCTGACGTAGCACCTCTGCCCGAACTAATGAAAACCATTCTACGAGCAGGCTTTGAAATCTCTAGGGTAGAAATAGCAAGGCCAGACCTGAGTGATGTTTTTCTCATGCTAACAGGAAGGTCGCTCACAGAAGAGTCTGCAGTGGCGAGAGAACAGCTAACGTGACGATAATGAAGGCCGAATGGCGGCTAGCTATTAGGAATAAGCGGTTGCTCTTTTTTAATATTTTAGTGCCAATTGTATTCATAGCACCAGTGATTCTGAGTGGTGCGCCTGGCGTTCATGTTACTGTCATACTTGTTGTCCTCTTTGCCTTGTTTTCAACTTTTGGATCTAGTATTCCTCTTATCAGGGATAAGGAATCCGGTCTGCTCCAGAGGTATGTGATGACGGGAGTGAACCCAGGGTTTTTGCTACTCCAAAGGACCTTAACCTTCGCTTTGATCGATTTCTTGCAACTAGTGCCTGCTCAAGTTTTAATAATCATCGTCACAGGCAGCAATTTTGGTGAAATGTCACTTTTCATAGCGATGGTTTTACTAGCTTTGATTGCTGGTAATTTGTTTGGAGTCCTTGCAGCTTCAGCTTCCAGGTCCATAGCCGAAGGAGCCTTGTTTTCCAGCTTACTTGCTCTTTACATGATCCATCTTGCTGGAGTTTTTCGAGTGGCTGTTCCTGGAAGTTGGGTTTCTATCTTGGAGCCCTGGATCCCATTTCGCCCTTTATACCTCAGTGTGAGAACAATTGTTTTAGGGGCTGAGCCAGTGATGGGCGCAGATTTGGCACCACCCCTGTTCTTTATATTGGTCCTGATAATGGGTACATATTTTAGGGGAAAAGTTTTTTTGGGAGCAGCAAATAGATAGAATCCTAGTCGAGGGCGTTTTAGAGCATAGCATGCTAGTCTAGTAGCCTTGCAATGAGCCCTTCTCGGCGAAGCTTTTAAGTGGTTGTATATGCAACATATGGTAGGGATGGCCTAGCTTGTGCTTTTTGTCACAAGCAGCTAGTTTTATGTGTGAAAAAATGAGGTATCTACTGCATAAAATAGGCAGGTTTAGTTGGGGAAGCGGAAGGCCACAGATTTCTGTTTATAACCACCCTGTTAGTGTAATGAAATCCGTTGGTTTTCCAGGTTAAACATAAACATCCTTGACCGGAATTAGGTGGCAGGGATGATTCGAGGCTAAGAGTATGTACAGTGAAGTTTTTGTTCCGATCGATAACTCAGACCACTCTCATTGGGCCGTAGATAGAGCGGTTGAGATCTGTAAAAATTCTGGTGGTAGCATTGTCGGAAACCACGTATACGCAGCTCGTCTGCACGATGTTCGTTTCCGACAGCTGGAAACTGGACTTCCTGCACAATTCCAAACTGCTCAAGAAATCAAACGGCAACGCAAGGTACATGACAAGCTCATTGAGAAGGGCTTGCAGTTGATTTCTGACTCCTTTTTGGATCAAACTGCCAAGATATGCTCAAAAGCAGGGGTTCCCCTTACTAGGCAATTGCTAGAGGGCATTAATTATGAAGAGATCATAAGGGAAGCTAATAAGGGGGCTGGTAGGCTTCCTAGTCTCATTGGGTTCGACCCAAACATTGCTGATAAATATGATGGTGGTGAGAACGTACGCAGTGACGTTAAGCTCGGAGATGATGGCCGGATCGTGGCTGAAGATGAGGACCCAGAAGAAAAACTGGCTGGCTCGAGCGGCCGTGAATATGACTTGATGGTCATAGGCGCTCACGGGATCGGGATCCAACCACTTTCTCAGCTGGGAGGGATGGTTTCCAGGGTCATACAGCACGTAGAGAAGGACATCCTGATAACAAAAGACGATAGGCCTCTGAGAGAAGGATCGTGGATGGTCTGTGTAGATGGGTCCTCCTATTCTTATAAAGCGATGCGCCAAGCCTTGGAAATGGCCCGGGACTTCAAGGCTAAACTTTTTGTCTGCTCAGCTTTCGACGTGGAATATCATCATTCTGTTTTTGGTAACATCAAAGACATTCTTTCTGTGCAAGCTTCAAAGGTTTTTAAATTTGAAGAACAGGAGGAACTTCACAATAATATCATAGACAAAGGACTACTCAAGCTGGCTCAAGCCAACTTGAAAAGAGCTGAGATAATGGCGGAGGAATTCCCAGATGTGGAGATAGAGACACAGATTCTTATAGGGAAGCCATTCCAGTGTATCCTTCAGTGGATAGAAGAGATTGATCCTAGCCTCTTAATCCTATCTAGGCACGGCAATCACCGAATTGAAGGAACTGATATGGGCTCTCAAGTATCAAACCTTTGTCGACTAGCCCCTGGGAATATCTTAGTGACAAGCACCTTAGGTGTGCGACCAGATGACATTCCTTGGATTGAAGAAGACGGTGAATCTGGACTGGAGTGGGCGCCTGATGCAGAGGTGCGCATTTTGAGGGTTCCTCCCTTTGCGCTGGGGATAGCTAGAAAAGCTGTAGAAGAGTTTACCATGGACAATTACGGGCCTGGAGCGAACGGGACATATAAAATAGAGGCGAACGGTTCGGGTTCCCGGTCCCTTGAAGCGATTGAGACCGAGCCAGAAGGCGAATCTGTCCCTCCCTTAGGGAAGGATGGGATGCCGATGGTTACAGGTGATCGTTTGGACGAGGCTATTAAGAAGCTGCTACCTACCCATATGCAATTGATAATGGGCATAGGTACGGCAGAGGAGTTGGTACTAGCCGAAGTGAAGGCCGAAGAAGCAATGAAGCGGACTCTGGTCCAGGGTCTTGACCTCGACCCCGACCCCGAGGTAGCCATGATAGAAACCACCTGTCCATACACTGGCCATGTTACCACAAGAGAAAGAATTTCAACAGATCCTGTTCAGTGGACCCAAGAGGCTTTCGAGAGACTTGACCAGGTTCCGCTAATAGCCCGGCCTCTGGCCAGGAACACGGTTGAGAGGTTCGCGCGTGAGAATGAATTCTGGCGAGTGACAACTATGGTAATGGACGAGAATAAACAAGCTATGATCGAGGCGGACGAGTTCGATTTGGACACAATGTTAGTCATGTTTAAAGAGCTTCAGACAAAACAGCTTAAAGCGGCCGCTGAAGGCATAGATGGAATGACTCCCGAGATGAGGAAATTCATTGACGAAGCAAAGGCCAGCGGAGTGACGAGGTGTCCTATTAGGGACGTTGAGGAGGCTGCAGAAGACTGTCCAGTTGATCTCAATATGGTTTCACCGAAGGACGCCAAGTCTGCCATAAAGAAGTTTATGGATGCGGAGAACAATAAGGCGTGAATCCAACCTCAGGCACAGCGATACTATCCGAAGATACAGCAGTGGCCCCAGCCCAAAGGTCAGGCGACTCCTATATTCCCCACATCGTTGCATGGAACCTGACGAAGAGGTGCAACCTGGCCTGCGCGCATTGCTATATTTCCGCCGGATCTTGGCATGCTCAAGAAACCGAGCTTTCTACGGAAGAGTGTATGCGAATACTTGATGAGATTTTGAATGTGAATTCAAATCCGATGTTGATTCTGACAGGAGGAGAACCACTGCTGCGAGATGACCTTGAGGCCATTGCAGAAGAGGCTTCCTCCAAAGGTGCTACTGTGGTAATCGGAACAAATGGAACTGGCCTCACAGAGGCTAGGATCGATTCACTTATGAAATCGGGTGTGAAGGGGGTGGCGGTCAGTATCGATTCACTTAGTGCCAAGTACCACGATCGCTTTCGGCATGGAGGGGGAGCTCTCAGTGAGACACAGGAAGCAATAAGCCGATGCGCTGAAAAGAGTCTGGATTTTGTAATACAAACGACGGTGACCAGTGGTAATCGACATGAGTTGAAAGATCTTGCTAAATGGTCAGCTGACGCGGGAGCAATTTCATTCAACGTATATTTCGTTGTTCCAACGGGGAGGGCTGAACGAATGAAGGGAATGAGTTCAGCTGAAAATGAAGAAGTGTTGGCAGAGCTGGTTGTTTTGGAAAAAGAATATAGGGGAACCATGATGATTCGGTCTAAGTGCCAACCACAAATAATGCGACACGTTTTTGAAGAGTCGGCCGACTCTCCCCTCCTTAATTATGAGACTCGTTGTCCCTGCGGCGTTCACTATGTCAGGATTACCCCAGAGGGTAAGGTAACTCCGTGTCCCTATATGCCCTTAATTGCGGGAGACCTTCTAACTCAAAGCTTTAAGGAAATTTGGGAAACATCTCCAGTTTTCACCGATTTGCGAGAGGGCGATCTCTCCGGTCGTTGTGGTCGCTGTGAATATAAAGAGGTGTGTGGTGGTTGCAGGGCTAGGGCTTACGCGGACACTGGGGACTATCTGGGCCCTGATGATTCCTGTGCGTATGACCCTGTGGGGGACAAACCCTTGGTCACCTCAAGAGTTGGAAAATCTTATGGTCAAAAGGCAGAAGAGGGCAATATAGAATGGACCTCAGAGGCTTATGAAAAAATGGAAAAAATACCAAGTTTTGTCCGGGGCGTTGTTGTCGAACGACTTGAAAAGTATGCGAAAGACAAGGGGTATGAGTTAATAGACATGGAGGTTATGAAGAAGGTCCGAGAAGATATGCCAGTNGATTTTTCNAAGAAGCGACCTTTCTTTTTAGGTAGAGGAGGTAGGGCTTAATGGCTATTCTGNCGATGAAAATTAAGAANGCTGGANGCTCGGNTGGAGGNGTGATTTGTAAACGCGTNCTGTCTTGGACAGCTTTGGCTGTTTGCGGNGTTCTGGCTCAGCTTGCAATTCCTGAACTGTTGCTGGCTCAAGNAACTGAAGGTGCTCGTCAGTACGGGGAGTTCCCACTTATTGGNAGCAGAGCAGCGATTTGGATTGCAGCTCAAGTTCATCTATTGTTCGCTGCTTTTGTGCTGGGNGTGCCTATGTTCGCTGTGGTGGCTGAGGCAGTGGGGATATTTGGTGGAGATAAAAAGTACGATAAACTAGCGAAGGAATTCACCAGATTATTGCTGGTGGCGTATTCAGCCACTGCGATTTGGGGGGCTATTTTATCCTTTCTGCTAGTTACTCTTTACCCTGGACTATGGCTCTATCTGGTCGAAATCTTTCAGGTTTCCATGTGGGTTTATGTGGGTCTGTTCTTCTTCGAGTCTTTCACCCTTTATTTGTATTACTATGGATGGGATCTGTGGAGTACAGGGCGAGCGAAGTGGGTACATTGGACCCTTGGTATCATGCTCAATGTGTGGGGGACCTTGGTGATGTTTATCGCCAACTCTTGGCTCACTTACATGATGAGTCCACCAGCAGATGTCACGCCTGATACTGCTCCTGGAATGGTTCAATTTTGGAGTGCTTTCGCGAATGCAACTTGGATGCCCATTAATATTCACAGGATTATTGCAAACGTTGTGTTTGGTGGAGCCATCGTAGGCGCATATGCAGCGTATCGATTTTTGGTTGCCAAGACTGACGAAGAAAGAGCTCANTATGACTGGATGGGCTACATAGGAAACCTTATAGCTATTGGCGCCTTGATCATCTTGCCATTTGCTGGCTATTACCTTGGTAGAGAGATTTATGAATTCAACCAGCAAATGGGAATCACCATGATGGGTGGCTTCATGAGTTGGCTATGGATTATACAGGCGTTTTTAATTGGAGTACTATTTCTGGCTGGCAACTATTATCTCTGGGTAGGTATGGGGCGTATTCCTGGGGCCGAACGCTTCACGCCTTATACTAAGTACATGTTGGTCGTGCTCGTTGTTGGTGTGATGGTGTGGGCGACACCTAACACCATGATTGCGGATAGGGAGGAAATTGCTGCCATGGGAGGAACCCACCACCCATTTCTGGGGGTTCTTGGAGTGATGAGTGCAAAGAATACAGCCGTCAATCTCATGATTCTGACAACTTTTCTATCTTTTCTGCTTTATCGCAGAGCTAATTCACGTCCCACTGTTGATTGGGCTAAAACAGCTACGCTCGTGCAAGGTGCTTTGTTTGTTATATCGTCTATCATAGTCGTTTTTTATGGTGTCTATGGCTATTTCGTGCCAGCAATCGTNAGGATAGGATTTTCTGTGTACCAAGTACTGGCAGTGCTAGCGACAATTGTTGGAGTGATTGCCATNGATATCTTTATGTTGCGAGGTGCTGAATCCAGGGGTGATATCCAATGGGGACAAATGCCACCCAGGTCACAGTATGCTCTTTTCATTTTAGCTGTGACTTTCACATGGTTAATGGGGCTGATGGGATTTGCACGCAGTGGGATCCGACAGCATTGGCATGTCTGGGAAGTAATGCGAGACACCAGTAGTGAAGCAGCNACTCCAGCTCTTGGATATGCGGCCATTGTCATNTCTGGTTGCGTTTTGATTTTCTTTGCTTTGGTCTCCTTCATCTTTTGGCTTGGTGGTTTAGCAGAAAAGGGTTCACAAGTAAGTGCTGACAAGGGTGAGATGAGTGGTGACAGGGAATTTGCACAGTGAAAGAGAAAGAGGGGTTTATCGGATTGTTGAATAACACTAGGGGCATGTTGTGCTAGCAGAAAACTTAAAGATTATCGGAGTTGTTGTGGGAACGATTGGTGTCTTCACTTTACTGGCAAACTCAATCCCCCAAGTACAGTCTGAGGTTCCACAAGACTTAAGTTTTGGGNCAGATGTTAGTGCAGCCGAACTAACAGCTTCTGGTGAATTGTTGTACGGATCGGCTGGTGGTTGTACTGCTTGCCATGGTCTTGGCACTAGGGCGCCCAACCTTTTGACTGCAGATGGTAGCGAAGGTCCCATTGGTGCACGTTGCGATGATCGAGTTCCAGGTGAAAGCTGCAAGGAATACCTGTACCTGGCTATGGTAGAACCCAATGTGTTTTTGGTTGATGGATACAGCCCCATAATGCCAGACATGAGGCGCTCTCTTTCCAACGANCAGATNTGGGCTATTGTGGCATATCTGGAGGCGCAAGGAGGGGAGGTTACAGTGACTGGAGCNGACATAAATCANGGAGGNNGTGAATCTGGTTCAGGTGCTTCCACTGCAGTTGCAGCTAACAGCGCTGCTGGCCCAGCGAGCACTTCGACTGATCCGATGGATATATTGAACGGCAANGCGTGTTTGGGGTGTCATATCCTTGACGGAGCAGGTGCTCCGATTGGCCCCAGTTTTGATGGGATTGGTTCAAGATTGTCTGCGGAGTATATACGTGAGTCGATCTTGGATCCAGGTGTTAGTGCTTCGGAAGGCTTCGAAGAATCTTTGGGTATGATGCCCGCCATGTACGGAGATCAGATGACGGCACAGCAGTTGGAGAATGTAGTGACTTTTCTGGTAAATAGACGGTAGGTTGGATATTAAATGAGGAAATATTTTAGTGGGCCATTAGGCCAATCGGTAGTGATTTTGGGGGTGAGTTATCTCATCCTGGAATATGGCATAGCATATATTCCTCCTCTCTTTGGGGTTGAAAGTGGACCCGTCCCAGATTCGGTTTTATTGCAATACATGGCCACTGTTGCCATAGGAATTTTACTTTGGGTGAGTTTCAATGAAAATGCATGGGAGGAATTTAAGGCGCCCCTCCATGCTGCTATGGTAGAGCCTCGCCAGGGGAAGGTCCGTGTTGCCCTGATTTTGTTGGTTCCATTGCTGGTGGGCTTGATGACTTTCAATTCNGTTAGGCCCTCAATCGCTGCTCCTCCTAGCCTGCGATCCATCCACCCTGCTCCACCAGGGCAGATTGACTTTCAGGGAAGTACTATGGAGTTGGCGGGTGTGGAGAACCCACTCCGGACCTCTGGTTCTCTAGAGGACCATTACTTGGAAGGAAGGAGGGTTTATTACCAGAATTGTATGGCCTGCCATGGTGATGCCTTGGCTGGTAGGGGTCATTACGCTCAGGGATTTAATCCAGGTCCTGCTAGCTTCCAAGATGTAGGTACCATAGCACAGCTGACGGAAAGNTATGTATTCTGGCGTGTNGCAAAAGGTGGTCCAGGGCTACCGAACGAAGGAGCACCTTGGAACTCGGCAATGCCAGCATGGGAGGATTTCTTGACCGAAGATGAGATTTGGGCAGTCATTCTCTTCATGTATGAACAGGCAGGACATGAGCCTCGTACTTGGGAAGAAGAAGGAGAGGAGCATTGATGTCTATATCAAAGAGCAGTATGGCATTATTGGCANTTGGTCTAGCCATGATGNTCCCCCAGAGNCTCGATGNGTTGCAGGAGGATGACCAGCTGGGGAAGGTCACNTATGATCGCTGGTGTTCTGAGTGCCATGGTGTCGACGGCAGNGGCAATGGATCAGCGGCTGGGTATATGCTTCCGCGACCGAGGGACTTCACTTTGGCTCTTTATAATATTCGCACTACNGCGAGNGGAGACCTTCCTACAGACGAAGATCTATTAAGAGCTATCAATATGGGTGCACCAGGGACNGCTATGCCCCCCTGGGACGATGTTTTGACTGAACCAGAAAAAGAAGCCCTGATACAATATATCAAAACTTTCTCGAGATTTTTCTCTCCGGATGAGAATCCAGTACCACTGGACCTGGGGAGCCCAACNGNAGTTACGGAAGAGGTTATAGCAGAGGGCAGGAGACAGTACGAGGCCATTGAGTGCTGGAAGTGTCATGGTGATCAGGGTCGTGGTGACGGGGAGTCCGCACCAACACTGATGGACGACACAGGGTTTCCAATTGCAGCTGCAGATTTAACAGAAAATTGGTTTTTCAATGGCGGTGCAGAAGTAGAGGACATTTATAGAGCTTTAAGGACTGGGCTAGACGGCTCTCCAATGCCAAATTTTTCAGATGTTCTCAACGCCGGAGTCATCACTGATGAAGAGTTGTGGGCTATAGCACATTATGTGCGAAGTCTCGCTCCCGAGGATGCTCCAGGAATTTCCGAAGTTGTTCAGGCCAAGTTGCTAGATGACGAGGGGGCTCAGGTGGCTACATCAGCTGATGATGAGGCCTGGGCAGAAATTGAAGCGACATATATACCACTTGTAGGACAGATCATAGTAAAGCCCCGGTGGTTCGATCCAAGAGTGGATGGTGTGTGGGTCAAGGCCATGCACAACGGTAGCGATATTAGCATCATGGTGAGCTGGAGCGATCCCAATAATAGCCCAGATCCGCTGTGGTCTGACTGGCAGTCTCAGNTAGCTACAATTATGGANCCCAAAGAAGATCCGAGTAATAATATGGGTGAAAATCCAGATCAATTGGTGGTGCAGTTTCCAATGCAAATGCCAGAGGGTATGGAGCGTCCATATTTTCTGAAGGGTGACAGTCGTCGGCCAGTCTATTTGTGGGAGTGGAAAAGTGATAGGATGACTGCTCTGGAAGGAGAGGCTCGTGGGATAGGCACCGAAAATTTTCAGACGGAAGGTCAAGATGTCAGCGTAGATGCCATCCATAGGGATGGACAGTGGCAAGTGATATTTACGAGACCTCTACTCACTTCGGATGAAAATGATTTAGATTTCGTAACTGGTGAAGCTATTCCAATGAGCTTTTTTGCTTGGGATGGTAACAATGGTGAATCTGGTAATAGGGGGTCGTTAAGTTCTTGGTATTTTCTACTACTGGAAGAACCGATATCGACCAGAGTTTATGTGGCGCCTCCGATAGCANTGTTGATTGCGGGGGCTTTNGGATTTTTGATGGTGAGAAGGGTTCAAANACGTGAGATGAAATNATTAAGAAGTTAAGGAAACNATTTAAAGCGCTCATTGANGCGGAGGAATCATGTTTGTTCTAGGAAAGTATGGGAAGCTGTTTAGCGTTATTCTTTTATCTACTTTAATCATTGTGGGTTGTGGGGGTGGTGATGGCGGTTCGGAAAGTGCTGGGTCGTCTGCTACATCTTCAGGGGCTGTGGCGGAGAATCCAGTGGATCCTTCTACGGCTGGGAATATCTCTGGTTCGGTGGCTTTCGAAGGTAGTGCTCCAGCTATGGANGCCATTGATATGAGTGCAGAGCCTGTTTGCGCTGATAAGCATGCAAATACGCCTATGGCCCAATCAGTAGTGGTAAACGACAATGGCACGCTTGGTAATGTGTTTGTTTATGTAAAAGAAGGTAGTGCTATTGAAGGTATGCAGTTTCCAACTCCAGCAGCTGTCCTACTAGATCAAGATGGGTGTATATATACTCCACACGTTATGGGAGTGATGGTTGACCAAGAAATCACAATTAGAAACAGTGATGGGTTACTCCACAACATCAATGCAACGCCCACCGAGCAACGAGGCTTTAACACAAGCCAACCTGTTAGTATGGACACTTCACAGGATTTCGGGACTCCTGAGGTGATGATNCCTCTNAGGTGTGATGTTCATAGCTGGATGACTGCATATATTGGCGTAGTGAGCCACCCATTCCACAGCGTATCNGATGGTAGTGGGAGCTTTAGCCTCTCTACCCTTCCCGAAGGGGAGTACGTANTGGAAGCTTGGCACGAACAGTATGGAACACAGACACAAACGGTCACCGTGACCGCTGGAGGAACCNCTGATGTNACCTTTACATTCAGTGCTGATATGGCGAACGCGGTTGTGCCAATGGGGGCGCCTATTGATCCNCATGATCATTCTGTNTTNGCTGATCACCAGTANGGTANTTTTTCAGTANGGCTGTTGTAGAACCTAAAAGGGAGAGAATTCCTGGATGAATTTGTCGTGGCTTATGCCGGAAAGCGTATCTACGTTTGGGCCGGCTTTAGATAACCTCTATTACGTCATCCTGTGGATCACAGGNATAGTATTTGTNGTCACTGAGGTNATNCTTGTNTATTTCATGATCAAGTACAGACATAAAGAGGGTAGAAAAGCTGAGTATATCGAAGGTAGNAGCAAGGCTGAGTGGATCTGGACTTCGGCAACNGCTGTAATAGTCATAGCTATAGCGTTCTATTCAAAAGGAATCTGGGACGAAATTCGGCATCCAGATATGTTTCCAGAANACGCTTATGAGCTAAATGTCANGGCTAGGCAATATGAGTGGAATGCTTCCTACGCAGGACCGGACGGAGTGTTAGGTACTGCTGACGATGTTTTGTCAAGAAATCAGGTCCATATCCCAGTCAATGAGCCCGTGATAGTGAACTTGGAGTCGGAGGATGTCATTCATTCATTCTTTCTTCCAGAATTTAGGGTGAAACATGACGCTGTGCCTGGCGCTGTTTGGCCAATTTGGTTTGAGGCTACACAGACAGGAGAGTTCCCGCTTGCTTGTGCGGAGCTCTGCGGGCTCGGTCATTACCGAATGGGTGGNACNCTGATTGTTCATTCAAGAGAAGATTTTGACAACTGGCTTTCCGAGATGCAGATGGAAGCGGAGGACGGAGAATGAGTAACCATATAGGAGACGGCCACTCAGAAGGTCATCATGACCAGGGTTTTATTAANACTTATATTTTTTCTACAGATCACAAAATGATCGCTAAGCAGTTCCTAATTACCTCGCTGNTATTTCTGGCTATCGGTGGCATTCTTGCTGCAATGATTCGGTGGCAGCTTGGATTTCCAGGNCAGCCTTTNCCGTTTAATCTGGGAGCTATCTTGCCAGATAGTATGGCACCAGGTGGAATAATTTTGCCAGAATTTTATAATTCCCTGGTCACGATGCATGCAACATTCATGGTGTTTTTTGCGCTCATGCCCTTGATGGCTGGTGTTTTTGGGAATTTATTGATTCCGCTCCAGATCGGTGCTGATGATATGGCTTTTCCTCGCATCAATATGCTGTCCTTTTGGATAACTCCTGTGGCTGGTGCGATTATGCTNGCTAGCTTTTTCGTAGAAGGTGGAGCTGCCGGAGCTGGATGGACCTCCTATGCACCCTTGAGCACTTCNGGGGAATGGACTGGGGTTTATATGGGTCAAATCCTCTGGTTGGTCAGTCTGATTATCCTGGGCTTCTCGTCTATCACTGGGGCTTTAAACTACGTTACCACTGTGATAGCAATGCGTGCTCCAGGAATGACTTGGTTCCGTATACCGCTTGCCACTTGGTCATTATATATCACGGCATGGCTATTGTTGTTAGCGATTCCTATTCTGACAGGTGGTTTGATCCTGCTACTATTTGACCAGACGATTGGAACTGCTTTTTTCCGACCAGAGGGAAGCGGAGAGCCTCTAATGTGGCAACATATTTTCTGGTTCTTCGGACATCCCGAAGTGTATATCCTCATCCTTCCAGCGATGGGTTTTGTTTCTGAAGTTATTGCGAATAGATCTAGGAAGCCGGTTTTTGGTTACCACTCAATGGTAGTGGCGATTGTAGCGATAGCGTTTCTGGGATGGATTGTNTGGGGTCACCATATGTTCCAAAGTGGAATGAATCCTTTCCTAGGAATGAGTTTTATGGCAACTACCGTGGTTATAGCAGTGCCTTCGGCGATAAAAACTTTCAATTGGATGGGCACCTTGTGGAAGGGAGATATTCATTTTGATACACCCCTGCTACACGCGGTATCTTTCGTTGCACTTTTTGTCATAGGTGGCTTGTCTGGCATCTTCTTGGCCTCGGCACCTGTGGATATTTATCTCCACGACACATATTTCATTGTTGCACACTTACACTATGTGTTGGTGGGAGGAAGCCTGTTCGGGATATTCTCGGGCATAACATTTTGGTTCCCAAAGATGTTTGGGCGGATGATGAACGAAGGCTTAGGTAAAATACATTGGGTCATCTCATTTATTGCATACAATTTGGCATTCTTCCCGATGCATAACCTGGGGGTGCAAGGGATGATGCGTCGGATATATGACCCNAACCAGTATGAGTTTCTGCAAAGCTTGCANTCAACTAACACNTTTATCTCTAAAAGTGTTTTNGTATTTGCAGCTGCTCAGATAATTTTTGCCNTTAACTTTTTCTGGAGTATGAAGAAAGGTAAGAAGGCNGGGGATAATCCGTGGGATTCAAATGGACTAGAATGGGCTTGTCCTTCNCCGCCACCACATGGCAATTTTGCGGAGGTACCCGTGGTACACAGGGGCCCCTACGAATACAGTCATCCAGACCGAGAAGAGGATTTTTGGCCGCAAGACGAGCCGATTGATTTGGGCAACAATGCCCCTAGTGCTAACCCCGAAAATGAGTACGGAGAATAAACCATGAGTGATGCTGGAATTGGTACTATANACCGCGCTCCAATGCCNGGCATAGGGGTGTTCAATAAGAAACTTGGTATGTGGGTNTTTTTATTGAGTGAGGTGATGTTTTTTACCTCACTCATTGGTTCATATATAATTTTACGCTACGCCCACCCGGANCAATTCGCTGAACCAGGAGTCATCCTAAATGTAAANCTGACNGCAGCTAACACNTTTCTTTTGATTTGTTCCTCAGTGAGTATGGTGAAGGCTTTTGCNGCTATTCAGCAAGGAGATGTCAAGGGATTACAGAAGTGGTTGCTAGCGACAATTATAATGGGTGCTTGTTTTGTCGGGGTGCAAATTTATGAATACATAGAATTAGGNCATGAAGGCTTTCTTCCTGCACTCACTGATTATNCTGCACATGCAGGCGGACCATTATACGGTGCAACGTTCTATGCCATGACAGGCTTCCATGGGGCCCATGTGAGTCTTGGTGTGCTTGCTCTCATCTTTGTGTATATAAGAGCTTTGAGAGGAGAGTACACTGTCGCAGATCACGAGGGAGTTGAAGTGATTGGACTGTATTGGCATTTTGTCGATTTAGTCTGGATTATTCTGTTCACCATCGTGTACCTCATTTAGATAAAGAGAAGAGAATATGCAAAACTCAGAAAACGGTGGCTCTGATCATTNTTGGACNTGGTTCGGCTGGAAGGTGGATATCTATATTGCCATTTGGGTGATACTTCTGGCTCTGACATTGGGTGAGGTGTTCTATGCATTTTTACCNCTGAGCAAAATGATGCTAGCTCTCGGACTGATCGCCATGGCGATTTGGAAGGCGGCGCTAGTCGGTNTGTACTATATGCACTTACGCTACGAACCCAGNAACCTNTGGATTTTAGCGATNAGTCCACTACCTCTAGCCTTTATTATGGTGCTAGCTATAATCACGGAGTTTGGTTGGTTGGTTGGTTGAACTAGTAGACTTCTAGAAGCTCGTGAAATATTGGTTTTGATTTAGCTGGAGCAAGGTTGTGGAGGAACAGTCAGGACTTAAGTTTGGGCTATTTTTTGCAGGGGTGGTAATGGCAGCTGTTCCTGTAAGTGTAGGTATTGGTTTTGCAGTGTTTTTGGTGCGAGAGTTGTGGAAGGAGTATCAATCNCGCTAGTAANANAGAGGTAGATAGGTGGTAGCNATTCCNNCGTCAGGTCATTTTTTTTTGGCCCCTAAAAACCGATCCAGGTGAACAAGATAGTAAAGCATTCCACTGCCTAGAATCGCAAAGGTAATGCCCANNATCANTGNNATATTCCTGCCGCTATTAACAAATANAGATATTTCATAAATTCCAAANCCCAAGCAAAATAAGATTGCAAAGACAATGAGGACTTTGTGAAAATTCATCAAAGATAGCACTTGTTTNNTGTCCTCCTGTGAGTGGTGNTCCAGTATTNTANGATAACTTTTTCNTATGAGTGCTTATNCCACNTCAACAATNCTAATNGATTGATCTATCAACATCACAGGGATGTCTTCGCGCACTGGATAGAGTATAGAACCGTCTTTCGTAATAAGAGCTTCTAACAGCGGTTCAGTCACAACCGAACCTTTGTTATTNGTCAGACTTCCTTTCGATATGGCGGCATTCAGNCGATCCAAGACTTCCTGGCTTGCATGTTTTAAAGGTTGTTGGCTTTGTGGGCAAGCTAGAATACNAAGTAATTCTTTGTCTACCATATGTTGTTCCATGTTCAGAATGCTAGATTGTAACCAGAGTGAAAAATCACTGAAATTGGAGTTTAGAGCAACCCGAATTCTATGAAGAAACTTTCCTGGCTATTTTTGGCTTTATNTATTGTTGGATCAGGTCGCGGTGCGTCATNGGAATCCAGATCTCTGGNGAACGGCTCAGNGGNTCATACTCAGGCTGGGCNTAGCATTGGTAATCCTTGGCCATGATACAATCAAAGCAGAGGTCGCTGAAACATCTGAGGAACGTAGCAAGGGACTGATGGACAGAGAAGAGGTTCCGGATGGTACTGGAATGTTGTTTGTATTTGAAAGNGAAGCCATGAGAACTTTCTGGATGCAGGATACTCTGGTGAGNTTGGACATAGCTTTTTTAGATGCCAATATGATCATCATAGATATCCAAGAAATGGAGTCNGGNTCTAGTACAATNTACGATAGTGCTGGGCCTGCAAAATTTGCTCTTGAAGTGAGGAAAGGGTGGTTCGCAGAGCATAANATTGCGGTAGGCGTGCAGGCTGAAATCATCTTNCTTTAGTTACAGTCTNCAGNGCCGTTCCTAGAGCATCAATATCTCCTTCAGTATTGTAGACATTCGGAGAAACTCGAAGAGCATTCCCTCTGATTGAAACAAANATATTTCTACGTTCNAATTCTTTTTTCANAGGTTGTANGNNCANTCCCTTTGGTAAAGTTAGNCCTACAAGGTGACCAGATCGGAATTGGCGNTCTTCGCTTNAAAATCCCAGNTGAGCCACTTGATCTATTAGTCGGTCNCTGAGTTGCCTGCAATAGTGTTGGATGGATTGAGGGGTCCATTCTTCTANCAAACTTAGTGCTTTNGAGAACATAGGGANTAGGACAAAATTGGAAGATTCTCCAACATCATATCGAATNGCTCCNGGTTGGTANCCATCTTGATAGTCAATTAATCCAGAGAAGTTTTCACTTCCCTGCCTTCCTATCCAGGTCTCTTCCAATGGCACACCTTGGTCAAAACGTGAATTGAAATACGCTGCCCCTATAGAGTATGGACCCAAAAGCCACTTGTATCCTGCTGCTATAAGTACATCTGGACGTATCTTTTCGGTATCAAAGGGTAGTGCGCCCAGTGATTGGGTAGCGTCGACAACTAAAGCTACGTCCAACTCTCTAGCACGTTCGCTGATCGCTATCAAATCAAAAAGGGTTCCATCTGCCCAATGGACATGGGGCAAACTGACGATAGCCGTATTGTTGTCCATATGGTCTAGGATGCGTTCATTCCAATCTTTTCCCTTCACCGCANCATNGGATTTCGGNCGGACCGTTCTCAATTCCGCTCCTGTAGCAGAAGCTTTTTCNNGCCAAGTATAGACATTCCCNGGAAATTGGTCCTGAAGGATTACAATATTGTCGTCAGGTCTAACGGGAAGATTGCGAGCAGCTATTGCAGCCCCGTAGGATGCTGAGGGAATGATAGCAATGCGAGTGGGATTGGAAACACCTAAAAGGTTGGCGAAGCGTCGACGAACCTGATCCCNGTCATTGAAAAAATCTTCTGATGAGATATCAGTAGGCTCTCTTTTTCTCNGGATTCCNCGTATTCCAGCTTTNTCTACTGCTACAGGTAAGGGCGACAGATAGGCGCAGTTCAAATAGTGCACATCTTCCGATAGCGCAAATGCNCCCCGTTGACATTGNAAGNTCAACCTAGATCACGCTGCGNAAACNTCAGGGGCTAAGCTCACCTGATTCCTGACCACCATTGTTCTACTGCTGGATGAACTGGTATTGGNGCGTCTTCGAGGAATGCAAGATCTATTTCTGCTGCCATGCTATTAACTCTCTCCAAAGCTTCCCTGTCATTAGCCATAAGGTTTAGCAGATTTATTACGATATCATTTTCTAAGTCGTCTAGAGCTACAATCCAGTTTAGAACGACGGCTGTGGCCAGGGGGTCATCCACTCCTGGATAGATTCCTCCAGGTATTTCACCAGGCCCAAAATAGGGATATAGGTCCATAAGATCTGAGGTCCGACTTGATGTAATTGGTATAAGTCGAGCTCCTCCAGTGGCAGTGGCTTCTAGTATGGCTGCAGCTGGGTAGCCAACACTGATGATAGCAGCATCTATCGCTCGATCTCTTAATGCTGAAGCAGATTCATTGAAAGTTAAATACCGCACGTCAATATCTTGGTATGTGAGGCCGTGGGCTTCCAAAATTCTTTTGGAAATTTGTTCAGTACCACTTCCTGGGGCCCCTACAGAAACTCTAAGACCTCGAAAATCCTCTACACGCTGTGCGTCGGATCCAGCAGAGACTAAAACGTGAGTCGGGTTGGCATACAGTGGGGCTAATACCCTGAGGTTCGGAACGGTTCCATCAAAATCTGGACTTCCGTAGTAGGCGTCATAAACTGTATTAGCAGTCGAAAATGCTAAATCTATCTGACCAGCACGTATCCGATTGATGTTCTCTACAGCCCCACCAGTTACTTCTGCNCTTACTTGGTAATTNTCATCCGCNACGGATAAAAGACCNGCTATGGCTCCACCTAGGGGATACCAAATTCCTCCTGTACCGGCTGTGCCTAAACTTAAAAATGTAGATGAGCTACCATCACCCGAGCAGGCTNCTAAAGAAACCGTAAGAGCAAGAATGGGTGTCCTCAGCCACTGAAAATGCGCTTTTCTTCCAACCACCGTGTAACCTCCTTACAGAGAATTATTGTGAATCCTTATCCTTCTTATTTCCTTAACAGTATGAGGCCNAGTATTGTAGCGCCNGCNATGTCTGTTTCCCAGCCTGGTAACATCAGGGTCCCAGCAGCTAGAGCCAGNAAGATCCTTTCCCAGGCAACGACGGGTNTTCTGGTGAATCCAATCCCCGCTGCTGCTAATGCAGTGACTCCAGCTATCCCAGTAATAAGTGCTTGAGTAATCTCCAAGGGGCTTCCTTGCATTAGTAAGGGAGAGGAACCTTCACCAAATGCAAACATGAAAGGTACAATGAATCCCACAGAAGCTAGTATGACTGCAGTGAACGCTGTTTTCATGGCGGGTGAATCAGCAATCCCCGCTGCTGCATAAGCAGCTANGGATACTGGTGGTGTGACGTTAGAGATACAGCCGAAATAGAAGATGAATAAATGAGCTGCAAGAAGAGGCACTCCTAGTTCGGTCAAAGCAGGTGCTCCTAAGGCAGCTAGTACAACGTATGCAGCTGTTGTAGGGAGACCCATTCCAAGGATAATGGAACCGAGGCCCGTAAGGAAAAGAGCACCAAATAGGTTGCCGCCTGAAAGTGTGATTATGAGTTCGGACATTCTCAATCCGATTCCAGTTAATGACGCTACTCCCACAACCACTCCTGCCGCCGCACACGCGGCTGCCACCTGAACAGCNCCTTTTGCTCCAGACTGCAGAGCTCTNTTGATATCTTTCCATTTGAGGCGAGTATCCTTGCGCACCCATGTAACTACAAGGGCAGACGTGACCCCCCAAAAAGCAGCTCGCATAGGCGAGTATCCTTGGATTAATACAGTGACAATTATAGCTAGGGGAAGAAGGAGGTGTATACGCGACCAGACTTCTTCATCTCGAGTTTCTGTTGATGGTTCTAAGCCCATTTTACAAGCTTGGAAGTGAATTGCCATCAACAGGGCGACGTAATAAAGAATGGCAGGAATAGCTGCAGCGAGAGCGACTTCTCCGTAGGGAATGCTTGTCCAGGTAGCCAAAATGAATGCTCCTGCACCCATGATAGGAGGCATCAGTTGCCCNCCAGTACTCGCCGCCGCTTCTATNGCTCCAGCAAAATAAGGTTTGAATCCAGCCCTTCTCATCAGCGGTATTGTGAAGGTGCCAGTGGTAACCACATTGGCTACTGCACTGCCCGAAAGCGAGCCCATAAAGGCGCTTGCTACTGCAGCTGTTTTAGCAGGTCCACCTCGTGTCTTACCCGCCACTCTGTCTGCTAATCCTATCAGTAGTGCTCCTCCGCCAGCGACATCAAGTACTGCGCCAAAAAGAATAAAAAGGTAGACGAACTGAGCTGAGACTCCCAGAGGAATTCCCCAAATACCTTCGGTAGATAAGTAGAGGTGCTCTATNAATCTTTTGATTCCGTATCCTCGATGTGCCAGGACGCCTGGTANNTACGGCCCTGAAAAAGCNAATGCTAGAGCAAATANGGATACNGTNACTAGACCATATCCAGTAAANCGTCNAGCTAATTCTAGCACAAGCAGAATGGTTATGCCTCCAGCAACTAAATCCACTGTTGTTGGGGATCCAGAACGTGATACAAGAACTTGATTCTGGGAAACCAGGTAGATACAGGAAAGGACAGTTAGGCTGGCCAATAATGTGGACAAGTATTTTGAAGAGCGCGAGGGCTCCGATCCCTTAGTTAATAAGTCTGCACCGATAAAACCCAGTATAGACATGAACGCTAAGTGAATCGGCCTTTGGATGAGTGCTGTGAAGGGTGAATAGGCAGCAAACATATGAAAGGCGGCCGCAAGGCCGGCTGTAACAGCGACAATAGTCTTCCTTTCTATTTTTAACATCCCGTAAGATCCTTACCCTCAGCTTGATTGGTTGAGGAATGTTTGTAATTAACTTAGCTAAACTAGCTACTCTATTAAAATTATAAGTTAAATTATAAGTTAAGTGCTGACGCCTAGTTTACATCGTCTGGCCACCTAGGAACATAGCTTGTTTCAGATATGATAAAGGACTTTAATGTCCGATCACGCTGCACCTCTTGGCCAGGGTAGCACAAACGAGTTATCGTTTGCAGTAGATAATAGAGACGGAGAACTGTCACATTAGGGGAAAATATGAGCCTTCGGACTAATCCCGATAGGATTCTAGACAATATCGATAAGCAGAAACTTCGGGAAGAAGAGAACCAAAACAACCAAAATCGCGAGGCTGTCGGCACAGCATCCGATTTCGAAGCTCCAGACTTAGATGCTACGACACCAGAGCGTACCAAAAGAATTTTTGGAGTTGTAGAAGAAGCTTACAATGACATAGCTTCAAACAAAGAGCTAGGGAGACTCGCTTCGCATTTTAGAGCTGTTGGCGACATCCCCAACCATCACGCAAGAGGGGACGTCTCCATCGCAATAGATTGGATGGATTCTCCAAGGTCGCATGACATCGGTATGACTCCTTATGAGATTGTTCCTCAAAGGCTTCTGGAAGCGAAGAAAGAAACGAAAACGAGTCGTCCTGATGTAAATGCCCTTAAGGTTTTGCGCCTTGAAATCCGTAATGGCGTGCTTACAGCCTACAAGAAGCTTGCTCCAAGGATAAAAGATGCTTTGCGTGACAGGGCGGATATGGGAGCTGTCTCAGTTCGGATTACCATGGATGTAAGGCCAGTATCCTCTGGGACAGTCGGTAAGGGGGAAGAAAAGGGCGGTGGTCTAGGGAATTTGATGGGCTTAATCCAGAAAGAAGAATAGCTAAAGATTATTTTCTCTTAAGAAAAATAATCTACTGGTTAGATGTTTCTAGGTTCACGAATCGCTAGTATTCAGCTGACTGAACAGTCAGTCGGTCTACTAGATCTTCTAGAATAGCTACTCCAATTCCGTTGCCGGTTGGCACTTCGACTAAACCATTTGAAATAGTAAATTCTGGATCCACTATGTCTTCAGCCCAGTATCGTTGGCTTTCTGAGATATCTCCNGGAAGCACAAATCCTGGCAGACTAGCTAAGGCCACATTGTGAGCNCTGCCCACACCTGATTCAAGCATACCACCACACCATACAGGTATGTCTTTCTNAAGACAGTAGTCATGGATTGCTTGGGATGAGGCGATTCCACCAACTCGCCCNGGCTTGATATTGACTATCCGGCAGGAACCTAACTCAGNAGCTAGTTTGACATCACGAACAGACCTGATCGATTCGTCTAGGCAAATAGGGGTGTTCAGTTCTTGCTGGAGTCGTGANTGGTCTAGGTAGTCATCGTAAGCTAATGGNTGCTCAATCATCATCAGGTCGAATTGGTCTAGTTCCTTTAAAATGTCCAAATCCTNTAGTGTGTAGGCTGANTTGGCATCTACCATNATCGGTGTGTCAGGATATAGATTTCGGATATTTCCAACCATTTCTACATCACGCCCTGGNTTGATTTTTAACTTGATGCGGGAGTAGCCCTTTTCAATAAANGCCCCGACTTTGTTTGCAAGTTCGTCATCATTTGGTTGTAGGCCCACACTAACACCAACTTTAACTTTTTGGTTTCGCCCCCCTATAAAAGTACTCAGGGGTCTGTTGTGTGCTTTCGCCTCGAGATCCAGTAGGGCCATTTCGACAGCTGCTTTTGCCATTGGGTGCCCTTTTATCCAGTCGAATGTTTTCATTCTTGCTGGAGTTGAAACTATCTCTTTTCCTATGATTTGTGGTAAAATGAGTTGTGTCAGGATGGACCAAGCAGTTTCGCAGGTNTCGTATGAGTAGCCAGGATCTTCCCCTGCCACACATTCNCTCCAAGCAACCAGCCCATCNGAAAATAGNGTTAATAAGATGACNCGTCTTTCATANCAGACACCNCTTGAAATTTCAAAAGGTTCTTTCAGCTGCATCTTTATTTCTCGTAATACGATACGGTCAATNTTCAANGTTTTGTCTCCGTTAGTTTTGCTTAGTCANNTGACCAAGAGGNGNTTGCTCTNAGGTCATGTTCTACNTTTCTGATCAATTAATAGGTATTCAGAGTAGTGCTCTCTTCGNAGGAGCTCTCTTACTTCGTAACCCCTATCTATATATGTAGTCAGTGCATTTCTGACAGCAACTCTCCACTCGATTGCCAGATCCAGGGAGGTCTGTTTTAGCCGCTGGATAGACTGTGGAATAGGTACTAAAACTCCTTCGCCAGCAACACTTAGGTCAGCAGCCATGGGTTGAACTGAGTCATTACTTCCTCTGACCTCGAACACAGCCGGATAGTCGTTATACTCTTGGTGGCCTTCTGAGTGTTTAGAGGGATCAAGCATTCGGCTGGCTGTTCTTTCTGAGTCCATAATCCACGTTGTTACAAGTCGATCAGTGCCAATCCCGCTGTGTAGTGGGGAGTCTGTTTGCCCGTAAATGTCTTTGACATATTCTCTTGANGTAGCACCNAACTTGATCAGATTTAGGTAGGCATTCTTGGANTCGAGTGGGTCAAAAGTCCAATGCATCTTTCTGATCCCTCTGCCTAGCAATTCATTACGCTGATAACTCTTGAGTCTTAAGCCTAATCCAGAATTCCTTAGTTCTGGGCGCACAGCGAGCATGTCTGACCAGTGGACAACTTCACCTTTCTGCACCCCTGTCATNCCAAAAACGAAACCCACCAGGTGCCCGTTGGAGTCATAAGCTCCTGCAGCGATCCCCTCCAACCTCTGGCTCACTTTCAANATTGCTACCGGCACTCTTTCGGTGAAATGGCCACCCCAGGTATCACCCTGAAACTTGACGCAGTCCTGAAATTCGTCAATCGATTCGAATGGTCTGATCTCAATATTGTCCATTGTGTCCATTTTTTTCTCGGTGGGCAGTTTTGCCAATTATTTTGCTCTCAAGTGTAAATAAGAATCAGCGGCTGTCTTTAAGGATTCCATGGTGTCGGCNCCCAGAACATCTCTAGCTCTCGTTTCNGCCTTTCTCCAGACTGGGCCCGCCCTCTTCAGAACTTTGTTACCCTGGTCGGTCACGCCAATTCCTTTGCCACCACCACCTTTTCTCTCAACTGTATGTACCCAGCCTCTTTTTCTCAGTACTGCAAGACATCTGCTGACCGTACTTTTTTCCATTTCGAGCATTTGCCCNATTTCGACCGCTCGCAATCCTTCCAGNGAAGCGACTAGGGCTAACATCGTAAGCTGNGTGGATCCAATGCCAACACCCCTGAGTGCGTCATCGAATACCTGGGTCAATATTCTGTCCAACATCCTCGTCCTACTGCAAACACAGGTCCGCAGTATTTCTCTNGCTAATTCTATTGTACTCATTTAGTAANGTTGTATATACATNTNTTTTGATGAAATCGAATTGATTTCACNTTTTCGATGAAAATNGATAAATCANAANATAGGTGTTGCATGTGCAACTTGCAAGTACTNTNTGCATTTTNGCGANAAAACAAGAAAAGATATAGTGTTGTATACACAACACTATTNAGTAGTTCAGTTTAGNGCGGGNGTAGTGGAGGGTTTAGCTCGATGAAGTGTAGNNTGTTCATATCCGTAGGNAATGCCAATGAGGTCGGGNTCGCTAAAAGGGCGNCCCAAAATCTGAAGGCCTGCGGGNAGAGTNCCGAAGGAGAAGCCCATCGGTACGTTGAACGCAGGNAATCCGGTGGGAGGGGAGAGNGTGCTGCTATTTGCTCCGTAAATGGTATTGAGATCACCAGTTAGTCGTGGNGGGTAGTTATATGTAGGGTAGATAAGAGCATCAAGTTGGTGATCGTCCATCAGTTGAAGAATTGCTTGTTGTAAGCCGGTTTGCGCCTCAAGATAAGGAACGTAGTTGGAGTGGAGTTCCGGTGGGAGGGAGTCTTGGACCTGGGTGGAGANGCTGTAACGTAAATAAGGGTGGTAATCGCCGGANTCGATAATTTCTCGCAACGTATTATAGGGCAATTCTGGCCTACTCGAGAGATATTGTTCAAAATCATAGCGGTGGCGTGGGAGTGAAGGNAAGGCTGATCGGAGGCTGTCGAGGCTTGGTATTGTTACTGGGTCAATGATCTGTGCACCCACCGAGGCCAGATCCAACAAAGCTTGATCCATGAGACGCAGTACTTCGGGATGAACTTTGGTAGCAGGACTTGTCTGAGATTCCTGGTCTTGGGTTAATTGTGGAATCGATGGTTCCGGCCCATTAGGTTGTGAGTCTGGTTGCTGGAAGAGTTGTCTTAGTACACCCAGCCTTTTGCCTTGGATAGAAGTTGGGTCTAGAAAAACTGTATAGTCGTCAGGGAGACGGCCTTGGCTTAGAGCGGTGACCGTGTCGGCAGGGTCGTATCCCGCGATGACATTCAGCAGGATTGTGGCGTCTGCCACCGTTCGTGCCATAGGGCCTCCGATGTCTCGTCCTAAATTAAGTGGAGCTATTCCATCTCTACTGGATAGGCCCATGGTCGTCCTAAAACCGACTAGGGCCTGGTGAGAAGCAGGACCACGTATTGAGCTTCCAGTATCGGTCCCCAGACCAGCAACTGCGAAGTTAGCAGCTATGGCTGCGGCTGTGCCGCCGCTTGAACCAGCTGTGACTCGTTTCAAGTCATAAGGGTTTCGTGTATAGCCAGGGAGCACCGAACTCACTGTAAAGGCACCACTAGAGGCAAATTCTGCAAGGTTGGTTTTGGCTAATATTATTGCTCCCGCTTCTCTGATTTTCTGAACTTGGAAAGCATCGTCGGGGGGCATATATCCTTTTAAAGCCAAGGTCCCATTTGTAGTGGGAAGATCATATGTGTCATAGTTATCTTTGACAACTACCGGAATACCGTGCAGAGGGCCACTAAGACCTTCTTCTTGAAACTCGATATCTAGCTCGCGCGCGCGCGCTAGCGCGTCAGGATTTATGGTAATTATAGAATTGATATAGGGACCGCTTTTGTCGTATGCTTCTATACGTTGTAGGTAATTTATAACTAATTGTTCAGCTGTAACTTCACCTGAATCCATCATGCTGTGGATTTGATCGATAGTCAGTTCTTCCATATCTAATGCTGTTTCGCATGCAGTGAGGTAAAAAATTATGGAAAGAAGAAATATAAAGATCTTTTTGGAGCCACTAAAATCTGTTGCCATGTCTTTAATTTCCTTGGTCGCTGAGATTTTTGGGCAGGAGGATGGCAAGGGCCAGGAGAGTTGTTCGTTCTAGCAAGCCGTTTGCGCAGATAAATTCGTGGAGCGCATGAGCTCCGTCGCCGACACTTCCCAGCCCATCCAAAGTTGCGGTGTGAAGGCTGGTTATATTACCGTCCGATGCACCGCCAGACTGTCCGCCAACAAGCTCGATTTCCAGACTCCTTCCACAATTTTGGAAAGCATTCCACAGTTCAGTGTTTCGGGTGTTGGATTCCATCGGCGCTCGATCTACACCTCCAGAAATTTCTAAGGTGGTTCCTGGAACTGTAGGTTTTAGACTTCGAATCTCTTGTTCGATCCATCCAACCTGACTTTGGCTCGACACGCGCACATCTACAACGGCCGAACATTCAGCCGCTATTACGTTAGCTCTGGTTCCTCCAGATACCGTCCCGACGTTAATGCCCAATCCTTCCTCTGGTCGATTCAAGCTATGTAGTTTCTGGATTACGTGTGACATCTCTTGAATCGCGCTAGCACCCTGTTCGGGTGCTAATCCCGAATGTGCTGCTTTTCCTATGACCTTAACTGTGAATTGTCCTACGCCCCTTCGAGTGGTTTTGATTAGGCCATCAAGCCCCAGAGCGGGTTCCATCACAAATACTCTGTCCGATCTCTTTGCATATTTTTCAATATATGGATGGGATTCTTCACTTCCTATTTCTTCGTCAGAGTTCAAAAGCACGGTGGGTGTAAGTTGGGGGCTATGGCCTAGGTCATGGATAGTCTTAAGTGCAAAGATTATTTGCGTAATTCCTCCCTTCATGTCGAATATCCCAGGACCTTTGACGACATCCTTTTCTTTGTCCCAAATCACTGGCATCTGCTTCACTGTTCCAATTGGCCATACTGTATCTGTATGACCCAGGAGTAGCTGTCTGGGTGTTCCAGGTCTTGTAGTGGTTGTATGCTCAGCATATAAATGGCCACCAGTTTTATTGCCCGGGACTAGTTCTACTTGAAATCCTAGATCCTCCAAAGGTTCCTTCAAGAATTCTTGGACAGGGCGCTGTGTTTCAGGGATCAGAGAGGGCGATTCCATTTTTGTTAGCTCCATCAAGAAGCTTATCATTTCTTCTTTAAGTCCCACTATGTGGTCTTTGATCTGCTTCGATAATTCAGTCGCCATAATAACCAGCCCGGCGGTAGCTCTCGTCTAACAATTCTATGGGATGCTGAGCTGTGATGGGAGATCCTGCAAGTATCAGTCCCGCGCCAATCTGCATGATACATCCGGGATTGGCGGTTGTTACAAGATCGGCGCCAGTCTTCATCACTGCCTCCACTTTGTCTTCACCAATACTAGCGCCCAACTCTCCATGTGTGATGCCGTAGATTCCAGCTCCTCCGCAACACTCTTCTTCTGCAGGTAAGTCTATTATGTCCAAGTTCGGTATTGCTTTTAAAAGAGCTTTGGGTTCAGCTAAGAGGCCCTGGCCGTGGCACAAGTGACAGGCTGCATCATAGGTGACTTTTAACGGGATTTCCCCACCAATAAGGGGTCCATCTGACATAGTGAGAATTTCTGAAATGTCCCGTACTTTTTCAGAAAACATCCGTGCGGTGTTTTGATACTTNGGATCTTGATCAAGCANGTGNCCATATTCTTTCAGAGCNAGTCCACATCCAGCGGANTTAGCAACTATATAATCGAAGNGGTTAGNTTCGAAAGCNTTTAAGTTGGTGATAGCTANTTTGCGGGCAGAGTCAGTNGCTCCTCCGTGGGCGTGTAAGGCACCGCAACATCCCTGGTNATTGATTGTGATAACTTCATATCCGTTGACCTTTAAGAGTCTTTCAGTGGCACGNTTGACTCTGGNAAACAAACCGGATTGGACACACCCTTCTAGAAGCGCTACTCGAGCCTTTGGTTGATTCCCTATAGCCTCTTCTTTTTTCTGCTGTTTTNTCAAAGATTGAGTCTCAGATCTCTTGAGATCGGTTCGTGAGGTGGCTGCTAACATGGCAAGACCAAACTTAATTGGGTGCAGCACTGAAAACTTTGGGATCAACTGGGCGAGAAACTTAGGAAGTGTTGTCCCCCGCAGAATTCTGGCAAATCCCAAGAAGTAGTTCGAATAAGGGCGATGGGACACCATGCTCATNAGTAATCTGGATAAGGTGAGTGAAGCCCCAGCTTTGGAGGCAACCTCTCGGGCACTTTCCAGGAGAAGTCCATATTCNACTCCAGATGGACACACTGGNTCACAAGCCCTACAACCCAAGCAGCGNTCGATATGNGTTTGGAATGCNTCCGATTTCGGTGACATNCTNCCTTCTACCACTGCCTTCATTAAGTGGAGTCGTCCACGTGGTGAATCGTTTTCGTCACCTAGACGTATGTAGGTTGGACAAGCTGGTAAACAGAAGCCNCAGTGAACGCAAGGAAGCAGGCGGTCTTCTTGGCCCTTTAACGCTTCGGTCAAACCAACCAAAGTCGATGGAGTTTTTGGGTAATCCTGTCTAGCTGATTGCATTATTCTTCCGATCTGCGGTATGGGGATAGGATCTGATTTGGGTCAAAGACTTGTTCTAGACCCCTAAAGATTGTTTCCACTTCCTTAAGGGGTCCCCAGGGTGTCACTTGGTTCATGATCACTTCTGGTGCGATCAACAGAGTCAAGCTACCTCCCCCCTCTTCTACTTGGTTGCGAAAATCAATCAGTGTTGCGGCTGCTCTATCTAGCCAGGCCTCCTCTGTACTGGATTTNTCAACAAAGACAAGNAGGGTTCCAGATTCATAGTGAGCTATGAACTCCATGAGTGATTTGCCACTGTCTTCCATNAGAGTTTNCAGATTTGCTAGCTGTTCTATCAGANTTTTCATTATGGACGGTAAAGACTTGATCCGAATGACAATGTCTGAATCCATATGAGCGTTCTTGAGTCCCTCGAAAAAAGCCTCTGATTCCGATCCACCCAGCCTTTCACATGGATGAGATCCCAGGCTCTCGTGNATCAAAGTCTCTACCTGGTCTACTGCCTCCTGGGACTCCAAAATCCGGACGGCTACTTTTGTGTCTTTGGGTTTAATATTTTGTAGGACTCCTTCTGATACTATAGAGATTGATTGNAGNGTTACGGGTGCGTGCATAATCTTATGAGCCATGGTAGCTACTTCACGTTGGTTTTTGCTACTGAAAAGTAGTGTGCGATCTGCTTCTGGTAGTGGGTGCAAACGCATGATGAGTTTGGTTATGACNCCAAATCGGCCCCAGCTTCCAGCGAGGAGCTTAAGTAAGTCAAATCCCGCGACATTTTTGACAGTCTTGCCCCCTAAATTTAGAGTTTTACCGTCAGCGGTTATGATGGTGGCTCCAAGGATATGGTCCCTTGGTTTGCCAAATCCAGTTTGTAGTGCCCCNCAAGAACTTGTAGCAACTATAGCTCCCATTGTTGAGGAGTCTGCTCCTGGTGGATCGAGGGGTAACCATTGTTTGGAGGATCGAAGCGTCTCTTGGAGCTTTTTTAGAGTGACACCAGCCTCTAACTCGACAAATAAATTGTCTGGTTCATGCACGGTTATATTGTTCATTTTACGCATGCTGATGAGAAGGTCTACATTTCCGTAATCATTCATACATGCTTCAAGCCAAGTGCCATTACCAACTGGCATGCAATTCCAACCCTTGTCATTTGCCAACGACAAGACGGAAGCGACTTCCTCTTCGCAATGAGGAAACAATACNGCTTGAGGTNGTCGACCATAAAAGGACCAGTCATTTTCTACAAAACTTTCTAGTACTTGTTCTTCTCCAGGAAGGAGTTTTCTCAGAAGGTTAGTATCCAAGATCTTGTTTCTCTCTAAATATTCGCTGGTAAAACTTTACCAGGGTTCATCCCATGATGAGGATCAAAAACCGTTTTGACTTTTTTCATTGTTTTCATTTCTTCAACTCCACAAACCAATGGCATGTAAGCTCTCTTATCGTGTCCGACTCCATGTTCACCAGTAATTGTTCCGCCAGCATCAACACAGATTTTCATGATTTCCGTAGAAGCAAGTTCCACTTTTTCCAGTTCTTCGGCATCTGAGCGGTCAAATAAAATATTAGGGTGTAAGTTTCCGTCCCCAGCGTGAAAAACGTTCGCAATGTTCAAATCGTAACGTTCACCTATTTCGGATATTTTCATCAATACCTCTGGAAGGTGGCTACGTGGGACNGTAGCATCTTGAACTAGTAGGTCTGTCGCTATTCTGCCCATGGCTCCAAAGGCTTTCTTGCGACCTTGCCACAGCTTTTGACGTTCCTCAGNGGTAGCTGCTGAANGCACTTCTGTGGCCCCACATTGANTACAATCGGAAATAGCTTTTTGTACGTCTGCGCTTAGCCCTTTTTCAATNCCGTCAAATTCGACTACCAAAGCGGCATTAGCATCGGCTGGATATCCTCCGGCAAAAACACTGGCTTCGACCGCTCGGATCGTAGCTCCGTCGACAATTTCCAGGGCTGCAGGTAAGAGGCCCCTGGCCATTATGGAGGTTACCGCTCTTCCAGCGTCTTCAATGCGGTCAAAGATAGCCAGNAGTGTTTGTACTGATTCGGGTATNGGCAATAGTTTCACTTCGACTTCTGTGGCCATTCCAAANCAACCTTCAGAGCCGACGAAGACTCCTACCAGGTCATAGCTTCCTCGCTCTTGGCCGACTCCTCCTAGTTGCAAAATCTGTCCCTCATACGTAACGATTTTGAGTCCTGTAACATANCGAGAGGTCACGCCGTATTTTAAGCAGTGAGGTCCTCCCGAATTTTCTGCCACGTTTCCGCCAATTGTGCATGCGCTCTGAGAGGCGGGGTCCGGNGCGTAATAAAGNCCGAAGGGTGNTGCTGCTTCTGACAAATGGGCGTTAATAACTCCAGGTTGGACCACTGCTCTTCTATTATCGGCGTCAAGCTCGAGAATAGTGTTCATCCTTGAAGTTCCAATAATTACTGAAGTTGGCTCAGCTAGGGCGCCCCCTGAAAGGCCAGTACCAGCACCTCTGGGGACAACCTTGATTCCATTTTGGGACAATAGCTTGAAAACATTACTTACCTGGCTGGTGCTTTCTGGAAGCACTACAGCTAGGGGCATACTCCGATAAGCGGTTAGACCATCAGACTCATAGGCGAGTAGCCGATCTCTATCCGTAAGAACCCACTTACTGCCAACAATGTCCTTTAGGTCTCTGGCTAGATTTTTAGATAACGATTCCATAGGCGCCAAATCATTTGCGGCTAATTGCCTGCCAAGTACTTCGTGAAGGCACCACCCGCCCAGCTTAGCGAATTCGGACCTTCGGCAGCATATATATTTCCGTCCTCGTCTACGGCGACACCTTCACCTGCCGTACCCTGGTATACACGACTCTCACGCTCGAATGGCGGAACGAACGCGACGATTCGGTCCTCATCGACTGGACCTATACGGACCCCGTTTCGCCAGTTCGGATGATTCGTCGGACTGGACTCTGAATCGATGGCGTACACCATCTCGTCCTTGATGAAGATCCCNCTGATACGACCATAGCTATANCGCGAGTCCAAGTAATTACCGTCCGCGTCATAGATTTCCAGACGATGGTTACCNCGATCAGCAATCCACAGCCGGCCCTGTGAGTCGAAGGCGAGCGCATGAGGGGTTCGGAACTGGCCGTGCTCGACACCTATCTCCCCCCATTCCATCACGAACTCACCTTGTGGGGTGAACTTCTGGATACGTGCGGTCTGACCAGCGTCGCGACCCAAATTCATTGCCTGATTCGAGGTCATTCCCTGACCATTGTGACCGTCAGAGACGTAAATGGATCCATCTGGCCCAGTCACAACATCATTGGGTTGATTGAATTGTCCGGGTGCATTCCCTGGCTGGCCCGCNACACCGAGCGTCAGAAGGACTTCTCCTTCAGAGCTGAACTTCCACACCTGATGACCTCGCGTACCCTCACGATTACCCGCAAAATCAGTGATCCAAACGTTACCTTCGACATCGACATGGATGCCGTGCGGAGTGACCATGAGATCGGCTCCGAAGTTTGCGAGCACCTCGCCGGTGTTACGATCGAACTTGAAAACTGGGGGAACCGGATTTGTCTCGCAGTTCACTGGTTCTCCATCACCGAAGCTGCCCGCTCCACAGCGTTCGTAAGCCCATATGTGCCCGTCATGCGGATCGATGTCGACTCCAGCCGTGGTCCCCCACTCTCTTCCTTCAGGGAGATCACCCCAGTTCGTGACGACGGACGTGGTCGGGTTCACAAGACCGTCGCCGGTGATGAAGTTGCCACTTGAATCTGCAGTGACTGAGNTGCCTGATGGAGCACATCCTGCCATTCCGACGATANCGACTATCATGATTGTTAGATAAGAATACTGAGTCCNCATCATAATCTCCTTATTTTATACTTTTAGGTAACTTTCNTGNTACACCAATATTTCCGACCTAGTANTTACCTCGCCCCCATCAGCCGAGTCTGCTTACAACAAATATTATGGCGACTGTCGTCATNCCAGCTAGGCCNATATATGAGTATAGACGCATTGCCTTGCCGGGTTGGTGTTCCTCGGGCATTGCTTGTGATGTAACGCACTTCAGGTTCAAAAATCCAATGATAGGTCCGGTCAGNAAGGCGACGATAGTTACAAAATCTACCAACTGTGTCATGCTAGTCTGGAACAGTTGCAAGACAGCGGTCATAGCAATACCGATTAGAATCACTGCAACCCAGTAGGGCCTACCAATGGNCGCATTTGCTGTTTTAGTTGGGTCATTAATGGTGAGTACTTTTACTGCCCGATCTAGTACCCTTGGATAGCCGTCTGCAACGGTTAGGGCAGTCGACATCATGGCTGTTAGAGCGGTGACTGTCATCAGAGGTTTGGTCCAGGAGCCGAGTGTTTGGACATACAGGTCNATCAACTGTGTTGAGAATACTGCACCATTGGAGCTAAATTCTGTTCCCGATCCATACATNACACCAGCACCTAGAGTAAGNAATGCAAAGGCCAGGATCGCCGTTCCCATGTAGGCAATTTTAAAGTCTAGCCTTGCCGTGGCCACACTGGCTTTTATTCCGCTGGCCTGATTCTTGGCAAGGGTCCATAGAGAGCTGTAGAGGGATATCAAAATGTCTGAAGGCATCCATCCAGCCANTGCGAGCATGAATGCAAGGGTGACTGTGNTACCGGCTGGTGGTATCAGACTTATGCTGAAACTAGAAAAATCAGTTTGAGGGGCTACAACAAAGGCAGCAATAAGTGTGGAAACTGCCAAGGTCAGTAGTATCAGTTTAATTGCGAGGTCTAGCGCCGAGTATCCAACCCTAAGTAACGCAGCACAAAAAGCATACATCAGTGCGGATGCGAGTACGGGACTTACTGCAGTACCAAGAGCAAATTGAAACAAAGAGGAGGTGAAGAGAATGATTGCTGCGTTGGTGATGACTACAGTAAAGACTGCGAGAGCGAAAAATAACCAGACGGCCCATTTCCCAATCCGGCGGTATCCCTCTACTAAGCTTTCCCCAGTGGCGGCAGCGTAGCGAGGTCCATACTCAAAGAAGGGATACTTTAGAGCTAGGGCAAAAATAATAACTCCAGCTAGTGCGAATCCTGCCTCTCCACCTGCGCGAGTGGATTGAACGAGATGAGAGACTCCAATAGCACTTCCNGCCCAGAGCAACCCCGGACCGAAGCTTCGTAGAAATTCTTTTATACCACCATTGTTCGAGTTTTCAGATGTTGGGTTGTCAACGTTCATTCGTTCTCTCCGCAAGAAGGTGTTTATTGTCTAGATCCGCTCAGAAAGGTTGCACGCAAATCCCTTGAGCACAATCATCGCTTTCTATTTNNGTTAATAGGTTATGATTCCAAGACCTTTGAAAGAGTCGTCATGACACTNTCGATCTCTTCCGAAGTCCCTACTGAGATTCTTAGGTGATCGGGTAGCCCCCAGGGACCNAGAGGCCTAACTACTATGCCGAGATTTAAGAGCTGACGATAAATATTATCAACTGGTTTTCCCAGATCCACGAGTGTGAAATTAGTGAGGGACGGATAGGCTTNCAGTCCGAGNTTTGTCATTANTTCCANCATGGTTCGGGTGCCCTGGTGTGCAATGACCCTCGACTGCTCTACGTGTGCTGCATCTTGAAGGCTAGCAACAGCAGCAGCTTGAGCCACTCGGTTTATATTAAATGGACGCCTAACTCTGTTCATGTAGTCGACAATAGCGCAGTCCGCCATGGCGTAACCCACACGCAATCCAGCCAGGCCGTATATTTTTGAGAATGTGCGCAGGGTGATAAGCAANGGATGACTGGTTTNATGTCGATAGGNCAAAGAGTCTGGGTATTCCTTGCCTTTNNTATCTATGGCGTATTCGTAGTAGGCTTCATCCATCACCAGNATAANTTCTCTAGGCAATTTCGACAAAAACCTCTCTAAGTCATGACGCCGGATATGTTGTCCAGTGGGATTGTTCGGGTTTGCTAGGAATATAACTCGCGTCTTAGGGGTAATAGCTTCAAGGAGTGCGTCCAGATCAACTTGGTAGCCTTCATCCACAGCGGTTTCAATGAATTCTACATTATGCGCCTGAGCAGAAAGTTTATAACTGATGAACGCATATTTGTGNGTGAGAATTTGATCATGTCCAGGCTTGCAAAACGTCCGGACAATTAGGTCGATTAATTCGTCACTTCCCGCTCCAAAAATCAACTCGTCCGTAGATACTCNAACATGGGCNGAAAGAGCTTCTTTTANGTCATGACTGTCTCCGTCTGGATATACATGCAGTTTTTCCAACTCACGAGCCGCNGCCTCAAGTGCCANTGGTGANGGTCCCANAGGATTTTCATTNGATGCTACNTTTATAGCTTTATTGATTCCGTGTTCTTTTATTAAGGCTTCTATAGGCTTGCCTGGCTTGTAGGCCTTCAAGGTCTTGATATTATCGGGCACCAGGGAATCGATAACATTATTCATGTGTCGTACCGGCTAATTTGATGTTTTTCATTGATGGCCTCGGTTGCAGGGAAAGGCTCATATGCATGTTTTTCATTGATGGCCTAGAGGAGAATAATTGTCAAGGTAGTGTGAAATNCTACCTTGGANNATCCAGAAAAATACAGAATATTCCGAGTGATCTTTTATAGAAAATGTAGGGAACGATCCACAGTGGCTAGAATAACTTGAACTACCTCATGATACCAGTTAAATGACTCAAACTNCATGTCAGAAANTAACGAGTGAATTATTACTCGACTATTACGACAAGANGGGTAGAAAACTTCCTTGGAGGGAGAATTCAGATCCTTATCGGGTATGGGTATCAGAAGTAATGCTGCAGCAAACGCGAGTCGAGACGGTGGTGCCCTACTTTAATGCTTGGATGGAAAAATTCCCTAAACTTTCCGATCTTGCTGTTGCGGACGAAGAGTCGGTCTTGAATATGTGGAAGGGTTTGGGGTATTACTCCAGGGCTCGCAATCTGCTCAAAGCGATTAAGATCGTTGCACAAGATATGGATGGGCTGGTACCGAGGGATCCAATTGAGTTGAGAACACTTCCAGGCGTAGGTGAGTATACTGCTAACGCTATTGCTAGCATNGCCTATGGTGAGCCGGTTCCTGCGATTGATGGGAACCTAAGGAGAGTCTTGTCGCGATTGTTTGACCTTTCCTGTNCCAGCCCAAAGGAGCTTAGGTCTAGGGCTGATCTTCTTCTGAATCGCGATAGGCCAGGGGATTGGAATCAGGCACTCATGGATCTTGGTGCGACAGTCTGTACTTCTAGGGCACCTGTNTGTGAAGAATGTCCCNTGGAGGAACAGTGTCAAAGTAGGGCAAGGGGGACACAGGGCGAGAGGCCTATTTCGAAAAGCAGGCGACCCGTTAGGTCTAAAATTCACGCTGTGGTAATCGCTGCTAGTTGTGATTACAAATTTCTTTTAAGGAAAAGATCAGGAGATGGGTTATTGGCTGGGCTGTGGGAGTTTCCTGAAGCTGAAGTGACTAGAAGGAATACGGTTACATCTGTGCACAATTATCTAGCCAATGGGCTGGGAATNGACACGGCGNCTGATCAGGNANANCTGATNCCGTTAAGTTCAGTATTACATGAGTTTTCTCACCTAAGAATAACCTATGAACCATTGTTGATTTTTGGCNCAGTGCAGGGGCCAAATTGTAAANTCACAGACCATGAGTATCGTTGGGTTGAATATAATTCAGTAAAGAACTTGCCACTTTCTGTGGGTCAGCAGAAGTTGCTNANGCATGCTAAGGAGGCCTTGACCCCGTTGAACATGCGGAGTGGGTGCGGTATAGGAGTTTTTGATTAACTGAGATGAATGCTTTGTATCCAAGGAGAAGGTGAGGTTTTGACAAACTTCGATAGTCACGAACAACTGAACCCAGCTGAATTTCAAAAGGGTCTTCCGACGGACACTTTGATTCTTCGGGAAGGTCCTCAATCCGATGATACTCCTTTGGACATTGTCTTTGTTGGAGCAGGGCCAGCGGGTTTNGCAGGGGCAATAGAATTGGCCCGGTTGATTAAGCAGGATAATATGGAAGGCGAGGGTATTGGCCAAATCGAAATAGGAGTTTTGGAGAAAGCGGGGGAGCTTGGGGGCCATTCTTTGTCGGGAGCAGTAATCAACCCAANGTGCTTCTTTGATCTGTTTCCCGATCTTGAACTTAGCGACATGCCTTTTAGGGCCCCAGTAACTGGAGAGTCTTTTCATTTTCTCACTGAAAATCGTTCANTGAGAATACCTCTTCCGCCAACCATGGATAACCGTGGAAACTATGTAGCATCCATTTGCGAAGTGGTTAGATGGATGGGAGAGAAGGCGGAACAGCTCGGAATTAGTATATTTCCAGGCTTCCCGGCAGATGGACTGTTAATACAGGACCAAAAAGTGGTCGGGGTCAGGACCACTCCGTCTGGGTTAGGTTCGGATGGNATGCCGGTCNAGGGATCGCATGTGCCACCGATGGATATTACAGCTAAAGTTACCGTTCTTGCTGAAGGAACAAGAGGACCTCTTACACAAGCTTTCCTGGATTGGCAGAATATTACATCACCTAATCCACAGATATATGCATTGGGAGTTAAGGAACTATGGGAGGTAAAGACACCCATTAAGAGGGTAGTCCATACGATGGGGTGGCCTCTGCCGAGAGATGCTTTCGGGGGAAGTTTTATATACCCAATGGACGATAATATCATAGCTTTGGGCCTTGTCGTTGGTCTGGACTACAAGAGCGCCACCTTTGATGTTCACGAGGCTCTTCAGCGCATGAAGATGCATCCCATAATAGACTCCCATATAAGGAAAGGAGAGCTGTTAGAATGGGGAGCTAAGACGATTCCAGAGGGAGGTTATTATTCAATACCTGATCGATTGCATGGAGAAGGAGTCTGTTTAGTTGGTGATGCGGTAGGTTTTGTAGATGTTCCTTCTTTAAAAGGTATTCATTACGCGATGCATTCTGGGATTCTTGCTGCCAGGTCTATTTTCCAAGGCCTGAAGGCTGGTGATGTTTCAAGGGAAGGCCTTGCCTCCTATACGAAAGCCATCCAAAACAGTTTTATTATGAAAGATCTAAAGGAGACTCGTAATGTTCGATTGGCCTTTAAAGATGGGTTTTGGTTGGGAGGTCTTAAGGCTGGTGTAATGAGCCTAACAAAGGGTCGTTTGTTAGGAAAAAAAATCTCTGTGATAGAGGATGCTGCTGAACAGAAATGGCTCGCTGACGATGAAGCTATTGAGAAAGATCTGAGTGGGCCTAAGGTGACTAAAGTTGATGCAGTTTATAGGTCCGGTAATCAGACGAGAGATGACATCCCTAGCCATTTATTGTTGGCGGACGGCATTGATGCAGGCGTTTCAAGATTTTATGAGGCTATGTGTCCAGCGGGAGTATACGAATGGGATGGACAGGGGCTACGAGTTAATGCTCCCAATTGTGTCGATTGTAAGGCCACAGATATACTTGGTCCCAGGTGGCAAGTAAGAGAAGGAGGAAGTGGCCCATCCTATCGCAGGATGTAGTGCTTTATTGATTGGCTGGTATAAAAACGTATGATCCATCGAGAGCCTGCAATCAATAGAACTNAGTATCCGACGGCCATTCCATCTTTTCTGGGATCTGATCCTGAGGCATATCCTTTGGGAAGATTTCTAATAGCCTGGCCTCCTCCAAAACCCGATTCGATACTGTCACTCAAACGGTGTCCTAGTTGCTNGAGTTCGCCCCTCACGGAATCACTAATGGGTTGCTCCAGTAAGACTCCAGAATCAGACAGATGACGAACGCGGCCAGCTTCTAGCGCTTGTTGAAGAGTCATGTCAAAAACCAAAATATTTAGTAGTAGTTGTAAGTGTCCTTGTGGTTGCATAGATCCACCCATCACACCAAAAGCCATCCAAGGCTTCCCTTTGTGGGTTACGAATCCAGGTATGATGGTGTGCAAGGGCTTCTTACATCTGTCGATCTGATTAGGACCTTCTTCGGNACTGAANCCTGCCCCTCTATTCTGAAGGGCGAACCCTGTGCCTGGTGTAACGATNCCAGACCCAAAATGTTCGTAGATACTGTTGATGAAGGAAACCATGTTACCATCTTTGTCGGCAGTTGTGAGATACACTGTTTCCGTTCTAGTCATCTCAGGGCTGGGCTGGATGTGACTCATCGCTTTCTTGGGGTCGATCAGCTCGCGGCGGTTATCGATGTAGTTGTCATTTAGGAGTTGTTCNGTCGAAACCTTCATGCTTGTTCGATCACCGACGTAGGTGGCTAGATCCGCAAAGGCTATTTTCTTTGACTCAATGATGTGGTGAAGGTAGTTGGTGGAGTTGTGGCCCATTCCCTTGAGGTTGACTGGCTCCAGCAATTTGAGCATTTGCAAGGCCGCCACTCCCTGTCCAGCGGGAGGAAGTTCCCAGACATCATAACCCTTAAAGTTGACAGATATTGGATCTACCCATTCTACCCTATGGTCCTTCANGTCNTGCAATGTCAGATATCCACCTTGCTCTGACAGAGAGTTCACTATTGTTTCCCCCATGGAGCCNCCGTAAAGTGTTTCNCTACCGAGGTTTGCNATATNGGTCAGGCTATCTGCTAAATCAGGGTTTTGGAACCATTCGCCTANGCGGGGTCCNCGCCTACCCTTATAGAGAAAGGTATTTNTAGCACCTNAGTNTTTACTCAGAAANTCACTCTTTGTNCACCACTGGCTAGCAATAATCGGNGTTACTGGAAANCCCCTTTCTGCAATACGTATTGCAGGATTNAAAACCTGGGGTAGNGTCATCGTTCCATATCTGTCTAGGAGTGCACACCAGCCACTTAGTGCTCCGGGAACTGTCACAGANTTAGCTCCAGTCCGTGGGAGCGCATTCTCACCCTGTCCAATGATCTGTTCTGCATTAAGNAACGATCCAGACTTTCCGCTAGCATCNAATCCTATGAGTTTGTTTTCTTCAGCTGACCAGAGTAGAGCAAAGGCGTCTCCCCCAAGTCCGGTCATGTGCGGTTCTACTACGTTTAGCATGGCAGCAGCAGCGATAGCTGCGTCTATGGCATTGCCACCCTGCTGTAGGATGTGGAGACCAGCAGAGCTTGCCAGAGGTTGNCTTGTAGCGACGGTTCCATAGGAGGAATAGACGGTTGAGCGAGCTTCTTTATTCTTCTCAGCCATATGGTTCAAATAAGGTTTTGATTGATGTGAGTATTAATATTAGGTAATCAANTTCTGAGTATCATTGAGTAAANTAATANACCCCTGTTTGCCAAAAAAGGCGGACAAAATGACAGAAGTCCTGCAANTNCGACATNTTTATGGTGTTNCCTGGCTGGCAAGGTTTGTGCAATATAGGACAGTGTAATTTTAAAAGTGTCAAATAAAGAAAGGCTAATTTGGTTATATAAATGACTCTTGGCCCTTTTTATATGATATTCTGAAGCAAATATTAAATACGAAAATAGGGGTCGCCANGTGAGGGTTTATGTCTGACAAATACACACTACCAGTTTTACCACTTCGGGACACTGTTGTTTANCCGGGAGTTGCGGTTCCTATATCTGCTGGCAGGCCTGGGACTGTAGAGGCCGTGCAGGAGGCGCTGGATGGGGATCGGCGCTTGTTTGCTGTAGCACAAAAAGAAAATGTGGACGAAGCTATTCCAGAAGTTCTTTATTCGATAGGCACCGTTGTAAGGATTATCCAGACACATCGGGTAAGNGGAGGGGTTCAGCTCTTNGTGCAGGGTGAAGGCAGAGCAGAAGCGGTATCCTATCAGTCGGCTGGAGATTCAATGCTTGAAGCATCTCTGTTGGATCTCAGNAGGNAAGGATCTCATGAATCTAGTGACCNCGAGTTTGAAGCACTAAACCAGGAACTAAGAGATAGGGCAGCTGAACTGGGAACTCGAAGGGGNGTGCCTTCGGAAGCCTTGAATCAATTGATCCAGGCAGCNGATGAACCAGGGGCATTTGCCGACTTGGTTTCCTTCTATCTCGAATTGCCTCCAGAAGACAAACAAGAACTTCTCGAGACTTTGAACGATGAAGAGCGGATGAGATCAGCCTTAGTAGCGGTCGAAAGGGAATTGGCTCGTTTGGATGCTCAAGAAGAAATCCAGGCCAAAGTTCAAGAGGAATTGGGGGAACGACAGCGAGAAATGTTNTTAAGGGAGCAGCTGAAGCAGATCCAAAGGGAGCTGGGCGAGGAGGACGAAAAGGATGAAGTTGATGAGCTGAGGGAACGCCTNGAGNCATTAGAGCTTGGTGAAGAGCAACGAGCGGAAGTGGATAGAGAATTGAAGCGACTGATGCGTACAAGCCCACAGGCAGCTGAGTATCAAGTGATCAGNACGTTTTTAGAATGGGTCACAGAGTTGCCGTGGNACGATCGCTCTGAGGATAAGATTGATTTGTCTGTATCTGCAGAAATTCTTGACGAAGACCATTATGGATTGGAAGACGTTAAAGACAGGGTTCTTGAGTTTTTAGCTGTTTGCAAGTTGCAACAGGAACGCAATGGAGAATCTAAGGATACANAAGTGAGNGNAGCTGAGGAGGAGGATAACGCCACAGAAGATTCTGAAATCAGCAAAACAGAGTTTGGNGGAAAAGCTCCTATTTTGCTTTTCGTGGGTCCCCCTGGGGTTGGCAAGACAAGTATAGCAAAGTCGGTTGCTCGGTCATTGGGGAGAGAGTATGTCCGTATCTCCCTGGGTGGGGCAAGGGATGAAGCAGATATAAGAGGGCATCGTCGCACTTATGTAGGAGCGATGCCAGGGCGTATTTTGCAGGGCATGAGAACTGCAAAGACGAAGAACCCTGTTTTCCTGCTAGATGAAGTGGACAAGTTGGGCGTTTCTTTTCAAGGAGACCCAAGCGCAGCTTTGTTGGAAGTGCTAGATCCTGCACAAAATGGGAGCTTTTCCGACCACTATCTGGGTATGCCATTCGACTTATCTGAGGTCCTGTTCATTGCAACGGCAAATTATGCAGATCGGATTCCACTTCCNTTGTACGATAGGATGGAGAAGGTCGATTTCTCAGGGTATACCGAGGCTGAAAAGNTAGAAATAGCNAAGAGATATTTATTGCCTAGGCAGGAAAGAGAAAATGGTCTTGAAGAAAAAGAATTGATTATAGNTGAAAAAGGTCTGCTAGCTCTAATACAGGAATATACCCATGAGGCTGGAGTGAGGCAGATAGAACGCGAGTTGGGGAAGCTGGCTAGGAAGGTGGCTCGTATGATTGCAGCAGGGGAGACTAAGAGCCTCAAAGCTACTAAGAAAGTAATCAGGGAACTAATGGGCAGACCCAGGGTGCATCCTGAAAGGATGGCATTAGTGGATACAGTGGGGGTTGCAACGGGGATGTTTTATACACCGATGGGTGGCGACATTATGTTTGTAGAAGTAAGTACGATGTCTGGAGAGGGTGGGTTAGTCTTAACAGGCCAATTAGGTGATGTGATGAAGGAATCAGGTAGGGCGGCACTCAGTTTTGCNAAGAGTAATTGCCAGAAGCTTGGGATTGCTGAGGACAGTTTAAANGGTAAGGAAGTTCATATTCACGTGCCGGCTGGTGCTATTCCTAAGGATGGTCCTAGCGCGGGTATTACAATGGCTACGGCTTTGGTGTCCACGCTGTGCGGTAATAAAGTGCGAAAAGATGTTGCTATGACTGGAGAACTCACTTTGACTGGGAGAGTTCTTCCAATTGGGGGAGTCAAGGAGAAACTGTTAGGTGCAGTCCGTGCTGGAATCAGNACAATAATAATTCCTAAGGAGAATGAAGCTGACTTAGAAGATTTGAAGGACGATGTCAGAAAAAAATTAACTGTTCATTTAGTGGAAAATCTAAATCAAGTGATAGATCTAGCTCTGATTTCAACCAATTCGAAGAGTAAGTCTGCAAAAAACGGACGCAGGAGAAAGAGCGCTGCACCAGTTACCTAAGTACGTGCTGTTGCAGGTGGGGTTCAATTAAACGACTTTGATTGTTCCCGGATCTCCTGAAACGATTTTGCCAACAATGGAAGGCCTGAAGGGGGAATTACCAAGTAGTTCCATCAACTCAGAGGTTTGTTCGTCTGCCACACAAATCAATAAGCCTCCTGCTGTCTGCGCGTCGGCTAGGATGAGCTGATCGGAGTCTTCGGTCGCACCGAAGTCGATTCTATGTTGGATATCAGCAAGGTTTCTTTTGGTCCCAGAAGGTACGTGCCCTTTGGAGATCAATTTATGTACATCGGGTAGAACAGGAACGGCATCCATGACTAATTCAGCCGCTACCTCTGAGTGAAGTAGCATAGTGCTTAGATGACCGAGTAACCCATATCCAGTAACATCAGTGGCAGCTAGAACACCCACTTTAGTCATGGCTCGAGCAGCGTCCCGATTCAGCTCAGTCATTGCTGAGATGGCGGCATCGACTGAGATTGTAGTTGCTTGCCCAGCTTTAATAGCGGTAGTGATAATTCCTGTACCTATTGGTTTGGTGAGGATGAGGTTATCCCCTTCTTTTGCATTGGAGTTTGTGACGACAGCGTCTTCTTTCACTTCACCCACAACTACAAGTCCATATTTTGGTTCTGCATCATCTACAGAGTGTCCGCCCATTATAGGCACTTCAGCTTTATTTGCTGCGTCCTGGCCACCTCGAAGGATCTCTTCTGCTAGCCCCTCCTTGAGTAGTTCTCTAGGAAAACNGAAAAGGTTAAGTGCAAAAAGAGGTTTCCCTCCCATGGCATAAATATCTGAGAGTGCATTGGTGGCTGCGATCCGACCATAATCATATGGATCATCTACTACTGGAGTGAAAAAATCTAAGCTTACTACNAGGGCCCTACCTCCCCCTAGNGAGTATACGGCAGCATCATCACCAGTGGTCAGGTCGACCAAGGAATTGGCGTCTTCCAATGGAGTTAGGTGACGCAGGACCTGCGTCAGCTCAGACATGCTGAGNTTACAAGCTCAGCCAGCTCCGTGGGACAGTTGAGTTAGACGGATCTCCTGATCCGGGCTAGCCGTTTGATTAGCCATGGTGATTCTTTAGTTGGTGTTAGAGTCAAGTATGTTGCTTCTGCTTGCAACAATTATCTCTTGAACAGGGATGNTGACAATTTATCGAGGTGCAACCAGAGAGCAAGTAGGATAACGTTCACTGAGGTTGATACAGTCAGGCCTATATGTGAAATTGAGTAGCGTAAAGCACGCCAGCAGATCAAATGTATATTGTGGAGGCAGAGCGGTCCGTGTNCAAAGAGTTCCTCTGTGAGATCCGAGATGTCAGAGTCGTCAGGCATTATGGTGATCCTANCGCTGAGTATAGAGAGGCGGTAAACACTGTGGCTATAAGGGATCGGAGTCATAGGGGCAGNATCAGGATAGACGGCAAGGCTCCNNTGGCCACTCTGCAGGGCATCGTGACTGGACGCATGCCTGTTGCTCCAAATCAAATAGCTGAAGGTCTCTGGAAAGGGGAAAGCTTTTATTCAGCAGTTCTGACTCCAAAAGGTAGGGTGCTGACCGATCTAAGAATCATGTGGGATAATCATCACTTGGAACAGGAAAGCCTATTTTTGGATATCCCCTATATAGGTATGACTCCATTCATGGAGTATCTGAGAAGGACAGTCCCTCCCCGACTGGCTAAGATTGAAGATATATCTGAGACAACTGGAACTTTGAGCTTTGTAGGTCCAGAAGCGGAACGGACCGTTAACCAATTTTTACTGGGGTCTAGTGAGTGCCAAGCTGAGTTGACTGATCTTGGTCCAGGTGATTATGTAATCGCGAATTCCTTGAATACGGGTGNAGATGATTTTCGGATTGTTAGAATGGAGGATGTCTCTGGTGGTGGTTGGGATGTTTATTCATCAAGGAAAAATATCAGAGATCTTTGGTTACGGCTGACAGNTGCTGGGGTGCAAGCTCTNGGCGNAAGTGTNTGGGAAATCCTGAGGGTAGAGGGCGGANTCGCAGCTTTTGGCCAAGATGTATCTGATTCTAATATTCTGCCAGAAACTGGTTTGGTGGACAGGGCGGTCGANCACAACAAAGGTTGCTACACTGGCCAAGAAGTCATTGTNNGGGTCAGGGATAGGGGTCGTGTAAATCGTTTACTGNGTGGCTTTCGTTTGAACGGCGANATGCTTCCTAAAACTGGAGAAAAATTATTTGTAGGAGATAGNGAGGTCGGTTGGCTGACTAGTATTGTTGAATCGCCACGGGCTGATGGNGCCATTGCATTAGGATATTTGCGTCAAGATCTGGCAGAAAATGANGTTATAACTGNNGGATTATCNGGNGAGGTCAAGGCTACTGTGGTTGCACTGATTCAGGATTGGTTGGAACTCCAAAATTAACCGTTCTGGTCTTTTTGCCAGGTGCTAGTGTTAGTAATGGGTGTGAGAAAAAAATTCATTCCAGGTAGATTGGATCAGCTCTCTCTGCTATTTTTCTGTAGGGTAACAATGCCTNNTTTCGGGTATTAAGTGTTTTTTGTAAGAAGGAGTATCCCATGCGGATCGGAAATAGAGTAGGAAAAAGTTTGTTGCTAGCTGGCATTTTTGGGCTCATGCTGACGTTCACCAACTCTTTGCTACTTGCGCAGGAGGTGGCTGGGCCCAAGGTCGGAGTCTTTGATGGGGAAAGAGTCCTAGCGGAATCAGAAGTAGGTCAAGAGGCGATTGCCCTGATCAATCAACTTCAGGAACAGCGTGTAGNAGAGCTGCAGGCACAGCAGGCCGAAATCAATGCGATCAGACAGCAAGCTTTGTCGGCTACCCCTGGAACAGCAGAAGCNGCTCAATTAGAGAGACAAATGGAAGATAGAGCTCTCCAGTATCAGAGGCTTGAGCAAGACGTTCAGCAAGAACTTGGCCAAAGGCAGGCCGAATTGGTGGAACCCATTACTCAGANGGTTCGNCAAATCATCGATACGATGGGAAGAGAAGAGGGCTATGCAATGATNTTCAATATGGCCCAGAGTGGTCTTGTTTACTTTGATCCAGTCATTGACGTAACAGAAGAAATAATAAGACGCGTCAATGTGGTAAGCGCTGGAACACCTTAATTTTTCTTGTTCTTCTCGCCTAGGATAAATTTCGATAGGATCTCAGTNCCCCCTAAAAGCTTGATTGCATGGGTGGTACTGTTTTGGGGTTCCATCAGTTTTACCGACGNATCTGCCCAGGTTTTTGGTGGTGNCTTTGTGGANAGTAGTTTTGAATCCANGCAAAGGAGNGATGGGTTTGGTGGGGAACTAGGGCTCAAGGTAGCATTCCTTCCAGTGGAAATTTTTGGTTCAGGATCTCATTTTCCAGAGAGGCAGCAGGACCCATCTCTCAGNGTGTGGTCACTAGGGGCCAGGATACAAATTATTCCCTTCCCCTTTGTGAAGCCCTACTTAGTGGGCGGTTTGGGATTGAAGGAGTACGAAGGTGNGGATTCAGGGNNGACNCANTCTGAAGAAGGACGTTTTCTAGGCCTAGGTGTTAAAACGACCATCAAAGAGGTCAAGTTTTATGCCGAGAGCAAGTACGCATTTCAAAGCACCTCCGCGATGAGTATTCGCTTGGGAGCATCGTTGGCCTGGGGTGGACTTCCCTTCTGATGATGAACTTAGATCCCTAGGTAATCCGTAACTGATTGGATTATCTTTGGTCCGTGAAGTTTGCCATTTTCTATAAAAATCTTATTTGCATTTTTCCCAGCNGCTAAAACCCCGGCTATGTAAATGCCCTTGTGGTTACTTTCCATTGTATCTGGATTGTGGCAAGGAATGCCTGTTTTCGCATCGGTTTTAATGTGGAAAGTGTCGAGCAGTGTTTTGTCAGGACTCCAGCCAGTCATTGCTAATACCCAATCATTGCTAACTTTCTTTTTGTTGTTGGAATTGACATCCGAAAGAATGACTGNATCTGGATAGATCTNATTTATTNTGTGCTCCCAATATACTTGTATCTCCTTCTTTTCGATTCTGTTTGTAATATCAGGAATTACCCATGGTTTGACTCCCCTGTCTATGGTCAGTCCGAAGTGCACCATACTCACTTTCGCACCGGTTCGGTATAATTCTAAGGCACATTCTACTGCTGAATTCCCTGCTCCTACAACCATAACCTCCTGATCATAATANGGGTGTGCCTCCTGGTAGTAGTGGCTCACCTTGGGAAGGTCCTCNCCGGGGACCTGAAGGAAATTTGGCTGGTTAAACCCCCCTGTCGCTAAAACTACGTATTTAGCTCGGATTTCTTCTGGTTGGTGATATTTGTTCAGGCTAGCCAGGGTGAAGTCGTCAGCAGANCCCTCCAGTGACAATACTTCATGATATTGATGGACTTTTATATCATANGATTGAACTACTCGTCGATAATATACTANTGCTTCCTGTCGGGTAGGTTTGTGTCCTGCTATCGTAAAAGGTACATCTGCAATTTCCAGCTTCTCTGCTGTACTAAAGAAGGTCATGTAGTAAGGGTATTTGACCAGGGAGCTGGCAATGCACCCTTTGTCATATAGAGCTACGGATAGACCTTTATTTTTAGCAGCAGCACCTACTGCTATGCCACAAGGTCCAGCACCAACAACTGCTATGTCTAGGGATTCGGTCATNAATATTTTTTGGTAACGGTGATNAGCAAGATAAACTAACCGATCCTGAGGTCTATCCCTAGATCCAGTGAGTTGTCATGTTAATGTTTAGGTTTTTCTGAGAACACTGTTCTGGAGTGACAACTGCACGATGCCAATAAGTAATAAAAGCCCTATAGCGCAAGCTCGTAAAGACATTAATCGGTTCAATAGGGCGGTCAAAAAGTGCAAAAGAGAGTTGGTCACGATGAAAACTTCTCTACGGGTGCTAGAAGGAGAAGATCAAGCGGAGGCGGATCTTAGGAAGTTCGAAGAAGATCTAGATGCAATGTTGGATTTCTTGGAGGAAACATCGCGACTTATGCGAGCCAGGTGGTTGTCGACGACTATGATTGATCCAAATAGCTAAAAGTAGGTGGGAAGTTCCCTAGGAGGCAGAAGGCCCAAGCTTGAAAATGATGAATTTCACAGATCTAGCAGAAGAACTCATACATCACTTTAATCGACCGATTGATGGACCCTGGGACAATGATATATTTTCAAGTTTGGCTTTAAGGGTTTTCGAGTATCAATACTCTAGTAACCCTACTTACGCCAACTACGCGAAAAAAAGGGGTGCGACTCCATCAAGACTCCAGGATTGGAAGAAAATTCCTCCTGTTCCTACGCTGGCTTTCAAGGAATTTCCAATAGTTTCGGGCGAACTTGCTTTAGTGGAAGCTGTGTTCAAGACTAGCGGTACTAGTTCCAGTGAATTGGGTCGGGGGGAGCATCATATTTTAGACCTCTCACTTTACAGAGCTTCCCTTATAGGGAGCATGAGGTATCAATTTTATTCGCGACAAAGCCCCGCACTTCTTGCCCTAGTCAAAGATCCCGCTCAATCACAGTCCTCTTCCTTGAGCTTTATGCTAGGCGAAACTCTAGACAATTTGTCGATGGGCAAGGGTGGTTTCTACGTAAATGAAGACAATCAATTACAGAATGAGAAATTGGTAAACGATCTTAGAAAATTCGAATCATCTGGTTATCCAGTGCTATTGGCGGGTACAGCGTTTGCTTTTGTGCGTTGGATGGACTGGCTGGAAGAAAGCGGTATATGTTTCGAACTCCCCGCCAACTCAAGGATAATGGAAACAGGCGGGTTCAAAGGACAATCAAGAGAGGTCTCAAGGGTGGAGCTATATGAATTGTTACGGCGATTACATGGAATTCCGATATCCTCTATCATCAGTGAATACGGTATGACCGAGATGTTGTCACAGTTATATGAGCGAACTTCGGTGATACATGAGACAGGAGAAATAGAGCACATGGGTTATGAACCACCACCCTGGGTCCGCTCTCTAGTTCTGGATGTTAATACGTTGAGTGAACTTCCGGCAGGAGAAGAAGGAGTGTTGTGCCATTTTGATTTGGCCAACATAGGATCTGCGATGGCTGTATTGACTGAGGATGTGGGCGCGATTCTGGAGAATGGCGCAATTCGACTCGTTGGAAGATTGAAGGAAGCAGAACAAAGAGGATGTTCTTTAGCGATGGATGATTTTCCACAAATTTAAATATGAGTATTAGTATTTTCGACGCATACATATTGCCGGAAGGCTTCCAGAAACCAGATTCTTTTAACTCAGTGAATCCATCCCAGGGATTCTCTGTGCGATATCCCAGATTAGTGGCATCTGATCATGACACTTTGGTCAGTATCCTGGCCGAAGCTAATTCGGAAATTCGGAGAATGCCGGTCTCAGAGATAATTCAGGCTGTCGGGAATGTCTCTAATCGTTTCATGGATCAGAATGACTCATTGAGAAAGAAGGCTCTCGAAATCATGGGTCCTACGGCAGGGATTTCATCAGAAATGGCAGAGGTAATTTTGGCAGGGATGGCTAAAGATTGGACATCCAAAAGACTGACCGACTTGCTTAATAGGGAGTTTGCTACACCTAAAATGTTAGACGGATTTCAACGAATTGATTTTGGCCGTAAGCAGATGGCCTATGGGTTAGATGTAAATTTTACAGTGGGCTCAGGGACCGTTCCAGGTGTTGGAGTGACGGCTATGATCAGAGGTCTACTAATGAAATCTTCGGTCCTCCTGAAACCAGGCCTTGGAGATGTAGCTCTTCCAGTTCTTTTCGCTCGCGCTCTTGGGGAAGAACATAAGGTTTTCCGAGGGTGTTTAGGGGTTGTTTATTGGGACGGCATGAAGGATAGAATGGATAGCCAGATGTCAGAGAAAGTTGGGGTGGTAGTGGCTTATGGCAGCGATGAAACAATAAATGCGATTAGAAGCCGGGTCCCAGTAACAGCCAATTTTGTTGCTTATAGACATCGCTTGGGAGTGGGGCTAGTGACACGTGAAGCTCTTTCACATGAGTCTGCGGCAGACACGGCTAGAAGCGTAGCGACGTCTGTAAGTACGTTTGATCAGAAAGGCTGTGTCTCTCCGCAAGTTGTGTATGTTGAACGGGGTGGCAAAGTTGCGCCAGAAGAGTGGGTAGAACTTCTTGGCATGGCGATGGAAAAGGTTGAAGATAATTTACCTTCTGGACTAGCGAGTACTGAGGAAGCAATTGGAACCCAGCAATTACATATAGCTACTGAATTAAGTCAGGGACGAGGGTCGGAAGCCTTGATGCTAAAAGGTACGAGTGGTTCTTGGACGATAATTTTTGATTCAGAGTTGGCCTTGAAATGGTCGAATTGTAAGCGAGTAGTTTATGTCAAACCAGTTTCGGATTTAGACAAGACTAGAAAAATTTTAAGTCGAAGTGCAAGCTATTTGCAGACGGTGGCTGTGGAAGGGACAGAAAATCGCAGGGAGGCTATCGCGTCATCCTTGAGCGAGATCGGTGTGACTCGAGTCACTTCATTCAAACGAGCTCCGTGGCCTGAGCCTTGGTGGCATCAGGATGGAAATTCAGTTTTTCAGGGTTTATACAAATTAATTGACTTGGAGGATTCTAAACCTCGCTAGAACAGATCAATCGATCATTTCTTCCAAATCGTCTGAGTCTTCTCCTCTCCACATCACCATTTGACGTCTCCCGTCCCCCGTTTCTTCTACCCTGACGGTCAGTGAATCTTTTGGGCTGAGGTGAAGGTTGTCTCGCAATTCTTGAGGAATTGTTATTCGACCACCAACGCCGACTGTTACTTCGGTGTAATAAAGTGTGCGGTAGATGGCCATATTAGCTCCTTGAGATTCGTGAATTGTTGGCCGAGGACAAAGGCAAAGGCGAAATCTATAATTTATTAATGACGTTGCAACAGCTAGTAGCTATATCAAACCTTTGGCTCGGGAAGTATCGATCGCAATAATGATTGAAGGTGATGCTCTTCCAAATTCTGCGCTTTACCGAGTGCTTTTTCAAAAGAATCCTCAATAATGATCACACTCGTTCTCAGGTCCTTGTGAGAGGACTCTTCATTGCTAGACGAAAAACACAGAAATCCTCTAAAAGTGTCAGCCTGGGCCGGGTCTCTCTCAAAATCGAGCAGGATTTCCCAGAAAGAACCCTGGTGACTGATCGTGGTAATGTGTTGCTTTCCATGAATGGATGGCGTGCCTGATGGAGGTGTCGTAGAAGTCATTTGTGTAACATAACCACCTGTATCATTGTGACGCTACCAGAACAAGCAATGAGGCCTCCTTGCGTCTACAGTCAATTACAATCAAAGACGGATAGCTAGAGCGTTGACATCATGGAGAGGCACAGGTAGCTTTTTCGCGTCCTGAGACTGAACAATTCTTGCTTTTACCCACGTTGGGGGCGGGCATATGAGAAAAAGGTGGATAGGTAGGTTTACTATCGGATTTATTCCTATCTTGGGATGCTTAGCTTTCGTACTGGCTCAGCAAGACACAGAGACTGAGAATGTTGACGTCGCCTCTGAAATGCAGGCTAGTACAGTGCTTGATCAGACTCAGCCGATTGCTTTTCCTCACAGCATTCATGCTGGAGTTGATCAGATAGACTGCCAATACTGTCATTTTTCTGCAGAAAGGTCAGTAGATGCAGGGATTCCGCCAGTGAGCACCTGTATGGGTTGCCACACGGTAATCGGTGGCTCTGACGAGGTCCAACAGGCCGAAATTCAGAAGGTAAGAGATTATTGGACTAACCAAGAACCGATACCATGGGTAAGAATATATAAGGTCGCTGACCATGTTCATTTTCCTCATATGAGACATGTTGCTGCGAACGTGGACTGTACGACTTGTCATGGCGAAGTAAAGGAAATGGATGTCATAGAAACGGTTAATCAGCCTCTTTCGATGGGCTGGTGCGTTAGCTGTCATGTTGAGCAGGATGTTCGCCGTGACTGTACCGTCTGTCATTACTGATTATGGAGTCTATTAGATGAGCGACGGACTTAAAAGAAGAGAATTCCTAAAGGTATTAGGGGCCAGCAGTGCTGGTGCTGGAATGATGGGCTGCTCAACTGAAAAGGTCGAGAAGTTAATGCCCTATGTGACCGGACCCGAAGAGATTACTCCAGGGGTTTCTACTTGGTATTCGACCTCCTGCGGAGAGTGTGAGGCTGGGTGTGGAATGTGGGTGCGTACACTTGAAGGGCGAGTTGTTAAAGTTGAAGGAAATCCCAATGACACGGTATCGCAAGGCGCTTTGTGTTCTAGGGGCCATTCAAGTGTACAGGGGTTGTACAATCCTGACCGATTTTCTGGGCCTATGTTACGTGAAAATGGCGAGTTAAAATCTATTTCATGGGAAGAAGCCGAAACAATACTGGCGGATCGTGTTAGGGCTGCTGATCAATATTATTTGATTAAGGGCTCCACGGGACCTAGCCTGACGGAATTGATAGATGAATTCGCTGCTTCGACAGGTGGAAGAGTCGTAAACTACGACCCTCTAGATCATGGCCCCTTAAAGGAAGCAAGCAGAATAGCATTCGGACAGGATGTAGTGCCTTGGTATGACATAGGGGAAGCAGAATTTGTTATATCGTTTGGTGCAGACTTTCTTGAAGGCTACGTTTCTCCACTGAGGGATAGTCGCGGTTTTTCAAAGATGCATTCGCTTGGGGAGGATGGCTTCAAGGGGAAGTTTGTTTTTGCTGCTCCTAGACTTTCCCTGACTGGCCAGAATGCAGACGAGTGGTTGCCGATTGCTCCAGGATCTGAGGCTTTGGTAGCTCTGGCGATGGCAAATGTAATCAGTGGTGGTAGTGGGGCCGGAGCCTATCAGGAAGTGGTANATGCNTATCCTCCNGAGGATGTGGCGAACAGAGTGGGTATTTCNGCAGAGGACATAACAAGAATAGCTGGGTACTTTACCGAAAGCTCTTCTAGCCTNGCGTTAGGACCTGGACTAGAGAGTCAACATAGAAACAGTACGGCAGCAAATGTCGCAGTAGCTATACTTAATTTCGTTGCGGGCAACGTAGGAAAAACTGTTGACTACTCCTCTCCTCAGGTAGGACCATCTGCTGGTCTATCGGGATACCANGAGATGGAATCGGTAGTAGAGGATATGAACAACGGCCAAGTGCCNCTTGTTTTGGTCCATGCTACTAANCCNGNTTATGCCTTGCCAGTTTCTGCTGGTTTTAAAGAGGCNTTCGATCANGTGGCTTTCAANGTATCNTTTGCTTCCGCTATCGATGAGACTGCAGAGATGGCCGACCTTATTCTACCGGATCGCCATTTTCTTGAATCTTGGGGGGATTCNACCTGGAGATCAGAAAGGTCCANCTTNCAGCAGCCCGCTATGAGACCTGTGCCGCATTTTGACTCTAAACAAATCGGTGATGTCCTNCTNGCTGTGACNGCGAGTATGGGATTAGCAGAAGAACAAACCTCCTTCTATGAATGGCTCCAATCACGATGGCAATCCAAGGCTGAAGGTTCNGGNATTCTCGATTTTGAAGGCTTCTGGAGAGAAGCATTGAGAACGGGGGTTGCCGATATAGGACCAGAAAGCGAGCCTAACAGTGAAAGTCTAAGAGAAACTGACAGGGCATTGGTATTTGATGTACCTGAATTCGATGGTGAGGGTGATCTTCATCTAATGGTTTATCCTTCCGCNCGACTNGGGGATGGTGCCATGAACGCGAATCGACCCTGGCTTCAAGAACTGGCAGATCCAGTTAGTAAGATCGCTTGGCATTCATGGGTAGAACTGAATCCAGANAGAGCTGAGCAGNTGGGTGTCAGNAATGGAGATGTGGTTTCTTTGACTACCAATCATGGATCACTNGANGCTCCAGTTTGGATCTATCCAGGNATAAGNTCNGATGTTGTAGGTTTGGCCATGGGNAGTGGCCATACAGCGGCTGGCCGGTTTGCAGACGGCAACGGTGTAAATGCTATGGAATTGATTCCTGCAGAAGTAGAAGTGCTCTCCGGTGGGTTGGTTCATTTTGTGAGTAAGGTGGAAATTGAACCGACGGGGAATCACTATCAATTGGCTTCAATATCAGGTTCAGACTATCAAAGTAACAGGCCCATCACTCCAGCTGTAAGTTTGGAGAGCTTGAGCCATGCAACAGAAGACCACTCGGATGAAGGTGGCCATGGTGGCCATGGTCCGCTGAAAGAACTGCAGGCCCTGGGTGGATTTGTTCCCGTGGAGACAGAAGGTCGGCCAGAGGATTATCCTCTTCCAGGATCCACCCATGGAGAATATGGGGATGAAGAAGAGCCTCGGTGGGCTATGGCGGTGGATCTAGATAAGTGTACAGGATGTACGGCATGTATTGTTGCTTGTCAGGCAGAGAACAATGTGCCGTGGGTTGGTGAGCAACAAGTGACCATGGGAAGAGACATGGGTTGGATCCGCATGGAGCGCTATTATGAGAAGGTTGATGCAACCCAGGCTGCGCCACTGGACATTCGATTCATGCCGATGCGCTGTCAGCACTGTAATAACGCTCCCTGTGAACCAGTATGTCCAGTTTTTGCGACCTACCACACCCCCGATGGCTTGAATGCTCAGGTGTACAATAGATGTGTCGGCACGAGGTATTGTGCAAACAACTGTCCATACAAGGTACGCGTTTATAACTGGTATACTTACACGGATGAGGAGCCAGTTCGTGAGGGATTAGGGCATGTTCCCGAACCGATGAATTGGCAGTTCAATCCAGATGTCACAGTCCGTGAGAACGGGGTTATGGAAAAATGTTCCTTCTGCGTGCATAGGATTCGAGATGCCCAGAACAGGGCTGTAGTGGAAGGCAAGGATCCGAATGAGGTGGTCGTCGCTTGTCAGCAGTCATGTGCGGCAGAAGCTATAGTCTTTGGAAATGTCAAGGATCCTGATTCTGAGATTGCTCATATTTCTGAAGACCAACGGGCGTACCGCGTTCTTAATGAAATTACGAATACGCAACCTGCAGTTAGCTACTTGAAGAAAGTCACCTTTCACGAAGTAGAATCCGAGGGGCATTGATGCGTAATGATACGGTAAATGGCCTTCGGGGATCGCAGACACATCCAGACATCAAGACAATGGCTGAGGTCAATGTCGATGTTTTAAAGCCACTAAATCGTCCTGGTAAAGTTTGGTGGATGTTACTCGGTCTGTGCGTGTTAGGGATTGGGCTGATGTTAGGCTCTTGGGGCATACAGATGGTTCAAGGAATTGGAGTCTCGGGTCTTACCAGTCCAGTAGGCTGGGGCGTTTATATCACCACTTTTGTGTTCTGGGTTGGTATAGCCCACTCGGGAACGTTAATCTCCGCTGTCCTTTTCTTGTTTAGGGCACCCTGGAGGCAAGCTATATATAGGGTGGCGGAAGCCATGACTGTGTTTGCAGTGATGACTGCTGGTCTGTTCCCGTTGATTCATGTCGGACGAGTGTGGCATGCTTATTGGTTAATTCCTTATCCAAACAGTCGCTTTCTATGGCCTAATTTTAGGTCTCCTCTTGTTTGGGATGTGTTCGCCATTACGACCTATTTCACCGTATCAGCAGTATTTTTCTACCTCGGCACTATCCCCGACTTGGCGTCAGCCAGAGATGCGGCTAAGGGATTCAGAAAGAAACTTTATACAATAATTTGTTTGGGATGGAGAGGTACTGACCGAGAGTGGCATCACTTGAGTAAGGCTTACATTTTCCTTGCTGCACTGGCCACACCACTAGTCCTTTCGGTTCACTCAGTAGTTTCTTGGGACTTCGCTGTGGGAATAGTACCCGGTTGGCATGCTACTATTTTCGCCCCTTACTTTGTGGCTGGAGCTATTTTTTCTGGTGTTGCGATGGTGATCACCTTGAGTGTTCTAGTCAGGAAAGCATTCGGTCTAGAGGCCTATTTGACAATCAAGCACTACGATGCGATGGCAAAGCTTTGTCTAGTCACTTCCATGATTGTACTCTACGCTTATTTGTCTGAATTTTTCATGGCATGGTACAGTGGTGAAGAAGTTGAAAGAGCTGCATTTTGGCAACGACTTTTTGGGGGTTACTGGTGGGCAACTTGGGCTATGTTGGTATGCAACGGGTTCGTACCCATAATGCTTTGGTTTAAAAGAGTCCGGCATTCTATAGCAGCTTTGTTCACGATATCTATTTTTGTGAATATTGGTATGTGGTTTGAAAGGTACGTTATCATAGTGACTTCTCTTCACCACGAGTACGAGCCATTTGCTTGGGGGATGTATAGGCCATCGCCAGTTGAAATGGGTATTATGGTGGGTAGTTTCGGTTGGTTCGGATTCTGGTTCCTACTGTTCACGAGGCTTCTCCCTCCCGTTGCTATTGCGGAATTGAAAGAAGTGTTGCCAAAGCCTATGAAGCCCGTCAGTAGCACCTCATTTATCGATGCGAATCAGCCAGGAGACAAGTATCATGGATAGTGGCTTTGGAATCCTCGCATCTTATAGCTATTTGGATTCCGCTCTTAAGGCGATAGAAGGACTCCGAAAAGCAGGCCTCAAAGAGATCACAGCTTATATGCCCTATCCAGAACATGAGGTTGAGCATGCTCTTGGTTACGGCCAGAGTCCGGTCAGAGTGTGGGCATTGGTAGGGGGGCTTTGTGGTGCTGCAGGAGGGCTAGCCTTTACGTCATGGACTTCTATGGACTGGCCTTTAGTAACTGGAGGGAAACCCATCCTTTCTATCCCCGCGTATATAATTATCGTGTTTGAAATGATGGTGCTTTTTGGAGCGCTTTCGACCGTGATAGGCCTGTTTATTAACAGTCGCCTACCTCAGGTTAAGCCCCTGGTAGTTTATGACCCAGAATTTACAGCTGGGAAATATGGGGTTTATATAAAGGTCGCCGGAGATAGCAAAGAGCGAGCGATGCAGATTCTGGAGGGACAAGATCCCGATAAGCTACAAGAGCATCAAGTCGGAGATGACCATGTTTAAAGCGTTGTCGAAGTGGGTGCTGGTACTTTCATTGTCAGCAGTGTCCTGCACTCCTTTGGACGATGCTCTTGCAGGGATTTTTGGGAGACATATGCGTGATTCAAGGTCATTTGATCCCTATGAAAACACCATCATGCCACCCGAAAATACAGTACCGTTCGCTTCGGGTAATATGACTCCCGGAGTTGGACGGCTGAACACTGGTCAGCCAGAAATGGGAGTGATGGCGCCGCCTTTCGGACAGGCTGATCTGCCAATAGATGGGAGCGCCCCGCTGGGCATAGTGAATCCAGTCCAATCGGATAGTACTTCGCTGAATCGAGGCAATGTCATGTATAACAGAGTATGTGCTGTATGCCACGGTGTTGAGGGAGTTGGTTCTGGGTCGACCATTATAGACAAGTACCCCCTACTGGTTGCTTATAATTTATCAGGTCCGCGAGTTGCAGGTCTGAGTGACGGTTATATCTATGGGATTGTGCGAGTTGGAAGGGGCCTGATGCCAGCTTATGGGCATCAAGTAAGCCACTTCGATCGCTGGCATATCGTAAACTATATTCGTCTGTTGCAGCGCAATGCCGGCAACTTTCCGGTGGAAGAGGTTGAAGAGCCATGAGTCACGCACACGTCCCTGATAAAATTGCGGTTAAGTTTCTAGCTGAGTCAACAAAGCGTCGGGCCGCTATTATCAGTTTAATTGCAGTCGGGGCCTTGGGCTCAGCTTGGAGTTGGGTGATGGATGTGGACCGATTTTGGCAATCATACGTTTCCAATTGGATGTTCTTTACCAATATGGCAGTGGGAGCGGTTTTGTTTGCTGTAGTCACGTGGATAACCAAAGCTCAATGGAACTGGTCGGTGAGGCGAGTGAGTTTATCGTTTGTAGCGTTTTTACCATTTTCCTTCTTATTGTTTTTACCATTGCTGACTTTGGGGGAGGCTTATTTCCCTTGGATCTTGGAAATGTCACACGATCCTATCCTCCAGAAGAAGGCTGCCTACTTGAACATGCCGTTTCTGGTGGTTCGCAATGTCATAGGATTGCTGGTGCTTTTTGGGACAGCAATGTATTTCGCGTATCTGTCATTGAGGCCAGATATGGGTCTGTGCGAAGTTGAAATGAACCAAGGCAAAAGAAAGACCTGGCGAAATCGACTCGTAGCGGGCTGGAACGGGCAACAAGAAGAAGAGACAAAGTCATATCAAAGTATGCTTAAACTTGGGCCTGCTTTTGTGATGATATATTTTGTCATGATGAGCGTCATTTCCTATGACTGGGTTATGTCCCTGGAGCCTCATTGGTTTTCAACTATGATGGGTCCCTGGTTCTTCATGGGTGCTTTCTGGAGTGGTATCGCAGCGACGGCAGTTGCTGTTGTATTTTTGAAGAAACAAGAAGATTATTTTGACGAAGCGATGGGTGCACAGCAGCTGCATGACATTGGAAAGCTAACTTTTGGTTTTGCGGTCTTCTGGACTTACTTAGTATTCGCTCAATACGTGGTAATATGGTATGGGAAACTTCCCTGGGAGCAGTCCTGGATAATCCACCGCTCCGAAGAGCCATGGGGCAAGTTGTCAGCGATAGTGATACTGATGTGTTTTGTGGTTCCTTTCGCTGGGCTAATAGGGCGCAAGGCTAAAATGACTCCTTNGTTCCTAAGACTCATTGCTCTGATTGCACTGGGTGGCCTGTGGCTGGAGAAACATCTCATGGTTGCCCCTTCAATACGTGATCATGAAACAGGAATCTTGGGATTAACTGAATTTTCTTTATTTGTTTTGTTTCTTGGAATCTTTTTGCTGTCAGTTCAAGGGTTTTTCAGGTCTTTCCCAGTCATTCAGTTATGGCAGCCAAAAGCTGATCCAGAAGCGCTGGAGATGGAGAGCTTGACTCCTGAGCGAGAGAGAGTTTACTAGAAAAACCTATTGGCAGCACAAAACCAGAGGACAATCTGGAAATAGAAAGGGCTAGGTTTCTTTTGATCTATTAAACTGCTTGGACATCTCAAAACCAAGTGCCCTCATTAGTCGCGTTTCCCTGAGGTCAGGTTCAGCTCTGGACAGGAGCGTTCTTAACATTCTCAGGACACTCTCAGGATGTCGATCTCCTTTAAAAAACCCCATACTGTGCAAGCCCTCTTTCAAGGCATAATGCATTTCTTCTAAGTCTCTGTGACTGGCGGGTCCGGTGTGNCTTTTTCCTTTCGGATNGGGCAGTTCTTCATGGCAGGNAAGTTGGATNTCGTAGCAGAGAACTAGACAGGCTTGAGCCAAATTGAGACTGGGGTGATCTGCTGTGGTAGGTATAATAACCAGTTGGTGGCATAGATCTAGNCCTTCATTGGTGAGACCTCTGTCTTCCTTGCCAAAAACTAATGCCACNGGACCTCGGCACGCTTTTTTTGTGATGATAGGAGCTATTTTTCGGGGAGTAGTGTAATTTCGCTGTGCAGTGCGAGGGCGTGCGGTAGTGCCGACCACAAAAGCTGTGTCAGAAAGCGCATCAGTGAGGGTNGGATAGATCTGGGCTTCTTCGGCTAATCGCCGACTCCTATGAGCTATTCCATCTATTCTGTGGACGTCATAAGTNGTTGGATTTACTAGGCGAAGTTGAGAAACGCCCATATTCATCATGACACGGATTACCCCTGCAATGTTGACGAGATGTTTAGGGTTGTCCAGTACTATGATAATGTTGTCGAGCGGTGATTGTCCCATTGGATATTAATATGGTCAGTAAGNCTCGTCGTTGTNTGATGGACTATCTAAAGTTTCTTCGCTCTTCGCTTCTTCTGGCTTATTAAGTTCTCCTTTAAAATTTCGGATGCCCGATCCAACTCCCTTCATTATCACTGGAATCTTTTTTGCACCGAAGAAGAATATCACCAGAAGAAAGACTAGTAGGATTTCCATAGCTCCAAAGCCCATCATTTCAGTAACACCTTTGCTATAGTTTGCAGTTGCATGTTTGTAGTTCCTTCGTAGATNGTTCCAATTTTTGAATCTCTGTATAGTTTTTCAATCGGATATTCAGTTGTAAATCCGTACCCTCCATAAAGATCAACACAGAGAGATGTCACGCGCTGTGCCATCCTAGATGAATGTAACTTGGCCATGGCTGCTGGCACCAGGAAGTCCTCGTCCTGATCTTTGAGCCTGGCTGCGTTATATACAAGAAGNCGGGACGCTTCNAGTTCGGTGGCGGCTTCAGCCAATTGAAACTGGACTCCCTGAAAATCAGCGATCGGTTTACCGAATTGCTCCCTTTCTTTAAGGTATCTCTTAGTATGGTCGATTGCTCCTTGTGCCAATCCAATCATTTGAGCGCCAATACCTATGCGGCCTTCATTGAGAGTTTGGATAGCGACCTTATATCCCTCTCCTTTTANACCGAGTATTTGTGCTTCAGGAACTTTGACGTCTTCCAGTATCAATTCGTTTGTTGATGAGGCTCGAATTCCGAGCTTGTCCTCTTTTTTACCGACGGAGAAGCCCGGGCTGTCTCTTTCCACCAGAAATGCGGTTATTCCTTTATACCCGAGAGATGGATCTACGTTGGCAAACACTATATAAAGGGAGGCTTCTTCNGCANTGGTAATCCAGAGCTTATGTCCATTGAGAACCCAATTGCTTCCTTGTTGGGTTGCTTTGCACTCGAGGCNAAAAGCATCGGAACCACTTCCGNTTTCAGACAATGCGTAGGCACCGATCCATTCAGAAGCAAGTTTGGGTAGGTATGTAGCCNGGACCTCTTTGGATCCCCATTTACAAAGGGCATTGTTTACTAAAGTGTTTTGGACATCGATTAGAATAGCTACCGAGGGATCAAATTTAGAGATTTCTTCAATAAGTAAGATAGTATTAAAGAAGCTGGATTGTGCTCCACCAAACTCTTCAGGAATTTCAATGCCCATGAGTCCCATCTCAAACATCGCAGTTATCAGCTTCTGGTTAATTNTTTGTTTAGATTCCATCTCACGCACTAGNGGTTCTATTTCCGCTAATGCAAAGGATTTTATTGCTTNTTTAAACATCCTTTCATCTTCGGAAAGAGAAGTCAGTGCAGGATGGTCATAAGAGTCTGGAGCATTGCTCATGTTGTTCGTTTGTCCTCTGTTCTAATGACGTTTTCAGTAACTTTTAGTTGAGACAATTNTAATTAAATTTACTTATGGTACTTGTAGCGGAAANGGTTTATTTTGCGCNNTCTGGNAAANGCTTTNTTTGTGGGAATATTCGTTTAAATTTAACAGGGTCTATTNAACCAACTTAACCCCNTGGAGGCATGATGTCAGAGTANCCTGATGGACTGAGGTACACAGAGGAGCACGAATATCTACTGCCTACTGNGGTAGAAGGNGTTTATAAGGTNGGNATTACAGANTATGCNCAGTCCGAANTAGGAGATGTTGTTTATGTCGAGTTGCCCCAGGCGGGATCTCATTTTGAAGCAATGGGTGTTTTCGGGACCATTGAGGCNGTCAAAGCGGTTAGTGACCTGTACTGTCCNCTGNCTGGAGAAGTTGTGGAAGTAAATGAAAAATTGGATCAGGATCCAGAATTGGTAAACAACGATCCGTATGGTGACGGGTGGATGGTTTGTTTGCGACTCGATGAAGGTGAAGACACTGATTCCATGATGGACGCATCTGCGTATCGGGCTTTTGTTGGAGACTAGATGTCTTTAGGTCAACAGGATAACGAGCAGTTTTCAGACAGACACATCGGTCCTAGGGACTCCGATGTAAGTGCTATGCTTAGATCTCTAGGGGTTTCTAGTCTGGATGAATTGGTTGGCCAAACAATACCTGAGTCTATCAGGATCAATCAGGACTTGAACTTGCCCGAAGGTTTTTCTGAAGAGGAGTTGCTGGAATATGTCGTCCAGATCAGCTCTCAGAATAAAATTTTTCGATCGCATATTGGAACGGGCTACTACGATACCATAGTTCCACCAGTGATAGCTCGAAATGTTTTGGAGAATCCTGGTTGGTATACCGCTTATACACCTTATCAAGCAGAAATNTCCCAAGGGCGTCTGGAAGCACTATTAAATTTTCAAACAATGGTGATCGATCTGACTGGNCTAGAAATAGCCAACGCNTCACTTCTGGATGAAGGCACTGCTGCGGCTGANGCCATGACGATGCTTCAGGGCGACGCTGGGAGTGACNGNAGGAATTCATTTTTTGTTTCGAACAATTGTCACCCTCAGACTATTGGAGTCGTTAGAGGTCGTGCCGAACCATTAGGCATNGAGATAGTAGTAGGAACGGATTCAGACTTCCTTGAGGAAAAGAGTAAAGAAACTTTTTTCGGTGCNTTGGTTCAGTATCCCGGCACTGATGGNCTGATAACTGACTATAGCCACTTTTGCGATACGGCTCACAGTAATGNANTTCNTGTCGTGATGGCTGCCGATATCCTGGCACTTACGCTGTTAACTCCCCCGGGTGAAATGGGGGCAGATGTAGCTGTCGGAAGTACACAGCGATTTGGAGTTCCCATGGGATATGGGGGTCCACATGCGGCCTACTTCGCAACAAAGGAGAAATTCAAGAGAAAAATACCNGGTCGGATTATTGGTGTCTCAAAGGATGAGGAAGGCGAGCCAGCTCTCCGAATGGCTTTGCAGACGAGAGAGCAACACATTAGACGTGGCAAGGCCACCTCAAATATTTGTACCGCTCAGGTTCTTCTGGCTGTGATGGCAGGAATGTATGGCGTATACCATGGACCTGAGGGTTTACTCAAAATTGCCAAACGTATCCATATGTTGACACAGACTCTGGCAAACGCTTTGAAGGAGCTAGGCCACGACATCACTCACGACGTNTTTTTTGACACTATTCATGTCGGTGTGGCAGAAGGTTCAGAGGATAAGATTCTAGCCCAAGCTCAAACCCACAAAATCAACCTTCGACATCATGGGGATGGTTTTCTTGGTATTTCGTTGGATGAAACAACATCTATCAGTCACGTTCAAGACCTTATTTCTGTTTTTAATGCGAGCGAGGAGCCTGTTGCATTGAATTTAGCAGATTCGGANTCGGTTTNCCTGTCGGACGAAGATTTTCCAAACGAGTTAAGGAGAACTTCTGGTTTTCTCGAACATCCTGTTTTCCAGAAGTATCATTCCGANAGTGAAATGCTCAGATACCTGAACAGGCTCGAGAACAAAGATTTATCTTTGACTACTAGTATGATTCCCCTGGGGTCTTGCACTATGAAGCTGAATGCTACTACGGAGATGATTCCTGTCACATGGAAAGCATTTGGCAAGTTGCATCCNTTCGCTCCTTTTGATCAAACAGCAGGCTATCAGCAAATCTTTTCCGATTTGAAGAAATGGCTCTCAGAGATAAGTGGTTTAGCGCATACTTCTTTACAGCCAAATTCTGGTGCGCAGGGAGAATATACGGGCCTGTTGGTTATAAGAGCGTATCATCAAAGTAAGGGGGAACGACAGAGAAATGTATGCTTGATACCTACTTCTGCCCATGGTACGAATCCAGCAAGTGCTGTATTGGCTGGGATGAAAGTCATNGCAGTAAATTGTGATGAATCAGGTAACATTGATGTAGAGGATTTGAGAGAAAAAGCGGAAAAGTATAGAGAAAATTTAGCGGCACTAATGGTAACATATCCATCTACTCACGGAGTTTTTGAGTCTGAGATTAAAGAAGTCTGTGACATTATTCATCGCTGTGGTGGACGTGTATATCTGGACGGTGCAAACTTGAACGCACAGGTAGGTTTGTGTCGGCCAGGGGATTACGGTGCGGATGTTTGTCACATCAACCTCCACAAAACTTTTTCAATTCCTCATGGAGGAGGAGGACCAGGCATGGGTCCGATTTGTGTGACTTCNGAGCTAGCTCCGTTTTTACCTGGTCACCCTCAGGTCGAGTGTGGTGGTATGGAAGCGATCGATCCTGTTTCCGCAGCACCTTGGGGTAGTAGNAGNATACTNCTGATNTCNTGGGCCTATATCGCCTTGTTGGGGAGGGNAGGAGTGAAAAAANCGACTGAAGTAGCCATACTGAATGCCAATTATATGGAGAACAGGTTGCGCGAACAATTTGACGTTCTGTATAGGGGTGATATGGGAAGAGTGGCGCACGAGTTTATTATCGATTTGAGGGAATTTAAGAAGTCAGCAGATGTCACAGCGGAAGATGTTGCAAAACGGCTNATAGACTATGGCTTTCATGCTCCCACAATTTCTTTTCCCGTAGCTGGAACTATAATGATTGAGCCCACGGAGAGTGAGTCTATGCAAGAATTAGACCGATTCTGTGANGCTTTATTGCAAATAAGGGAGGAAATCCANGANATAGAATCAGGAAAGGCTGACCAAGAAAACAATGTGCTTAAAAACTCTCCNCATACAGCAGCTTTNGTAAGTTCGTCNGAATGGTCTTGTCCTTATTCTCGGGAACAGGCGGCATACCCCGCTTCCTGGACAAGGGANTACAAGTATTGGGTTCCAGTTCGCAGGATAGATAATGTACNGGGAGATAGAAACCTCATTTGTGCCTGTCCTCCCTTAGAGTCTTATACCGAATAGTCATTCATACTAGTTAAGAGATCCACATCAAATTTTAGAGAGAGGTCTAAACAATGGCAAAGCTCGATTTTTATGGACATGCGACGTTTGGCTTAACCACTGACGATGGAACAAGAATCATCATTGATCCGTTTTTTGGCGAAAATCCATGGACGGATGTAGAAGTTGATAAAGTAGAAGCCGACTACGTTTTCTGCACCCATGGCCANTTCGATCATTTTGTGGATGCGATTCCTCTCGTGAAAGCAAGTGGAGCGAAATTTGTCGGCAGTTATGAGCTGGTCGAATATGTGGAGACCCAGGGNGTCACGGATGTTCATCCGTTACACATNGGCGGCGGATGGAACTTTCCATTTGGAAGGGCCAAAATGGTAGTTGCGGTGCATGGCGGTCGGGTATATGGAGAAGGGGCTGAAGCNTATACCACNGATGCAGGAGGGTTTGTTTTTGACTTAGGTAGAGGTAAACGTGTTTANCATGCTGGAGATACTGGACTCACACTCGACATGAAGCTTTTGCGAGATAAAGTTGACATAGCTTTGTTACCAATCGGNGACAATTTTACCATGGGACTNGAAGATGCGGTNACAGCGGTTGAGTTCATNCGTCCATCGATAGTAATACCATTTCATTATAAAACCTGGCCGTACATTGAACAGGACCCAGAAGAATTCAAGGCAATGGTGGGAGACAGGGCTACGGTCGAGATTTTGGAACAAGGTGTAGGTTCGTACGATTTCTGAGATTAGTCAGAGTTTTTTTGGAGAGTCTAGGCCAGAAGAGTTCTTCTCGAGTGTACAGTTGATAACTTGAATAATTTTGGCCTATCCAACTGGAGAGTTTTGCTGGACCAAGCCCTTTCTGGTCCAACTAATATGGCCCGAGATCATGCATTACTGACTTCACTGGGTACGGATGAGGGCAGTTTACGCATCTATAAGTGGAAGAATCCAACGATTTCGTTTGGGCGACATGAAAAGGCGCGTGACCTCTATGACAGGCGATTAGCTTCTGAAAGAGGGATTGAGTTCGTTAGACGTCCGACAGGAGGAAAGGCGGTTTATCACCATCGGGAATTGACGTANTCAGTAGCTGTTCCTCTGGCCCGACGTTGGGGTATCCGACACATCTACAGAGAGATCAATAGGGCGTTTATGNAGGCTTTGNGCTCAATGGGTGTTTCGGCGAAAGTGGCTCAATTGGCTAAGGAGAGTTCATCTACAATGACCCCAGGATTCTGCTTNCAAGATTATATGGAAGGAGAGGTCATCGTTAGGGGGAGAAAGTTGGTGGGTAGCGCACAGGTGCGTGAGANNGGGTCTATTCTGCAGCACGGNTCACTCCTCATAGGAAAAGGTCAGGGACACTTNGAATCTTTGTATGNNGGAGGTGAAATAACGGGNTCCAGTTCAACTTGCCTTGTTGAAATAATGGAAGAGGAACCCAGTTGGGAAGATCTTGTTTTCGCTGTGATAGGAGGATTTCGTTCGGTCTTGGGAGGGACTTGGTATGAAGAGGGTTTACGGGAAAACGAAAAGGAAGTAGAAGCTGATTTCTTGAAGCGTTATGCCTCAGAGGAATGGACTTGGAGAAAATGATAGACTTATGGATAAAAATACACTATTTTTTTTCTCGTTGAATTTCTGACATTGTCGAGTGTTTAACGATTCCTGGAATCATTTCCAAGCTGGGATGGAAGTCTTGGGGTTGACATGTTGGAGTTGAGGGGGCAAAATTGCGTTCCCAAAATAAAAAAGAAGACTCTACTCAAAAAATTGTTTGAGCAGGGAAAAATTAGAACTTTCGGCTGGAGGTAGTTTTGGCAGGTTTGATGAAGCTCTACGGTGGTCTGATGCAAATCCCCGGAATGGAAGTGCAGGAGATGACCATGCAACAAAACATGGCATTCATCTGGGACGAAACCGGATTTATGCGTTGGCCTCTATCTGCTTGTGTTTTAATTGGGTTCGTGGTCATCATTTGGAANTTTGTCGACCTGACTCGCAAGTCTTTGGCTACGAGAAAGATTCTTGCTGAGGTAGATGGTCTTCTGGCAGAAAATAGGATGGATGAAGCAATGGAAGCCGCCTCGGCTTCCAGTGCNCCAGCAGCAAGAATCCTCTATGCTGGCATGGAAAGAGCTGATGAAGGTAGCGAAAGAGTTAACAAAGCAATTGAGAATGAAGGCCTTATACAATTGAGTAAACTGGAAAAAGGGCTTGTTGTTCTGGCTACGCTCACCAACGTAGCACCTTTGCTTGGGTTCCTCGGTACAGTTATCGGTATGATCATCGCATTCCAATCAATCGAAGCTGCTGGAGAGGTTGAGGCTACTTTGGTTGCAGGTGGAATNAAAGTTGCTCTTCTGACTACAGCCGCTGGCTTGGTGATAGCAATTCCAGTAAGTGTAGCTCACAACTTCTTTGTTTCTAGNATTGACAGNTTGGTCATAGATATGGAAGAGTCCGCTCAGAACATGATAGACACACTGCATGCTAGAGGGGTTAATTCTTAAGAGCACTCCAATATTCAAATAAAGACAAAGGGCGCAGCTCAAAAAGCTGCGTCCTTTTTTTGTATATTCTTTTCCTAGACACTGCAAATGTTTACGTTCAGAATCGAATGTTTTTATCTGACTTAACGTCCTAAATTTGGACTCATAGATANTGCTATTTTATGGTTTTTATTCGAGCTCTTTCGCTACTTGTATTGCTGTTTTTNTGCCANGGAATCCCTGATGGGATTTTAGCCCAAAATAGTCAGAGTGGTCAGNACACTGATCTTACGAGGAAAAATTCAGTCGTTGAAGTCTCCAGGAAAGAGATTGAAATCGGCAGATATTGGCATGCCAGTAGAATTTTGCGTGATTTTCTGCAAAATCAGGCGGTTTTGGATTCAGAGCTGACTCTACTACTGGCTGAAGCCGATGCGGGATGGGCTAATTGGGCCGGTGTAGTCGACGGATTGCAGGGGAAGGTGTTCCCTCAAGAGGAGTCACTCAATGTACGGTGGTTACTGGCTCGAGGTTTTGAACAGCTTGAGAATTTGTCCTCAGCATATGAGCAATATATCGCTCTGATAGCTGAGGATGCTGNGCAGAGAANTGTCGCTTTGTCCAGGGCAGCTCGCTTAGCTTTTCGTAGGGNTCACTCTGAANCGGGGTTGGAGATTCTCAGTGATTTACTTGANTTGGATTCTAATATGGCCAGCTGGACTGCCTTAGANATAGTTCAAAATNCAGGTANCCTCAGAGATNTAGACTTGGTTTTNAGTNTACTTGCCNTTGTAGGAAATGATTCGACGACAGCAGAAGNTGCTTGGGATTTGGAGCCCAAGAGTTGGCTAGCGTATGGANATATTNCCGAAGCACTNAAGAGCTACTCTGGTCTTCTTGACCAAGCACTGACATCAAAGCAAAGAGGAGAGGTTCTNGGTGCAGTTGCCAGCTTAAAAATGCAACTGGGAGACTCANTGGGTGCACAAACGGCCTACATGGAGTCNTTCGAAATCTACCCTGAGGGTCCAACGGCAGCAGAGGCTGCCTGGGCTCTNATGGAGCTAGAGGAAGAAGTGGAGAAAGATTGGATGCTCGACTGGGCTGAAGTTTTGGAGGACCAAAGAGAGTATCACAGAGCCCTTGTGGCATANGATAGGTACGTGCTCTTGGCGCCTGATTCTGNCCGAGATAGTCCAGATGTNCAGATGGNCAGAGCAGGNCTGTTATGGAGANCNGGGCGCTTCGAAGATTCAGTGACGCTGTTCAGGAAACTGGTTGAGACTGACGATAAAGATTTGGAACTCGCGGTGTTAGAAGAATGGTTGCTGGCGAGAAAAAACCAGGGAAATTCCTCCGCTGTTAGAACGATTGAAGGTTGGATAACTGAAAGATTTCCGCAAAGTCGTCAGGCCACAGATCTAACTGCTTCGAGGGGCCATTTTGCGTATTCCAGAAGTGATTATGGGACGGCTAAAAACTACTATAACACAATCCAAAGTGCTGGCGCCCCTCATGCCTCAGCTGGATTGTCCCGCATGAGATTGGGTCAGATTTATCTTGAGGAACAAAATTATCTCAAAGCTTCGGAAGTCTTCGGTTTGTATTTGAAGGAATTTCCGAACGGTAGNCGTTGGGAAGANGCTACCTATTGGCTCTCTAGATCACTTTTGGAACTTGACAGGGACGATGAAGCATTGGATAAGATGCGCTACCTGAGTAGGAGAAACCCTCTTTCTTACTATGGCGCACTGGCTTTCGAATTATTGGAGCAACCCTATGATCCTCAAATACCAGACGGGCCTGATATCAAGATAGTCAACTGGCTTGTACCCCTTTTGGCGTCGTTGGACAGGTTCCAGCTGGCTGGTCTTGAATTCGCCACTGAAAAGGCGATAGACGATTTGATCGTATCTGTAGAAAATGACGTANACGCCAGTATAATTTTGGCCGAGAATCTTATAAAAAGAGGGTTTACTATCGAAGGGATCAATCTAGGATGGAAATTACTCGGGAACGGGGTCGTCATGAGTAGGCGCCTAGCCAAAATTATATATCCATTTCCCTATAGAGAAATTGTTTACAGAGAAGCTACGGAATACAGTGTTGATCCAATACTGATTGCCGCTTTGATTCGACAAGAATCTGCTTTCACTCCGGCCATAAGATCGTCTGCTGGGGCGATCGGGCTTATGCAAGTTATGCCAGCCACTGGTAGAGAGGTGGCCAGAGGAGCTGGAATAGATGGCTTTACTTCTCTTAGCCTCGAAACACCTGAGATNAATCTACATTTAGGAACGCGTTATTTACTTGCAATGGAGGATCGTTACGGCGAAACAGGATTACCCTTGGTTCTTTCAGCCTACAACGCTGGACCCACTAGGGCGAGCCGCTGGAGAAATTTTTCAGAGGCGAAAGATATTCTTAGGTTTACAGAGAGNATACCATTTGAAGAGACGCGTGGGTATGTCAAAAGTGTGGTCCGTAACATACATATATATAGGTTTCTTTATGAGCTTGAAGTACAGGGAGCACATTAATGGATTATGAATCTGGGCAGCGGCCCAGAATTTTTTTGATAGATGCCTATGCTATGATCTATCGTGCATTTTTTGCTTTCATCAAGCGTCCCCTCATGAATTCACAAGGAGAAAACACTTCGGCAGCCTACGGTTTCGCTAATTTCTTAATCGAAATAAGAGAAAAANATAAGCCAGACTATNTGGCTGTTGTTTTTGATGCTGGGAATAGCAAAAGAGAAGAAATATACCCAGAGTATAAGGCCACACGTGAAAAGATGCCCGATGAATTGAGGGATAGTTTGCCCCATATCAGGGAATTGGTCGCAGGGTTTAACGATTCAATAGTGGAGNTGGAAGGTTATGAGGCCGATGATGTTATAGGNACGCTAGCTGTGAAGGCAGAGAAAGCTGGACTGGAGCCGGTCATAGTCTCTGGTGATAAAGATCTGTACCAGCTAGTTGGACCTGNTATCCGACTTTTNAATCCNGGGAGGGGAGGGCGAACTGGGGTGGCNCCAAATTGGGTGGATGAGACTAACGTTCACGAAAAATTTGGGATACCAGCTCATCAGGTAATCGACTATTTGGCACTGATAGGAGACNCTTCGGATAACATTCCAGGTGCTCCAGGAATAGGCCCCAAGACAGCTGTTAAATTGCTGGAGCAATTTGCGAATGTCGAGGAGATTTTGGCAAATGTAGACAAAATAACAGCCAAGAGGGCTCGGAATTCCCTAGAACAAAATCGTGAACAAGTCATNATGTCTAAGAGTTTAGTAACCATTATGACGGACTTGGATGTNGAGTTAAANCTAGAGGANTGGAAAGTAGTAGAGCCAGATAGNNCTAGCCTGCATGAATTTTTTTCCAGGATGGAATTTCGCAGGCTGACTNCCCGTTTTGCTTCTCAGAAATCTGNAGTAGACACTGANCTGGAAGNGNGCCGANTCGAAAATGGTCTCTCAAAGAATGTAGNNCACTCCNNNAGTGTTCAAGAAGANCCAGGGTTATACAAAGGCTTCACTTTGGTAAGAGAGGTAGTTGAGCTAAAAGCAGCGATNAAGAAGNTTGNCGGGGCAGATCAGGTAGCAATAGAAGTGTTNACTGGATTNCGTGATCCACACAGGGCAGATTTGGNAGGAATAGCCTTAGCGNTCAATGCTGNCGAAGTTTTNTATTTCTCCTTCGGTCACGTGTCTGGAGATCCAATTCTAGAGGTTGGGCNAGAAGNGGTCGAAAATCTCCCTTCGATAAAATCAAATGANTTGAAACCACTACTTGATATCCTTGCTGACAAAAATATAAAGAAGATTGGAATAGATCTGAAAAGTGCGAAGATTGTTCTTGANCGTTTNGGTGTGCCGTTGGAGGGAATCTTTTTCGATGTAGGAGTTGCAGCGTATCTGCTGGGTCCTGGGAGTAGAAGCTATGACCTAGAAGACCTGTGTATGGAGTGGTTGGACCTGGCACTACCAGGATATGAGACGGTTGTTGGTTCTGGGAAGAAAAAAATAAGTTTCCTTGAAGTAGACCAGCAGACTGCGGGTGAATATGGAGGCAGAAGACAAGCAGCGATCTTCGGTCTCATTCAAAGCATGGTTCCAGTGATAGAGCGTCAGGGCATATTAGGTTTGTTTACAGAGCTAGAAATACCATTGCTCAAAGTTCTTGCAGAAATGGAGCTTGCTGGTATCGCGATTGATTCAGATATATTTGCTAAAATGAGTCAGACATTGAGCGGTGACCTTGTGCTTTTAAGGGATGATATCTATAAAATTGCAGGAAGTCAGTTCAATCTCAATTCGCCTAAACAACTGCAGAAGATTCTTTTTGAAGATCTAGATCTCCCCATAATCAAGAAAAATAAATCAGGCCCATCCACAGATTCATCAGTTCTAGAAGAATTGGCAATGCGAGGTCATGATATTGCACGTCTAATGCTAGAATATCGTGAGCTTGAAAAAATGCGATCTACATATGTTGATGCGTTACCCAAACTCGTCAACTCCCGGACTGGGAGGATTCATACTCAATTCAATCAAACCGTTGCGGCGACAGGAAGGCTGTCCTCAAGTCACCCCAACTTACAGAATATTCCCTCACGAACAGAAATGGGACGCAGTATAAGAAAAGCTTTTGTAGCCGAACCAGGGTTTATCTTCTACGCCGCTGACTATTCTCAAATTGAACTCCGAGTTTTAGCACATCTGTCAAATGATCAGTCACTAGTGCAGGCCTTTAAGAAGGGGATGGATATTCACAAGCAAACAGCTGCGGTGATTTTTGACGTTGAGTATGATCTGGTGACCAAGGAACAAAGAGCCCAAGCTAAAACAATTAATTTTGCAACTCTTTATGGGCAAGGGTCTTTTTCGTTAGCCAACCAATTAGGTGTTTCTCGGGAGCAAGCACAGGGTTTCATTGATGATTATTTTGAACGTTTTGGAGATGTGAGCAATTTTTTTAGTGCGCAAGTGCAAAAAGCCCAACAAGAGGGTTTCGTAGAGACGCTAATGGGTCGTAGACGGTATGTACCAGAGTTAAAATCTAAACAATGGAACATGCGACAGTTCGGTGAGCGAGTTGCTCAGAATAGTCCGATTCAGGGGACGGCAGCAGACCTTATTAAGAAAGCTATGATTGGAATAGCCAATAAGTTAGCAGTGGTTCAAAGTGAAACGAGAATGCTATTGCAGGTGCACGATGAACTTCTGTTTGAAGTTCCATTAGCTGAAGAAAAAGCTCTAGAGGCTCTAGTCAGCCGAGAAATGGAAGCGGCTATCAGCCTTAGAGTTCCTCTCATTGTTCAAGGTGGTTTTGGAAGAACCTGGTATGATACCAAGATCTGATGATCCTTATAGCCAGTCCCAAAATCGGTGGTCAGCTGCGATGGTGAATTCCCATTTTCCTCTCTCGTCTACTCCTCGACCAACGTTGAGGTGAAGTAGGTCCCAGCCAAATCCTAAACCCATACCAATGGATGTTTTAAATCCGTTTGTTGTCGTGTCCTTAGATAGTTCGAATGAAGAGATGACATCATTGGTGGTTGTTGGAGAATAGAAACCTCCTGTTATTCCAGTAGAACCGAAGATTCGTAGCGTTAGCCAAGGCGACCAGATAGATCGATTGATTTCACCTGAGAGTAGTGCAAATCTGTGGCCCCTAAAGGAACGGTAGTTGTAGCCAGGAAGGGTATGTCGGCCTCCAANTAGATATTGAAATTGAGGGGAATTTGTTCCTTCAGAAAGACCTGCTCTCAACCACGTTCTAACGTTTNTCTTCATCTTAGGTAGATGTTTCTGAGCCTGNATATCTGTGTAAATATTTGNGTAAAGATCCTCATTNATNTTTCCANCACTACTAATNAATCTGGTCAAAAGACCCGTGCCGGCAGTCATATTGGTATAGGTAAANTCTAGGTACTGGTGGTTGCCATCATTAATGGGNCTGANTTCCCTGTTTAAGCCACTTTCAGAGGGATAGCCTTCCATAATATTTTCTGCTGACCAATGTCGCTCCCAGGCACCTGATATTTTGATCGAGTGATTGGATCCGATACTCCACGATTTATTGGCCTTGATACCAGAGGAATAGTAGGGGTCTGAATAATCTTGTTGGATCAGGGCGCTGGCTAAGCTATTCATCGCACCNCTCGAGCCTGGCAACATGACTCCTATATCATTCAGCTGTTTTCTAAAAGTTTGGAAGGAAAAATATCCTCTAGTTTGTTCTTTTCTTAAAGTGCTAGACAGGACGAGAGATTTGCTACCTTTTGCGTATCCAATATTGGATTGGAGTTTCCANTCTGGTCTTATTTGTAGNGAGTTTCCAATACCAAAGAAAGAACCTTCAGCCCTATTGCGTCGGTACATTGATGAGAGAGTGGGAACAAACAATCGCGACTGTTTCCATTTGGTCAATGATTTGGTTCCCGAAAGTTCCAAGGCTAGGTTGCGGACCTGATCCATGTCAACAGATGATGTATAGTTTGCTTCTGAGAGACCTTCTAGCAGACCAGTGTCGAAAATATGCTGACTTTTCTTGGAGGAAGGTAATGAGACAATCGAAGAGCCAGAGAAAAAGTTACTGGGAAGATCCTGATTAAACTTGTAGTTACGTATTCGGAAATGTGTTTGGATAGTAGTACCGATCGGCAGATCTAAAAGAGTCGATTCTCTGCGAATTTCAATTTTCTGGTCATAGGGAAGCCAGTGCCTACCATTCCATATGGAATTATCTGTGATGATTCTAATGTAATCTAGGCTTTCGTCTATGTATGAGCTGGGTGTGAATGTCAGACTCATATGTACAACTGCACCTGTCACATCTTGCAAATGGAGGCTTCCTGTCACTCCAGGAATGTCCAGGTTTTTTGGGCGAACCTTTAATTGATAAACTTTGATATCTTCAGAGTTCGGAAGGGAGATGGAGATTGAATCTGAAATCTGAAAATCGTAAGTATCAGTGGCNTTCAAGGANAGAGGGTGTACNACTCCCGCTATTTCATCGCCACCACCAAGATAAAAAGAACTGCCAAAATCATCCTGAATTACTGTCAGGTGGTCCAGGTGGTATTGAATGTTTGTCGGAAGTATTTTTTCATCCCTCTGGCCAACGATGATTTGCTTNGTGTTATCAGGGGCGCTCCAAAAAACATCTAAAGCAACTTGATCCGCTTTGATTAAAATCCGATCTTNCTGGCTGATTCCATCGGCAAAGAAGTACACGTGTCCAGTGGCTTCNGCCTGGTAGTCTCTGAACAATGAATCNATAGCGATCTGACTACGAAGTTCTTGTCCNCTTCTGATNATTTCTAGGGCTTCAGNCTGGTTCCAAGCCCGATTGCTCTGACCTAGGATTAACGAAGGTATNGAGGTACAAACGACAACTGNGAGTAGGATCGTGACACTTTCTCTATGTTTGAAACCTAGCAGGGCGGCCAAGGATTTTTAGATGTGGTTGCCACCCCAGAATCCAGACAAAGATTCCCCGTGGGGGCTGTCCCGAAGTTTTTCAAAGGCTCTATTTCGAATTTGCCTGATCCTTTCGCGTGTCACTCCTAGGAGAGCTCCGATTTCNTCTAGTGTCCTTTCNTCTCCNTCGTCTAGGCCATAGTAGAGGTAAAGAATCTTCCTCTCNCTTTCGGTCAGGTATGAGTCGAACATTCCCTCGAGGAAGGTTCTTCGTGCCATAGACTCTACATCTTCTTCNATATCAGTTCCTGTGGTGGCAGAAAAACGTTCTCCAAAACTGGCACTGTTCCCATCACTTCGATCAACGGGCGCATCCAGNCTCAATTCGCTAGCCGCCACACGACGTAAAGCTCGAATTGTTTCGACTGGCTCTTCCATTTCTCTAGCGAGTTCTTGGATGGTCGGTGATCGTCCAAGTTGTTGTCGCAGGGCGATATCGATCCGTGACAGCCTTGCCAAGTTTGAATTTTGGTTGAGAGGGATACGCACTGAGCGAGTCTGTTCCGCTAGTGCCTGGAGAACAGTCTGACGAATCCACCAGACTGCGTAGGATATAAANTTGACACCTTTGTCAGGGTCNAATTTTTTAACTGCTTTAAGTAATCCTTCGTTGCCAATACATACCAGTTCGGCTAGGCCGAGTCCTCTGCCTTGGTATTTTTTTACATATGAAATGACAAATCGGAGATTGGCAGTTACGAGTCTTTCGGCTGCTTCTTTATCACCAGTACGGGCAGCATGAGCCAGCGCTCGCTCCTCAGCCGCGTTCTGTATGAGGGGGTATTTTTCAACATCTTGAAGGTATTGATCGAAAGAATCTAAACCTCTGGAAGTCGAAAACATGTTTAGCAAATACCTCGGTCTAAAAGTCAGTATGAAACTAAGTATCTNTCTATNTGCGCCTGCCCGATATCCCTAATCGAAAAGCTNCTCCGAACCTCGGCNAGCTCTGATTNGGGGATAAAACCTATAAGAAATCGTTCTTTGAGTCAAAGGCGATTTTTTGTCATTTGGCTAGCAACTTTGCCGACCAGCTTAGATTTAAAGTGGAGTTTTGTATGGGTTAAATATCGGTCTANTTAAACTCTANCAGTCNATGCTCAAAAAGATGAAGAAGAGNTTGAGATGAGNTTTAGGCCACCACCCACCCGTCGGCTTCTTCTCATTTCGTCGTCTTCAAAACCTCTGAGAAAGCCGAGCATCTCATATGCTGTGATNCGGAAGGTGGGGCNGGAGAAAGCGGTGGGNCCATTTATGGGCACAGCCACGTCTATCCTGACCACATCCTTGGAACCACTGGGTAGCCCTATTCTTATACCTGCTCCAGCTGAAGCTTGGAGTCCCGAATCAGAACCAAAAGGNACATCACCAGCCCACATCGATCCNAGGTCTACGAACCCNGTCATCCCTATGTCCATCAGTNCGTCTCCAGGTGACCCCAGGTAGATTCTATCTTCGATAGTGGCTACCANNAATTTGGCGCCTGGGGTATAGCCTAAACGATATCCCCTCANCGTGGAGAATCCTCCGAGGCTCAGTTGAAATGGTGTAGTGGTTTTCCACCCACCAGACCCTGAGATTCTGGCAAATAGGGTATGACGAGGAGTAACCTCGGGCTTCCAGGATGCATAAAAATCAAATTCCCCTAGAAGATCATGCCAGCCTGATTGTGGGGAATCTGCAATTTTCCTCCCTTGCAGGGCAAATGATGAGGTTAGAATCCATCCTCCTGGTGCGATTGCTCCATAGCCNCGCAGGCTGAAAAAAAGATCTTTTTCATTCTGCATGTCATTAGTTGATAGAAAACTGACACCTTTTCCTACGGTCAGATCGAATTCTCTTCCTACAGGGATATCCAAGGATCCTTTGAGACCGTTTAGGCCATTCCTCTTTATGTACTGAATGTTTCTTTGGCCCAAAAGAAGGTTGACTCGAGTGACTCTTTGATCTTGTATTTGGTGTTTTAATGACTGTGTTATTGGCTCAGGAGCCTTTTCAAAAGTTGAAAAATCGCGGTCTCGAATCACTTCGGTGCCCGTTGAAAAGTTATCGAAACTCAGTTCTTGTCTTGAAATTCCAATCCCAAAGAGGGTCCATCCACCAGGCTGTCCAGATCTACCAGCAAAGCTTATTTCCCCCGATCTCTGTCTGAGTGGCTGTAGGGCGTGCGAGTAACCTTGATTGTCGGGCAGATAGTATGCGAATACGTCTTCTCGCAGGAGTATTGATTGTTTTGATGAAACACGACCTATTTCGGCCAGGAATGGATAGGAAAGATCTTGTTCGAAGAAAGTTCCTATACGNGTCTCTCCNCCTTCGATTTTTGTTCCCCAATTACTGCCGAGCAAGCGTTTGGATTCAATTCCAACTCCTNTATCTTTTNTCTCTCTTAGCTTGCGGTAGAATCCTCGAACGGCTAGGCCTTGACCAAAGAGATTTTCTTCCGCGATACTCCCTCCAGTAAATTCAAACCCTTCCTCTAAGCTAGTTCCTAAACTTATCTGCAAGGTCCACCGGTCTTGGGTTTCGATTAATACACCCTTGGAGCCATCGGTTTCGTTATAGCTTCTTACATCGGCTGATGCTAAAAAGTCTAGNTCTCTGAGTCTCCTTTCAGATTCNGCGAGTAGAAACTGGCTGTGGCAGTCTCCTTCTGAGAAGAGAAGCTGCTTTCGTAAAAACGTTTCATCCGTTTCGGCGTGTAGCCAGTTTCCGAACCTATATAATTTAGATGGTGGATCTGCCTCCTTGTCTGATCCGTGACCGACATCGAAGACTGGTTTGCTAGTAATGGAAATCGACGAGATGGGCCCCTCGGGACATAGTTGTCCCTTTAAGGTCGATGGGGCATGAAAACCTTTAAAACAAAGGAAAACCAGAATAGCTATAGTTCGCCATTGTAATGATCTATTTTTCACGGTTCTTGACACTCTCTAGTTTGTTGCTAAAGTAGCCGATTACTCGAGTTTAATTTTAAGCTCTCGTTCCCAGAGTAAGGTAACATGTTATATCTTAGGGTGATTAATCTAACATGAGGAAAAGGATACATGTCGACTGATGATGGAGAGTGGCAATCAAGGAAGTATGAGCGAGAGAAAAGNCTGTCCAGATTGCTAGAAAATAATAGAACATATCGGAACCTNACTCCCTCTNAATTATGTGATGAAGCTATCGNTAGAGGGGAAGGAAGGTTGACCCACCAGGGNGTTTTCACCGCTGTAACAACTCCACANTGCGGCAGNTCTCCTAATGATAGATTTACAGTGAGGGAGTCCTCCACTGCTGNCCATATCGACTGGGGTTCAGTAAATGTTCCGTTCGAAGAGGAAAACTTCTTTTCTTTACGAGAGGAAATCCTTCAATATTTGGACGGCCGTGATCTGTTCGTGCAAGATGCTCGTGCGGGGGCACATCCTGACCTTGGCATTAATGTGCGAGTTGTAACGCATAATGCATGGCATTGTTGGTTCGCCCACAACATGTTTTTGAGNCTTTCCCNGAATCAATTAGAGACTTTCAATCCGAATTTTACTGTTCTGCATGCACCAGGGTTTGAAGCTCACCCTGAAAAACACGGAACAAATTCGGGCACCTTTATCGTAGTGAATTTAAAGGAAGGGGAGGTTCTAATAGGAGGGTCTAACTATGCTGGCGAAATAAAGAAATCTATTTTTTCTGNCCTGAACTATATGTTGCCAGATNAAGATGTTCTGCCCATGCACTGTTCTGCAAACCTAGGGCGTAATGGTGATTCAGCTCTCTTTTTCGGGTTATCAGGAACGGGAAAGACCACCCTTTCGGCCGATCCTTTGCGTAATCTGATTGGTGACGATGAACACGGTTGGGGAGCGGACGGGATCTTTAATTTTGAGGGAGGCTGTTACGCAAAAACCATCCGACTGACTCCAGAGAGTGAGCCCGAGATATACAAAACAACCGAAATGGTCGGAACGATCCTTGAAAACGTTGTTTTAAATGAGAACTCTAGTGAGCCAGATTTCGATGACGGAACTATATCCGAAAATGCAAGAGCATCTTATCCGATTGAGTATATACCGAACGCTGTGCTTTCTGGAATGGCGGGACATCCAGAAAATATANTTTTTCTGACCGCCGATGCATTTGGCGTGTTACCACCCATTTCTAGCCTGACATCAGAGCAGGCGATGTACCATTTTTTGTCNGGGTATACCGCGAAAGTCGCTGGTACTGAGAGGGGTATTAACGAACCTAAGGCAACCTTCAGTGCCTGCTTTGGCGCTCCTTTCCTTCCTCGGTCTCCATCGGAGTATGCTAGGATGCTAGGCAGACTGTTGGAAGAACACGGAACTCAAGCCTGGTTGGTAAACACTGGCTGGAGTGGAGGGGGATACGGTGTAGGTGAGCGAATAAAACTTTCGTATACAAGGGCAATGGTGAGAGCAGCCGTCGGCGGCGATTTAAGTGAAGTAGCTGTNAAGGAAGATCCAGTATTTGGTTTGAGTATNCCAGTTACTGTGGCAGGAGTGCCAAGTGAGGTGTTGAATCCNCCTNATGCTTGGAAACATCCTTCAGATTACNACAATGCTGCTTCAGATCTNGCNCAAATGTTCAAAGACAATTTTGATCGACTTGGNCCTGAAATTCCATCAAAAATAAAGCAAGCAGGTCCCAAATGATCACAGCTACAAACAGAACTTGGTTACGCTAANAGTCAGGTAAAAGATAAACTTCAGCTCTTGGTTGATTTTATGAAAAAATCCTTCTGGTTAATGAAAAGCGAGCCCGATGTGTACTCTATCGATGATTTGATTGCTGATGGGAGAACTCATTGGGATGGTGTAAGAAATTATCAGGCTCGTAACAATATGATGAAAATGGCAGTCGGAGATGAGGTACTTTACTATCACAGTAGGCAAACTCCTCCAGCGGTAGTCGGGCGAGCAAAAGTTGTAAGGGAATTCTACCCAGACTTCACTCAGTTTGATGAGGAATCCAGCTATTTCGACGCTCGATCAAGTGAAGAAAATCCCAGGTGGCAAATGGTAGATGTTGAATTTGTAGAGAAATTTGACTCAGAAATAAGCTTAACGGAGATCAAGGAGCAAAAGCCATTGGCTGATATGGTCCTAGTTAACAATTCGCGTTTATCTGTGCAGCCAGTGTCTAAAAAAGAATTTGACTGGATTTTACAAATGAGTCAGTCACAAAGTTAGTTGTAGTACTGGTTAGGAAGAAGGTAGCCGAGGCAATTGAAATATGAAAAACACTAATCCTGAATTAGAATCACAAGCTCAAGTCGACACTGTTGGTCATTTCATAAATGGAAAAATCGTTTCTGGTTCTGAGGACACCCAGGTAGTTTATAATCCAGCTGACGGAAGCGTGCTTCGTGTGGTTACAATGGGCACGGACCAAACAGTGAAGATGGCTGTCGAGGCAGCCGAGGCAGCCTTTCCAGCATGGAGGGAAATACCTCCTGGAAAGAGATCACGGGTCATGTTTCGATTCAAGTCTTTACTAGAAGAAAATTCAGAAAGGTTGGCCAGGATCATCAGTGAGGAGCATGGTAAAGTTCTAGATGATGCCATGGGAGAAGTCCAGAGGGGTATTGAAAATGTAGAGTATGCCTGTGGAGCTCCAGAATTACTTAAGGGCCAATATAGTAAGAATGCTGGACCCGCTATCGATAGTTGGGTTGAGTTCCAGCCATTGGGTGTTGTCGCAGGCATAACGCCCTTCAATTTTCCAGCGATGGTTCCAATGTGGATGTTTCCAATCGCTTTAGCCTGTGGAAACACTTTTGTTCTGAAGCCTTCTGAAAGGGACCCAAGCGCTTCGATAGTTCTGGCTGAGCTACTTACAGAAGCCGGGCTGCCACAGGGAGTTTTCAATGTGGTAAATGGTGGGAAAGAGGCAGTTGATGCTCTTTTGAATGATACAAGAGTGGAGGCGATAAGTTTTGTGGGGTCTACACCTATCGCAGAGTATATCTATCAGACAGGGACAGCTAATGGAAAACGCGTTCAAGCCTTAGGAGGCGCAAAGAATCACGCTGTCGTCATGCCAGACGCGAATACAGAAACTGCAGTAAATGCATTAATGGGTGCTGCATTTGGCTCAGCAGGGGAGCGCTGTATGGCAATTTCAGTAGCAGTCGCTGTAGGAGAAGACACGGCTGACAAACTAATCCTAGGTTTGAAGAAACGTTTAGGAACTTTAAAGGTAGGTTCTGGATGCTCCCAAAATGTTGACATGGGACCGTTGGTTACAAGGGAGCATAAGGCTAAAGTAGCTGGCTATGTTGATCGTGGCGTTGAGGAAGGAGCTTCGTTGGTTGTGGATGGAAGAGATATCGAAGTGGAAGGACTCGAAAGCGGCTTTTTCTTGGGAGCTTGTTTGTTTGATCATGTCAATTCAAAGATGAGTATTTATACAGACGAAATATTTGGTCCAGTCTTGTGTGTTGTTCGAGTAAAAACACTCCAGGATGCGATGGAGTTAATTGATGACCATGAATATGGCAATGGAACTTGTATCTTCACTAGAGACGGGGAAGTGGCTCGGTATTTTACCGATCATATCAAGGTGGGTATGGTGGGAGTTAATGTAGCCTTACCCGTTCCTGTGGCATCACACAGTTTTGGAGGGTGGAAGAGATCCCTATTCGGAGATTTGGCGGCATATGGTCCAGACGGAGTGCGTTTTTACACCAGGAGGAAAACAATCACCCAACGTTGGCCCTCGTCCGCCGGGGATGGAGAGGACATAAGGTTTGCTTTTCCTAGTAATAACTAGTTACCAGGGGAGTCACCTAGAACCCAGTCATTGTTGCTTAGAATCCGATTAGATCTAGTAGATGTAGACGCTTTACAATATAAAACGGGGTGCTATGACTATGTCGCACGACCAGGATGTGTTGAATGTGCAAGATGAGTTTATTTTTCCTGCAGTAAGGCCACTATACGAAAATCCATTGGTACTTACCGAAGGCCAGGGGGTGAGGGTTAAGGATATAGATGGAAGGGAATACTTGGATATGTTCGCTGGCATTCTCACGACTTCGGTTGGTCACTGCAACTCAAAGGTGGTTGCTCGTATGAGTGACCAATTAAAGACACTAGGACATACTTCTACCCTGTATGTGACAAAACCACAAGTCGAAGCGGCTAGACTTTTAGCATCGATCGCACCAGGAAAACTCAGTCAGACATTCTTTACTAATTCTGGAACTGAGGCCATAGAATCTGCGATTCAGATGGCTTTCGTGCATACAGGCCGCAGTGAAGTCATAGGCCTCCGCCAGTCTTATCATGGCAGAAGTTTCATGACGAGCAATTTGACGGCTGTAGGTTCTTGGCGTCCACTAGCGACGTCGTTTCCGGGCATCAAACATGTGCAGACACCCTACCCATACAGGTGTCCATATAAACAGCCCTGTGATGCCAGTTGTACCGAGAAGTTTGCGAATGACATAGAGGATGTTATTCGGACAACCACTAATGGTAAACCGGCGGCATTTATAGCTGAATCCGTAATGGGTGTGGGTGGTTACATAGTTCCTCCTGAAGGATATTTTGAGAGGGCGGCAGAGATAATAAGATCCTATGGGGGTTTATTTATTTCTGATGAGGTGCAGTCTGGATTTGGTCGTTCAGGTGATCATTGGTTTGGGATTGAGCACTCCAACGTAGAGCCAGATATCATGGTCATGGCTAAAGGAATAGCTAACGGAGCTCCAGTTGGTGCTATGACGACGCGCCCAGAAATCGCAGATTCATGGCAGTCTAAAACCATTTCTACTTTCGGAGGCAACCCAATCTCTATGGCTGCTGCAAGTGCTACCATGGAGGTGATGATAGAGGAAAATGTTCCTGCAAGGGCCTCAGAACAGGGAGGCCAGCTCCTAGAGGGTCTCTTAAAGTTTAAAGATGAGTTTGATTGGATTGGAGATGTGCGAGGGAAAGGATTAATGCTTGGCCTTGAATTAGTAGAAAACAAGGATGAGAAAAAACCATTTGCCAGTAAGGCACAGGCATTGTTAGAGTCCTGCAGGGAAGAAGGGCTTCTGGTAGGAATAGGAGGACTTCATGGTCATGTCATCAGGTTGGGACCTTCGTTACTTGTCACCGCAACTGAAATAGAAGAAGGACTTGAAAGGTTTGGGAGAGCCTGTCACAAATTGGGGGCTAGATAGTGGAATCTTCAGGGGGGATAGTCCTGGTACTAGGTGGCTATCTCCTTGTGTTATTAGCCTTGGGGTTTTGGGGGTCTAGAGATTCAAAAAGTCTGGCAGGATACTATGTAGCTGGAAAGAAACTTCCATCGTGGGTGATAGCGTTTAGCTCTACCTCAACCGGTGAAAGTGCCTGGTTGTTACTGGGTCTCACTGGTATGGGATATATGGTCGGTTTTCATGCCTTATGGGTTGTATTGGGGGAGTTTCTGGGTGTTTTAATTGCGTGGAAATATGTGGCCCGGCCATTCAAAGAATACACCGACCGGTATGATTCTATAACGGTCATGGACTATCTAGAAGCTAGATTTAGAGACAATAAACATGTCCTTCGGCTCGTCGGAACAGTCATAATCCTCAGCATGGTTACTGCCTATACTGCTGCACAACTGACAGCATCCGGCAAAGCTTTCAATTCCTTTTTAGGAGCCGATTATGCCACAGGTGTAACACTTGGTGCTGTGGTCATATTGTTCTATACGACAGTGGGTGGCTTTAAGGCTGTAGCTTATAGCGACCTACTTCAGGGAGTATTGATGTTTAGCTGTCTTTTACTACTTCCAGTTGCGGGGATATTGGCATCTGGAGGGTGGGATTCTTTTATAGAAAATCTTCGTTTGCAAGACCCAGCTCTTTTGACTTTAATGGGGAGTGGAGGGTTCAATTTGACATCTGTGTTCAGTGCGATTGGGTTTGTTGCTATTGGATGTGCTTTTCTTGGTTCACCTCAGTTGCTTACTAGATTCATGGCAGCTCGTAGCCAGTCGGACATCATTAGAGGTGCCAGAATAGCAATTCCTTGCATCCTGGTTTTTGATGTTGGAGCAGTTTTTGCTGGCATGGCTGGCAGAGTTTTGTTTCCAGCTTTGACTGATCCAGAAACTGTTCTTCCTGTAATGAGTATAGAGCTATTTCCATCTATAGTAACGGGTTTATTCTTGGTAACAGTCTTGGCAGCGATAATGTCTACCGTGGATTCATTGTTAATTCTAGCTTCTGCTTCAGTTGTCAGAGATGTTATTCAGCAGACCCTGAAAGTAGCAATCCGAGAAAGGGTGCTTTCGCTGATCGGGAAATTAGTCACTGTGGTGATAGGTACTATGGCGTTAGTAGCTGCGTTGATGGAAGTAAGGGCTATATTCTGGTTTGTTCTTTTTGCATGGTCAGGTATTGCAGCTGCTTTTACACCCACGATTATCTGTTCTCTGTTTTGGGATAAAACCACCAAAGCTGGGGCGATAGGTGGGATGATATCAGGATTTGTAGCGACAATTGTATGGGTCCTTTTTTTCAAAGAAAGGTTTTTCGATCTCTATGAAATGATTCCAGGATTTATTGTTGGATTTGCGATGGTTATTGGGGTGAGTTTGTTCAGTAGGCCTCCGCAAGGAGCGAAAGAGGAAATGACTTCAATCATGGTAGAAGCAAGGAAAAGTTTTTTTTAGTAGAGAGGGGGTAAGTTAGGGGTTACCAGGAAAATTGAAAAACTGAGAGAGGATTATGGAGTACTTTCGTGTCTTCTGAAAATTACGAGCAAGTCATTCGTGATCCTTTGTGGAACACTATTCGCTTGGACGAGCATGCTGTAAGAATAGTCAATACCCCAGCATTTCAGAGGCAGCGCTATATAAAGCAATTGGGCTTTGCCCATCTGGTTTATCCAGGAGCAACACACACTCGTTTCGGGCATGCCCTTGGGGTATATCATTTGGCAAAAGTCGCTCTGGGACACTTGAAGGGGTCTGGCCAGCTAAAGGGTGAAGCATTGGAAGAAGCCTGGTTGATACCCTATGCTGGCCTCCTACATGACATTGGCCATTACGCATTTTCACATGCCCTAGAAGAACTTGAGGACAACTTTCTTCTGGGTGATCATGAGGCCGTAAGCGCTCGGTTTTTCGATTCAGCCCAGATGAAGCCCGTGCTAGAATTACTCGGAGAGACCGCAGGAGAGGATATTAAAGCCCTTATTAGAAGTGAAAGTGCTAACCCATTGAGGGGGCTGGTTAGCGGAAGTCTTGATCTAGACAAGATCGAGTACCTCAAGAGAGATGCTCGCTTCTGCGGAGTCCCTTATGGTGAAGTGGATGTAGATAGATTGATTCAAGGAATGTTGCTTCTTGAAGACCCAGTTTCAGGAGGCCTAGAAGTAGGTATTCACGAGAAAGCTGTTGCCGCACTTGAATCCCTTTTGTTTGCCAAGTATCAGATGTTCAGAAATGTTTATTGGCATCATGGTGTCAGGTCTGCCTCTGCGCTCTACAAACGAATTGTGTATGAGGCCGTTGGAGCTGGTATGTTGACTAAAGAGGAATTAGTGGGTCCTACTGATGAAGAATTGATTTATGAAATTTACAGGAGAGCTAAGAGCCAGGATAGTGAGGTCGGCCACAGATTGACTTCTCGTTGGATACCGGCCTTGAAGGAGCGTAAGCTTCCCAAACGGATTATGGAGATCACTGCGGCCGAATTAGAGGGGCGTGTCATAAAAGATTGGGTGCTCGAGGATTCCCATAGGAGAAGAGTGTTCGAAGATCGTTTGGCGAATGAATTGGGATTAGAATCTGGAGAGGTAGTCATTGATTTTCCAGTGAAGGAATCGATGTTTCAGCTAGACCTTTTGATAAAGAGAACAAGGGGAGGAGTGGAAAGATTAGACCTTAGAGGGGTTTCAGGCCTTATCGACCTCCCACGGATGGCGGAATCTCTCTATACAGCAACGAGAGTTCTCAGGATTTTTGCCTTTGAAAAAGGTAATCTGGAGATGGAGAGTGTACTCGAAGAGCTAACCACTGAAGAGGCAAGTTAGTTTATAACTATGCCATTTGTTCATGTCGGAAAATCGTTAAAAAGTGATACTTAGAGATGTTTCCACTATCAGACGAAAATCCGACCGATCTAAAACCGATAGGCACGTCAGTTCTCATTACTTGCTGTATTTTGACCTGGATTGTGTTGCAAAATGGTGGGTTTTCCAGCCAAGTACTTTTGGCTTCGATATGCAAATTCGGAACTATTCCCGTAGAAGTGACTGGCAGTGTGGGGATTGGTATTGAGAGTTCACCTTGTCAAATAGGTGGCTATAGCTGGCAAACCCTATTTTCGTCTATTTTTCTGCACGGCAGTTGGCTGCACTTAATTGGTAATGTTTGGTTCTTGTGGATTTTCGGAAATAATATTGAAGATGCGATGGGGCATTCGCGATTTCTGCTCTTTTTTGTCTTCACTGGGGTCGTGGCCAGCTTAGTTCACACTATCAGTCAACCCAATTCAACTATTCCGATGGTCGGTGCTTCAGGGGCAATCAGTGGAATTATGGGAGCCTACTTGGTACTCTATCCAAGGGCACGAATTCGTACTCTGTTGGTACTTGGGTATGCTGTTACTATCACCCCCATTCCAGCCTGGGTTTTCCTGGGAATATGGACACTAATTCAGATGTTTGGATCTACAGCAAATCCAGTGGGCGCAGGGGTGGCTTATATGGCCCACATCGGTGGTCTAGGCGCTGGATTATTGTTGGTTTTTCTTTTCCGGAAACCTTTGAAAGAATGACAACTAAACAGATTTTGGGAGAGAGGATCGGTCCAGTAATAAGCCATCAGGAACAATGTTTCTGTGGTTGTGTATTAAGGCTGATCGGGGAAGCAGAGAGGGACTAGACAGAATTGCCAGTTTACATTAAAATACTGGGCTGTATAGGATACGGATAGACATCTGGTGCTGTATGGCAGTGGATGTCGCCACTTTCGACCCTGAAAAGGGGTCAGGAGGAATCAAATTTTCATGGCTACGGTTCCAGCTACTAAGGCCGCTCGGTCTCCCAGGAAAAAGACTCGGAAAAAGCAAGTAAACCCACTTGCTAGTTTTGATTCTTCGCTAGATGAAAAGACTGCCCTTGATCAATACCTTCGGGATGTGAGTCGTTATGAGCTGATCACCCCAGAGATGGAAAAAGAGCTTGGTGCACTGGCGCAAGAAGGTGATCAAGATGCTATTCAACGTTTGGCAAGAGCCAATCTTCGATTCGTGATCAGTGTGGCGAAGAAATACCAGAACAGAGGTGTTTCACTCACAGATCTCATCCAGGAGGGTAATGTTGGCCTAGTGACTGCAGCCAGAAAATTTGATCCGGAGCAGGGTGTGAAGTTTATATCCTATGCTGTTTGGTGGATTCGCCAGGCTATCTTGGCAGCTTTAGCTAATCAAGGACGTCCAGTTCGGGTTCCCCTGAATCGGGCATCTGATTTGGCACGCATATTTAGAGAGAAAGAAAGACTAAAGCAGGAACTGAATCGGGAGCCGACTTTTAAGGAATTGAGTAGGGTCACAGATCTTACAGCCGAGCTTATAGAATCTTTGCAAACCCTAAACTCTTCGGAAATCAGGCTAGACGCACCAATTGGAGATAGCGAAGATTCCCAATTGGTTGAGCGCTTCGTAAGTGAGGAAGCAGCTGAGCCCGAACAGGAAGTAGAGGGACGCTTGCTTGCGGAAACTGTGGAGTCTGCTTTGACCACTTTAGATGCTAGGGATGCTAAAGTGCTTAAGCTCTATTTCGGGCTTCAGGGTGAGAGGGAACATACCTTGGAAGAGATAGGAAATATGTTGGGCGTGACTAGGGAAAGGATTCGCCAGCTTCGTGATCGGGCATTGCGTCGGCTTCGTGAAGGAAGAAAAGGCGACGCTCTAGAATCGTTCGCCGCATAATTTTTCTTTTTTGGTCATTCTTTTTAGTGTGAGAGCTCCTTGAATAGGGAGTCATTCTAAGTTTTGGATTGGATGACTGGAGTGGTAAATTCAGTCGGTGGCGGAGCCTATCAAGTCTCGGTCTCTCCAGAAGATAGTCCAGTAGAGGCATATCTGCGGGGAAGACTAAAACTCCAAAATCGAGTAGGGGATCGGGTTGTCATCGGGGACAGAGTGGCTGTGGTTGAGACATCTGATGGTTCCTATGTTATTGAAAAAATACTTCCCCGCGAAAATGCTATCCTAAGAAGTCGTGGCAGTGGGGTTGAAATCAAAGTATTAGTGGCCAATGTCGACAGAGTTCTTTTGGTTGTTGCAGTGAAGGATCCTCAGCCTCGCAAGAATTTCATAGACAGGATGTTAGTTCTCGCTGAGTCAGAGGGCATCAAACCGGTGGTAGTCATTAACAAAATAGATCTTGCCGACACAAAAAAAGAGATGGAATGTCTAAGCACTATATATAAATCGGTTGGGTATGACGTGATTCGGACGAGTGCGGAAACTAAGGAAGGGATTGACCATCTTGCTTACGAAACAAAAAGTGGTATTACAGCATTGGCGGGTCAGTCAGGTGTTGGTAAATCAAGTTTGATCAATTGCTTAGATCCCAATATTTCGTTGAAGACCTCAGAGGTTAGTGCTAAACATGGAACTGGTCGCCACACCACAGTCAGGTCAAGATTGATTCCATTTAGTAACGGAGGCTGGCTCGCTGATACCCCTGGGTTTAGTAATGCTGGAGTAAAAGGACTCATTACCCGAGACGACCTAGACTCATGTTTTCCTGATTTTATTCCCTATATTTCGGGCTGTCAGTTTCGTAGCTGTAGCCATCTTCATGAGCCAGATTGTTCTGTCAAGCAGGCTCTGTTAAAGGGTTCTATTCTTGGGAGTCGGTTTGAGAGTTACCAGGTCCTCTATGGGGAACTTTAGGGACTGTGGACAGTGGGCGAATCTGAGGCCCCCCTATAGCAGGATTGGTTGCGACCTCTATGGGCCATTCGTAAGCGTCTCTCAGTTTGGATTCACTAAGTACTTCTTTAGGTGTCCCTGTAGCGACAACCTTTCCTTGACTCAGTAATAGGAGGTGGTCGGAGAACTCTGAGGCAAGGTTGAGGTGATGTGTAATCAAGATTATGGTCATACCTTCAACAGTCAGCGTTTTTAGTAGGTTGAAGATGGACATTTCATATCTGACGTCCAGATTTGCAGTGGGTTCATCTAGTATCAGGATTTCTGGCTCTTGAGCTAAGGATCTAGCTATACGTACCCTTTGTAGTTCCCCTCCAGAGAGTGTAGACAACTGTCGATTTACTAAATGCTCTATATCACAATTTTTTAAGGATGCCGAGATAGCTTTTTGATCCACGATGGTTTCAGATTGGAAAGAGCGTAAATAGGGATAGCGGCCCATGGCTACCAGTTCTCTGACAGTCAGCGGGAAAGCGAATGTTTCCGACTGTGGGACTACAGCGACTTCTTTGGCCAATGCTGGCCGAGTCCAGTGAGAGAGCGACAGTCCATTTATAGATACGTTGCCAGTCCTAGGTTTCACTAATCCCATTATTGCTTTTAGTAAGCTGGACTTTCCTGATCCGTTTGGTCCTAAAATTGTATAAAAAGAGGATTGGAGAACTGTCATCGTCACACTATCCAATGCAGGTTTTTCAGAGTTAGGGTAGTGCACGGTAAGGTTAGAAGTTTGGACTTTGGTTACTTGGTTAATCATGAGCGTCCCGTTTTCATGTTCCGACGCAGTAGCCACAAGAATGCTGGAACTCCAAAGAGAGCTGTTACAACTCCTACTGGAATTTCGGCAGGTGAAATTAGGATGCGAGACAAGGTGTCTGCGAGAGTGAGGAAGGTGGCGCCGCAAAGGAAACAGAGAGGAAGTAGGAAGCGATAGTCATTACCAATAAGTAGTCTGATCCCGTGGGGCACGATAAGCCCGACAAATCCGATTATGCCAGTTGCTGCTACACCCGCAGCGGTCATGAGTGATGCAACGATGTATCCCGTCAGCTTCACGCGTTCTACTTTTACTCCGAGATAATTTGCTGTGTCTTCACCAATAGTTAGAAGATTTAAGGGTCTCGCTAAGCCAAGGAGGATGATTACACAGGGGAAGGTGTACACGCTTACCACTGTTACTGTTGACCACTCTGCCCCTGAAAGGCTTCCCATCATCCATAGGACAGCGCTTCTAAGGTTAGGAGCGTCTGAGAGTGTCAAAATCAGCGAAATACACGCAGAAAAGAATGCGCCAGTCACCACTCCAGCCAATAAAAGAACCCGAACATCTATCTTCTGGCTGTGGTTGGAAGAAACGGCTAATACAATGGATATTGCTAAGAGGGATCCTATAAAAGCTGCTGCTGGAAGGGTCCATGCTTGTGAGGCCACTAACCCAAGGGAAAGGACCAACACTGCTCCTGTGGCGGCCCCACTAGAAATACCCAGGATGTATGGTTCTGCCAGAGGATTTCTCAGCAAAGCCTGAAATACAGCACCAGCTAATGCTAACCCACCACCTACCATGATTGCTAGTATCGTCCTAGGACCACGAATTTCCCTGACAATGTAAAGGTTTTCAGGAGGCCCTTCTCCTCTGAGGGTTTCCAATATTTGTGCTGATGTTAAATCTACTGGACCTAGCCATATACTTAGTCCAGTTGCTACCACCAAAGCAGTAAAGAAGATTAATCCGTATACCAAGGGTTTCATCGAAACACCTCAGGGTGAAGGACTTTAGCAATCTCAACAACCGCTTGTCCTAAATTCGGGCCAGGTATTTCAATGGAAGGTGAGAGTGTTGCAACTTCAATGTTTTGCAGGTTGTCTGACAGTAGTGTGTTTTCTGTTGATAAGATTAGATCCAGTGGTCTAATATAGAACTCTTCCAGGCTTACTGGTACATATTGGTGTTCCAGGTCTTCAAAAATGTTGTAGCCACCGCCTGCTACTATCAGTTGATGTATATATGTGTCGGGACCAGAGACCCATGGTGGTTCACCACCCAGTATATAAGCTACCTTAGGTTTAGCTTTATTTGCCACTTTTAGCTTAACCGCTTCTAGGGAGGTATTTATACTCAACACTATTGAGTCTCCTAGGGGTACCCTGTCAGTGATTATGCTTAGTTTTTTAATAATCTCTCTTGCGTCGTCCAGCTTATCTGGTCGGATCATGAAACCAGTGACCCCAGCGTTCTCCAGGTGTCTTTTTATTGATGGATCAGAATTTCCTGCAAATCCAATTACTAAATCTGGACGCAAAGAAAGTAGTATTTCTAAATCAGGATTCAGACCTGTTCCTACCGATGGTAAGTCGATGATTTCTAGCGCATCATCAAAATCTGTTCTTGCTATTAAACTATTTCCAGCATCCATAGCCAAGAGGGTTTCTGTAGCTGAAGGAACTAGAGATATAATTCGGGTCGGTGATTTTGAAAATGTATGCGTTTTGTTTTCATAATCAGTGACTTGGATTGGGTAAGCTTGAGAGGTAGATACGAGTGTATACCCAAAGTGACCACTAGCACTATTATTTTTTGGAGATTCACATCCAAAGCAAATAGTCAGGACTGCCAGGGGTAAGTGTAGACGAAAGGCTCCAAAATTTAGCATCGTTCAGGATATTTCGTTCTGTGAAGTATCGAAAGGCCCACATGAGTCGATGTACATTCTGTTCCAGGTATCTCCCGTGTTGCCTAGAACAGAAATCCATTTGGAAGTTTCTCCCATTACCTCCAAAATGATTTCGGATATTCCATCTCCGTTTAGGTCTAAGTGATCGAAATAACGTCCAGCTGCTTTACCTTCTGGAACGGCTGGCCGATAGTCGACGTAAGTGGGCTTGTAGCCCACTCCATCGCTATTCGATCCGATGAGAAGAATGGAATACATTCCTTCAGAAGCGGGGCTTATTTCCAGGGACCCATTCTTGGTGAACGTGGCTATTATAGTGGGTGTTTGATCCTCTCTCAACCTAAAGAAATTGAGTGCTTGACGACTTTCGAGGACCGATGATGGCCAAGTTGCTCCAACAGAAGGAATTACGTCTATAATCATATCGATTGAGGCTTGCCTCAAGGCTCTGGTTTGAATGACGGGACGATAGTCTCGAACATCATTGCTAGTTGAAAATTCTTGAGCAAGAGCCAAGAAAGATTCGGCTTCATCAACACCAGGTGCCAACCGGACAATTCCTTTGGCTTCTGGCCTTGCGTGGCAGTAATTTGCATTTAATTGGTTATGGGTGGTTGTTAGTGTTCCAATTTTGTGACCATTTGAAAAAAGAGAGAATTGAGATCCCAATTCAAAGTAATGTTTAGCAAACTCCTTTGATCTTTCCTTATAGCTGTTGGAGGGAGTGGATAGGAATCCATTGGGGAGAATTTCTACTATAGGAATGAGAGAGCCTTCATCTCCTGCCTTTGATCCTAGATACAAGAAGGTGCGTCCTGTTAGGATAGGTCGATCTGAGTTTGCTATCGAATGGATGCCAACGGTGTCTTCTACAGGAAGTTTCTCAGGGGCTTCCACACTTATTTCGATGCCCCCCCATTGAACAGCTTCGCAGGAGGTGAAGATTCCTACGGTGCCACAAAAAAGCGTAAGGATGCCGGGGGAAAGTATTCTAAATTTGGGGGATAATGATGTTTTGCGAAGGTAACTAAAACTGTGACGTTGCTTGAAACGGTTCATTAGTCCCTAGTCAGGTGTAGGTTTCCCCATCGGTCAACTTTCACACTGCAACGAGGTGGGATCCAGGTGGTAGAGCTATACTCTGTGATTACCAATGGTCCGAGGAGATCGTATCCAGGGTAGAGATCAGTTCGCTGAAATCTTTTGACTTCCCTCCATTGTCCATCCAAGAAGACTACTGTAGAGCTACTCTTGGGCGGAGTGTCAGAACTTTCCAATTGCTTCGTTTCAAACTCAGGACCAGGTGCTGAAACAACTGATCTTAGGGTGACAGCTATTACGGGTCTGTTGGAGTGTTGATACCCATAACGTTCCTCATGCAAAGCGTGGAAACACGAGTCCCAAGATTCTGCAGGAACGCGCAATTCAAAGCTCTGGCCTTCGTATCGTGCTTCCACCCAACGCTTCAGAATGAGTCCTTCTTTGTCGATTCCTTCGGAGACCATCTCATTTATGATGGTTTCTTCGAGTTCCAGAAAAATAGCTTCCATATCCTCCTGTGCCCCGACTCTGTCAGAGGATGTCAATACAGTTCTAGATGTTTCACGAGTTATATCAGCCGAAAGGATGCCATAGGCAGATAAAAGACCAGGAAGAGGGGGAATTATGGCTTTAGCAGTGCCCAGTTTTTCAGAAAGGCTAGCGGCATGGAGTCCGCCCGCCCCCCCAAAAGCGACTAAGGAGAATTCTGCAGGATCATAGCCCTTTTCCACGGAGATTACTCTCAAGGCACGTTCCATTGTAGAATCAGCGATCTTCAGTATTCCATCAGCTGCCTCTTCGAGCCCACAGCCTAAGGAATTTGCGATTTGTTGCAAGTGTGGTTCAATCGACGCTCGCTCTAATGAAGTAGATCCATCTAGCAAACCATCTACAGGAAGGTGCCCTAGCCAGACGTGTGCATCGGTTACAGTGACTCCTTTCCCACCCTTACCATAGCAAATAGGTCCAGGATCTGCTCCAGCTGATTGTGGTCCGACTCTAAGTGCCCCACCTGGGTCTATCCTTGCCAAAGAACCGCCTCCTGATCCAACGGTATGGATGTCAATCACAGGAATAGCTACTGCTTGTCCAGCAATTTCGAATTCTGTTGTATGGGTTGGAATACCTGGACATAAAGAAACATCGGTAGAGGTGCCGCCCATATCAAAGGAAATGATATGGTCATCGCCTCCCCTCTTGCTCCAGGCAAGAGCTCCAACTACACCTCCAGCTGGTCCAGAAAGTAATGTGTGAACTGGTTCTAGGGTCCCTCTCCGTATCGGTAAGGAACCACCATTGGATCCCATCAAATTTATTCTTTGGGCACCTGATTCAGACTCTAGACGAGCAAGGTACTTGGCCATTTTTGGAGCAACATAGGCGTTTGTAACTGTTGTTGACGTGCGCTCATACTCTCTGTATTCAGGCAGTAATTTAGAGGAGGTAGAAATAGATATGCCCAGAGAAGACACACTTCCTTCAATTTTGTCTTCGTGCTCAGGGTTGGCATAGGAATGTAAGAAAACGATAGCAATCGATTCTGCGTCTTTTAGGTAATCAAGGAGTTCTTTTATCTCATCAGAATTTAAATGTTGGATCACCTCTCCGGTTGGCCCCATCCGTCCACGAATGCCTTTCCTATCACTTCTAGCGACTATAGGAGGTAGCCGATGACCAACAAGCTCGTATAGTTGCGGTCGATTTTGCCTGCCTATTTCAATTATATCTTCGAAGCCTGAGTTCGTAATCAGCTTTACTCTGGCACCAGTACGTTCTAGCATGGTGTTGGTCGAGACAGTGGAACCGTGGAGAAGACTGTAGTCGTTCGTAGTCTTTGTGAATAGACTGTTTATACCCTGCAAGACCGCTTCGGCTGGATCACCCGGTGTCGATGGTATCTTTAGGGTGCGCAATTGGTTATTCTGAAAAAGGAGAAAGTCTGTAAAAGTACCCCCAGTATCAACGGAAATTATCCGTGAGATCTTTCCCTTTTTTTCTGTACTCATATGTTTCTGTCCCTTGAAGGACGTTTATCAATAGTGATAGACTGGTCAGATGACAAACAAACCTAGCTTCAAAGAATTTCTAACCCAAGTGACTGACAGGGGAGTTCTTCCGATATGGGAAGAGTTCTCGCTTGATGGTGACGATCCCGTAATAGCCTATTCAAAAATTCGATGTGCGCCCTTTAGTTTCCTTTTTGAATCTGTGGTTGGTGGTGATCAATGGTCTCAGTATACATTTCTAGGAACTAAACCTTCTCAAATTTGGCGATTGAGTCGAGGGGTTGTTGAAATTTGGACGCCCGGGACTTCTTGGGAACTAGTGCAAACGAATGATCCTCTCCAAGATTTAAGTAATCGATTGGAGCAACGTCGTCCGGTATCATCGTATGATTTGCCCAAATTTTGGGGCGGTGCTGTGGGATATTTCGGATACGATGTCGTTCGGATGATCGAAGAATTACCGAACCAACCAGAGGACGACTTAAATCTGCCAGATGGTTTATTTGCCTTTATGGATGTTGTCCTAGCAGTGGATAATATGGCTGGTTCTGCAATGGCCATCGCATCTGTAGAAGTAGATATGGAATTGGATGAAGAAGAGCTTAGGTACAGATATGATGCAGCAGCGAAGAAAATCACTGGATTAATCGACTCTATAAAGTCTGATACCAATTCTGCTGTTGTAAATCCAGGACTGGAACCATCTAAAGATCCAGAATTCTCCAGTACTGTGGAACAGAGTGTTTTCGAAGAAAATGTCCTAAAGATAAGAGAATATATAACTGCTGGGGATGTCTTCCAGGTTGTCCTGAGCCAACGATTTTCTATGACAATAACGGGGACTCCATTTGACCTCTATAGTGTGCTAAGAAATCTCAACCCATCTCCTTATATGTACTTACTGGAAATGGAAGATTTTTCCCTAGTGGGAAGCTCACCAGAAGTTCTCGTGCGCCTTAGGGACGACAAGGTAACGGTCAGACCAATTGCTGGAACACGCCCTCGGGGTAAAAATCCAAAAGAAGATATGGATTTTGAATTGGATTTAAGGCGGGATGCAAAGGAACTGGCTGAACATCGCATGCTTGTGGATTTAGGAAGGAATGATATAGGGAGAATAGCGGAGTATGGGTCTGTCAAAGTGACTGATTTGATGGTGGTAGAAATGTATTCTCATGTCATGCATTTGGTGAGTCAGGTGGAAGGAAATTTAGCTGAGGAGCTTTGTGCCATGGACGTCTTCAAGGCCTGTTTCCCAGCTGGAACAGTCTCTGGCGCTCCCAAGGTCAGAGCTATGGAAATTATTGACGAACTAGAGCCGCTTGCGAGAGGGCCTTATGCTGGAGCTGTCGGTTACTTTGGTTGGGGAAGTTTGTCGATGGATCTTGCCATTACTATCAGGACGGTTTTAGTCAGCGAGGGAAGGGCTTTTGTTCAAGCAGGTGCTGGTATTGTGGCCGATTCTGAACCTAGAAGGGAGTTCGATGAAACGGTCAACAAAGCCAGGGCCCTTTTAAGAGCAGTATCGATGCTCGAAAATAGCGAGGATTGAAGAGCGGGTTACACTGCTTGATATACTTATTCTATCGCAGCTTGTTTACACTGGAAAACTCTTGGTAAAGATGTGCTATTGTCCGTATTCCATTTTCAATATTTTCTTCTGGGAACCATTCATTCGGGGCATGGAGGTTACATCCAGGGTAGGAGAATCCAAGCAACAAAACAGGGCTTTCCAGCACTTGTTCTAGGACATTTACGATAGGTATACTCCCACCTTCTCCAGCAATAACCGACTCCTTGTCAAATACTTTTGTCAATGCAGAATCCACGGCTGATTTCAATTTTTCATTCAGTTGAGATCGCCATGGCATACCACCGTGTAGGTGTCTGATAGTGACTTCAACCCCTTTTGGCGCAACTTGCTCCACATGTTGTCGGAATAGCACTTCAATCCTTTCTGGAGTCTGGTCAGATACTAGACGGAAGCTCACCTTGGCCTGAGCTACGCTGGGGAGTACGGTTTTTGCTCCCTCACCTGTGTAACCAGAATTTAGTCCATTAACTTCAACCGTCGGTCTTGTCCAAAGACGTTCTAGTACTGTGTATTGTTGCTCTCCACCACAGAGCTCTCTACCTATTGATTCTTCGAAATCTCCTTTGTCAAAAGGAAGTGTTTTTAGAGCTTCTACCTGCTGCGCCGGCCATTCCACAATGTCATCGTAAAAATGATCAATTGCGATCTGCCCTTCTGAATTCTGCAGGCTAGCTAAGATCTGTGCCAGAGCTAAAGCGGGATTTACTACTGGCCCACCACAGACTCCCGAGTGCAAGTCGCTAGACGGACCTCTCACCTCAATGTCAAAATAGGCTAGTCCTCTTAGTGAACAAAGAATAGATGGTAGCCCTGGAGCGATCATACTAGTGTCGGAAATAAGAGTGACGTCACAAGATAGACGATCTTTTTGACTTTCTACGAAGGGGAGCAGATTGGGAGACCCTACTTCTTCTTCACCTTCGATCAGTAGAATAAGGTTGACTGGAAGGTTTCCAGGGCCCTTGAGGAAAGCCTCGGCAGCCTTGAGGTGCAGATACAATTGCCCTTTATCGTCCGCAGACCCTCTGCCATAAAGGCGTCCATTTCTTATCTCGGGCTCAAACGGTGGGGAGTTCCACAGCTCAAGTGGCTCTGGAGGTTGTACATCGTAATGTCCGTAGACTAAAACTGTCGGAGCATTGTTTCCAGCTTCTCGCCATTCTCCCAGTACGATCGGGTGCCCAGGAGTTTGATGAATTTCCGCCTGTAGGCCAGATTGTTCGATCATGCCTTTCAGCCATGATGCTGCTTCTTGAACTTCTTCGAGGTGATCAGGGCTGGTACTTATGGAAGGGATTCGTAGGAACTCAAGCATTTCAGACTTGAAGGTCTCAAGATTTTCACCAATGTATTCTTGGGGGGATCGCAAGTAGTTCAAAGTAGTCCACGTATGCCCCATCGATAGATAAAGCTAATGAAGAATGAAAAGAATATTGCGCCTGCCATACCACCTGGACTTAAAGCTGCCGGTTCTTGGAACTCAAAGATGCCCACGCCCAACATGCCACCAATAGTAGCTCCAAAACTGCTAAGGATTAGCAAAATGGGCAGATGGCCAGGAGTTTCTTCTGACCTGCTGATCACCTTTCTCATTAGTAGTCCCACCATGCAACCTACGGAGATCCATATCCCTATACCAATCCAGTTTTCCATTGATTCATTCCTTAAAATTTCAAAGTTTCTGTTTATTTAAGATAAATCTAAACGGTAAGTTCTTTTCTGCGCCAGAGGCAGTTCTATTGATCGAGGCTTTACCTCGCTTAAGTTTCAGTTTCTCCAAGTTTGGCTTCTTTAAACATTCCAAGCATGAATAGAAGTTGCTCTTCACGCATTGTCAGTTCGTTTTGTAGTGCAAGGATTTTTTGTTGAAAAATCTCACTGTTTCTGGTATGCCTTAATAGGTATTCTTGAGCTATTGTTGCAGTTTCTTTATCATCGATATCCAGGGCTAGTTGTTTCCTTCTTTTGCATTTAGATATCTCTTCGATTTCTTTTTCTGTTTGGGTTGAGCAATGTTCAATTTCCATCCTGAGTCTGTTGATCAGGTTTTCGGCCTCCCGGATTTTGCTCTGCATCTTTTCTGTTTGGGCTTGTGAGCTGTCCAAGGTTGAATCTTGTTCCAATTCGTATTTAAAATTTTCAACGGCTTCCAGCCATGACGCACGCAAATTTTTAAACATGTTCCAGTTCGCTATCCGCTAAGTGTGGAGAAAACGATTTCGTGCTATGTGTTTTTAAGATTAGTAACATTCTAGACTTGTATTCAACCTACTATACACTGATGTTATTTGAAGTGGATGAAGGGGCAAGCCCTTTTATTTGCTTTTTTGGAACTAACGTTTTAATAAGCGGTTCTTGTCGGTTGTCACGGACGCAATAGAGCGGGCCTTACTATGTCGATGAAAGAAGTAGTAACAAAAGGAGTTTTCTATATCCGATTCTAGTCGTATCTCATCTTTTGTGGCTTTAGTTCTTTTGGAAACAATCCAGGAAAAAGATCAGCCTCGTGAGGTCTTGAAAGAAGAAAACACTTCAGTGACAATTCCACGAAGGCTTGGACTCAGTCAGGTTATAGTAGATCGGATTGATGTCTACCACCAAGAAGTCAAGAGAAACCGTAAGATTACAGATCTTGAATTCAAGGATTTAGTCGGACTCGTAAATAAAAGGCCAGATTCTGTAGACATCTTTTTGGAGTGTGGGAAGCGGTTGGCTTTTGATCCGTTAAACTTACCAAAAATTGTTTCAAGGCTATTCATAGTTCTACGGGCAAAAAGAAGAATAAACCGGAGTTTCATAAGGTTATTTGGAAGGAGGATTGGTGGCTTTTCTGGGTCAGGCCTGACTTTGGAAAGCAGATCCCATCTTTTTATGGAGATGGACCCTACCGGAAATGCTTGTGCCTTAGTTGGGGGTATCTGTTTAGAGTCTGTGAGAGGTTTGGGTGCGACTGGTATTCAGGTGGAACATACCGCCTGTGAATCAGCGGGTGATGCTTTCTGTAGATGGGATATTCGAGGGATGTGAATTCTTTGCAGGTTCATCCGAATTTTCTAGATTCCACTCTGTTCCTGCTACCGCTCCCGGTATATTGTCTCTAATCCGAACTTCTCATCTTCATTAAATCGTTCTGGGACTTCCTGCCACTATCCTTCTACTAGTGTCTCCCCTTCTTCAATTTTCCAGTATTAATCGCTCTCGCCAACTGAGAGAGACCAGATAAGTTGTACAGGACAGCAGGGTAGCTGCTATGAGTGTGTGAAGTGAAACGGGGATGATTGCCAATAAAGAGTAGACAGATAGAAAACCTAATATGACTTGAAAAACCCCAAGAACAGCGGCTGTCATCGCAAAGGTCCTTATTTGTGAGCCCCTTTGAAGATCAAATGACTTATAAGCCAAAACTATCAAGGATATCAATACGATGATCCCCAGCAATCGGTGGGTAAAATGGGTTATTACTGAGACTGCTTCTAATGGTGGGATCCATTCTCCAAAACAGAGCGGAACATCTGGACATACCAAGCCAGCTCCAGTATGTCTCACAACTCCTCCCAATACCGATTGACCAAATATCAAGACGGCGCTCAACACACCTATTTTTTCGACATCAGAAAGTTTTTTCAAGTTTTGCTTCTCAACGGTAGTACTTTGGGGAGACGTCACCGCTGTAAGAACTGTTACTAGTGTGAGAAATAAGAAGGCTAGTGCCAAGTGTGTTGTGGATATTGCATCTGGAAGCTTTAAGATTACTGTCAGTCCTCCAAAAACACTTTGAACCAATAAGAGCAAAATGCCTACACATGACCAAATTCTTATCCCTGGTCTTTTTTCTTCTGCTTTCCACCCAATCCAGGTGGCTACTGCAAATAATATCACGAGGGCACCAGCAACTAATCTATGAAGGTGTTCCCAAAAAATTCCACCAGTCATTTTTGGAAACATGGTGCCGTAACAGGTAGGCCAGTCGGGGCATGCTAGGCTGGATCCAGTTGCGTGTACTATACTTCCAAGAAATAGCAATCCTAAGGTCCAGAAAGTGGCCAGGAGGTATAACTTATGATGGGCAGAAGATTTCATGATCAGGTTCATTTCTCTCGTTAGATAGGGGTTTACTGATATCGTGAATGATTGTTGTTCTCTGGGAGATTTAACCTCCCTGCTAAACAGTCTTACTGTTGTTCTAAATTATCAGCTTGAATACCCTTTTTTAACCAAGAACAGTTCTTCCTATGGCTCTAATTCCTAAGACAATGAATCCCAGTGCCAGAAGAGCACCAACTCCGTGAGGAGTGTACGACTTCTCTTCTAGGGGCCGTCTTCTCATTATGGATACTGGTATTTGTCCCACTGCCGCTGCTAAAATCATCATAAAGATATGGCCAATCAAGGCAGGTTGGAACCGTCCACTCAGAATCAATGCGAATCCTAACAAAAGTTGAAGATGTATTGATCCAACAAAGCTTGAGGCTAGGATTCGAATCCTAGAATCGTAGGGTTTTGCGCTAATAGCACCGTAGATTGAATACCCGAGCGTCAGCACTCCGAAAAGGAGTATTATGTACCTTAGGCCTGAGTGTGCATTGAATAAAAAGTTATCCATGATTTGTCTTTCATCCTTTATTGATTTTTTCGCAGTATGTTAATCAGTCTTTCATTCACAGACGACTTTCTTGCCTGATGATCTTTTGTTGGAGGATAAAGTGATCCAGGTCGGACACCTCCTCCAGTGAGCCCTTGTTCTAGTTGGAGGATTTCTCTTAGAATTTGACAGAGATCTCTATCAGTTTCATTACTTTGTCCAAAACAGGATGGTTCTTCTCGATCAATACGTTCCTTCCAGTCTCTCAAGTCTAGCAAAAACGCTTCTCTTTGTTCGTACATTTCTTGGTTTATTGTGGGCATTAAAGGGTCAGGTTTTACAGTTACTGACTGACTAACCTTTGTCCCTCTCGCCTCTATTTGGACGGTATAAATACCTGGGGAAACCCAAGCGCCAAGGTTTTCTATGGGTCTAGCTAAGTTGGGATCGTCGTGGCTTTTCCAGACTTCCTGTGCATCGGTGAGTGAATGTCGAAGATCCCAATTTACCCTGTGGGTCCCTGGGCTGGGTGGAACGGACATGCTTCGAATTGTTTCACCTGTGGGGTTCTGAATATGCATTATGGCTGGCCCACTACCTTCTCCAAGGCGATAGGTGATAATGGCTCCTGACACTGGATTAGTTCCATGGAATTCGGCTTGTCCCCTGTAGGATGTGTCTTTCTTATAGTTGAAAATAGTAGCATCTCTAATACTGAAAATGTGTGGTGATTGTTCCGAATCTGAAAGAGCCCACTCCGCAAGAGGGGAAGTATCGTCTAGGATCCAAACGCTTTGCCCATGGGTTCCTATAACGAGGTCTTTTTCTCTTGGATGTATGGCCATGTCATCCATAGCGGTAGTTGGAAGATTTTCGAGTTTTGCCCAGTCAGATCCATTATTGGTGCTCACAAAGACAGAGTGTTCAGTACCCACGAACAAGGTGTTTGGATTGTCAGGATGTTCCAGAAAGGAGTTGATTGAACCTGAGGGCAAGTTGTTCATCAATGGAGTCCATGTTTCACCGAAATCTTTGGTGACGAACAGGTAGGGAGAGAAGTCTCCATCGCGATGCGCATCAAATGCTACGTAAGCTACTTCGGGGCCAAGTATGGAACTGGCGATCCGGCTCACATAGGTTCCATTTCGCACGCCTTGTACGTTGTTGCTTAATTCGCTCCAAGTTGTTCCCCCGTCACGTGACATTTGGAGGTTCCCGTCATCCGTTCCGACCCAGAGCACTTCTGAATCGATGGTTGACTCTGCGATCACTACAATTTCACCGTAAGATGAAGTTCCGTCATTGGCTGAGATGGTTATGTCGGCACCTCTCACTCCCATTAGTTCCATTTCATTTCGGTCTTCACGTCGAGTTAAGTCTTCGGTGCGTGTCCAGGATTCACCATTATCTTGAGAGACGAATAGTCTGTTGCCACCCAAATAGACTCTGGCTGGGTCATGGGATGATACCAGGCTTGGTGATACCCAGTCCCATCTATATCGGCTTTCAGTTAAGTTTGCTCTTGGTCGTATATCGATCATATCACCTGTTTCAGGGTCAAAACGATAGTACCCGCCTCCATTGGAGTTGCCGTATACAAAGCGATGGTCAATGGGATTGGGTTGCTGATACATACCATCTCCAAATCCAGTCTGTCTCCAGTCATCATTGGTAATGCCAATCCATCCTCTTGTCCGAGAGGGTCCCATCCACGAGTGATTGTCTTGCATCCCTACATAGACATAGTATGGATCTCTATTGTCCAGACCTAAAGCATATATTTGTCCTATTGGAATGTTATTGAGTTTACGAAAGTTGTCCCCCTGATCATAAGTTTCCCATAACCCTCCATCTCCAGCTAGGTAAAAGTGGTTTGGGTCGGAAGGGTTAATCCAGACAGCGTGTTGGTCAGCGTGAACACCTACGTCATAGGTAGGTCGCTCTGCTATTTCTGAGAAAGTAGCTCCGCCATCTTCACTCTTGTAGGATGAGGTGGCTAGCACATAAACTCTATTTGAATCTGAAGGATCAATAAATATTTTAGAGTAATACATAGGTCTAGGGTTTAGTGAACTGACTTTGGCCCAACTGTTACCACCGTTTTCTGTTCGGTAAGTTCCCTGTGCACTAGCATCGGCATGTTCTATCAGGGCGTTGAGGATGTTTGGATTGGATTCGGATATGGCTAAGCCAATGCGCCCTTTGTCTCCAGTGGGAATACCATTTGTGAGCTGTTTCCAAGTTGCTCCAGAGTCTTCGCTCTTATAGACTGCACTGCCTGGCCCTCCACCATTGAAGCCCCAGGTACGACGAAGCCTTTGGTAGGTGGCGGCGTAGAGAATACTTGGATCTTCAGGGTTTATTACGAGGTCTACTGCTCCTGTGTAGCTATCAACAAACAGGGTTTTCTCCCAAGACTGTCCACCATCAAGGCTACGGAAAACGCCTCTTTCTTCACTGGGTTGCCATAGGTTGCCTAGCGCAGCTACATAGACAATTTCAGGGTTTATAGGATTGACTATCACTTTTCCAATATGACGTGTCTGTGTTAGTCCAAGGTGTTGCCAAGTTTCTCCGGCATCGTCCGAGCGATAGACCCCATTGCCCCACGAAGTGCTTTGACGATTATTTTGCTCGCCAGTACCTGCATAAACGATATCTGTGTTTGAAGGTGCTATGGCGACATCCCCAAAGGTGCTAACCGTCTGATCGGCGAAAATATTTCGCCAAGTGTGCCCCCTATTTGTTGTCTTCCAGAGACCTCCAGAGGCAGAAGCAACAAAAATTACAGAGGGGTTTCCTGGCAGTACTGCCAGGTTGTGAATTCTTCCTCCGGTCACGGCTGGACCGATCAAACGGGGTTTGAAGGTGGAAAGATCGGACTCACTAATCACACCACTTTGTGCGCCAACCAAGGGAGGCGCAATTGATATGCAGGCTAATAACGCGATCATTTGAGATTTGAAAATGGTTTTCATGTTTTTCATCAAACCTAATTTAGAGGTGTTTTGTTATCTTCGTTTCCTGAAGGGTAAATAGGGATTACTGGGTCTAGATGGTATCCATGATATATCAAGAGTTAAGTACTTTTTGTATTTCCTTTTTGGCTTCAGGATGGAGATCTTCGATGTTGTTCTGCATCCAGTATAGATAGTCTGGCTTATCAGCTGCTACACTCTTCAAGGTCTGTCCCTTGTGTTTTCCTTTTACGAAAAGGACATCCGTACCCTCTCGCTGAAACCATTCGTCAAAACCGATTCGAAGTGGAGATCGATCACAGTAGGAATGAAGGGAATCCATTTCGGGAGACAAATCCGGGTACCTCGTTAACTGGGCGCCAAGAACAGCTACCGTTGTTTGGATGTCGGACATGGCAGTGTGTGCTTCCGTGTGCTGAACGTCCAAGTAAAACCTAGCGGCCGCAGACAGATCTCGGGGTTCTTTTCTGTGATATATAGTTTGAACATCTATGATGCGTCTGTTTCGATGATCGAATTGTATTCCACATCGTGCGAATTCAGCTATGAGCATCGGCAGATCAAAACGTCTCACATTAAAGCCGCCTAAATCACAGGGATCTAATAATTGAAAAAGATTTCTTGCTCTTGACTCGAATGGCGCCTCTGACTTCAGATCTTCGTCAAAAATTCCATGTACTGCACTAGCCTCAGGATGGATGGGTATTCCAGGGTTGAATCTTCTTACCCGTTGGAAGTCATCTCCGTCTGGAGATAGTCGGATTATGGCTAGCTCAACTATCCGATCTCTCTTAGGATCTAATCCAGTGGTTTCGAGATCGAAAAACGCTATCGGTCGGTCGAGTTTAATTGGAAGTTTCATTTCTTAGGGTGACTGAGTGGAAGCAAAAGATTATCATAACTCTTATGAATGAAAGAGACACTATGCAAGCAGTAGTCCTAAACGGTCACGGTGGTGTGGAAGTTTTGGAGTTGAGGACAGTGCCGAAGCCTCAGCCTGGAGCTGGTGAAATAACGGTGCGTATATCTACTGCAGGAATAAACAGGGCCGATCTCCTGCAGAGAATGGGTCAATATCCAGTTCCAGCTGGGTGGCCTGAAGACATACTTGGAATGGAGTGTGCGGGTGTAGTAGACGCCCTTGGTACAGGTGTTGATCGATGGAAGATCGGTGATCGAGTGATGGGTATCTTGGGCGGCGGCGGGTATGCTCAATACGTGAATACAGATGCTTCTTGTGTTGTACCAATTCCTGAATGTATAGGTCTGAAAGAGGCGGGGGCTATACCAGAAGTTTTTATGACCGCCTTCGATGCGATTGTACTTCAAATGGGTCTTGTCAATCGAGAAACATTATTAGTACATGCAGTGGGAAGCGGTGTGGGAACGGCAGCGCTGCAAATTGGAAAGGTACTGGGAGTTAAAACCATTGGGACTTCTCGGAGCCCTCATAAATTGGATAAAGCCAACGCCTATGGATTAGACCATGCGGTTTTAGCTGATGACAGTTGGCCTGAGGTCGTTCTTGATGCGACCGATGGACGTGGAGTCGATGTCATTTTGGATCTGGTCGGAGGCCCTTATTTGAGTGGCAATCAGAAGGTTATAGCTCTTAAGGGGAGGCACGTAGTAGTAGGAGTTCCCGGAGGGCTGTCTGGGACTATAGACTTACGTGCGATGATGGGTAAGAGGGTTACCCTGAGAGGAACGGTCCTGAGGGCTCGATCTTTACAAGAGAAGGTAGAATTAACGGAGAGCTTTGAAAAAGATATTCTTCCGTTTTTTGGAGGAGGCGCAATATTACCAGTGGTCGAAAAGATCTTTTCGCCCGATGAAGTTGCCGATGCTCATAATATGATGGCCTGCAACGAGAATTTTGGAAAACTCCTTATAGATTGGGAATGATCCTTGCGAAGTCATGTACGTCTGAGAATGTGATGGGTTCTAGCTTGCCAATGTACACCCTACAAGAATGGTCTGAACAATTTCCCTGGGCAGTGGCTGGAATCACATATAAGGGTGCTGTGTCAGACATTTTTGATCTCAGGAAGGAGGACATAAACTGCGATGATCGAATGCAGCAGATTCAGAAAGAAACTGGTTTTAACAGCTTGGTTAGAATTCCTCAGGTGCATGGAACCAACCTATTAGTGCATGACTCGGAGTTATCTGGATACATAGTGTTAACGGAGGCCGCAGATGGTCATGCCACTTGCAGGCCGGGCGTACTTTTATCTATAACGGTTGCTGACTGTGTTCCAGTATATCTTCTTGATCCGCAGAGCAGGGCAGTCATGTTGTTGCACGCAGGGTGGCGTGGCGTAGCTGGTAAGATAGTTACCAAAGGTATTGAATTGTTGTTAGAAAGATGGAGGTCTCAATTGGAAGATATTGTTGTTCATCTTGGACCTGCTATTTGCGGAGATTGTTATGAAGTTGGACCAGAAGTTTTCAGGAGCTTAGGTCTCACTAAACCAACCGAACCGACCCCAGTGGATTTAAGAGGTATTCTAACGAGACAGGCTAGGGATTTAGGCATAAAAAAAGAAAATATTTCCGTTTCGGGAGACTGCACCTTATGTGGTGAAAGAGATTTTTTTTCCCATAGAAATGGAGATGTAGGAAGGCAGGTTGCTGTGATAGGTGTCAGGCCATAAGGATGTTTGTCGGTTTGTGTCAGAATTGTACATTCCTCCGGAAAGTGGAGAATAACAAGGGATCCAAGTTTTTCTTGTGTCGTCGCTCTGTGGAAGACAAGAGTTTTCCCAAGTACCCAGCATTGCCTGTAGTTTCATGTCCTGGATTTAAAAAGTTACCGCCTGTAAGCAAGTAATAAAAAGACGATCAACTTGACTTCTGGCCTCCATGACCAGATATACATCTTTGGATTGAGTGAAATTATTGCACACATCTTCTGACTAGCTGTGAGGTGTAAATGTTGCACTGGCTTCGTTTTAGGCATAAAGAGGCTGTAGGTTTTGGCACCCTTGAAGAGGATAGGATTAAGGTTTTCGAAGGTGATATGTTTGGTGGCGCAAAATCCACAGGAGTCACCGTGGGCCTTGAGGAAGTTGAGATCTTGATACCCTGTGTTCCAGGTAAAATGTTAGCCCTTTGGAATAATTTTCATGCGTTAGCGGAAAAATTGGGAATGGACACACCTCCAGAGCCCTTGTATTGGGTGAAGACAGATGGTTGCTACTTGGGGCATGGAGAAAACATTCTGAAGCCAACTAGCTATGATGGTAAGGTTGTTTTCGAAGGAGAGTTGGGAATTGTTATAGGGTCCATCTGTAGTGGGGTCAATGAAGATCAAGCGCCAGATTATATATTTGGATATACGTGTATCAATGACGTGACAGCGGTTGAGATAGTAAATCGAGATGAAACTTTTCCTCAGTGGACCAGGGCCAAGAGCTTCGACACATTTGGAGTGATGGGACCAGTAATTGCCACTGGATTGGATCCGGAAAAATTGGTGGTTCAAACATTTCTGACCAAACCTGGCACTACAGAAGTGCAAGAAAGACAAAATTATCCTGTGAGCGATATGGTTTTTTCACCGAAAGCTATTGTGAGTAAGATTTCCCAGGATGTGACTTTGTTCCCTGGTGACGTGATTTGTTGTGGAACATCTATAGGAGTGGGTTCCATGAGGCCTGGCACTAAAATAGAGGTTAATATCGATGGAATAGGCACTCTCAGTAATTTCTATGAGGAGAATTAATGAAGATTTGTGTGGTTGGTGCAGGTGCTATAGGAGGGTTGCTGGCTGTTCACTTAAGTAATTCTGGGAATGACGTTACAGTGGTCGACGTTGGAGAACACCTAGATGCAATAAAGAGTGGTGGGCTTAAGGTGTTAATGGGCGATGGTTCTGAACATCACGCTCATCTCCGTGCTGTAGAAATTTCGGAGGATATTGGGGAACAAGATTTGGTAATTTTGGCTGTTAAGGCACAGGTGCTCCCGTTAGTGGCAACTGGGATTTCCAAAATGTGCGGGCCCGATACCATGATCCTTCCTGTACAGAATGGACTTCCATGGTGGTATTTTCAGAAACACGGTGGTGAGTTTGAGGGGCATAGACTGGAAACTTTGGATCCCACAGGCATCCTCACCGAAAGTATCGATGTAGACCGCATTATTGGTTGTGTAGTATTTCCCGCAGGTGAAATAGCCGAACCTGGAGTCGTTCGTCACATTGAAGGGAATCGGTTTCCTCTAGGTGAACTGGATGGAAACGAATCAGAGAGAGTAGAATCTCTTGTTCAACTTTTGACCGATGCAGGTTTCAAATCTTTTCAGATTAGTGATATACGTGCAGAAATGTGGCTAAAACTTTGGGGTAATATGTCCTTTAACCCAATTAGCGCTATGACACATGCTACATTGGTGGATATTTGCCAGTTTGATCTTACCAGAACTCTAGCACGTACATTAATGGAGGAAGCCCAAGACGTTGCCAACAAATTGGGAATTACTTTCAGGGTAGACATAGACCGCCGTATAGGTGGAGCAGAAAAAGTAGGTGCACACAAAACTTCTATGCTCCAAGATGTCGAAGCTGGACGGACACTTGAAATTGATGCGATCATTGCAGTGGTGGCGGAGCTCGGCCGATTGGTGAATATTCCCACTCCAAGTATAGATACTGTGCATGCGATGGTTGCTTTACTTGATGAAACACTCAGAAAGCAAAATGGAATAGTACGACTTACTTCACAGTAGGTTTTTCTCTATTTCAGTCATTTTCTGGGGGGTCCTCTTGATTCGTTTGTAGCTCTGGTGCGGATGGAATTCTGGGTAAAATTTCTAAGTGTTTCAACTTGCCGATTTCTTCATCCAAGTTCATGTCCATTTTGTCAAATTCGCGCGCTGTCACAAGCAATCGATTCTCAATGGAAGCCATAGCTTCATTGTATGATGTCAGAGCTCTCCCCAATCCTTTCCCGAGTTTATCGAGATGCTGTTTTACTGTGCCCACTCTTTTGTATAATAGTTTTCCCATGTCATAAATTTCTGCTGACTTTTTGTTAATGCTGTCCTGGGTCCATTCTTTCGCGAGCATATGGAGAATTGGCAATAAAAGGCTAGGGGGTGCTAGAAACACTTTGTTTTCATGGGCTCGCATGAATAGTTTGTCGTCATGCTGCATTGCTGCGAAATAGACTGAATCAGGCATGAACATGAGAACATAATTTGGGGAAGAAGCTAGGTTCTCATAATATCTCTTTTGTCCTAGTTCTTTTGCGGTCTTATCAACACTCTCCCAATGTCGCGAGAGGTGTTCTTTCCTCTGATCGTCTGTTTCGGCATTATGGTAGGCATCCCAGTGGTCCAAATTCACTTTGGCATCCACGGCTATAGTTCTACCACCAGGCAGATTTACAATCATATCTGGAATTCGTTTTCGTCCTTCTGAATCAATCGAACTCGTATTTGTGTCGGTAAAATCGCAGTGGCTACTCATTCCAGCCATTTCCACCAGGTTCTTTAGAGTCGTTTCACCCCAGTTACCTCTTATTTTGGGTGCCGCTAAGATATTAGAGAACCTAGTCGTCTGCTCGGCCAACCCTGCTACTACGGTGGAGGTCTCCGCGTGCCTCTTGAGTACTTCTTTGTGGAGTGCCTCAACCGTATCCTTCAAATTCTCCGATTGTATTGTGGTCGCTTTTTCGTGGGATTCGAAAGTTTGCTTCGCCAGTTTAATGAAGTTTTCGCTATTTTTCTGGAGAGCACCAATAGCTGTCGCTTCGAAAATGGTTTCCTGTGATTTTCTGACTTCTTCTTCGGTCTGGATATCTTCACTTTTTTGTTTAAGCAGGGCTTCAGCTTTAATCATTCGATCACGGAGTTCTTGTTTCCCTTTATTCACCTGTACATAGGTTAAGATAGTTCCAAGGGCTGCCCCTGCGATGAGAGATAGGAAGACATCCATGGTAAATTTATTGTCCAACCGTTAGCGGTGTGATTACAGCGTAGTAAAATCTCATTGAGTGGTATCGTTCTAAAGAGTCGAGGTTGTTTCAGTCAGGCTATATGGTCAAGCATGATGTCGCAATGGTTCAGTAAAGAGATGCTTGACCTGTTGATAGTAGACTGTTGGGGGAAAATCAAAAAATTCCTGGTTGAGAAGGGTTCTTGTAAGTTGCACAACCCCAATTATCTTTAAGGCTGGTGCAAAGAGTCTATTCTGTTTCCATTCTGGATGGTAGCGAAAACAACTTAATGGTTTGCCATGAGTGATACTTCGAAATCCACCGTACTCCGTTTACGTCACGAATCTCGTGCTTTTGCTGCCATGCGAAGACGACTTGAACGGATGGTTCAACCAGTAGAACTGAAGTTAGTAATATCCTTTGCAGAGATCTTTCTGTCCAAAGCAACAGAATCCTTTCTTCAAAATAGAAGTCCAGACGCTCTGGCTCACACGACCTTAGGAGCTTGGAGGTTTCTCCAGTCTGCTGATTCTACAGCTATAGACGTACAGATTTTCAATCCAGATGCGGATAATGAGGGTTGGCGTGCTCCTGTCACAGTTCTCAGGACGAATATCTCAGAACGTCCTTTCGTAATCGATTCATTACGGGAATTTGTGCACAGTCAAGGTCTATCTATAGAGAGTATGGTGTATCCAGTTCTTCACCTGCTACGTAATGAGGAAGGAAGAATTATTGATATCAAGCCTTCCGAGGAGGGGGAGTCGAGAGAATCACTAGTTCATTGTGAGCTTACTCAAATTGCTGATTCAGAGAGCAGAAATTCTTTGAAGCATCAAGTCGAGAAAAGGTTGCGAGATGTCATAAAAGTGACTGAGGATTTTCCGAACATGCTGGGTAAGCTCGACAAGACTGTAGAAGATTTGAAATTGAGAGCGGAAAATTCCCTAGAGCATAGAGACGAACTCCTAGAGACAGGGAAATTCTTTTCTTGGCTTAAGGATGGAGCCTTTGTTTTTCTAGGGGCTTGTACCTATAAAAGGACTTCTGGAAAGAAGATGGAAATGGATCAAGGTTCGACTTTGGGCTTGCTCCATTCTTCAGAAGGTAAGGACTCAACACTTCTAGAGGCTCTGAAAATAGAGATGGATAAGTTGGTTTGCGAAGGACCTAACTTGGTTGTCACTAAGACTAGTGAAAGGTCCACGGTACACAGATTGTCACGGCTTGATTATGTCGGGCTGAAGAAGATAAACGAGAAAGATGGGTTGCTCGAAGAAACTGTTTTCATTGGACTCTTTACCTCCAAGGTAGAAGTAGAGTCTGCGGAAGAGATACCAATTCTGCGGAGAAAACTTCAAATGGTTTTGGAAAGTGCTGGAGTTAAGGAAGGGTCCCACGATTACAAAGCAATCAAAACAATATTCAGTTCCATGCCAAAGGAAGAGCTGTTTCTTTCTTCAGTCGAACGTATTGCAGGAGATGCCCAAGTAGTTCTTACCTCCTACAACACAGATGACGTCAGGGTCACTTTGAATCAGGACGAGGTGCGGAGCGGTACCTCAGCCATGGTCATCATTCCGAGAGACAAGTTTTCTAGCGAGGTCCGCAGGAAGATAGGAAAAACATTGAATGAATCGCTAGAATCAGAGGTCCTGAACTATCATCTTACCCTTGGGGAAGGAGATCAGGCCCGATTACATTTCTATTTGGTACCCTTAGGTGACAAACTACTTAGTGTAGAAATAGAAAATCTGGAATTGACGGTGCGGGAAATAATTCTTTCTTGGACTGACAGACTGCTGAGCTGCTTTGAAAAAATCAGGCCTGCCGATCAGGCTCGTCACTTGACCCGTTCCTATTCTGAGGCGTTCGGTCCAGACTATATTGCCGCAACAGATCCAGAGGTCGCTTTGACCGACATTCTTTGTCTTGAAGAAATGAAGGAGACAGACACTAAGGCTTCAATTTCATTTTCAGTAGTTACAGAGGAAAATGGAGAACCTCCTTTTGCTACTGAAATGAAACTCTACCTGATCGGAGAAAAACTTGTACTGTCCGATTTTATGCCAATTCTGGACAATATGGGTTTGAGGGTCATTGATGTAACTCCGTTTGAGATAGAAGTAGAAGATGCTCTAGAAGCTGCGATCTATTCTTTTTCCGTCAAGCAAAAGGATGGTCGCAACCTAGCGATAAAAAATGGTGGAGGCTTGTTGGCCGAAGCAATTTTGGCGGTGCGGGATGGAGATGCAACTAGTGATGGCCTCAACGCACTTGTGTTAAGGTCAGGACTTGCTTGGAGAGAGGTTGATGTTTTGAGGGCCTACGCATCCTATGCATTTCAGTTGGGGCTAGTACAGAGCAGATCGGCCCTGACTCAATCTCTAATTAAATATCCAGCAATTTCAAGGACACTTTTCGAGATATTTGCGGTAAAATTTGAAGATAATGAATCAACTATCGAAGAGAGGAAAAAGGAGATTGAAGGCCTCGAATCGATATTGCTACACTCATTACGATCGGTAAAATCGCTTTCGGAAGATCGGGCCTTGAGAAGTATGCTGGCACTGGTCGATGCTTCGATGAGAACGAACTACTATAGATATGGAGGGAAGCTTCCAAGTCAGAGATCTGGAAAGGTTCCCTATCTGTCATTCAAGGTGGCAGTGCGTGATCGAGCTGATGTCGCTCGCACTAACCTTTTATATGAGATTTGGGTCCAGTCTTCGCGGATGCAAGGGATTCATCTGAGGGGTGCACGTGTGGCCCGAGGGGGAATTCGATATAGTGATCGCCCCGATGATTTTCGTACAGAAGTGCTCGGCCTGGTAAATACCCAGATGGTCAAGAATTCGGTAATCGTTCCTGCCGGATCGAAAGGTGGCTTCATTACTCTCCACGAGTCGGAGGATCCAGGTGAGATGGCTATGGAGGCCAAAGCACAGTACAAGACTCTTATTAGGGGAATGCTGGACGTAACAGATAACATAGCTGTAGATGGATCATATTTGCCTCCGAGTGGAGTGGTATGCTGGGACGGTGTAGATCCGTATCTAGTAGTTGCGGCAGATAAAGGTACTTCGAAGTATTCCGATACAGCCAATGATGTCGCCAACGAGTATGATTTTTGGTTGGGTGATGCATTTGCTTCTGGTGGTTCAAATGGCTATGACCATAAAGAGATCGGTATTACGGCAAGGGGAGGATGGGAATGTGTTAAGCGGCATTTTTCTGAAGAAGGGATAGACGTCCAATCCGAACCCATTACAGTGGTTGGAATAGGGGATATGAGTGGAGATGTGTTCGGCAATGGAATGTTGTTGTCTGAGCAAATCAAACTTAAAGCTGCTTTCGATTATCGACATATTTTTATAGATCCAAATCCAAATCCCAGTGCTTCATATCAGGAGCGCAAAAGGCTATTTCAGCTTGGTAAATCGAGTTGGGATGACTATGATCGCAAATGTATTAGCAAGGGTGGTATGGTCGTTTCAAGAGAAGCGAAAGAAGTCATTCTAAATTCCGAAGTGCGTGACGCTTTAGGGATGGCTGAAGATATAGAAGTTGTGAACGGGGAAGAACTGGTGCGTGCAGTTCTAAGGGCTCCAGTTGATTTGATGTGGAACGGAGGCATAGGGACTTATGTCAAATCTTCAGAGGAAGAAGATTCAGACGTGGAAGATTCCACCAATGATAGTGTGCGCATCGATGCAGATCAGTTGCGGTGTAGGGTGGTGGGTGAAGGAGGAAATCTCGGACTGACCCAGAAAGCGCGAATTGATTTTGCATTGAGCAGTGGTCGGATCAACACCGATGCCTTGGATAATTCAGGAGGAGTGAACCTTTCAGATAGAGAGGTCAATCTAAAGATACTTTTGGGACAGGAAGTGCGGTCGGGAGCTATGAAGGAAACAGAGAGAAATAGCCTCCTGGAGCAATTGACGGATGATGTGGCCTTGTTAGTGCTGGAGGACAACAGAGTTCAAAGCGTAACGGTGTCATTAGACGCAATTCGAGCTAGAACTGAGCCCGATGACTTCCGTGATGTAATATCTTTCTTGGAAAAATCTGGGGACCTTATTAGGGAGGAAGAAGAGCTTCCGTCTTGGGAAAATTTGTGTGCCCGTATTGAGGACCAAGGACGCTCTTTGACTCGTCCTGAGCTTTATGTAGTGATGGCTTATGTTAAGATGAAGCTCATGAGCTTGCTGCTTCGAAGTCGGCTTCCCGATGAGCCAGCGACACAGGAATATCTCAGGCAATATTTTCCAAAAGAAGCTTTGGCTGCGATCGGTGAAAGTAGCTTAGAAAGCCATCGTCTCGGACGTGAGATCATTGCTTCCCAAATGACGAATGACTTGGTCGGTCTAATGGGTTGCACCTTCGTTCATCGTATCTCTAGAGATACTAATCGTACGCCAGCAGATGTGGCCCGAGCCTGGCTGGTGGCGGCTCGTCTCACTGATCACAGAAAATCAATTGAGCAGGCAACTGAAAGTTTGCCCTACGGATTATTCTATGACTGGATGGTTAGCTTTTCAGAGGCTCTCGAGAGGGCGGTTCGATGGCTTCTTGTGAATTTGGATATGGGCGCCGATGCAGGTGATACTATTCAGGGAAGCCAGGGCAAGGTCGCGGAGCTACTTACAACATTTTCAGATTTTGTCTCGGGTGAAGATGACCTGGATTTCCAGGGCTATCTGCGGCAGCTGCAGAGTCAGGGTGTTCCAGAAGGAACGGCAAATTCTCTGGCGAAGCTACAATTTTTCGATCAGTTGCTAGTAGTGGTTCAGGTCGCTGAAGATGTTAGTTCAGACTTGTCTTTGGCTGCCGAGGTTTATTATGAAGTTGCAGATCGTTTCAAGGTGCGTTGGATGATGAAGCGGATACTCAAAGTGGTTCACAATAATAGGTGGGAAGAAAGGGCCGCAAATACTCTTCTGGAAGATTTGAATCGACACCTGTATAGCCTCACCAGAACTAAGTTGCTGGCCTTGCAGAAGGAAAACAACATGAACATCTACTCTAGAGATTACAGGTTGTTTGGCTCTTTGATTGATGATATGAAGTCAGAAGATTCCGTCTCTGTGGCAGGATTATCCGTAGCTGTTCGCCAAATGTCGCTATTGGCTGAAAAAGTGAGGCAGGAACTCGAGTCGAGTGTCTGAATTAATTGCAAGTTTTTATTCATCAGACTAATTCACATTTCTTAATATCCTTAAGAAGAAAAAGGACCCCAGCAAGCCTTCCTCCTAAGAAGGCGTAGAAGGCTGCAATCACTCCTGGCATATCGAGGGTCCACCCTAGGAGTATGAAGAGTATGGCGAGTGTTAGGACTTCGACGACAGTGGCTGCTGTAATTAGGCTTGTCATTCTGGCTTGGATATAAATTGATCTAAGGAAAGACAAGAATACTGAAAGTGCCGGTACTGGGACCAATATTTTCAGCGAGGTAGACGCCAACCCAGTTAGCTCTGGCCTAAGTCCAGCTATTTGCTCAAACCAGATAATAGTGAAAGGAGTGAAAGCTATCGAAGCTATTCCAAGAGAAGTTGCGAGTCCTAACCACAATGCAAATCTAGCTAGTCTAGGAAAATTCTCTCTATTTTCCTGCAGTACAGCCAAGGCGACTTCCTGATAACTGAGACCGAAGGATCTGAAGAAGAATGAAAGCGAATGAACAACTGGAAAGACGGCTAGCGATTCCAGAGGTGATGGCGCTCTTCCCATTAAGAAAGTCAGTAATGGTTGAACAGTTAGACTTATAAAAGAGGTCAGGGCTAAGGGATAGTAAAATTTAACTATTTCAAGGTAATTCAATTTATCATCAACATTGGTAGTCGATAGGTTTTTATTCGTGTTGAGGTTTCTCAGGGTTTTGGCTGCCATGATTCGAGCTACCAATGCTTCTGCGGTTACGCCAAGGGATAGTGATGCAGCTCCAATCCAAGCTCCTGGCCAGTCCCAAAGTGTGTAAAGGCTGATTGCTGTTAGGATCATTACTCCGAGTCTTAATGTGGTGCCATACGCTAGTAAGCGGGTGTGTCCCGCTCTTATCAGCAGGCCATGAAGAAACCGTCGATATCCAATTGCACTAGGCCACGGCAGTAAGATCCACAGAGCTCCATATGTCAGTCGAGTTATTTCAGGAGGTAATCCGAGCAATCGTATGGTCAGCCATTCATAAACGAAGGGAATTAAGACAATCAAGAGAAATGCTGTTGCCGTCACATTCATAACGTGCATGAAGTTGCGCAGCTTTCTATATGTCTGAGAGTTGGTTACTAGTGCAGTAGATGCACTCATTAACATGATGACGGGTGATTCAATTAAAATTGCAAAGGCGAAAGCAACCCCGTATGCTGCTAAATTGATTGTTGGATCTGCGAGCCTTGCGATTACAGCTGCTAGAAAGGGACCCTCTGTAGCCATCATAAGCCACTGTGCGGATAATGGGAGCCAGAACAGAAAAATCGACCAGGTGGATCTTATCAAGGATTGATATTCTTTGTGAAAAAAGTGAGAGGGTGAGGATCTATTGAGGACAATAGTACAACTTGGCTCTTTATGGAATCGCTAACCGACTTCTCATTTGACCTTTAGGGTATTTACTGCTGAAAATGGTGAAAAATACCTGATGTTCTCTGAGCTTTTCTATTGTATTGGGAGCCAGAAGGATTTCTCCTTCAACCATTTGGCTGTTAGGTCCGGCAATCCTATGGATGATCCCTCCAGGCTCCTGGTTTTCTTCTAGTTGCAGGGCCATGGCGTAAATGTCTCCTAGCGTTTCTTCTGGAACTGAAACCAGATACTTTAGGGTACCAGTGGCTTCCTCAAAGACGAGTTCAGTATGGGGTGTTTCGGCAGTGGGGAAGTCGGTTTGAATAGGGATGTAAAGAGATTTATCTTTGCCAATAGCAGAAGCGTAAGAAGGAACTCGTCTATAGTCTGTATTTTGTTCGAAAGAGTAGCCAAGTGATAGTAGATCGGGGTCGGAGAATGGGAGCCCTAGAAGTTCTATTCCGAATGGCAAGCCATCTTCTGTGAAGCCAGCAGGAACGCTGAGTGCTGGCAAACCTGTAGAGGCGCTCAATTGGCATGTGGATCCTGCTTGACGATCTCCAATCCTTGCAATCGGTCTGCGCATCGTAGGGTATACGAGAGCGTCTAATTCCATACGTCTCATAAGTCCAACGACGGCGTTTCGCAGATTTTCTTGTTTTTCCAGGGATTCTCGGTATTCTGGATCGTCCCTCTCTTCATCAGCCATACGTCGACGAAAAGTTCCTTCTAGTGCTACGTGGAATAGACCTTGTTCCACAAGTTCCTCTAAAGAATTGATGGGTGCTGTTGGTTCATCCTGAAGGTAATCTATCAGGTCCCACTTAAATTCATGTCCAATTACACTTGAGCCTTGGAGCATGGTGCTCAAGTTCGGCAGGGAAACTTCTATGATCTCCGATCCAAGGCCCTCCATTACGGCGACTGCTTTTTTTACCAAGAGGCCAATTTCTTGGTCCTCTGGGGCATCTCCAAAAAGTGCGGTGAGTACACCGATCCTAGCTTTCCTTAAAGCATTTTTGTCCAATGCTTCTAAGAAATCGATCGAATGGTTTTCTGCCATGGCGCTGGTATATGGGTCTGCTGGATCATGACCAATTACTGCATTGAGTCCGATTGCCAGATCAGTGGCTGTTCGGGATAAAGGGCCACCAACATCCTGGGTATGGGATAAAGGTATGATTCCTTGGGTACTCGCTAATCCTTTGGTAGGACGAAGCCCAAATAGGTTGTTATTAGAAGCAGGAATTCGAATAGATCCACATGTGTCACTCCCCCATCCAATAGCAGCAAAACTGGCTGCAATGGCGGTTCCAGTTCCACCGCTTGAACCACCAGGGTTTCTGGTTATGTCGTAGGGATTCTTAGTTTGCCCTCCAAGGGAGCTTATAGTAGTGATCCCAGCAGCCAATTCGTGCATGTTGGTTTTGCCAAGAATCACGGCACCCGCTTCTCGAAGTTTTGTAACTTGGAATGCGTCGCTTTGTGGGACAAAAGATGCGAGAGCTACCGACGAGGCGCTGGTGGGCATGTCAGCCGTGTTGTAGTTGTCTTTTAACAGAATAGGTATGCCATGAAGAGGGCCTCTCATTCCACTTTCCACTCTCTCTTTATCCAGAGCTATGGCTTGCTCGAGAGCATTTGGATTCAGTCGGATGATAGAATTTAGTTTAGGACCATTTCGGTCGTATCTGTCTATGCGAGCCAGGTAGGATGCTACCAATTCAGAGCTCGTTATCCGACCTTCTGACATAGCGGTATGTAACTCTGTAATTGTAGCTTCGGTCACTTTGAAATCGACTGAATTGGCTTGATCGTTCTCTGAAGAAGTTGTGCAGCCAACTAAGATCAGAAGAAATGTAGTGCTCTGAAATAACAGAAGTTTTACTGAATAAATGGGACTCCATTTTTTCATGGGATTGTACTCGTTTAGTTGTTGGCCTTTCAGATTTCCTGTGTGGCTTGCAGTTAAAAGATAAAAATCATTATACCCCCAATCTGTTCCTTCAAGCTATATGATCTTATTGTGCCAAGCATCTATTTTCATTGGAAGACAGGAGATTGTAGTGGTTTTTGAAAGGGAAACACTCGTGGTAATCTGCTTGATGATACTGCTATCTAATGCACAAGTTTCTGCCCAGGTTGACCCCTCGTATAGTCTACATATGTCTCCAGTTCAAAATGAGCGGGGGAAACTGGTGTATGAAAATCAGTGCGCCAGTTGTCATCTCTCAGACTTCCAGGGATCTTTCGAAGCCCCAGGGCTTGCAGGTCCGAATTTCACTGCAGTATGGGGCCGAAGACCTTTTCAAATGTTAGTTGATGAAATTAAAGCTATGCCACCGATGTCACCGGGGTCTTTAAGTGCGGATGACTATGATGCGATTACGGTTTATCTACTGAATGTAAATGGGGTCCCAGTGAATGGAGCTTTACTTGGTTCTGAACCAGCTGATTCCTTAGGTACTGTTCTGTCGTCAATTCCAAACGAGCCCAGTCCAGGTGTTTCCGATCCTGGCACATCCAGGTCGGTCAGAGGGCCTTATGGCATAACAAATACATGGGGAGACATTTCAGAATATAAATCCGTGACAGAAAATGATCTGGTTAAACCTGATCCCTCTGAATGGATTATGTATAGGCGCACATATGACGCTTGGGGGTATAGTCCTCTGGATCAGATAGCCAAAGAGAATGTGGGCGACATGCAACTGGCATGGGTTTGGTCTATGGGTCCCGGGACCAATCAACCTACCCCACTTATTCGTGATGGTGTGATGTACCTAGCCAATCCACAAAACGTGATTCAAGCCTTGGATGCGACTACCGGCACACTTCTTTGGGAATATCGAAGAGAATTTGCAGAGGACTTCGACGTGCCATTTTTCAGCCAGCTTAGAAACCTTGCTCTTTATGGGGACAAGGTTTTTGTGGCTACGAGTGATGCTTACATGTTGGCTTTAGATGCTCGGACTGGGGAGACAGTGTGGGAAACTCAGATAGCAGATTANCGCCAGGGTTTCACNAATGTATCCGGTCCAATCGTGGTTGAAGGGAAAGTCATCAACGGGATAAACGGATGCGCNCGTTTCTATATGGAAAGCTGTTTTATTACGGCTCACGATGCTGAAACTGGAGAAGAAATNTGGAGAACCTTTACGGTTGCTAAACCTGGTGAGCCAGGCGGTGATACATGGGGCACCCTTCCCTTTGAACTCAGAGGTGGTGTGGATGCATGGACAACGGGTAGCTATGATCCAGAGNTGAGATTGATTTACTGGGGGACTGCTCAGGCCAAACCATGGGTTCCCGNGAGNAGGGGTCTCACTGTTGACGATCCTGCCCTTTACTCTAATTCTACGCTTGCTCTGAACCCAGACGATGGGAGTATTGTTTGGTATCGACAACACATTCCTGGAGAAGCGTTAGATCTGGATGAGGGATTTGAACAGGTGTTGATAGATAGAGGTGGCCGAAAACTCCTGCTCGCCATGGGTAAACATGGTATTTTTTGGAAGCTCGACCGATTGACTGGCGCTTTTTTAGATCTGAAAGAGACTATTTATCAAAATGTTTTTGANAGTATTGACCGCCGCACAGGTGCGGTGCGTTATAGGGAAGANATTGCATCCGCTGGNATAGGTGACACCGTTTCCGTTTGCCCAAGCACAGCTGGAGGGCATAACTGGCAAGCCATGGCCTACAGCCCTGAAACCAATGCCTTAATAGTTCCGATGTCGCAAAGCTGCCTCAGGATTGCTGCCAGGCCAGTAGCGCTGGAGGTGGGTTCTGGTGGAACAGCTGCCGATAGAGAGTGGTTTGAAATGCCAGGTACAGAAGGGAACCTCGGAAAGCTCGTGGCCTATGACGTAGATGGTTTTAAAGAACTGTGGACTATCGAACAGAGGGCTGCTTATCTCACCGCTGTNCTCACCACTGGNAGTGGTCTAGCTTTTGTCGGAGACGTAGACCGTTACTTCAGGGCACACGACGTCGAAACCGGTGAGGTTCTGTGGGAGACGAGNCTGGGCACATCTGTACAGGGTTTTCCAGTATCCTATGAAATTGATGGAGAGCAGTATATCGCTGTGAGTAGTGGCTTAGGCGGAGGNAGCCCTAGGACGGTACCCCGCCTTTTNAGTCCAGAACTACGTTATCCNCAGAGNGGAAATGCTTTGTATGTCTTTAAGGTTCCTAATCCTTAGTCTCACCATTATCTTCGCTACATATCTTATAGCTTTTATGNATTCAACATTAANTAAAATTAGAATTTTTCACTTNAATGATTGTAAGGGGGGGTCTTACACATGACCAAAGACGGTGAAGGTAAATGTCCGTTTTCCGGAGGGTCTCAGCACACGGTGGCGACGNGATCAAACAAACGTTGGTGGCCTAATCAGCTAAATCTAAGCATTCTGCATCAGCACGATACAAAATCAAATCCTATGGGTGAGGGCTTTGATTATCGAGAAGAGTTCAAGAAGATCGACTATGATGGTTTAAAGCAAGACCTTTTCGATCTGATGACAGATTCACAGGACTGGTGGCCTGCAGACTATGGACATTATGGTCCTTTCTTCATTCGTATGACTTGGCATGCCGCTGGTACTTATAGGATAGGTGATGGTAGAGGAGGTGGGGGTACTGGTGCTCAACGTTTTGCACCTCTCAATAGCTGGCCAGACAATGGGAATTTGGATAAAGCGCGCAGACTCCTGTGGCCAATTAAGCAGAAGTACGGGACGAAGATCAGTTGGGCTGATTTGTTGATCTTGGCTGGTAATGTCGCCATTGAGTCTATGGGAGGTAAGACTTTTGGGTTCGGTGGTGGACGTCCNGATATCTGGGCCCCGGAAGAAGATATTTATTGGGGTAAAGAAGCGGAATGGCTCGGTAACANACGATATACGGGAGAGCGCGAGTTGGAAAATCCACTGGCTGCAGTTCAAATGGGCCTGATCTATGTAAATCCCGAAGGGCCAGATGGNAATCCTGACCCTATAGCAAGCGCAAAAGATATTAGAGAAACATTTGGACGTATGGCTATGGATGACGAAGAGACTGTGGCNCTCACTGCTGGAGGTCACACTTTCGGCAAGGCACATGGTGCAGGCGACGCTGGTCTTGTTGGACCTGAACCAGAAGGTGCGACAATTGAGGAGATGGGCCTGGGCTGGAAAAATGCTCATGGTTCAGGTAGAGGAAGGGATAGCATAACTAGTGGTCTCGAAGGGGCATGGACTGCTAATCCGACCAAGTGGGACAATGGTTATTTCGATTTACTCCTGGGATACGAATGGGAGCTTGTGAAAAGTCCAGCAGGTGCACATCAATGGCACGCTATTGATCCAGAAGAAAAGGATTTGGCTCCAGATGCAGAAGACGGTTCTGTTCGTGTGCCGACCATGATGACCACGGCAGATATGGCAATGCGNGAGGATCCAATCTATAGAGAGATCTCAAAGCGTTTTCATGAAAACCCAGANGAATTTGCAGATGCATTTGCCCGTGCTTGGTTTAAGTTGCTTCATCGCGACATGGGACCTCGGTCCAGATACTTGGGCCCTGAAGTGCCAGAGGAAGAGCTGATATGGCAGGATCCAGTACCAGTTGGGAGCACAAGCTATGACATAGAGGCGGTCAAAGCCTCGATAGCGGGCAGTGGACTGACAGTCCAAGAAATGATCGAAACCGCATGGGCTAGTGCCTCGACGTTCCGNGGATCAGATATGAGGGGTGGCGCTAATGGGGCCCGTATTCAATTGGCTCCGCAGAAGGACTGGGAAGTTAACAAACCCGACCAGCTAGCTCGAGTGCTGGGAGTGCTAAGGAATATTGCCGAAGAAAGTGGTGCGTCTTTAGCTGACGTTATTGTCCTCGCGGGGAATGTTGCTATCGAACAGGCATCGGAAGCAAAGGTTCCCTTTACTCCTGGACGTGGGGATGCTTCTTTGGAGCAAACAGATGTGGATTCCTTTGCGGTCCTAGAGCCAGTTGCNGATGGTTTTCGTAACTATCAGAAAACGGAATTTTCGATTAGTCCAGAAGAAATGATGCTTGATAGAGCGCANCTCCTNGGACTTACTGCCACNGAGATGACGGTATTGGTTGGTGGTATGCGAGCGCTGGGCATTAGTGTAGACGGTCACGGTGTCTTTACGGAAAGGCCCGGGGAATTAACTAATGATTTCTTTGTNAACCTTCTGGATATGAATGTTGAGTGGAGTCCGACGGGTAGAAATTCATACCAAGCAGTTGATCGTATGTCAGGAGAAGTGGTGAGAACTGCTACNAGGGTTGATCTTGTCTTTGGTTCCAACTCCCAGCTCCGAGCCGTTGCTGAGGTGTATGGTTGTGAAGATTCCCAGGAGAAATTCGTTGAAGATTTTGTAGCTGCNTGGTGTAAGGTTATGAACTCGGACTTATTTTGAAATTAAAGAGAGAGGGTCTCATGGTAGGTAAAGTAGTGTCAGACCTTATGGTGGGACCCTCTAGGGTGGCTGTCAGTCTTCTTGCCTGTGCGATCCTCGTGACAGGGTGCTCTCCTGCAGATTTTGAGCACCATAATCCAGTGATTGCTTCCTGGATGCAAGGCGATCCAGTTTTTGGGGTTTTTGCTCCGAGNGAACCCAGGGCAGCAGGTGTTGGAGGCCCTGGAGAAAGACTTCCACCAACTTATACANTGGAAGGTGCCAGAATATTGGCTGACAACCCCCTGTATGACTTTGTTTTTCTTAATCTGGAAGGATCTTACGACTCTGACGCTGTTCAAGTAATGGCAGAAGGTCTGAAAGGATCCCAAGGATTATCCNCNAAAACATTGTTAGTACGAATTCCCTCTATTACTGATGCTGGCGAGGATCTGACCAAAACTAGAGTCGAGGAAATTATTAATCTGGGGGCNGACGGGGTTGTATTTCCACATGTNCGGAGTGTGGAAGAANCTCAAATGATAGCTGGTTTTTTNGAGNAGTTGGATGTTGAAGTGTGGTCACCCTTAAATCCAAGAGGTGACAAGCTAGCAATGATTATGATTGAAGATCCAGTAGCAGTGGGATTGGCCTCTCAAATTGCTAGTGTGCAGGGGTATAGCATTTTAGCNTGCGGTATAGGGAGTTTAACTAGNGCCTTGGGNGGAGACAGAGAAGCGNGCGAGCAGGGGAATCTACACGTTCTTGCTGAAGCTACGAGAGTCGGTTTGCCAGATATGATTACAGCTAACGTAGGCAATGTTCAGCAAAGGATAGAGGAAGGATTTCTAGCTTTGTTGATGCAGGGTTCTGGGGCAGATGAGGCTATTCGGCTGGCTAAGACATTGGTCCAAACAGATGAGTGATAGGAGACGAGATCCTTCTTGGAATCAGACGGTCAGAGGCGGATTGTTATTGCTGGAGCTGCTTAGTTAGTTGTCGGGTGGGCCTTCTGTTTCCTCGCTATTCGCTTCCAGATAAGCTGCTGAAAAGGTTTCGATCTCTTCCTGTACGATCTCAGCCATACTTGTCTGGACATCTGTCACCGAACCGATACCCATCCCTGTAGAGTACCATGTCACTCCTTCCGGCAGACTAATTTGGGAATCGCGGGTCATCTGAATGGATTGATGCATCATGACGGAAACAAAGTATGCTATGGTTTCCTGGTGCACCAAGCACTGTGAGGAAACCNTGAGTTCTGGTAATGCTGGATTTCTAAGCATTTCCTGACGGGTTAACAGTTCCACTTCTGATTCCAATAGGGTCTGTTCCACTATGGCCTGAGTTTCATCGNTGCTCACACCAGCCAATTCACACGCAGCGTTGGTTGTGGTCTCTACGAAAACACCTCCAATACCCTCAAGGCTATATTGATTCCAAATTTCGTCTTGAGCTTGAGCGCTAAAAGGCAGGTTCAGAAGGACCAGTGCCAGTAATACAGTTTTAAAGAATCTCATAGGAATATTTTTCACTCTAAAGATTTTAGCCACCACAGGATCGGCAATTGTGGTTATTCTTGGAACCGAGCTTTTCTAGTAGTGCGATGGTTANTGGGTGGGGCTGAGCTCTTTGTTCCGGACTATTGGCCAGGTCTGCGGTCGTCTGACCTCTTCGACTTATAACTGTGACGTCAGCACCTTGAGATACGAGATAAAGAATGGTTTCATTGTCTCCTCTCGCAGCTGAGTGGTGTAATGCAGCAAGTCCATCCTTATCACGAAGNTTGGGATCGACTCCGAGCTCCTCCACTAGGTATTTTATAGCAGGTAGCCAGCCGTCAGGAACNCCTCTGTGTTGCTGTGCAACTCGCGAGGTACCAAATCCNACGCCTGAAGCGGCGTGTAGAGGATGAACTCCGAGTCCTCCATGAGGCACTGGAGGTANTCCAGAAGGGTCTTCTTGTTCTTCACCTTCGTTAAGGGCTGCGAAGAAAGCTCTTCTNCGGGGGTCTATTATATTCCAAGTCCAGATGTCGTGATCTGCCCCATATTTTACTAGCAGCTTCATGGCCTCTACATCTTGTGCGTAGGCTGCCCTCCAGAACGGTGTTGCNCCAGCAAAGTCTACGCCCATTCTGCCAGCATTATAAGCAGCGTACCAGATGTGAGTGCCAGTTCTTTGGTTTGGGTCTGCGCCTGCCAGNAGAAGGTCTTCCATCANTTGGAGGTAAGTANTTTCCTGTTGCCGGAAAGCTTGAGGTTGGGGNTACCAGGTTCTGAGAGACCACTCGATATTCAGTGTAGCAAACAATGGGCCTGCTTCATCATCACTTAAAATATTTGGGTCTGCGCCTGCCTCCAACAACTCTTTAGCAAGGTCGTAGTTTCCGTTGATGACGGCTACTAGGAGCGGACTTGATCGATCTCCTTCGCTTGTCTGATTTACATCTGCACCAGCCTGAATCAACAGGCGCGCTGATTCCATATTGCCATCTCTAGCTGCGTAGTGCAGTGCCGTGAATCCCCCNTGTTTACCAATTTGCTGTATTGACGAGAGGACTTTTGGTCCCTTTTCAGTTTCAACNTTCTCAGTGCTGAGATATCCTGAAGGATTAGATGATCGGTTTGCACCTGCACCTCCTGGAGGCCCTCTTCTGCCTTCTTGTTCTTCTTCAGGCTGAGGGTCCTCTGCAGCTTCTCTTATCCTGCTTCTCCGGTTACGTATTTCCGTAGCATTTTTGGNGATCTCTTCGTAATCCTTGATGTTGTTTGTCATGCTCAGGTCGGCATCTAAGTCAATCAGAGCTTGCACTGCGCTTGTAGCGTTGCGCGTAGACGCNAACATCAAAGGGGTTCTGCTGGAGTAATTGTCCAGNGAGTTNACGTCTCCGCCAGCTAACACAAGCATTTNGATCAGTTCAATAGAGTTGGATTCTGCNGCAAANTGCATGGAGGTTACACCTGTAGTCGTGTANCTGTTTGGGTCTGCNCCTGCCTCCAACAATTTGTTCACGATTTCGGCATGTCCNGCCCTGCTAGCCATNTGNAGCGGTGTGTANCCGCCTAGGCGGCTGGTGGAAGATGGATTTGCTCCAGCGAACANTAGAATTTCAACCATCTCNGACTCATTGTTAAGCGCTGACCAATGAAGAGCTGTCAGGCCATCCGTTTGAGCGGCGTTTGGGTCGGCTCCTTGACGCAGAAGCTCTCTCACCATGCTCACATCATTCATCTGAGCAGCATCTGCTACAGGAGCTTCATTGGGAGCACCACCGAAAAATACGAGAAATACTAGGATAGTTCCTAGCAGCNTCACAAANCCNTCTTTTCTTTCGAATAACACCATAAGTATTCTCCCGCCCTTTCTCTCAGAGGCTCAGTAGCTTATCAAAACTTTAAAGTCGTTTAGATCGAGAATGTTCCAGTACTNTTTCCGAAGGTCTCGATGTCGTCCACACCTATCTTGTGAAGGAGGTCTAGCATGACATTTGCCATCGGNGTTCCTGCNGGNGCCTTAATNTGNCGACCACCTTCNAGNANNCCNTTCGCTCCACCCACAAAGAANAGNGGNCAACGNACATGGTTGTGCANGTTACTGTCTGCCATAGCNGATCCNTACATGATNGCNGTTTTNTCNANCANGTTNGAATCTCCTTCNGTTGTNTTCTTNAGTTTNTCAAGGAAATACGGAAGCATNGCAACATGNTAAGAATTAATTTTTGCAAAGTCNNTAATNCTNTCTTCGCGNCCACCATGGTGTGATGNNGCATGGAANGGGCTACNNCTTCCACTTTCAGGGTANACTCTNGGNGAAGCATCTCGNCCCATTTTNAGAGAGAANACTCTGGTNGTNTTNGNNGTNAAGGCNANNACNTGNAGATCNAACATCAGNTTCATGTGGTCNGCNAAATCATCTGGAACNCCNACNGGAGCTTCNGGNATNTCNCNNTCTTCNCCNCTNGNNTTTTGAGCTTCNATNCNNTGNATNCGNTGTTCNAGTTCNCGNATNTTTTCTGTGTATTGGTCNANNCTNANNCCATCNGCGGGACCNAGATCGNTNCGNAANGCNGATATTTCTTCAAGCATCCAGTCNAGGATNCTNCNNTCAGTNTGTCNNCNTNCNGCTCTNTGNTCTGNAGTNCCNCCCGCNCCGAANAGCATTTCGAAAACNGCCCGTGGATCCCTNANCATNGGNAGTGGNTCAGTGGGTGANGCCCANCTGATNTTGTCTGTATANGCACAGGCGTATCCNTAAGCACACCCNCCNGCNTGGTCTACNTTNTCAATNGTGAGNTGGACNGAAGGNATNGGAGTNTCNTGNCCNTATTTGTTCACGTANAANTGATCNANTGANGTNCCNATGTGNACATCAGACCCTTCTGTTTGCTTNGGATGAGCTTGNGTCATGAANACAGCTGCTGTNCGNAANTGGTCNCCNCCNATCTCTTCAGGAGANAANGCNTCTGCCATNCTNGANTCNGTGTTACTNACGATGGTTAGGTAATCACGATATGGNTCTAGTGACACTAAACTNGTAGGTGTNANATCNAAATCNCGNCCTTCNGCTCTGGGGTTCCAGAGATTNAGNGANGCNCCCANTTCATTACACCCNGCTGCNCCGTGNACCTGTTCAATNCANACNAANCGNGTNCGNTCTGCNGCNNNNCCNTCAGGNCTNGATGNCCAGNNNCCTTTNGCNGGNATCATNGCGTCNAANAGTGGNANACCGATNNTNGCNCCNANTCCACGNAGCATNGTACGGCGAGANATGTGTTTTCCAGTNATAAATTCCATCGNTNTAANCCTCTNTTGNGGTTNNANATNCAGNCATAGANAACANGNNTNCTANNAGTNTTCNATGNAAGTATNTNATNNTTTNTNAACATNGCTANTTNNTCNCCGAAGTTTCATCNGTAACNATTTCTTCCCATTGNGCNGTTTGGAANGCNGGNCTNNCTATNACNCCNAAGANGAATTCNGANATTCGNTANTCATGNTNNGCGGCCTGNCNGGTTATTTNTCTNACTGTTGGCATGTCGTANTATTCGACNCTTCTNCCNANAGCATANGCCATCANATTNGTGGCAAAAATNCGATAGAANGCTTCNGGNCTNTTTANGAGNGCATTTCTNAGGTCTNCNGGNCCNGTAAGAGAGGTTCCATCATANAGCTCTCCTACAGGGTNNATCACATTACCCTCATCTCTAAGTCNGTAGGCTCCNGTNACGTCAAANTTNTCAAGNGAGAGNCCGATCGGNTCCATNACGATGTGACAAGCCATACAGNCAGGNTTNGCTCTGTGTATCTCCATGCGTTCTCGGACTGTCAGAAACCGNCCGTCTTCGGCACCTTCTGTTTCTTCAAATGCAGGAATGTTTGGTGGGGGTGGGGGTGGGGGTGTACCTANNAANACNTCTAANACCCATTTTCCNCNNAANACNGGAGANGTNCGGTCNGCATGNGANGTCATNGCNANNATNCTTCCNTGNCCAAGAATTCCCCNTCTNGTTTCATCTGGATAGCTTACTTGCTGGAAATTCGTTCCTAGAATTCCAGGNAAGCCATAGTGTCGGGCTAACCTTTCATTNACGAATGTATAATCACTGGTAAGCANTTCTGTTACTTTCAGATCTTCTTCAATGACATGGGAAAATAGNANTTCCGTTTCTCTCANCATTGANTCAGAAAGAGTTTTGTCAAANTAAGGGTAGGTTAGNGCGTCTGGAGAGAGCTTTTCTAGATCCTGTAGCCTCANCCACTGNGATCCGAACCGTTTTGCTAGCGCGTCCCATGCTCGAGGATCTCTTAGCATTCTTCTAGCCTGTTTCTCTAACTCTCCGTCACTGCTTAACTGCTGACGAGCAGCTAAATCCAATAGTTCTTGGTCTGGGGTAGATCCCCATAGGAAGAAGGAGAGTCTAGATGCTAGATCCGAGTCNCTGATTCGNTGGGCTGATCCAACCANAGCGTCTGCGGGTGCTTCTTCCATCCGGAATATGAAGTGTGGACTGGCCAGGATGGTTTGTAGTACGCTTCTTATACCCGCTTCAAAATCTCCACTCTCTGCTCCCTGGTCATAAAAGGTCATCAGGCCTCTTAGATCATTTTCATTAAGAGGTCTGCGATAGGCCTGAGAAGCCATGCGCTCAACAATTTCTTCAGCACAGGGCCTCGCTTCATCTGGACTGGTAGGTCTGCAACTGAAGACCTTGAGTCTGGCGGGTGTATCAGATACACCGGTTATTTCATACGGACCGAGTATTGTCATGCGCTGCAGGTGCGGCATTGTGGTCACTCCGTAACCTATGCCAATCTGTCCGTCTGCCATTGTGTGATCAATTGGTTTGATTAGATCAGCGACTTCACCTTCGAATTGCTTTATGAAGGCGGCTGTCACTCTCCTNGGTCCAGCGCGGACATATATGGAGTCCGTCAGCATATTAAGCCCAGTAGGCTCAGACTCTGACATCCAGGGGTCGACGGTCATTAAAGCAATCCGTTCCCCATCAATGGACACCTCTATTTGCTCTTCACCAAAGGTTCTACCGAAGACTTCCCCTTCAACTGCTGGATATGGCTGAATGTGGAATACGTATTTTCCATCCGCTGGGAAATTGTGTATCACAGAGGTTCCACCNCGTGTTCCGAAGGGAGCTCCTTCNACACGTTCCTTCTGTGACATAGTTTTTGTCAGATAGTAGCGCGTNGAGTTTGCCTCTGCTTCTGGGTCTCCCAGTGCTACCCNGCTGATATGGCCAGCTGCTCGCAGGTAGCCTTCCATTACGGTNGAAGAAGGTCTCTGGACGTCAGCGATATTGTCAAAATTGGCACTCTTTGTATCTAGGGGAAGAAAAACNGCTACATCTATGTCTATTCCTAAGAGATCTCTGACAGCGTTTGTGTACTCGACACGATTTAACCTTTGGAAGGTTCTACTTCCTGGATTCGGGTTTTCTGCGGCGGCTTCNTCCAAGTTTTCTTCCAGTGCTAAGACTAAAGCTTGNAGTGNGTCACCCTGTGGTCGTGGCATCCCCCTTGGNGGCATCATTCCGGCTCTTAGTTTCTGAACCATCTTTTCCGCTGTTTCTGCTCTCGCAGATGCGTTTTCAACTGCGAAGCCANTNAGGGACATATTGCCCGTCATCATAGCGTCATTGTGACACACCATGCAGTAGGTTTGCACCATCGCAGTCAGCTCAACCGAATCAATGTCTAAAGCCTCATCAATGTTGTGTGAGCTTGGTTGTTCCGGCCCTAGATCTACTGGTTTTTCATAGGTAACTATGTCTAATTCAGACGTAGGGTTGCCAGCGTCGGCGGTTTGACCTACGACTGCTAAAATCATGCCGAAAGCAATTAGCACTGAAGGTAATGTTCTCATCACTTTTAATCCCTACTTCCGATATNTGTAGAATACAAAAAATGCTCCTTGGCTACACTGTATTGGAAACCCTGCATCCATGCGTACAGAATCACTANTGAATTACAAGGTTTCTATGTAAATCCGGACAATTGGACTTTGCTCTAAAGATAGTGTAAAGAAAGGCTTCTTGGCCAGTGCAGCAGGTGGAATATATGCCAGAATTGGCTTGAAATAGAGGGTTTTANTACTTGTGCGTCTATCGATCGTTGGTAAAAAAGATCANTTCTCCCCTCTAGAATCTAAGAAATCTCTTATTTCTTTAAGTTTTCAAAGTATTCTCTTCGCTAGCNGATGTTTTTGGTGGCCATGTCGAATTGGGTACCGTGAAGTGCAGCTGAACTAGGCTTTTTTGGGAGATTTCGGCAGCCTCTTGGTAGATTTGCATTTGGGGNAGGTATGTTTTTGCAACCTCTTCGATATCTGATTTTTCCAGCTCATGGGTTTTGAAGTCCACCACCAAAGCTTTATCTATATTCGTACTAGGTCGGTAGAGGTCAAATGCGCCAAGATACCAATTCCTAGGGCCTACCAAGTGGATAAAGGGTAGTTCGCGGTAGTGTTCACCTTCTATATACCATTTCCATTCTGGACTTTTGAGTACTCCCTCTAATTCGTGCTCCAGGGCTTCCCAATATTTTGAGCCCAAGCTGGGACTGGTGCCTAGTTCTGCGGCATCCATGGAACTCAAGGTTTCATTTAGGATTTCAGGTAATTCTTCGTATTCTTGGATTCGTTCTAAGACTCCATGGATTACTTTTCCTCTTGTTTGAGACGGTATTCTTCCGGATGAATGCCCAGAGAATGCAGGGATCGATTGCACCCCGTACTCGTATTTTTCCCGCCATTCCTCGAAGCTCCTCTGTTTTGTCATTACTTCGGTGGCCGAAGTTGTGAATTGCAATGAGGGTGGCTTAATTTCGGCGGCTAAGGGAGGAAGCTCTTTGGCTTCGATGTCGTCGATCCAATCCAAAGGGACCCAATGGTGATCAGTTATTTGCTGTAAATGTGGTTGGATCGAGATTTCGTCCCACGAGTGCGTTTGATNGAATCTTTCCCAGAAGAATCCAGAAGTCTTCTTATCGGCCTGGCCGCAGACAATTAATCNATCTCTTGCCCTGGTCATNGANACATAAAGCAACCGACATTCTTCTGCCTCTAANNTNGCCATGTTAAGGGGNGCCAACCTNTCNNTGTTATGAGGTCCATTATCACTTTNTTTCAGNTATAAACTCGAGNAAAATGCTCTGTCGGAGGGTATTAGTTCGTTGCTTCTCTGTCGAACACTTTTGTCATTTTGAATCGTGAATACGATAGGCCATTCCAATCCTTTCGCTTTGTGGATTGTGCTAACGGTTACGAGGTCGGCTTCAGCGTCGGCGGTTGATACTCGGGTAGGTTTTTCGTTTAGAGAGAGCTCCCATAATTCTAAGAATTCCTCTATGGATGCTTGTCTATGGTCCTCAGTAAACTGCAGGAAATCCTGAATATTTGAGTGAGCTTCCTCCGCTTGTTTCTTGTCTCCCAAAAATAAATGAACACTATAGGCACTCTCAGAGAGGAATTGTCGCAACAGGTCGGGAAGGGGCATTCTTCCAGCTAATTTATGGGCTTTGTCTAAAGTCTTTAGTCCTCGCTCTAGAGCATCCTTCTCCAGTTCTGGTATAGCTGGGTTGTCAGGATAATCTGGCCATGTGTGCTTATCCAAAAACGTTCGTGCCTGACCTAAAAGGCTTTCATTGAAATTGGACATACGGATTCTTGTTATCACTTCATCCCTGATCGCGACGAAGGGTGACCTTAAGTATCCCAGAGCGTGATAGTTGTCATCGGGGTTATTTAGTAATCGCAGTAGGTTTACGATGTCCGTGATTTCAGTTGATTTGCTCCAGTCTTGGTTCGAAGTTTGAAATGGAATGCCCGCCTCTATTAATCCTCTTTGGAAAAGATCTAGATCGGTTCGGTTACGGTACAGTATGGCGATGTCTTGGTAGGTACAGGGACGTTTGTCATTGGTTTTAGGATCTATAATCTCAGTTTGTCCGACTAGTTGCTGAATATGTGTTCCAACTTTCTTGCCCTCCTCGAGCCTTCGTCCCCCACTGTTACTAGCTTCCAAATTGATCAGTCCGCACTGGGCTGTACCCAATGGGCTTCTACTCGCCTCCATCTCTTGATAGTCGATCGCGCTAGCATCGAGGCCCACCTCCCGCAACTTAGCGGCGGAGTCGTCTATGGCAGGACCACAAACAGTATTAATAGCGTCGATCACCTCGGGGTCAGTACGGAAATTCTTGGTGAGTGATAACACGTGGCCACTGGTTTCGATTCTGTCTTTCACTTCATTCCATACAGTTATGTCCGCTCCTCGCCATCCATAGATACTTTGCTTTGGGTCACCCACTAGGAACAGCTTGGTCCTACCCGCCCTTCCTATACTGAATGCGATATCACGCTGTGCATGATCAGTATCTTGAAATTCGTCGATAATCAGAATCTTGTAACGACTGCTGATTTGCTGCAGGGCACTTGATGCCTGTTGCGAGCAGAGCAGAGATCGAATTTCGAGAATGAGTTGATCGAAATCTCTTTCATTATTGATCAAAAGTTGACGTTGCCATTTTTCGTTGGCCGAATGGGCTAAAGAGTAGAGTCCATAGGTCAGATCTCGGGTTAGACGATCTTTAGGGTCTTGGCATTCTGCGATTTGTTGCTGGTCAGTCAGGACCAAATTCCACTCCTCGTAGCGTTCGGGGTGCCAGCGCACTTCCGTAAGCATGGTTCGTGTCTGGGAGATGACGTTGTTGAGGCCAAAGCGTTGAACTAGAGCTTTGATCTCAGGCTGGTCCTCATCCAGTTTATCGAGAATAATTTCCTTAACAATCTCGTCTTTCTTGAGATCTGCTAATTGGCCGTTCAGGACCTTGAAGGCTGGATCAACTCCTAGCCTTAAGGCGTGTTCCCTTAGAGTAGATTCGCAGAAGCTGTGGATAGTTCCTATGAATGCTTCCTCTAGTCTCAGGGCTAAAACCTTAGCTTTGGGATCTTCTGATTGTAGTAACTCATGACGCAGTTTTTGTCTCAGATCTGCTGCATTTTTTCTGTTGAAAGTTATCGCCGCTATTTCGTTTATTTTGCAGGGATTGGTATTGATGGGGATATTCTTTTGGTCNTCTGAATGACCTGTCTTTAGGCCCAGCATCCACATGATTTTGCCGACTATCGTCAGCGTCTTTCCTGTTCCAGCGTTTGCGGTGAGCAGAACGTCCGTACTAGCAGTAAGCGCGGCTGCCTGCTCATTAGTCCATGCAAATTTACTCACTGAAACGGTTTCCTGATGGTATTGTGGCGAGGCTCCTGCTCACTTCAAGGCCTGGATCTGATGTTCTCCATGAACCCGTTTTAAGAGAGATTACAGGCTCGAATTTACCCTGCATTATCCGTTCTGGTATACTGAAGGCAATCTTTAAAACTGCGTAAAGTTTTTCGCTGTCTGCTTTTATTAATGCGGCTTGNTTTGCTTTTTCGGGATTTCTTATCGATCGATACCTGGCGGCGTCGATTTTATATCCTTGTTGCTGAAGGGCTAGAAGGTAAATAGGTGCCTGTAGGACGCTTCCATCAATGTACCCACCTGTAGTTGGTGTCGCAGTTCTTTTGTAGTCCAATATGGAGTATGTGTCCTCTCCGTCTTTTACCAGGTCCACCCTGTCAACTACGCCTCTTATTTTTAGAGATTGCTCCTGATCGCTCATATTCTTGCCAGAGATCGTAACGGGTTCTTCAAAACCAAACTTATACTCCAGCAGGAAAGGACTATGGCCTTGTTCATTTAAGTAAGGGAGTTCAAAGGTCAAATAATTTTGTATCTCTGATCTGATTTTTTCGCATTCCTGTTTCCAGAGGACCCATTCACCTAACCACTTACCACTATTTTCATGCTCTTCGATTACTTCATCTACGATATTGTTTAGCTGTTCCAAGCTCTCACCTCCCAGTGTTGTCGGGAGATGTTCTTTGAGGGCACGATAGAAGCGCTCTAAAATTTTATGGGCGAGACTCCCTGAGATAAGTGGGCTAGTTTCCTCTTCAATCTTGCCGCTTTTTTCTATCTTTAGGACTTTAGTCATCCAGAAATTGAATGGCAGGGTGCTGTATTTTTCTAGGTCACCTGCTGTCCAAACATGATCTTCTCTGAAGCATTTACTGAGGTAATCCTTCACCAGTACATCACCTATTTCACCATTCCAGGGATTAGATTGTAGCCAAGGAGAGTCTTCTTTTCCGATTTTAGTTCCTGGACGATTGGATTCAGCATGAGCAGCGATGATGGCGTGCTTGAGGATTTGGGGGTCAGGTGTTTTTACTGGGAGTAGAGATTCAGCATTTCTACTACTTACTAGTGTTTTTGCGTTGCTAATCAGCAGGGCTTCTTTGTTAGTTTCAATTTGTAATGTGTTTTTGGTTATAGGTGAGCAGATGTGTTGGGGCACCATCACCGAGGGTTCAGATATTTCTTCGTCAGAACTCGATGTTCGATACGAGATAGTGACTTCAGGTTGTTGAGCTACAGCTCTCCAGATGCTGCGTTCGTGGCGCTGTTCACTCGAGTGGTTGGGGATGGGTATGCCAAGCTTATCTAGGCGATTCCGTTCTTGATTTGAGAAGATACCTGAAGAACGAAACGCCTTAGGGAAAATGTCATGGTTGGCGTTTATGATAAATGTGTACCTGAAGTTCGAGAGAATAGCTTCTGTAGCGCCTAGGATCTGGACGCCTTTTTTTAAGGGAGTTTCCAGTGACAGGTATTGAGTATTCAAAACCTGATAAACAAGAGCGTTCCACTCGCTTGGCTGAACTTTTTTTGTTGGATCCGCCAATTCTAACCACTCCCTAAATATGCTCTCCAATTGGACAAGGGCCCTCTGGTCGGTTCTCACTATGCTCCAGTTGTCGCCAATTTCCTCTGAGGCCCTGAGTTTTAGCTCGAATGGATCGGATTGAAGTGTTTTCAGGCTGAGTTTTATCCAGGAAGCAAGAGAATGAGATTTGCTGAAAGGTTCCATGAGATCAGTGAAATTCATAAAGTTTTCGACAAGACCCTTTTCAGACGGTAGCGACTTGTGGTTTTGGATTTCTTTTTCCCATTCCGCCAATCCAACGAAACCTTGTTTCATCGGCAGACGATCGACTATATCCGGGTTTATCCCCGTTGTTATATAAGGATTCTTCAGAACCTTCTTCAGTTCCTTGTATGTCCAGCCTTTGGAAGAGGCACTATAGATGTCTCGAAAGGCTGAGATCACCCCACATTCCAGCATGGGAACTTGTGTTCGCAGAGTTATTGGCACTCCTGATGTTTGAAGTTCTGCCGAGATATGCGAAGAATCTTTCTCTGGTGATCTTGATATAACCGCAATTTCGTGAAGATCGACTTCCTTGGTCACTAAGAGCTTTTTGATTCTTGTAGTAACCCATTGTGCTTCTGTGGAACTGTCACTAGCCGATTGTATTTCTGGTACAATAGGATTTGAATCAGTGATGAATTGAGTTTGGGTTGCCCAATTGTCCCATTCGGACATTTCCTCTTCTTTCGGTAAATAGATTATTGTTTCGACGTTTTCCTGCTGGGAAAGAGATGTAAGCAGTCGTTTCCTGTTTTTTACTGTTGCTAGGCCGTAGATATGTAGAATTTTGGCGTTGCTGGTAGCATTTGGTAATTCTCCTGAATCGATCTTTGTTGCCAGCAAGCTATTGAGAGAGCGTATATCTCTTACTCCGCGATGTTCTAATTCGATTAGGTATCTTCGGTAGGTTTCTACAATCCATTGGTTTCGCTTTAATCCAAAGTCGTCACTCGGAAGGCTAGCGAGAGATTCTTCTAGAGTTTCAGGGGTTAATCCTTCGGGCAGAAAATCGGCTAAGAGTCGATCTATCATTTGGCCAGGTAATACGTTGCTTGTTTCTCTATTGAATGAGTCAAAACCAATTTTTTCAGCAACTTCTCTCGCTAATTGACCGATCAACAGTTGGCGAGTTAAGAGGCCAATGGTTTTTTCTCTTATCCCAAAGGATTCTGGGAGCTCGCTCCAAGTTTTGAAAGGTGGTCCCAGCCATCCTTTCAGCCCTTTGGCATGGGCATATTCTAAAAATGAATCTCTGAGATTTCGGTTTGTGATCCACAGAAAGGAAGGATAGCTGCCTGGTCCCGTTTCACTTCCGATTTCATCTAGGAAATTATTTCTGCAGTGGTTCCAAAGAGAGTGTGTATTTTCAGATCTTACTAGAGTTATAGGCATCGGCGAACTTTACATTACTGGACGGGGATAGGCATTCCCTCATCTTGCGGTATGTTAGGGACAGTCCGCAAGCACAACCTCTATTCAATCCTTCCTCCGGACGGCTGGATTCGGCACTTATTGCAATAGCAAGGGCTCAATAAGTGCTTTCAGTTCGTCATGGCTCAATGTGCCTGGGTTATAACGCTGAACGATACCTTCGCGATCGACCAGGATGAGTGTCGGGGTCGTACTAACGCCGAAGTTAAGGAAATTAGCCTTACTGATCGGCACCCCCATCCAGGAAGGGACCGGAAATTGGTCACTATATTCTCCGGTAAGATAAGCCAATTCCTCCTCTGGGGTTGCTGTTTGCCCTCGAGAAGTAAAGCCGTAGAGCTGAGTAGGTCCTACGATGGTCAGGCCGCGGTCACCGTACTCCTTGTGTAATGCTGCTAGGATAGGTTCCTGTCGTTTGCAATCTGGACACCAGTGTGCCCAGAAAAAGAAAAGGGCGACCTTTCCCTTAAAGTCTTCTGCTGTGATTTGTTGAGGACCCATGTAACTATCAGCTGCGAGGCCAGGAAGCGGTTGCCCCTCCAAGCTAAGCAATAGAAAGTTCTTCTGTATTCGAGTTTCAATTGACGTACCCGCAAAATCCCTTCGTGCTGTACTTAAGAAATTGACAGCTCGTGCACGATCTCCCTGCGCATCGTAGGTACGTCCGAGTACTTCGATGCCTGCTCCTAGTGCGGTGGGAAGGAAGCGGTCAGCGTCGAGCGGTCGTTCCTCCATCAACTCGATGCTACCAGAATAAGCCTCGCTCCCATATTTTTCTGCCACGTCCCAGCGTCCAGCAAAGCTGGCTCCCCTTGCCATCCATGAGACCGCGGCCAGCCACTCTGCTGATGGTTCTGGGTATTCGACTCTTTTGGACTCTAGTAAATCCCTGGCTTTGTCCACTTCTTCAGCCCAGGCCAGACCACTCATTTCTGAAACTAGGTTGGAGGACTGACCAGCTAAGCCTAGGGGAGAAAGCAGACAAATCAGCATTGTTGATGTGATCAAAAAACGGGAGTTTATCATTGTGCTTTCCTATAGAGGGGTCGTTGTCGGAGATTCAGTTTGAATAGACCATTCGATTGCTTCTGTTGCTGGGGCAAAACAGACTTGATCGTCACATGCCTGGTATAAAAAGCTTCCAGGGATCACGATTTCGCCGGTTGGTAGGCTTACGTCGAGGTTGAGTAGCACCTCTATTGTAAATTCATGTTCGAAAACCAGAAGAGGCTCTTCCCAGCCAACCAACTGGAAATCTGTAGATTCTGGGTAGGTGATTCCTCCCATGGTCAACCCATCTGGAAGCGCTAGGGTCAGGAGCGTTGGAATAACGTAGGGGTCCCGTGGCTTATCCGATTGTACATGGATGTCTTCCGGAAGTTGGACTTCAAGTTTAAGTGTCGCGGTGTCTCCAGCTCTGAAAATTTCTTCCACAACTGTAGTGGTCAACTGGGCGCTGGGTTGACGGAACTGGGCGCTAGCAGACGTACTGGTGGATGCCAACACTGACATAAGGAGTAGGCATGCTAACAGCGGCAATCTTTGTCCAAAAAAATTCATGAACCTTCGTTCCTGATAAAGCGCTGCATCCTTCTTCCATTTCCAGCTTCACCAGTATAGAGATATCCGCGCGAGTCCAGCACCACCATGTGTGCACGGATGAATTCGCCGGCCTGACGTCCAGGTCTGCCGAACCTGCCTAGGATTTCTAAGTCATCACGATTCAGCATCCAAACGCGCTGATTCGTGCCATCTATCAGGTAAAGGATTCGTTGCTCAGGATCGCGTGACAGCCCCAAACTAAAACCAGTACCCGATCCACCTGTTTCGGGAAGTACGAAACGTTCCATCAGGTATTCCCCGTCCTGTGTGAAAGCTTGTACTCGGTTGCCGCGGCGATCGGCGACGTAGACCAGGCCATCATCGCTTCCTATGATGCCGTGGACGGTTGAATAGTGTTGTGGAGGATTTTCCAAATCCACGGGATACTCATAAGTGTAACTGTCATCAGGAGTTTGTCCGTATGCTCCCCAGTGTCGGCGGTATTCACCAGTAGCGGCGTCAAATACTACTACTCGTTTGTTACGGTATCCGTCTGCGACAAAAATTTCGTTTGTGCTGGGTTCCACGAAGAAATTTGCGGGTCCTCCAAGGCTGTTAGGATCATTGCTGCCTTTGTTCTCTCCGGGCGTTCCAATCGTAAGCACATGGTTTCCGTCTTTGGTGAATTTCATTATGTGGTTACCATTGCTTGTTCCCAGCCAAATAAAATCATTGTGATCGACGTAGATGCCATGCTCCTGGTCGAACCAGGTATAGCCTTCGCCAGGCCCTCCCCAAGCTTGAAGTACGTTGCCTTCCGGATCCAATTCCAGGACGGGGGGTGCTGTGAAGCAGCAGTCAGCGATCGGAGGGTCTTGTTCAGCGCCAACCTCTTGGCGAGTAAGACTCGACGGCATATGGACCACCCAGAGGTGATCATCATCGTCGATGAACATTCCCCTGATGTCTCCCAAAATCCAGTCGTTCGGCAGTGTCGGTGGCCAGGTTGGATCGATCACCCAATCTGGCACTGCATCGGAAGCCATTTCTGAACTTTGCTGTGGAGCTTCCGATCCGCAGGCAACACTGATTAAAAGGAAAGCTAATGCGCAGAGGATTCTGATCCGGTTTGTCATACCTGCCCCTTCTCCCGAGGATAAATGCCGTCTTTAGGACGTTAAGTTTGGTTTATCCTAGACAGAGTGGCAAGCGACTCTCTGTTCTGGTAGGTAGAATTCCTTTGTATTTGAAACTCCGGGACCTTCGGTGGAAAAAGTTAAACAGTGGATGCTGTCTGGTTAAGTATCTTTTTGAGCTCATCCACTGTGAGAGTGTTTTTTCTGTATCGGTGAATCATGGCATGGCAGTTCGGACAGACAGGTATCAAGTCCTTTATAGGATCCACCTGGTAGTTTTGGCCTATTGAAGATATGGGTACCACATGATGTACATGGATAAATTCTTTGCCTTGTTCCCCGTATTTCGCTTCAAAATCAAATGTGCAGCTACGACACTTGTATCCGTAATGTCCCAGGCACTTCTCTCTAGCGTAATTATTACGCTCGTAAGCATTGACGATAATTTGTTTTTTCGCCCCTTCGGGATAGCTCTTCAATTCACGCTTATCTAACTCATTGGGTAATTGAGAGGCCGGCGAACCGACGAATTTGAACATGACAACTTGGTTCGGCACTGACGTGTCTAAATACAATTCAGGATCTCGGTATTCAGATTCCTCCCAGAATTCAGTATTCTCGAGCAAGATACACCCAATCTCGTGATCGCTTCCCAGATGTTTCACTTCTTTCTGGTGCTTTTCTGATCGTTGTTGGGCGTATCGATGGGTTCTATCTATTAATTGATCGATCGAGGCTACACCGTTTCCTGCGCCGAAGCGCTCCCATGCTTCCGATATCGACATTCTCCTGTAGGAATCGATTACGGTGCCGTAACCACCGATTTTTCGTATAGGCGCCTTGAGCATGAAATACCATTTTGAACCTGGGCCTAAATTTCTAAGTCGCCAAGATGGGGTCGGGGTCTAGAAATTCACTTTCCCTGGTGTGGCTGGCAAGTCATGAAGACTTTGGAACCAGTCCAGGTCAGTAATACCGATTCCATCTCTGAAGGAAGTCATGTTAGGTCGGTATACTTTGTTGCATTTCCCTTAGACTCCTCCACCGGGTACTTCTCTGCGTTTTTTTTCAACTTGATGCGAATGGCCGCTTCAGGATCGATTCCAGCTGACTCACAAAATAGGAGGCAGTAGACCAGGACGTCTGCAATCTCATCACTGAGATTGCCATGTCCAGTTTTTGAGGCAATCAAATCAGCGACTTCCTGGTCGTTCTTCCAAAGCATTAGCTCCTGAAGCTCCGCCACCTCAATTCCAAGTGCGTTCGCCAAGTGTTTTGGTGTATGAAACTGAGCCCAGTCTCGTTCATCACGGAAAGCAAGGATCTGATCGATCAGAGGTGAAAGGGTCATAACAATGGTCTCCGTTGGACATGTTTCTAGTTTTCCTGCTTTTTGTGTTTTTATTGATCCAAAGTACGATACTCATCGGATAGTGACTATCCATAGCTCAGTCCCAATGCTCTGTCACTCGGTCTTGGACTTATAGAATTCGGAATAAAGGTCTAGGACGTCGTCTACAAACTTTTCAGAACTATATCGCCCCTACGGAGCACGTTATTCCACCTATGGGGCTGGTAACATCCTCAACCTCGCACCCAACCGACAGCACTCGTTGTAGAATCCCCTGGTCAGGTGATCACCTTCCTTGAGATGAGCACACTCATGGATGAGTAGTTCGTCCACCCTCTCTTGGTCCGTGTAGTCGAAGTTCGCAATGTTGAGTGTGACGATATCACTGCCACAGCACCCTGCGTAGGTCACTCGATTTTCGTCCTCTAAGANNAGACGAGCNTTCGACTGAGCAATCACATAGATGAACTTCTCAGCATAGACCCTNAGCTTGCANACGGCTGGACTGTCTTCATCCGCCAAGTCTGGGNTGATCCCGTCTGGGCTTGTNTNGANCATNCCNNNGTCGAACACATNGCTGGACGNGGTCCAAGCCTCAGACCTNTTGATCGTGGTCCAGGCTTCCTTNGAAAACTGCCGANNGTGTATCACGGCGTACCCAGCGTCGATTGCTCTCTTGTTCGACTCTGGNGNNTTGGGATTGAAGNTCACAGCNTTGCCAACTCGCCTCTTCAACACGGTGCGGACCGCCTCGTCATCTTCCATCTTTTCCAGAGCCGTACCGATCCATCCGCCCTGNGCATCTGCTTCCGTCAAATGCTGTGCGGTCATCTCAGCGACTCTAGCTTCCAGGTCGTTCAGGAACGCCTGGCCGACGGAAGTCCGATCCATAGATAGTGGAACCTTCTGCATCACCTCGACATGGAAGGGCATCTCAATGGTGTCCACTGGGATTCCCATCTCGTAGAGCGAGGCCACTTCATCGCCCAACGGATGATACACGTTGANGGTGGTCTGTCTCCGTGTCTTNTGGAAGCCACCTTCCTCGCCCTTGATCTCCGACTGGAGTGTTACCTCTCTGTGCTCTATCGGATTGCGATGACGTAGCTTTTTGCCGTTGANNAATGTGTCTATTCCNTGTGGCGGAATTAGAGCACTGGCAAGNTCCAANGCCTCTTGGATTTCGTCCCTTGTNATCCTAACCGTTGCGGTCAGAATNCTCCCTTCGGCGGTTGCCTNCCCACTCCGCCTACGCCCACGGTCTTNCGTGAAGTGGACGGTCCCAGTCGTGGACATNATCGTCGCTTCCGTTGCGATGCTCAACAAGAGTTTCTCGCCCATGTTGAAACGTCCACGTTTGGTTGGATCNCCGATTTTATAGCTCTCTTTATAGAGCGTGTAGGTANCGGCTAAATCTCTGAAGCCGTCTGGCGAGTCGTCGGTGACGACTAGCTTTGCCAGTGGCTTGTTTGGGAGAGGCTCCAGGGTGAGATCCACTCTGGTAACCTGTTCGTCCCATGCGTTTTGGATTGGCTCTAGGATCAGGCGTGCTATCCCCTGACGCTTGGCTATTCCAGAAAGACCNTTGCGGTCTACTGTAAACCACGGTGCTTTTTTGTCCATCTTTGTCATTGAAGGTTTCATGACTTAATAATCTCCTCAATCGGAGATGCCACCAACTAAAAAAGGGTTCTGTACGGCATTTCCGCACGAACCCTTTCGAGCGGTTTAGCATCTTGTTNACCCGGTTGCAATCGCAACAAATCTCCGGGGTCCGCTACTTCAGCGAACAGAAGGATTATAACGGTTTTGGGAAGGAAAAACTAGAGGATGCTAGGCCTCAGTGATTCGAAAAAGGTTATTGGTTAGGCAATGCATCTCCAGCATATCCAGTCAGTTCNGCATAACCCCTTCCATTCATTCTGGCTCCATTTTTTCCAGTGCCTGAAACTCTGACCGATCCCTCCCAGTAGCGGAACGTTACCAGCAGTTCTTGATCATCAACTGCCGGCTCAACAAGGAGATCCCAATCCTGAGAGGGAACTTTGATGTTCCACCCAGATGGGTACTGCGCATCCCCTAAGCTTGAGTTCCAATAGTCATTGGGTTGGATCAGGATATCACTGCCTAACTGAAGTGTGGTCTTACGACCGCTAGGATCAATCAGAGATGCGGNGCTGAGCGGGTCTGCGCTGCCGTCCGCACGCCGGAGCNGGTACACCATCAGGTCCCAGCCATCGTCGAGATGAAGTGCGAACCAATCCCAGCCGACCTGTCCGTCTGACAGTGCAGAAGTCGACCACTCTCTGTCCATCCAAGCCAACCCTGAAACCTCTAAAAGCTCTCCGTTGACAAGTAAGGTTCCAGAGGCNGGCATTCTAGTGTTCGCGAAATAATACGATGCGTTNCCAGGGGCGTTACCTTTTTTGCTCAGGCCTTCCTCGCCCTGTAAGACGACTGGCTTGCCTTCTTGCAGGGTCAGGTCTAGTTGAATGCCGTCGGCCCCACCTGAAAGTTGCAGTGGAAATACATTTTGGTCTTGGGTTGATCCTTCAAGAAACCAGTCTTCTATCCAAATTCTTAGGGGATTTGTTTCTGCCCCTGCCAATCCGACGGCACCTCTAGAAAATTTCTCTTCAAAGAAGAAGTCGTTCTCGTTGATATCGGTCAGTGCGAAATGCCCCATATACGCCTGGTTAGTGTTCCAGGCGGAGGTCCCGTTGGATCTAGATGGAGATAGGGAATTACGAAAAATTGTGAACTGGAATCCAAAAGGGTCGCCGTCTTCAGAGTTTAGATTGCCTGTCACGTACCACCATTCGGTTCGGAAAGATTCGTGGGGGCCGTGGTCTTCAGGAAAATTGAAAGTTCGTGCCTCGAGTGCNCTGGAGTATCCTACCGTATCAACTCCACTGAGCATGTCAGTTAATGATAGAGTTTCCTGTTGTTCCGCTGTCTCATTTGGACCCTGGCAGGCCATTGGATAGAGTAGCAGGATGATGGCCATTAGCCTGCTTTTTGATCGAGTTTCTATAATCCAGTCACTGGTCATTCGCTGGTTCCTCTGAGTGCCACGGACGGTGAAGTGTTCGCCATGCGCAGGGCGGGATAAATTCCGGCCAACAAAGCGGCGAAGAGAGCGAGCACCATACCCTGAATGATCACTTCAGGGTCGATTTGCATTTGTATGCTCCATCCAAATGATCTTTTATTGATCACCTGTATCATCACAACGGAAAGCAATATTCCTACGGGAATCGCAAGCACTCCGGCGATGAATCCCATGAGGCCGCTCTGTCCGATTACGAGGCGTTTCAATTGGGCCGAAGTCAGACCAGAGGCTCGAAGTAGACCTAGCTCATGGGTCCTCTCCATCTGGAGTGCGGCCAGCGCGCTCAATACTCCTACGAAGGCTACTATGAATGCCAGTAAACGGAGCACTCCGGTCACCGTAAAAGTCCGATCGAAAACCTCCAGGGAAGCTGACCGCAGCGAGGAGTTAGATCGCACGNTCACTTCTCTGCCGACGGGTACCTTGGTCAGGAGATTGCTTACCACTTCATCTGGCTGTGTATTCTCATTCAGGAAGAGTCCCAGTGATGTTACCCCAACATCATCATAGGCAGTGTCGTATAACCCTCTGGAAACCATGACGGTCCCCTGTTCGGATCCGTAGTCATAAAAGATGCCAAGAATGGGAAGTGATTTGCTAGATATTTCGCCTGTCAGAGAGATCGCATCTCCTACTGCTAATTGCCGTTGATAGGCATATGGTTCGGATACGATAGCACCCCTGCCAGCCTGAAAGTCTCTCATGATGGCGTCTGGGTCACCGGACTGAAAATCAAAAGCGTCCTCTCCTCTCCGGTCCAATCCCAGCGCAACTAGCCTGTAGGTGTCTCCACCTCTTACCACATCAACAGCCCTGTATGTACTGTAGCCCACCACGTTATCTGTCGAGATAAAATCCTGTATCAGGCTTGCAGATAAAGTTCCCGAAGCCCGTGAGGCCTGAGGTCCGGGCAGAGACACATAAATGTCAGCTTGAAGTGTTCCGTCGAGCCAATTGATGAGGGTCCCGCGAAAGCTGTCTATCATGATTCCGAGACCGACAGTCACAGAAACGGAGATAACCAAAGCAGCTATGGCTGGAGCGGTGCGGCTAAGGGTCGTCCTTATTCCTCTTACTGCCATGGAGCCAAGCGTGCCAAAACATGCAGCCAAAGTCGGTTTTACTAACTNTACCAGGGCGACCGTCCCAAGGGGAGTAATCGCCGCCATGCCGGTTATAATGGCAAAAAGTGANATAAAACTGACACCTAGGCTTCTGGTCGGNAGNAAAAGGATCAGCCAACCCAAAAGGCATAGGNCGACTCCCGACCATGCTAGCATCGGAACCATGCGTTTGGTCTTGGATTCGAGGACGGATCGTATCGATGCCGCCCTAGGCGTGGAACCCGCAGCTTCCAGGGCCGGGGGCAGGGCAGAAATGACGGTGGCAACGATACCCAGAGCCAGTGATTTAGCCAGACTGACGGGCTCAATCGAGATATCTCTTACCGAAAGTGCAAAGTACAAATCGTTGATAGTCTGAGTGATCAATCCGATCAATCCCTGCGCTAAAAAAATACCTAATGCCAGCCCAATGACCGTTCCTGATGTTCCTATCCAAAAGGCCTCTTTGAGCACAGACCGCAGTATCTCATCTCGGGTCACACCCAGTGCGCGGAGCCTACCGAAAGAAGCCCTGCGGCTGACGATTGAAAAAGTCATCGAGTTGTAGATGAGAAACATTCCGAACAGTACGGCGAGCAGGCTCAGTGCCGTCAGATTCACATCAAATGCCTGTATCATTCCGGCCATTGTGTCTGATCGGGTTCCTACATTTTCTAGCCGCACTCCATTGGGAAGATTTTCTGTGATCTTAACTACTAGCTGTTCGGAAGATCGGTCAGCATCTGGGATGCGGAGGTCAATTCGAGTCAGGTAGCCGATCATGTCGAATATTTCTTGTGCACCCGAAATGTCCATGACCAGGACATCCGATAGGCCTGACCTAGTGAGCCTGTCATCTGACTCAAATAATCCAACGATGGGCAGCGTCCATTTTGTACCGTAGCTAGAGACAAGGATAGAATCGCCGGCCGCGAGTCCACCCTCCGCGGCGAGTTGTTCGGTGAGGATCACTCCGCCCTTGGTAGTCATGAGTCGGCCAACATCTAAGTTGGACGAGGTTCCAGATGTATAGGGCCGGAAAGGTTCCTCTGAGAAAGGGTCTAACCCCAATATTCTAAGCGTTCTTCCTGGCAATGAAGTTGAAGTTACCGAACCCTCGACTACCGGTGCGGCCTCACTTATATCAAGATCGAGTTTGAGTCGTGTGAAAAGTTCTTCATCGATAGCCCCTCTATCACTCTGAATTGCGTGCGTGGCCAGTCCCGCTACAGCTTCGGCGGAAACCTGGAAACCGATTCTAGCGCTTTGTATCGCCAGATCTATGGAGAGAACAACTGCGACACCGAGGGCCACTCCCAACAAAGATAAGATGCTCTGGAAGCGATGTTGCTTGAGATGGCGCATACTGGCTTTGTTCAACAGCTTCAATGTTCTAGTACTCCACCAAGCCACCACGGTCCAGCCTTAATGCTCTATCCATTCTATCGGCCAGTTGCCTGGAGTGCGTAAATAGTACCAGTGTCGTCTTTCCAATACTAATGAGATATTCTAGTCGTTCTATGAGCCGATGGCTTGTGTCTTCATCCAGGTTTCCGGTCGGCTCGTCGGCCAGCAAGAGTGAAGGCTCGTGAACTACCGCTCTAGCGATCGCAACTCGCTGTTGCTCACCCCCTGAAAGGCGATCTGGAAAGCTGTCAGCGCGTTTAGAAAGCTCCACCATTTCCAACAGCGACCGAGCTCGTTCATTCGCTTCATTTCCTGTCTTACCAATCAACTCTAGGGGCAGAAGCAAGTTTTCTAGAACCGTTAAAGCAGGTAGAAGATTGAACGACTGGAAAACGAAGCCGATATGGTTCCTGCGAAAAAGGGTTCTTTCGGTTTCTGAGAGAGTCCTGAGATCTGAACCGTTAATTTCTATGGTTCCCTGATCGGGCTCATCGATTCCGCTCAGCAGATTCAATAGCGTGGATTTGCCCGACCCTGACGGACCTAGAATAGCTACCCTTTCGCCGGAACCTATGGTCGCTGAAGCTCCGTCCAGGACTGCTCGTTCCCCGTCACCCGACGGATAAACTTTCCTTACATTAATTACTTCTACTGATGGGCCTGATTCTGTCACTTGAACACTTTTTTGCTGGGTCGTCGCCAGTAGTTATGGTATTGGTCAATTTCATCCAACTAAAGATCATAAATCTTCAGTTTCAACCAAGGCTTACACCGTCATGTGCGCTTAGTTCACATTAATTTCAGAAAGCCTATTGTTCTTTGGAAAACAATCTCGCGGAGTGCAGGAATAGCACCACAAAAAATCCATTCAGGCCCATGATTTCAAACACCGAACTGACGGGTGAATGGTGTTTGCCGATCAGGATTGCGTAGACCGCGATCAGGCCCATTCCCAGCGCCATTGCTGTCACTGTGTAGCGCATATGACGAGCATTGAAGCCTCCTATTAGGCCACTGGCCCAGCCTAGCCCTA
>PBFD01000006.1 GCA_002718595.1 Gemmatimonadota bacterium | reverse complement strand
CTCAACTTGCGGAAGGGCGACGCGGACCTGGAGGAGGTTCTCCTACGCCGCACGCAGCTCGAAACGGACTACCAGGCAGGGCTCAGCTTCGGTTTCCGCTACCGGTTCGGCTCAATCTTCAACAACGTCGTCAACACACGCTTCGGGGGCATAGGGAATCGGGATCGCTTCTGACCCGAAGCGGCTCCACTACCTGGATCGGGCCCTAGTTCCCAACCAGTTACGGTACTGCTTGAGTCCATCTAGTGTGACGATCGACATTTATTGACCAGCCTCAGTCTGAGCGTTTAAACAGTATTTTGCTCATTCGATCAGTGCCGTATACTGAATAGACACCTGAAGAGAGCACTACTGCTGTTGATCGCTGTTAGTCATTTAATGGTAGGTTACACGCTATACTAAATAGGAGAGATACAATGGATGCTAAGAAACTTTTGGTAGGGACGCTCAATGGTGCAGTGGGGATGATGCTCGTTGCCTACGTAATGTGGGACGTTCTCTTGGTTGATTTCTTCAGCCAACAGATGGTTAACGTAGAGCCCCTTGCTTCGCCCAACGTTGGACTGCAGTTCCTCTCATCTGTCATTAGTGCTCTACTCCTCACGATCGTTCTCTCTTGGAAAAATCCCTCAGGGCTTCAAGAGGCCACGAAGGACGCTGCGATCGTAGGTGTCCTCATATGGCTCGGGGCCAACTTCTGGAACATGGGAACCTACGGAATGATGACTATACAGGGTGCCTTGGTGGATGCTTTCTTGACGGCGATTCCCTTTGGCTTTGCAGGTTTCGCAATATTCTGGACTACTATGAGGGGTGAACTACAGTCGGGTCGCATTATCGGAAACGATGCTTTTAACAGTGACTGACGACGCTTTTTGGATCAATTTTATGATGGGGCACGTGTCCTTGAACAAGGTCGTAAGTAATATGGCAATTCGTGATGTGAGGCGACGTAGTCAAGGGTCGCGTTGGTTGTCGGCGTTTGTGGCGTTGCTGGCCATTTCGACCTTCGTGGCCTGTCAGGAGAGCATTAGCGGGTTCGACAATCGGATCGATGGGATCACTTACAGGGTAACGAGCTTCAGAATTGCCAAGTCGTTCCCCGCTCAGCTCGCGATCACCGTGGAGATCCAGAATGAGTCCACGACCTGGCAGTCTGTAACCTTTCCCGACGGGTGCGTGGTGCTGATGCGGGCCTACGATGGAGGAACCAAGTCTGTATGGGACATGGGTCGCACTGTGGCCTGTACAGAGGCTCTTGTGCAGGTTTCCTTGGCCCCTCGCGAGAGTGCGGAATTCCACACGGGCTTGGTGAGTGCAGCCGCCATCCTAGGGGACAGCTTACCCAACGGGGAGTACCAGATCACTGCGTACCTGCGTCCTGGACAAATGGTGGAGCTCGACGCGGGCAAGGCGAATCTAGCCGTTCCCTAAAAAAAGAGGAGCTATGAAAAGGATACTGATGCTGGTAGTGGCTTTGATGGCTTTTGCCCCAGTGGTTGTGGAGGCTCAAGAAGTTTTTGATCTCCCCGCTTCCGAAGACTTACTCTCAATAATTGTACTTATAGGTATTGGGTTATTAGCCTTCCGTGGATGGCTAAGTGATAGGCAGCGAACGAAGAAGCTCAGCAACCTAGCCGAACAAATGCGGATGAAGTTCTCGAAGAGGGGCAACAATAAGTTGTCTGGGGCCTTGTCAGGGCTTGATTTAGGTAATGCCGCTACGGCAACTGAAAATGTGCTGCATGGGGACTCTGGGCAACTAGGATACGAAGACAAATTCCAAGTGTGGGTAGCGGATTATATGCAGCAGTCAGGTAAAAAAAAGATCTTGCGTCAGACGGTGATTCTCTTTCGTTCTCCAGAGNTAAGTTTGCCTCAATTTTCGATGCGTCCAGAAAATTTGGCAAANAAAATCGCATTCAGATTCTATCNCGGATATNAGGACATAGACTTCGAATATCACCNAGTGGGGGCNGAGTTCTCGAAAAAGTATCTNCTTGGNGGGGCGGTCGAATCGNAGGTNCGAACACTATTCACGGATAAGGTTCTGANTTTTTTCNCTACACATCCAGATAAGCTTTGTGTAGCGGGGTTAGGAGGTAAATTGATCCTTTACCGGCCAGCTCAGAGTATCAAACCAGAAAACATCGCTGCATTTATGGAAGAAGGACTTGAAGTATTCCGATTGTTCGCGAAGCAAGACTAGTGTAGCTAGAGAATATTCNAGCNACGGCTTATCATATACTNAATNACATCTGTTTTGATGGAAGCAACTACAAGAAGAGGAGCAACAATATGAAGTTCATGATCAGCTGGACGGTACACGAAGATAAGCGACACGAAGTGCTTCAAACCTTTGGCTCAATGACACCTGAGGATGANGCGGCNCAAAGGGGTCCGTCTATGACACAAATTGGTAGGTGGCACGAACCAGTGTCTGGGACAGGAGTAGCGATTGTAGAAGCCGACTCCATGGATACGGTGACTGCCTTCCTTTTGAACTGGAATCACGTCTGTGATATCGAAGTTACCCCCGTTTTAGATGATGCGGAGACGAGAGCNGTCGTTCAAAGCTTGTCCTAGGGAAGTAAACTGATCGGTATCGCCGAAGGTAAANGAGGCCCNCGNANTCTGNGAAGGATGAGCGGGCCTCTTCGCGTCTATTTTGCTCATTAGATGAGGAAGAAAAAATGAATAATAAAATCCCACCACCAATCGTTGCTTTGATCTGTGGATTGGGCATATATCTCTCTAGGTCTTTGTTCCCGACATACAATCACGCTTCGATTGGTATAATAAGTGCGTTATTTTTGTCGCTCGGAATAATGACTTTGATTGCAGCAGTTTTGTTCTTTATAAAACAAAAAACCACCCTTAGTCCACTACAACCTGAAAAGGCATCCTCACTAGTTGTCTCAGGTGTTTTTAAACATTCGAGAAACCCAATGTATTTGGGGTTATCATTAATTTTGTTATCTGTGGCTGTACAATTTAATTTTGTTGGGGGCATTCTTATAGTTTTTATGTTCATTGCTTTCATTACAAAATTTCAGATTATTCCAGAAGAGGTTGCAATGGAGAAGTTGTTTGGTGAAGAATTTATTCGGTACAAGAAAAGAACAAGAAGGTGGATTTAAGGAAGAAGAGTAATTCACGTAAGAAAGCCTTCTAGCCTCCCCTCTAAAACATTAGTTGCCTACCTTGTTTTAAATAATCGACAGATAGTCTTTCAAGGAGATCCAAATGCATACCAAGAATATCCTGGCCGTTTTAGCGATGGTTACCGTTCCATTACTAACGAATCCTATCAATGCACGAGGTCAAGTGCAGTGGGGGGCAGTACCTGATGGATATCCAACGACGGCGGCAGAAGTGAACGGATTTACTGCACATACGAGGCATCTTGAAATGTGGGATTACCTAGAAGGGCTTAGAGAAGTCAGCGATCAGATGAGGTTGGGTACCTACGGAGAGACTCGAGAAGGAAGAAAGTTGCCATATGCAGTATTCAGTAAACCACTTTTGAGTAATCCATGGGAAGCTATGGCCCTTGGAAAACCGATTGTTCTATTTGCCGCTAATGTCCATGGTGGAGAAAGAACATTTAGAGAAGGGCTCCTTATTCTAATGAGAGACTTAGCGACCCTTGGAACCGAAGCAAACGATATGTTGGATAGAGTCACAGTATTGGTAGCACCGCAGATTAATCCGGACGGTTTTGAGGCCAGCCAGGGAGGCCAAAGAGGAAACTCATGGGGTATTGACCTCAATAGAGACTACGTGAAACTAGAACACCCTAGCATCCAGGATTACGTTCAAAATATGATCGGTCAGTGGCGTCCCCATNTNTTCATAGANGGGCATAACGGTGGATCACCACCATATAACNTGAATTACCAGTGNACGAGCCACTACGACTCAAAAATNGAACTCACTTTAATGTGTGACGACGAGATATTTCCAGCGATTGATTCAGCACTGGAAGAAGAAGGAATGAAAGGTTGGTATTACAGGAGTGGTAATGAAGAGGAGTGGCTCACCGGAGGGTCTCAGGTTCGCATAGGTCGAAACTACGGTGGAATGGTTAACAGTGTAGGCATCCTATTTGAAGCTCCAAGGCAAGAACTTGAANTGGGAGCAAGAGCAGGCTATCTGGGCTACTACTCGGTTTTAGAATGGGTTGCAAACAATGCCACACACTTGATGGATGAGGTTGAAGAGGCGCGGAGAGAAACTATCGCNATGGGCTCTGNGCCAACAGGACAGATTGCGGTAGAGATGAAGTATGAAGCCGAGGATTATCNGGTAGACTACGAATTGGTAACNGGNGGACCAAGGATGAATGCAGACAATTCNCCTATCGATACGGTNGCAGTCACGGGTGCNCGACTCATGAAGAAGCCTGTCGCAACTAAGCTACGTGACAGGCCTTGGGCTTATTTGCTCCCTAGGGATGCGGATGATGCAGTAGCTCTTCTCCTCAAACATGGTATCACCGTAGAAAGACTTTCGAAGCCAGTGTCCTTGAGTGTTCAAGCATACACCATAGCTGGAGTTGAGTACGAGCGTCAGTATAACCACGCTGCGGTGACCCGCATTCAGGTTGGTGAAGTAGTGACCCAANAGAGAGATTTTCCTACAGGAACATACGTTGTACCTACTGCACAAAACCTGGGGAGACTAGTAGCACATATGCTCGAGGTAGAGACCGAAGATAACGTTGTATACTGGAATCGGATGGATGCTTGGATAGAGCGTCCGGGCGAAGATGGTGACTTACCAGTCGCACCGATTTTTAAATTGATGGTACCAACGACTTTTTCTTCGTCACTGGTGAAAGGAGTTAACTAAGGAGNCTCTGATCCGGCGGAGACTGGCCAAGGAAATCGTGAATACCAGAAGAGAATTTGTTAGAAANGTTAGTTGTGCGAGTGCTGGTTTAGCACTGNCTGGAAGTTGGGCTTGCTCAGANTCAACCAAGAANATTTTAATACTTGGGGGNACAGGCTTTATTGGNCCTCATATGGTTAGCTATGCCATTGAAAGGGGCCACGATGTCACAGTCTTCACGCGNGGAAGATCGCCAGTCGAATTACCAAGTGAGGTTGAGCATCTACTAGGTGATCGCAACGATGATTATTCAGCGTTGACGGGTAGAGAATGGGACACAGTTTTGGACAACAATGCACAGGATTATCGATGGGTGCAGAAAAGTACTGAACTGCTGAGGGATGNAGTAGAACATTATGTATTTGTTTCGTCGATATCAGCATATNNAGTAGAAGGAGGATTTGGCTGGGAAAATGCCCACCGGATTCTAACGGAGCCCATCATAGATGAGGGTTATCCAACTATTGAANGGCCCGAAGGATGGAAGTATGGNGATGATGCTNCTTATGGATTGATGAAGGCTTTATCGGAAAAAATTGTACAGGAAACATTTCCAGGAAGGGCAACAGTAGTACGTCCTGGTTTGATCGTAGGACCAAGAGATCCAACAGACCGGTTCACCTACTGGCCAGTTCGGATGGCTGAAGGTGGGGAAGTGCTAGCTCCAGGAAATCCTGAGCACGCGATTCAAGTGATTGATCAAAGGGATTTGACAGAATGGATAGTGAGGATGGCGGAGACCAAAATAGTTGGAGAGTTTAATGCAACGGGGCCTGCTGAAAGAATGTCCATGCAGGTTATGTTGGACCAAGTGGGATCTTCGTCTTCCAGTTGGCTGGCNNGAGAAGTAAGCCNATACGAGTTGACTTGGGTACCGGAGGTGTTTCTCGAAGAACAGGGGTTGTCTCCTTGGCGTGATTTTCCAGCTTGGACACCTGGAGATCCGTTGCAGCTTGTAGATATCGATGCAGCGATACAAGCTGGTCTAAGTTTTAGACCTTTGTCATTGACTGTGGCCGACACACTCGACTGGTGGGAAACTCTTCGGCCNGATCAGCGCAGTGATCCTAAAGCTGGAATGAGTCGAGATAAAGAGAGAGAAGTCTTGGATCTCTGGAGANATCAGAACCTAAAGTCTTAATGGACACCTGATGGAGAAGCTGTGAAAAAGATGNTTGGGCTACCCTCTGAGGTTNAAGAGCTTGGTGTACTTGATTACCAGCTGACGCTGTCGGGGNCCCGATCGGAAGCCTAACGGATCGATGTCACCCAGGAATTCCGTGTCGTTGTAGACAATGAAGAGCCCAGTGCCGGCGGTGTCGAGCCACCCTAGCCGGATATTACTCCCGAGGTTTTTCGAACCGTCATCATACTGGAGGTTCGCCTGGAGGTATATCCGGGGCGTGAAGGAGTACGAGCCAGTGAAACGGATAAGCGAGGCTGTGAAGCTTCCCTCATCCAGCTTCACGTTGAAGTAATTCATACTGACTGAGGTCGTGAGACGATCACGAAAGCGATAGGAAATGTTCCCATACGGTGAGGATCGGGTGCCAGAATAGAAACCACCAAACGTCACTCCTGTCGAAATCGAAAGTGGGGCACTTCGGTTCGTGTTTGCAGTGAACAGGAGTTCCTGGTTGCTGTACGTGCCGGCTGGGATGATAACAGGCCCACGCCCGCCGTCCGGAAGGTCACCCTCGTCCCGGATTTGGAATGGAGCCTCGAGCCCCTCACCTGTGAAGTTCCAGCCCGGAAGATGAATTTCGGCGCCGTTCTCAAAGGCGAAGTGGTTGTCGATGTGGACGTAGTATGACTCGTTGAAACCCCCGAGTGACCAGAAAGCGTTTCCCGAAATGTGCGGGCGAAACTCTCGGAACCAGTCGACTCCTTCCGTGCGGAGGTGATACAGGACTCGGCCGCTGACGTAGCGATACGCGCTGCGATTCACGAATCCGACCTCAGGGTTGAATTCGCTACCGATCTGGCGGTATCCTCCCGACAGTTCCCAGTCGCGGGTGACAAAGTTACCGGTGCCGGCGTAGCCGTACTCCCCGTTGTTGAATCCCTCACGAACATCAGGTGTCCCAGCCGGGAGAGGTGTGGTGGTCAGGCCGGCCCATCCACCGAAGGTTAGTTTCTGACCGATTCCGAGTCGCCCGTCGAGTCCGTAGGTCAGGTTGTAGTCAGTCGGCGAGTTCGTGTTCAATCGTGACACGAAGATTCCTCCGATCCGGGACCGGTTTTCCCATTCCCGGAATGCTCGTACGACACCAAAATTGTTGTCGGATGCGACCTGCTGGGTGCCCCCCGTCTGAATGTTGAGCAGGCCGAGTTGTACATCTCCGACCTTACCCGTCATCCTCGCTCCTGCCTGGATGGGAACTTCTTGCCCACCAGAAAGGCCAATCCGACGACTGAAGAAGAGTTCAGCCGATCGTCCCGAGCCCACCGAGAACGTCCCTGCGTTCTCAAGAAAGAAGGCACGCTTCTCAGGAAAGAAGAGCGAGAAGCGCGTAAGGTTGACCTGCTGGTCGTCAACTTCTGCCTGCGCAAAGTCGGTGTTGACCGTTAGGTCGAGCGTCAGGCTCTGATTTAGACCGATCTTGGCGTCGATACCAATTTTCGATCCAAAGTCTGTGTCTGGTGAGGTAACGGTGTAATCCTTAAAGCCGTTGCTCAGCACGTAGGGGGTTACTGTGCCTATTCGCGTGGCTGGTGCAGCAAGATCCAGCGTTCCCGCGAGCGAAACGCGATAGAGGTTGAACTGTCGGGGGATCGGCGCCCAGACCGCTTCTTCGCTATTGCGTCGGATACGCCGTTCGAAGTTCACTCCCCATGTTTGATCACCTCCTGCCCCGTAGCGCAGCGTCGTGAAGGGGATGCGCATCTCAGCGTACCAGCCACGTGAGTCCGTGCTAGTGGCAACCTCCCAGCTTCCATCCCAGTTGAGGTTGAAGCCGCCACCCGAGCCACTTTGTTGTCGTCCACCACCACCGGCTCGTCCACCACCACCACCACCACCTTGGCCTTCGTTCGCGACTTGGCCGTCGTACTCGATCCCCGCGGGCGTCGTCCCGAAGACGAAGCCATTCTGGCGGTCGAGGTAGGTGTCGAGTACAAGGACGAACGCATCGGAGTCGTTGAGTGAGGCGTCTCTGAGTGTCTGGCCGAAAACGAGCGAAGTCGGGTCGCTGTCGAAGAGCCATGCGCCTATGTAGAGTGCTTCCTCGTCGTAGGCGATTCTAACCTCAGTGCGCTCCGAGACTGGTCGTCCCTCGCTTGGCTCTTTCTGGGTGAATCCACTGAGGATCTGTGCCTCTGCCCACGTGTCATCATCGAGCCGCCCATCGATGAGAGGTGCACTTGTTGTCACGGACGCGCTCGCGACTGGAGCTTGTTGAGCCTGGACGTCGTCCACGCCCATAGTGAGGAGGCAGATTAGGGTGATGTAGAAAATGGGATTCATGAATCCTCGTGTATGTTTTTGTGTCGAGCGCCGAGACGGACGTACGGACTTGCCGAATGCAACATACAGGATTACCCATCAAATGAAAGTCACTATGAGGTGCTACCCCGTATCTGGGATTATATTAAGTATGGGAGTTTTCCAACGGGGGCACACTCATCTATAAAGGAAGAGCTATAAAAAAGATACTGTTGATATTGCTAGGTCTGATGGTGGTGACTTCGTGTGTTGAGGAAGGCGAGCAGCGCATCGTAGCTTTCGGAGACGTACACGGCGACCTCGAAGCCGCGCGAGGTGCACTTCGTCTCGCTGGTGCTATTGACGAACAAGACCATTGGATCGGTGGTGACCTCATCGTAGTGCAGACCGGTGACCAACTCGACCGAGGTGACCAAGAACAAGCGATTCTGGATCTTTTTGAGAGGCTAAGGATTGAGTCGGCTGCCGCTGGTGGAGCGTTTCACGCCTTATTAGGCAACCACGAACTCATGAACGCGCGCCTTGACTTACGCTATGTCACTGACGGCGGTTATACCGATTTCATGGACGTCGTGGAGTACGATGCTAATGACTCCGTTCAAGTCTGGGACCGCTCATCTGCAAGCTTTAGGTCTTCCACTCTCGCCGAATTTGAACCGTATCAGCGTGCCCGCGTGGCCGCACTCATGCCCGGTGGCCCTTACGCAAACCTACTGGCTGAGCGACAGGTGATTCTCCAAATCGGAGAAAACGTGTTTGTTCATGGAGGTGTGCTCCCGGAGCATGTTGCGTACGGTATCGACGAGATTAACAGTGCGGCACAAGCATGGCTCCGAGGAGAATCCGATCTTCCTTCAGTGTTATCGGGTTCGAGTAGTCCTCAGTGGACCCGATTGTACTCTGATGATCCTGATTCTTCGGCGTGCTCAGTTCTCGAAGAGGCATTAGATGCGTTAGGGGCCAAAAGAATCGTTGTGGGGCATACGATCCAAGAGTTGGGGATTGCCAGCGCATGCGGAGGACAAGCTTGGCGCGTCGACATAGGTATGGCCCAGTATTACGCTTCGAGGACTGAGTACGGGGGCTCGGTAGCGGTCCTTGAAATCGTTGGCGACTCAGTCTGGGTGCTCGAGGATGGTGGTTGACTGAAGTGAACTATACCAGGAGAAAAATGACTTCTATAAAATCGATATTTAGTAGGCTGGGCAAATTCCTTGAGAAAGCTAGAATGGTCCTGCTCAATCTGGGGACTGCGTTAGTATTAATCTTTATTACGATAGCAATCGTAGGGATTTTTCCTACCTCAAAAAAAGTTGATCCCACAGGCAAGGTTTTAATTTTCAACCCAGAAGGCATAGTTGTTGACCAAGAAGCATTTAATTTAGCTGACGGTTTTCTTAGCCTTTTTAATGAAAATGCAAACCAAATTCAAATTAGAGATTTATTGGAAGTGATTGAAAATATAAAAGCGGACGAAGCAATTTCGGCCGTTCTCTTAGATTTTAGTAATACTGACTTTGCTGGCCCCACTACCCTGTTGACTGTCACCGATGCAATCCATTCTCTAACTGGAACTGGCAAAGAAATCATAGTGCATCAAGATAGGATGTTTACCTCTGATTTTATGCTATCAGCTGCAGGTGATGAGATATGGGTGCATCAATCTGGTGCTTTTAATATCTCTGGTCTTGGTGGGTATAGAAATTACAACAAAAGATTATTAGAAAATCTAAAACTGACTATTCATAACTATGCTCAAGGCGACTTTAAATCTGCTGTAGAAGGAAACACTAGAGATTCAATGTCTGAAAATGACAGATTACAGCAAACTGAGATGCTAGATCCTATTTGGACAGCGATGAAGGAGAAAATGGCTTACAGAGAGAATGTTCAGCCACTCGATATTCAATACTTTGCGGATAATTATTTCTCCTATCTCCCTGAGGCTGCATTTACAAATATCAAAGCAGCGACTGATTTCAATCTTATTGATGGGACAAAATCATTTCCCGAATTTAGGAATCATATGATAGAAAAGTTCGGTGAAAATGAGGACGGCGATTCATTTAATAGTATTTCACTCAGTGCTTACATGAGCACCTTAGATAAGCCCCAAGATGATGCAGAAGAAAATGTTGTTGTGATAACTGCTGAAGGAGCTATTTCAGAAGAGGCTCTTTCACCTGGAGTAGTAGGTTCAGATGAACTAGTAGACATAATTCAAGATGCTCATCAGTCTGAAGAAACCAAAGCAATTGTCCTGAGAGTTAATAGTCCTGGTGGATCAATCATTGCAAGTGAAATGATTGCCGATGAACTCATGGAAGCTAAAAGGAAAGACATTCCAATAGTTGTATCTATGGGTGACTACGCAGCATCTGGTGGAGTCTATATTGCAACTCCTGCTGACTATATTTTTTCAGAACCAACCACAATCACAGGATCTATTGGAGTTGCGATTACTATTCCTACTGCTGAGGATGCCTTCGATTATGTGGGAATCGATTTTGATGGTGTTGTCACCTCAAAATATGCTGGTTGGGATGTAAATCTACCAATCGATGAAGATTTGGATGCGAAATTTGCAGAATGGGGAAATGATGCCTATGACAAGTTTATTACTCTTGTAGCATCCTCTAGAAACAAAACATTTGATGAAATTAAAGCAATTGCTGGTGGCAGAGTTTGGATTGGTACCAAAGCATTAGAATTGGGATTGGTTGATGAAATTGGTGATATCAAAGACGCTACTAAAAAAGCTGCTGAAATTGCAGAATTAGAAACCTATAAAGTTGTATATGCAGGGCAAGAAATGTCTCCAGAAGACCTATTTTTCCAAGAGCTACAGAAAATATTTGATATAGGCATAAGAAATACTGAGGCCTATGTATTTTCTAAGAAATTTATAGAATTTTTTGATACGGTTATGGAAGACGCCAATCTCAATGCATCTTACACATGCACAGAATGCTTAATTGAAATTGATTAGCTAATCCTGGGTGTTCATTCTCTGGCAGGGTTTCCCTAAATGTGCCTCTTGCTTTGTGTGCTTTATAACCAGTATTTAGTGGGACCAATTTAAACATTAGTTAAGGTGATCAATGATATCTCGAAGAAAATTCCTAAGCTCAACAGCTGCTATATCCCTAGCATTTCCAGCTCTTCGATGTACTTCTCTTGATACTAGTGCTACAAATGTACAATCTGGATCTGGGTCCAGGTTTGGTCCGTTGCTTAAAGACCCTGAAGGTATAATTGCACTTCCCGAAGGTTTCAGCTACAAAATTATTTCTCGTCACGGCGAAAAAATGAGCGATGGATTTTTCGTACCATCCAAACATGACGGCATGGGTACCCTGTCAGGTCCTAATGGCTTAACAGTTTTAATAAGGAACCACGAAGTCGTTCGTCATAGGCCAGAGGACGGTCCCTTTGGTCATGACCTTGAACTACTAAGTCAAATAGATCAATCCCTCCTATACGATGCAGGTACGGGTGGAGCTCCTCCAATGGGTGGGACTACTACCCTGCTCTACGATACAAAGAATAAAGCCCTGGTGTCTCACCACCTAAGCCTAGCTGGAACCATACAAAACTGTGCTGGAGGGGTTACTCCTTGGGGGTCTTGGATTAGCTGTGAAGAGATCGTGAATGAACCCGGAGAAGGACGAGCTAAAGAACACGGCTATAACTTTGAAGTTCCTTCAAACTTGAACAATCCCTTAGTTCGGCCCGAACCACTAAAGGCTATGGGTAGATTCAAACACGAGGCTATTGCAGTACATCCGGGTAGTGGAGTGGTATATCAGACGGAAGATCTTAACGATGGTCTGCTTTATCGTTTTATCCCGAATATCCCAGGACAATTAAATCAAGGAGGACGACTTGAAGCATTGTCAATCAGAGGGAACCCGAGCCTAGACATTCGCAATTTCAACGGGAAAAACATAGAGAAAGGAGAAGTACTGGAGGTGGATTGGATTGAGTTGGATGATGTTGAATCTCCAGATGATGATCTTAGGCATAGAGGGTTCGATGCTGGTGCAGCTCGTTTCGCACATGGAGAAGGGATCTTCTACGGAGAGATGAATGGTACGGAAGAAGTGTACATCGCATGTACAGAGGGCGGAGAAGCTAGGCTTGGTCAAATTTGGAAGTATCGTCCCAGCAGTGCTGAAGGTACTCCACAAGAAAGAAATAACCCGGCTACATTGGAACTTTTTGTAGAAGCTGATTCTGGAACCATTTTAGAAAATGGAGACAATTTGACCGTATCGCCCTGGGGAGATCTAATAGTCTGTGAAGATGGGACTGGAGATGACTACCTTTTGGGTATAACTCCTGCTGGAGAAGTTTACAAACTAGCAAGAAATCTCAATGGTAACGGAGAATTTGCTGGGGCCTGTTTCTCTCCTGATGGTTCGACGTTCTTCGTCAATATGCAAGTCGATGGATGGACTCTAGCTATAAATGGTCCTTGGTAGGAAGGTAGTTACTCCTAGCAGTGTTATTCTGAGTAATGTTGCTGCCACGAGCGCTATCAAGTGAAGTGATATACGTCTGCTATCAATCCATTTAGTGCTAGATCGGAGTGGTGTTCGTTATAGTGAGCAGGGGTTGTCCTGCTCACTATAACGACTTGTTATTTTTTAATGATTAACGGTTTGCACTAAAGGATAACTCATTATTTCTGTTCAATATGAACCGTTCGACTTCTCGAGCACTCCCCATTAGGCGCCTTTGGACTTCCATCCACTCTGGAACAGACTGCCGAGCTTGCATTCGTCGGGCTCTTCCAGTTTCGAGGTCGGTCATATTCTCGTAGTGCTGCATTACCAGGAAAGCTGGACTTGGAGTACCAATCATACCTTGGTAAACTCGCATGATATAGTCGTCAGCTCCCAGTTCCCTGTCGAGCTCATTTCTTCTTGCTAAGGATTCCCTGAATGTCTGAATTTCCTGGGGTTTGAGAAAGTACACTAGTACATCCACAAAGGGATTATCGGCTACTGAAAGAACTCCGAAATCATCGGGGATCAAAGATAAATCGGGAACGTTTGCGAGGATCATTGTTTCTCTGCTTGTCCATGCATCTTCCCAGAGTTCTACTTCTACATCGGTGAATTCACCGAACACTTCCTGTCTCACTGTCAGAATTTCTTGTACCCCCTCGAGGCCACCAGTTTGAACTGGAGTAACTCTATACCCGATTGTTGGTGACCGCCCATAGAGCCCATAGGTATTTCCTGTAGATGGTGCGTATTTGTCTTTTACCATCTGAAAGTATTCTGTCATGATTGGACCATTGATCCCCGTATATTTCTCCCATATCAGCAGACCACCTTCCTCCATTTGAGCAGCGACGGATGAAAATGTGATCGTAATTAAAGTCAATAAGACTGATGTAAACCGTTTCATACCTGTAGACTCCCTTGATTACCTATGTAACGTAAAATATTTACGGAACAATGTATGGAGTGGTAGTGGGCTTGGTCAACAGAACAATGTCTAGATATTGAGGTGTTATAAAGGGAAGATGGGAGTGACTAGGGGGATGTTTGGGCAGACAGTTACTAGCCAACCGTAAGTATCTATACATTGGCAAGTCGTTGTAATAAGGCACTCTACTTCATTATTGTTCCGACAATTAGAGAACGAGCGTGTGCGTAAATTTGACGGCGAGATTCTGAGCCTGTTGCAGTGGACGCATAGGCACGCCAAGTATTTCTCGTTCGAGATTAAGGTTCTCATTCCAAACGACCCAGAGATCTCTACCTTCACTGAAGTTGTATCGTATTCGAGTGTTGGCAGTCATCCCCTTGGAAAGGGAATTGTACTGAGCGAACCCGTCGATGGATAGGTTCGTGTTGACAGCTCCAGTCGTGGTTAATCTTAGCAAGTGAGACTGAAATTTCTGGCCTCGATCTTGGAAGTTAATATGATTCCATTCCCAACCGCCTTTCAATTCCAAATGCTTGCCTAAACTCCAAGTAACGTCGGAACCGATGCTGTTTTTCAGGCCATCGTAAAAACGACCGGAACTTACTGTTATATTTGGTCTAAAAATCCAGCTACGACTCGCCCTAAATTCTCCTACCGCCTCTGTAAACCAGTACGATCCGGAGGGAATATTAGCATTGTCAGATAGCTCAAAGTCTGTCACTACATCTTCAAATTGTGTTTTTGAAGACAACTTAAAAGTGACACCAGTCTTAGTTTCGATTTGTAGAAACGGTTCTACTCTTGTGGTTTCAAGTTCTCGATCCGAACCATGTTGTTCGTTGGGATTACGACTCCAAAGACTAGATTTCATACCAACCCATGTCCTGCGAATGTTCGAATCTGAATCCGGAAACCATTGATAGTTCCAGTCACTCTGAGCCCTTACGAAGTCGGATCTAGGCTCGAATCCCACGGCTGGATCATAACCAGGCCCGGACCATGTAAATGCATGTTGGTAGGTGAGTCCCCCAAGCCTGCGCCGCGTCCAATCAAAGACGAAGCGGCCCGAGTTGGCGTCATTTGAATCGAGATTATCTTTAAAGGTTTGAAGCCATTTGAGTGTTAGGTATTCATCTCCAGAAAGATTGAATAATCCATCTGCTCCGTACGTCAAATTATAAGATCCACTCCGATCAGTCCGACTCGTCCCCATGGCTCCGATAGTTGAATTTTCGTTCAGCAAACGGCGCTTCAATCTTAAGACTCCAAAGTTTTCGGAGAGAAGATTCTCCAGGGAACGGGTTTGCATACTAATGAGCCCTAGATCCCATAAACCGATTCGACCTACTAGCCGGGCACCACCAAACAAGGGGACTGGTCGACCATCACTGAGTCCGATTCTTCGAGAGTAGAAGAGAGTACCTCTCTCCGCTCCAGTAGCGAAATTGAACAAACCAGCTCGTTCTTGGAAAAATGGTCGTTTCTCTTGGAAAAACAGTGAGAATCGAGTCAAATTGACTTGCTGTTGATCAGCTTCAACTGCAGCGAAGTCTGTGTTAAGAGAAAGATCGAGTGTGAGGTTAGAAGTCGGATTTATCTTGAGATCCATACCGACATCCCCATTACTGGCCGTTTTAGTATCCCAAGATTCCCCTGTGTCGCTTAGGTATGCCTCCTTGGATTGTCCGGTCAAAACATATGGAGCTACATACACTGGGTTCTGAGGTCTAATGCCTTCTAGCCTCACCTTCTGCCATCTCATCATCTGAGTGTAAGGAAAATCCTGGGGAATAGCCGGATACGTCCACCTAAAAGATGAACCTTGTTCAGATATGTAGGCCATCAATCCCATAATGACCGATCCATCTTCCTCCTCTTCAAAGCGGAGAGTAGAAAATGGAACTCGCATTTCACCGAACCAACCGTCTTCGTTGGTCGTAACCTGGTAATCCCAAAATGAATTCCACGCTGAGTTTCTCATCCCTCCGGTACCCTGAGTGCGTCCCGAAGCCGCAATTCCCCCCGCCGACAACGCGTGATCCATACGGGTTCCGAGTGCTAACCCGACGAAATTGACTGCGTTCTCATTATCGTTGAATGTGTCTAGCATAATCCCAAACCCATCATCACCACTCCACCGGTCGCGAGTCAGTGAAAACCCTCTTATTTGGTCAGGATCTTGATGATAGAAGCGTCCTGCTATATACATCGCCTCCGAATCGTAAGCGAGAAGAAGTTCGACTTTGCGCTCCGTTTCACCCCTGTAGCTGGGCGTATACATAGTTAAGGGAAGGGCCGTTACACCTTGCCACGCAGGCTCATCGCTCAAGCCATCCAATGTGATCGATCCATTCATCCTGATCAGATCTACAATACCCTCTGCTTCTGTTGCGGTGCGACCCATATCTAAGCTAGGAGTTTGCGGATACGCTGCAGTGCTTGTTAGCAAAATGAATATGGCTATTAACCAGATTGAAGAAATTGATTTCATAGCGAGAAGAAAACCAACTAGCTACAAATTCGCCACCCCCACGGGACGGGAAGTGCCCATTTGCCAATACGACTATTTCCTTCCTACGTTGCATCTCTTGGATCTAACTCACCCCTCACAAAAAGGAACCTCTACTATGACCATGTACTTGATTGCCAACATCGAAGTGACCGATGACGCGTGGGTGCCACGATATGCGGAGCACGTTCACGAGATCGTGCACAAGCATGGGGGCAAATACCTCTCACGGAGTGGGAACATTACCACAGTGGAGGGAGAGCCTTCTACCGCCTCGATCATCGCCCTTCTGGCCTTTCCCACGATGGAGGCAATTGAGGCCTTCGCAAGCGATCCAGCGTACGCTGAATTCGGAACAGCTCGTCAGGCTGGCAGCGTGAGTACTTTTCACGTCATCGACGACTCAGACGCAGCTGGGACTATTCCCTATCTACCGACTGGTTAGTCGCCTTTTAAGAGTGGAATTCCAGGTAATTTTCCTGTAAGGGATCCATATTGCATCACAAATTCACCATTCACCATCACAAACTCTATCCCTTGATTTCCACCCCCTGGATTCAGTATCGTGGCGGAGTCTTGAACAGTTTTGTAATCGAAGATGACTATGTCCGCCGCTTGGCCAACTCGGATGTAGCCTCGATCCTCTAGACCTACGATCTGAGCTGGTAAACCGGTAGAGGATCTGACGAAAAAGGGTAGTGTGATTGTTCCCTTATCTCTCACGTATGTCGCAATTTTGTGTGGGTAGGTGCCAAAATATCTGGGATGCTGACCTGGCCTTGGGTCCCGTACGATTCCCGCATCTGTTGATGTGGCAGTATAGTCCTGCTTCATGTAATGTTCCACATCTTCAGCTGATCCTGCTAACCCTCTAAATCTAACTCCTGATCTTAGTTCTGGTGTCCCTAGGGTTAAGGCAAACTCGATCAACTGGTCGGTAGGACTATTTCCTCTGCTGCGTGCAACTTCTCCTAATGTGCGGCCGACTAGTGATTCGCCATCAACAGGTGGCGAGATGACAATCACATGCCTATCTGCGCCTCCTTGTAAATCAAGAATATACCGTGTGTCTTCTAAAAATTCTCGGTACAGCTCTGGATCATCTAGGTGTGCTTGTAGGTTCGCGATGTGATCATCCATAAGTCCTGGAGTATTCCAGAAAGGATCATCCAATCCTCCGCTTCTATCTGTGCCTACTGGAGCATAATACCACCTTGGAATCACCTCTACAGAACCGCCCCCGAACGTTTCGTAAGGGTACTGGTCTAAATAAACTTGCACGCCCTCTGCTCGTGCACGATCAATGGCCATCACGTCCACTGCTGACTGTCCCCATGTCGCAGGGCCCTTCGCCTTTATGTGAGTGCCCACAACTCTGATTCCTGTCTCTCTACCAATCCTGATGGTCTCGTGCATTCCGTCTGTAGCAGTCAATCTCCAGCCCTCAGGCCAAGTTGAAGGGGGCGCATAATCACTTACAATACTTGGTGTTAGCCAGAGTGGGAGTGGCGATTGGCTCCGTTGATGTGCGTAGTAAAATCCATCGTATTCGCTGACCACTTCAGCCAATTCGATTAGTTCTTCAGTACTTGCAAATCTACCAGGGCGATATTCTGGTCCTGCACCTAGCCCCCATCCGCCCTCATCCATGCCTAGGCGAACTAGGTTTTTCATCTCTTCGATTTCAGCTCCTGTAGCCTCTCTTTCGTAATCATCTCCCATTACCTCTCTTCGCACTGTGGCATGTCCAACCATTGGAACAACATTGACTGCTGTTCCTCCGTCAGAGTATCCTCTCACCTCCTCACTTAACGGCCATACTGGATTCCTTCCGTCCGGCCCTACGACGATAGTCGTAATACCTTGAGCTACGAGATTTGAAGCTTGTCTGTCCAACACGTTTCCCTGATACAGAGAACGGTCGGCATGGGAATGCATGTCTATAAACCCTGGCACCACATGCATACCTTGAGCATCGATCACTTCACCTGCTGATGCATTCGCGAGTGATCCAACAGCGGTAATGGTTTCGCCTAAAATTCCGATATCAACTAATACCCCCGGATTACCAGTCCCATCCAAAACTGTCCCATTCTTGATGAGAATATCAAATGATTGTGCTTTTAGGTCTTGAACCAATCCGGTCCAGACAACTAAAACCATAGATAACACAGCGGCGACTGATTTCATTAGAATCTCCTCTCAGTGATCAGTGTCTCAGGGATGCGGCATTCCTGCCATAAGCTTCATTCTCGCAGCTTCAAAATCGGCCAGTATCCTAGGTGTGGCCACGTCTCCATAAGATTCCCGAAGCCTTGCTTCTGCTGCATCGACAATCGGCATTAACTCTTCGGCTGCTCTCTGGAAGGCATCAGCGGCTACGCTTCCGATTGACTCAATCCATACGGGGCTAGTGTGAGCGAAGCTATAGCTGTCCGCCGCTGGCCAGACGGTTTCGCCTCCGTGAGCCCGAACAGCTACCCAGCCTGCAGCTGGAAGGTCGATGGAACCCTGATAGGTGCGGCTTCCTGGACCATCTAAACCAGGGCCAGACCAGACTACTAGACCATTGACGATCACCTCGACTAAGTCTACCGTCACCGCCGATGCGAGATCGATCTTGAAACGGGCGGACACCTCTCCCGATACCACATCTCCAGGTGCAGCACCATCCAACTCAAATTCAAGCATTGGACCTGTCGTAACAAATGACCGTCCCTGCTTCATCGCTTCCATGTACGCAGCCATGCTGGTTTTACCCTGGGTCTGCACGTAGAGCCTGCTGACGCCTAGCGGCATAGTCCGGTAGAAATTGGCCATCGCATCCGTCCCCGCTGCTAGTAAGATCGGGGATCCCACATTCAGAAACCGATACCACATCTCTGACGTCCCGATCTCGTCTGTCCATAGAACAGCTACTTCCAACCAGTCCATGTTCCCAAGAATGCCGTCCACGGCCAAAAGGACTGGTGGATTAGCGACATTTTCGGGCGCGAACGGGTCTGAATCTCCCACTGGATGGACGTAACCGCCGATAGCACCTTGGTGGCGGGCATGAGTCAATGCATCTGAATTAGGTCGGTCGTCTAAACCGTAGACTTGGTAGCCCGGACCCCAAATCCACGGCCAAAAAAGTGTGCGAGTGTCCAAAAGGGATACGTGGCCCAAGAAGTGTGACCTCACTTCCTGACCGAAACGGATCAGCGGTGGGTCATCTCCTTTCTCCCAACCCCAAAACTTCTGATCCTCGAATCGGGTGTGGAGGTTGGCCAAGAGAGGTGTTGCGACATCAAGATTCTCGCCTCGCATCATCAGCGGCAGATCCTCCGGATCCAGACCGAACGGTCCGCCATAATTAAGGTGAAAGTGATGGTCACCCGATAGGAATCCCGCACTTCGCGCATCCCATACGGTTTCGAGCATGACCTCAATCTCGGTAACTTCACCTGCACGAACCACGGCTGAGCGCGTTACCTCGGGAGTATCTAAACCTCGGACGGCTCCAACCGTGACAGTACCCTCTGGAACAGATACCTCAATGACACCCGGAGAGTAGAAGAACACTCGGCCGTTCTGGCCTTCGAATTGAGCATACCCAGACGATGGGACAACCGGATGTCCTGACCCATCAAGAATATTCAGGCGCGCAGTAGCTGGAGCTTCTCCTCCTCCAATTCTCTCGTCTCTCGTGACTACGCGAAGGGTGCCAGTCGCCGCTCCCCAGTCCCATGTCAGGACAGGAACCTCCTCGGTCTCACCTCCTGCTGCAGGCACCCGGTACAAGCGCATGACTTCGTCCGCACCCGCCTCGGTGAACCAGAGCCAGGTCCCATCTGGGCTCCAAGCTGGCGAGAGCGGGAGGCCTCTCAGCCCTCCCGTGAGGAATACCGAGGTGCTGGGGTCTGTGACGCCGAGCACTCGAAGTTCATACCCCTCCTGGGTCGGCCAGTTATACGCCAAGTAGGAACCATCTGGACTGATCGCAGGCCGCGTTTGGGACAGGATCCCATCAGTCAGAAGTTGTTTGCTATCGCCGGTCGCTCGATTGACTGCTACCACTCGGTCTAGTCCACCACCCTTTTGCAGGTGTACTAATACATCACCATCGCGACTAAGGCTTGGCTTGAGTTCGTACGGGCGCCCTTCGGTCAATGCTGTGCCATTGTCACTCCAGAGATCAAAGCGGCCGGCTGCAGCTGACGAGTAGATGATTTCACCTTGTGGTCCAAACACTGGATCCAGATCGATAGCTGGTGTATTGATCACCCGTTCTTCATCGGTCTCGAGGTTTCGAACGACAATCCAAGTATCTCGCGAATCGTCGCGCACGAAAGCTAGTTCTGTGCCATCGTGAGACCATGCAGGGCGAAAATCCATCTCTTCACCGTCGGTGATGCGAGTCGCTAGACCAGTCTGAATATCAAGCATCCAGATCCATCCTCGGGCGCTAAACGCAACACGGTCTCCTTCTGGCGATACTGCTGGAGACGTGGGCCCAACATTCATCGTCGGGAGTTCATAGCCTTCGAGATAGACGTGGTGACCGGTTCCGACGTGAGGGTACCGATTAGTCCACTGTGCATCGGCGGGTACCGCTAAGACAGCGGTGCACAGTACGAATGTGAATCTGATGAATGCAGTGGTTAGAAAACGCATTGAATCCCCTTTTACGATAGCCACGAAGATACCAGGTCAAAAAAATAAACAATTGTAAAATACTTCAATGTCAGTCCAGCGACGCTGTACATAAGGGCCCGGCGAGCACTGTACCGCATCATTCCTGCCACCAATGATAGGACCGAAGACGATAGAGGAAAGAGGTTGAAGAATAAGATTGCCCAACCTCCCCACTTATCGATGCTATTCTTGAAACGCAAGTAACGCTTTTCACCTATCAAGTCATAAATCACTCGGTCACTAATGGCTCTTCCAATGCAATAATCAATGATTTCAGCAACGATCGCTGTTGAGACGGCGATGAGTATTAGTGTCGTACCAGCGTGTCCTTCTGCCTGATAGATTGGAACCAGGGCCTCTACTGGCATTAGTAGAAAGAAGAGGTACCCAGCGAAGTGAATTAGCGCGAAGGACGAGAGGCTAGGGCTACGACCCGCGAGTATCTCTTCGCCAAGTGTATAGCCGACGAGTGCAATGGTAATGATCCCTGGCAGAACCACTCTCACAAGGGACTTCTTCACCTTAAAACAGCACGCCCTTCATGTGGGGCGTGCCCAAAACCGCATAATGAATCGACACCTGAAGGAAAAACTATGGACAACTCTGCTACGTCGTCATAGCAGTTAAGCTGTCAATGACTCCGAAATCTTTCGATGTCGGATCAACGAACCCCATGCCAGTCATTACTGCCGAAAAGACTTCTCCATTTTTGTAGGCTTCACAGGCCTCTTTGTTTTCCCACATGTATACTCCACCGTAGATGCCATTCTCTTCGTCTCCCAGCCAGTATTTTCCTATGAGTCCGGGCATGGTAGCAAAGACTGGTGCCACTCCTTCTGCCTCTGCTACAAAGTCTTCTTGGGAAACATTGATGCCAAAGTTGATAACTTGGATGTGCATTATTACTCCCTTTCCTTGAGTTCGCTATTAGGTGATCTATTCTAATTTGATGATGACACCCTGAAGATATTGGATAGGGTCTTTTAAGCTAGTATCTAAGCAGTCATTATTATAAAACAAAGAAAAACGATCACTCGGGGTAATGCTTCTTTAAATCAGGAGAAAAAATGAAGTCACTCTGAGGTCAGAAACCTCCACAGCAGTTGCTGTTATATGGTGCTCTCGCACTAGTTTTGTATTTAGGTCGCGCTGATCTCATTGCGGTGTGGTCATTGATCTATATCATTTTAGTCTTTAGGAATTGGAAGAAGAGCAAGCAAGGTTCAGCCTGCGAGTTATGAGTAAAACACCTGAGTCAGGAGCCATGAAAAACTGGTCGTGGCCCTTATGAGGTGGGGGTATCCAGGGGAAGACCCTAGGAGTCTGGGCGCGCTGGTCCAGCAGAGCGACCTGTATCTGGACCGTGAGACGATGACGACTCAGGGAAGGTTGTTTTCCAGCCGGTATTGAAGGACGGAGAATTCCACGGTCCTATATTATCGACTATTACCCACGAACTCTGTTGAGGCGCACCTAATTCTCACAGGAAGTACATTCTATTTGTCGACAGATCTGATAGTTTCTGAAATGTGCAAAAATAACCAAGATGGAACCGGATACAGTAAGTGACGTTTCTCCGAGCTCGCCCAAAGCACTTTCACCTATAAGCGCCGCCAAGATCAAAGCGACTAGGCCGATGGTACCGACTGCAAATAACCGAGGGCTCTTGTGATTCTTCATGCCTAAATGTAAAGCAAAAACACTTATCGGAATCGCCATCAGCAAAATAAAATAATGGATCAACTCACTATTAAAAGAAACTGAAAAAAAACTAGAACTTACAACAAAAAATGATGGCATAAAAAGACAATGTATGGCGCACGCCAGGGACATGCCGATTGCGAATCTATCAGTTGCAAGTTGGGCTTTAATCATCTCTCTTTGGTTTTGGCGGTTGTTCAGAAATACTGCTGACGCATGATGATACAATGTCCGAAGAAAAATTCAACCAGGACCGACCTTAGAGAGTCACCTAGAGCGAATCGATCCCGATCGTTCATCTCTATTGCTCAGTCCAGGATCTTGAATTCCCTTTAGGACCCTGTCTTCGCCGATTAGTGATTTTCCCTTCTATGCTCTCAGCTGTAAGGCGTGACCGACATCCCCACTACACGGTAGCTGCTGCTACCATAAACGCTGTTCACGTCTTCGACGTGGAGAATACCTTCGAGCCACACTGGATTCCATCCATCCATCATGGCCCGTCTTCCTTCATCCATCTTGACATAGACAAGTTGGTTAGGTGGAGGTGGAGGAGTGTGTACACAAGCCCCCACGAAAGGCACTAAAAGGAATTCCGTGGCCGCTGAGGCAAAATCCTCCAGTGGTACTGTGAATCCAGGGATCTTAACGGGTTTGCCAACGAGGTCCCGAAGCTGGTCCGACATTTCACCAGTGCGATAATCAAGCGCAGCTAGTGCTCTCCATGACAATTCAACGGGGTCGTCTGCCGACGACACTACTTTGCGTTCAATTTCCAGATCGCTCGCGGTGGGCAGAGGCATAAGGACAGGTCCCGCTTCGAGGTCCATGAATGCAGCAGGCGATACCGCGAGAGCAATCACAGCGCAGGTCGCAGCTACTACTGCATTCTTAAGCAAGGATTCTTTCATCGATTTAACTCCCTTCTTAGTGGTCTGGATCGGGTTCTGGCAGCGTCGGATACGTAATGCCCAGTTGCTCGAGATAAGTGTCGAACCGGTTCTCATCGTAATAGTACTGCTCGAGAAGTGGTCGATAAGTGTCCATGATTTCCTTGTTCAGGTCGATCGGTGGTGGATCGTCAGGGCCTATGAAGGACACGTACTCCATACTCGCTGTTTGCACATCGTTAAAGTACTCCCATGCTTCATCAACAAGCTCTGGCTCCATAAACAGTTGTAGGGCCGTTCTAGCCATGACGCGAGCTCCTTGGACCACACCCTTGTGGGCTATTGGTGTTGCCATAGCCATTGCACTTGACCAGTGGTGTCCGGGTAGTCCTGGGACATTGGATGGGAACCGCATGGTTACAGTTGGCATCGTCCAGGAAATATCGCCGATATCGTCAGAGCCTCCGCTCCGGCGAGGACCTGGCTCACCGATTGGAGATAACGAAGTCGGCATCCCGGATGGGATACTTCCCACAGACTGTTGTACCGCTTCGGCGAACATGTGGTCTTCTTCGGTCCATTCTGGAAGTCCTACTTCTTGAATGTGTTCGTTCATCGTCTCCGCAATGGTACGGTTGAAGTGGCGAGGCCATGCCGCTCCACGAACTTGGTAGGTCATGTCGGTATCAGTCATCATTGCCGCCCCTTCGGCGATCCGGACTGCGGTGTCGTAGTTCCGTTGAATGTCAGCGTAATCCATCTCGCGGAAGTAGTACCACACTGAAGCTGAAACTGGCACCACGTTAGGCTGATCTCCCCCGTCCGTAATCACGTAGTGGGACCGCTGATCTGGGCGTAGGTGCTCACGCTTGAAGTTCCAAGCGACATTCATAAGCTCAACAGCATCCAAAGCGCTTCTACCACGCCAGGGTGCACCTGCCCCGTGGGCAGCTTCGCCCGCAAAGCTGAACTCCACCGAGACCAGTCCTGTTCCACCAGCCTGACCCCAACTTACATTGAGGTTTGAACTAACGTGTGTGAAAAGGGTCACGTCTACGTCATCGAGAACTCCGTCTCGCACGTACCACGCCTTGCTGGCCAGTTGTTCCTCAGCTACTCCTGGCCACAGCACTAGAGTGCCTTGTATGCCCTCGGCTTCCATAACTTCCTTCAGTGCGAGTGCAGCGACTACGTTGACAGCTTGTCCTGAGTTATGGCCTTCACCGTGTCCAGGAGCTCCGGGAATCAAAGGATCGGCATATGCTACCCCAGGTTTCTGGTTGGACTTGGGAATCCCATCTATATCGGAACCGAAAGAAATTACCGGACGTCCTGAGCCCCAACGCGCCGTCCAGGCGGTAGGCATGCCTGCTACCCCACGTTCAATGGAAAACCCATTTTCTTCGAGCAGTCCAGTTACATAGGCGGACGTTTCGAACTCCTGTTGCCCTAGCTCCGAGAAAGAGAAAATCTTGTCGACCATAACCTGCCCGAGCTTGGCTCGACTCTGGACGCCCTCATCGACTAGAGATGTTAGATTACTGAGAGACTGCGCAGCCGTTCCCAAGGGAAACAGGAGCGCGAAAATCAGGGCTATGTGAGTAGCAGGTCGGTACATAAATACTTCCTTGGGCTCGAGTAGCTGAAATTAAGTCGTAAAATTTAGCTGATGTACGGTTGACGAGCAACCAAGCCTAGTCTTGCTTGGCCCCGACCTCTGGAGGTATTTTGTTTCCATCTCAGGCCCGAACATTCACTTAACCCCCACCATTACCGATGCTTTATAGACCAAATGGACGCACCCTTATAGTCGCCTTGGCGACCTTGCTATCGACCACAGTCTCAGAACTGCATGGGCAGGTCGCCCCAGACCCATATGTAGGGTTTACTGCTACTCGTGCACTCGAGCAGAGTCGGTGTGAAGCACTTTTTCTCGAACTACCTTCGAGCCAAGCATTTAGAGAGCACCTCAGGATCATGACAGCGGCACCCCATCCAGCAGGGTCACAAGCTCAGATTGAGGTTGGGAACTACCTGACCAGAGTGATGAAGGCGGCTGGCCTAGAGGTCAAGCGTCATACGTACGATGTTTATCTGCCACAACTCACCGATGACGTTGAGGCGTGGATTGCTACACCCGAACGCATCCGTTTATCCAATCGCGAACCAGCACTTCCAGGGGATCGCTTCTCCTATCATCCAGATTTGCTGAACGGCTGGAATGCTTTCTCTGGTAGTGGCGATGTTACGGGGGAGGTCGTGTACGCGAACTTTGGGCGTAGAGAGGACTACGAGGCTCTCGATGCAATGGGCATCGATTTAACGGGACGCATAGTGATAGCTCGTTACGGTGGTAATTTCCGCGGCTACAAGGTGAAGTTCGCTGAGGAACGGGGCGCGGCTGGAGTCATTATGTTCAACGATCCGGGCTTCTCACGAGAGGGCGCCTATCCCGAGGGTCCGATGATGAATGGCGAGACGATTCAGCGCGGATCGGTTCTCACCCTACCATGGACCGGCGACCCGCTCACTCCGTTTGAACCAGCACTTCCAGTGACTGGTGAGCGCGGGCATGTGACCAGACTTGACCCCGAAGAGGTGGCCATGCCGACAATTCCGGTTTTACCACTGGGATATCTGGCCGCTGAGGAAATCCTTTCTCGCATGGAGGGCACGTCGGCTCCTGAGGGATGGGCTGGCGGTGTCCAGGTAGATTACCGCATCACTGGAGGTCCAGATTTGACCGTTCGCGTTCGTGTCAATCAACCGCGAGCTTTGACCCCAGCCGTCAATGTGGTGGGAACTGTCGTCGGCACCGAATTCCCAAATGAGTGGGTGATACTCGGTGCTCACTATGATCCATGGGGTTTCGGAGCGATCGACCCCAACGGTGGTACCGCAATGCTACTTGCACTTGCTGAGGCCTTGGGTCAGTTGAAGGATGAAGGATGCAGTCCGCGACGCTCGATCCTGATAGCTCACTGGGATGCTGAGGAAGCTGGCATCATCGGTTCTACCGAATGGGTAGAGGAGTTCATAGATCCACTCACAGTCGATGCTGTTGCATACATCAACGCTGATGGAGCGGTGTCTGGCCCTAATTTCGGGGGCTCATCATCACCATCTCTCAAAGGTACAATTCTGGATGTCCTGGACGACGTGATGTATCCGGGGAGGGATCAGACAGTCTATGACTGGTGGACGACGGAAGCAGGGGCCTCTGAGCTCGGGGACTTGGGTGGCGGATCAGACCACGTGCCATTCTATACTCACGCAGGCGTTCCCTCTGCAGGCCTTTCGACAGGTGCTCCAAGTGGGGTTTATCATTCCAACTACGACAATTTTGCCTGGTTCGAGCGCTTTGGCGACACAGAATTCGTGTTTGGCCCCATGCTGGCCCGAGTGGACGGTCTGGTAGCCCTTCGTCTAGCAAACGCAGATGTCCTTCCGTACGATGTTGTGCGATATGCAACCGATACTCGGGTGCACGTCCAGACCCTACTAGACGTGGCAGAGGCCAGGTCGGTTGAAGTAAATCTCACACGCCTCATAGAGGCGACAACGGGACTAGAGGACGCTGCCAACCGGTTCATTGTGGCACGTGATCGCACTCTTGAAGGGGACGCTGCAGCTCTTGTCATTCCAGTGGCGCAGCGGACCAATCGCCTGCTTAGGCAACTGGAGAAAGCATGGTTGGACGAAGAGGGGCTGCAGGATCGCCCGTGGAGCCGAAATCTCTATGTATCTCCTGATCCCTTTAGTGGATATGCATCCTGGATGCTGCCTGGGGTTCGCTTTGAAATCGAGACTGAGGATCCAGAAGAAGTTCCTGAGTGGGAGGAGCGTTACCTGCGAGCAATCGAGCGCCTGACTAATTACTTAGATCAGGCGACTGCTGAGCTGAGTAGAGGTTAGTGCGATGATCGAAACAACAGAATGTATCCGTGCCAGCAACCTCTCCTTTGGGTATGCTGACGGACCGACTATACTTGATATCCCTGACCTCACTGTTCAATCGGGTGAGCGAGTTTTTCTTTACGGACCCTCTGGAAGTGGAAAGACGACACTACTTGGCTTGATAGCGGGTGTCCTGGAGCCACCCTCCGGAACACTCAGCGTGCTGGGACACGATGTTGGCGCTCTTTCTTCGGCTGAGCGAGATCGCTTTAGGGCGAGCCATATTGGGTACGTTTTTCAAATGTTCAACCTCATCCCCTACCTGAATGTGCACGACAATATCGCTCTCCCAGTCCGTATAAACGAGGAAAGGAAAAAGCGACTGGGATGCAGCCTTGATATAGCGGTAAAAGAAGCTGCAGCTCATCTCGGTATTGAACAGTTACTCGACGAAAAAGTGACCCGGCTCAGTGTTGGTCAGCAGCAGCGAGTAGCGGCCGCACGAGCGATCCTAGGGGCTCCCGAGTTGATCATCGCTGACGAACCGACTTCGTCGCTTGACGCGAATCGGAGACATGCGTTCCTGGAATTACTGTTTTCTAACGTGGCTGAGGCAGGATCGACGCTACTCTTTGTTAGTCACGATTTAGGGTTAGCCGACCAATTCGACCGCTCCCTTTCCCTCCCAGAACTTAACCACGCTGGAGAATAAGCAATGTTGTTACACCTAGCCCGTCAGTCGCTTTCAAACCGCCTTCTGACCACCTCACTTACAGCTCTGTCCATTGCGTTTAGTGTCGCTTTGCTGGTTGGTGTGGAGAACGTTCGGACTGGGATGCGCGAGAGCTTCTCGAACACGGTGAGTGGGACAGATCTGATCGTTGGAGCACGTGGTGGCACGATTCAGCTAATGCTCTATTCAGTCTTTGGGATGGGTTCACCTGTAGCTAACATCTCGCACGAGACTTGGGAGAAGTGGGACGAGCATCCAGCTGTTTCCTGGACGATTCCTTACGCACTTGGCGATAGCCATCAGGGTTTTCGCGTTATTGGCACAAATGAATCATTTTATGAGCACTACAAGTATCGCGGAGGTCAGTCGATATCGCTCGCAGAGGGCCGACCAGCAGAAGAGGTGTTTGATGTAGTACTGGGCGCACAAGTAGCAGAGCGCCTTGGGTATGGACTAGGAGACCCAATTTCTGTTACGCATGGGATGAGCGATGTCGGCTTCATGAACCACGATGAGATGCCTTTTGAGGTTATTGGAATTTTGGACGAGACATTTACTCCAGTCGACAGGGCTATTTATGTTACTCTTGAAGGCATTACTGCCATCCACCTAGGATGGGAAGAGGGTGGTCCACCGATGCCAGGTGAAGAGATCCATGCAGATCATGTCCATGAAATGGATGAGATTCATGTCTCACAAATCACCTCTTTCTTTCTAGGAGCTGAATCTCGAGCCTACACACTCCAGCTCCAACGGGAGATTTCCACGAGTGAGCAGGAGCCACTAACAGCGGTGATTCCCGGTTTGGCACTGTCCGAGATGTGGCAAGGTATAGGGTATGCGGAAGACGGGCTCATGGTGATCTCGGGATTCGTTGTTTTGGTCGGGCTCCTAGGTATGCTCGTGTCGATCTACACATCGCTCGATGCAAGGCGAAGGGAAATGGCTATTTTGCGGGCTCTGGGAGCGGGTCCGCAGCGCATTGTGTCGCTTTTAGTGCTCGAAGCTGGTCTTCTCTCTGCCTTGGGCGCATTTCTGGGTGTCATCTTCGTGTATGCTGGCTTGGCCGCACTCCAGCCTTGGCTGGAAGGAGAGTTCGGGTTGCTAGTTCCCATACGTGTACTAGATCAAGCACAGCTCATGTATATTGGAGCCGTGATCATTCTAGGGTTTGTCGCAGGACTTGTGCCTGCGTTGAAGGCCTACCGGACTGCCCTGCACGACGGGCTATCCGTCCGCGTTTGATATCTAGTCCAGGCACGCAGCCTTGGCCAATGCTACCAGCGATGCGTCCTTCAACAGCAACCTCGTAATCACAAGGCAGCTGTTGGAGCTAGGACCTATGAAGAGAACACTTGTATTGTGTGCAGCGATATTTTCACTGTCTTTTTGGAGTTGTGGAGAAGAAAGTAGCCCAACTACGCCAACAGCTACAACTTTGGTTCCTGTAGGACTGCCACATGTCAGCGGTACAATTCCGATTACTTATAATTTACATGAAAGCTTGCCATCTGAGTGGACCGAACAGTTCGCAACCATAATGAAAAATTTGGTAGTGCTACTGCCGTTAAACACAACGAACTTTAGTAAGGTGACCGTCTATTCATGGAATGACAGTATTGCTGAACCTTACACTAACGTCTCTGGGGGTGCGTATATAGGAGGAAGCTCACAGACGGACAAGTGGATGGTTCTAGAGATACCTAATTTAGAATTTAAACATAATCACTTACATCAGTATTCAGTAATCGCGCATGAGTACTTTCACCTTCATCAATTGAGTATACATAGTGCAATGTCAACCCAAGATTTCAGCATAAAATGGTTGATAGAGGGTGCAGCTGCAGCATTCGAGTCGGTATATACCGATCAATATCACTCCCCCTCCAACCAAACTTATTTTGATGCGCAAACTAGCGTAGATTTTCTAGTTGATGGTGACCCATCTGTTTTGGAAAATTATTCTAGCCAAAATGTGGACCAGAATTATAGTTCATCGGTTTTCTTAGTGTTGGCACTAGTGAAAGAACTGATGAAATCAGGTTACTCAGAGGCGGATGCTTTTAAAAGTGTCTTAACCACTTTTCCTGCACAAAATCCGACCGATTCGAATTGGAAGTCGGTTTTCGAATCTCAGTTTGGTTTCTCAGTGAATGATTTCTACAACGTGGTGAAAACATCTGCAGATTATAGGAGAATACCAGTAACAGCTGGTGTCGACGTAGCCAAGGTAAGACCGAGTCGATCGCTTACTGTACAAAGTATTTTTGACTGATTTCACACCAAAAGACTTATCGGCCAGAAGTCACTCAAGAATTTATATATTGATCAGGTAAGCATAGGCAGTTCCTTACCACTGAACCTGACTCCCTTCTTGTAATGCTTGGGAGAGTATAAGATAGGTGATATGAAAAATGTATTTTATGCCCAGTCGGGCGGGGTGACTTCAGTAATAAATTCGTCAGCTTTTGGCTTATTCTCTGAACTTAAAGATAAAGCTCCTGGGTCGGATATTTATGTGGGCAGAAATGGAATCGTTGGTCTCATTGAAAATGAAGTTTATGACTTAAGTAAATCAAGGAAGCCACTCGAACTCCTGCTCGAATCACCAGGGGGTATGTTTGGATCCTGCAGATACAAACTTCCAGACATAGAAGAGGAAGAATTTTACCAGGATTTATTTAAAAACTTGGAGAAGTATTCCATTGGTCATTTTTTCTACAATGGAGGCAATGACTCAGCTGATACCTGCCTTAAGATTTCTGAGGCCGCAAAAAAATTAAATTATCCACTGAGTGCAATTGCCATTCCTAAAACTATCGATAATGACCTAGCAGTTACTGATAATTCTCCTGGTTTTGGTTCGGCTGCTAAGTATGTAGCGACTTCAGTTAAAGAAGCCTCTCTAGATGTAAAATCTATGTGCGACACATCCACTAAAGTTTTCATTCTTGAAGTGATGGGAAGACATGCAGGATGGATTGCAGCTGCAGCTGAGTTAGCTAATGACGACAAAAATACCTATGTCCATAAAATATTGATTCCTGAAGTGCCTTTTGATGCTGATGCTTTTCTTGATGGGGTGAAAAGAGATGTCGAAGAATATGGATATTCAGTCATAGTGGCTTCTGAAGGCCTGAAAGATGAAGATGGAGAATTTTACACAGCCTCCAATAAAAAAGATTCTTTTGGTCATAGCCAATTAGGTGGTCTAGCCCCAAAACTTGCTAACCTTATTAGCGAAAGATTTGAATTTAAACATCATTGGGCTGTATCTGATTATTTGCAAAGAAGTGCAAGGCATATTGCCTCAGAAACAGATATTCAACAGGCAATTTCTGTTGGGAGGGCCGCAGCGAATATGGCCCTAGACGGTAAAACAGGCAGTATGCCAATAATATGCAGAGAAAGTAATGATCCATATGAGTGGAGCATCAAAGAAGCTGGACTCATACACATTGCAAATAAAGAAAAAACAGTTCCCCTAGACTTTATCTCCGAAGATGGTTTCAGAATTAGAAAAGAGGGTATTGAGTACTTAAAGCCATTAATAATGGGTGAAAGTTATCCAAGATATCGAGATGGCGTTCCTTATTATGAACCACTGGATCTACATTTAAGCGAAAATTAGGTCCTACGCTGCAGAGCTTGAGAGAGTCATTCGTTCAGGGTACTATCAAGACCCTTCATGTTGAAATAATCATTTGATTCAGAGGATATGATGCATTTACTTCGTTTAGATAGTCGCCGGTTCGGGTTGGGAGCATTGATGCTCGTTGCTGTAATGTTCTTAAGTCTCGGAAGCCTGCAAGCCCAAGAGGCGGACCAAGAAGAACCGTCTGCTGGAGAAGAGAAATCCTATTCCGATGTGATCACTGAAGATGCCGTGACGAGTGAGGGCCTCTTTGATACCCATATGATTGGAGATGATCTCTTTTACGAAATTCCGATGGAGTTTTTGGACAGAGAAATGCTACTTCTGACCCGTATAGCTAAGACACCTGACGGTGCTGGTTATGGAGGCTCAAAGACTAATACATCTACTGTTCGTTGGGAGAAAAGGGACGACAGGATTCTCTTGAGGTTGGTGGGTTACGATAACTTTGCGGCTGACTCAACGGCTATTTATACTGCCGTCCAAAATTCAAATTTTGAGCCAATTATTATGGCTTTTGACATAGAAGTAATGTCGGAGGATTCATCTGCAGTGGTCATTGATGTGACCGAACTTTTCACTTCAGATGTTGCGCTTATTGGGCTCCAGAAAAGAAGGCGGTCGACTTACGGTGTTCGAAGGGTTGATTCAGACAGGACATTCATTCTGAGAGCAACTGCGTTTCCCCAAAATATAGAGGTTAGGCGAATCCTCACCTACGATGCTACTGATTCACCTTCGAACGAACAGAGCAATACATTGTCGATGGAGATGGCTCATTCGATGCTTCTTCTTCCTGACGATCCTATGGAGCCGAGATTGTGTGATGAACGAGTCGGTTTCTTTAGTACAACACAGACTGATTATGGACTTGATGAGCAAAGGGCAGTAAACACATGCTATGTGACTCGCTGGAGGCTAGAGCCAAGTGATCCGGAGGCATTTGCTAGGGGTGAGTTGGTAGATCCAGTAAGTCCTATTGTCTANTACATTGATCCAGCTACTCCAGAGAAATGGGTGCCCTACCTGAAACAGGGAGTTGAGGACTGGCAAGTGGCTTTCGAAGAAGCAGGATTCAGTAATGCCATCGTTGCAAGAGATGCACCTAATGACCCTGACTGGAGCCCCGAAGATGCTCGTTATTCGGTGATTCGCTACCTCGCTTCAGATGTCCAGAATGCTTCTGGTCCACATGTGCACGACCCACGAACTGGGGAAATTTTAGAGAGTGATATTCAATGGTATCACAATGTCATGAATTTACTCCGCAATTGGTTTTTTGTTCAAACTGCAGCAGTTAACGACCAGGCTAGGTCAGTTAAGTTCGAGGACCAAGTTATGGGTGAATTGATAAGATTTGTATCGGCACACGAAGTTGGTCATACGATAGGACTGCAACATAACATGCAGGCCTCTTTTTCTTATTCAGTGGAACAATTACGCACGAGATTTGTGTGCGAAATGGGCGTGGCTTCATCAATTATGGACTACGCACGATTTAACTACGTAGCTCAGCCAGGTGATGACACATGCCTCATGCCNCTNGTTGGACCCTATGACAAGTTCGCAATTGAATGGGGGTACCGTCCATATCTTGATAATGATAGACACACTGAAATGGATTTCTTAAGGAAGTTTGTAGCTGATAAGCAGGAGGATCCAATTTATCTCTTTTCCAGTCCAACAGGGTCCGACCCTTCAGCTTTAACTGAAGCGATAGGTGATGATGCCATGCGGGCATCGGACTACGGTGTGCAAAATCTCAAACGAATAATTGATCAGCTCGTGGATTGGACCTTCGAGGACGGTGAAGATTACTCTCAGCTCGAGGAGCTATACAACAACGTAATCTCCCAATGGAGCAGGTACACGGGCCACGTGGTCGCAAATGTTGGAGGCGTGATAAGGACTCGTAAGAGACAGGGTCAAGATGGAGTCCCTTATAGTGCAGTTGAATATGCGAANCAATCAGCAGCAATAGAGTACCTGAACCGACAAGTATTTGAAACGCCACAGTGGCTTCTTGATCCAGATATTTTAAATCGGATACAAGGCAGTGGTGCTACTGACCTCTTACAGTCACGGCAAAGGTCCGCACTGGATCAAATTTTGAATGTAGATAGAATGAAACGCTTAATCGAGCAAGATTTTTTTGGTCCATCCAGCAGTACGTATTCACTCAGGGAAATGTTGAACGACCTGCGTGAGGGTATCTGGTCCGAAGTGTATCAAAATAGGCCTACCGATACTTTCAGGCGAAGTATACAGCGGGCCTATATAGATCGATTAGAGATGCTCATGGATGATGAAGATGCCAGTGGATCAGATGTCGCTTCACATGTCTTGAACGAGCTAGAGCTGATCATGGATGCGATAAGCCAGGTACAGGATAAAATGGCTCATGATGAAACAAGAATACACCTCCAAGAAAGTATGTTTCGAATCGAAAGACTGATCAAAAATACGGAGGATAGTGAGTAATTTATCTTAAAATGATCGGGTCGTGCACTGAATAGATTAGTTCCCGATATCTGTCAGTTCGATGAGAAAAATCAGGGCCAAAGACTAGCTCTAAATAGTATTTTGTTCGTCCAATAAGAGCCGTATGTTCAATCAAAAAGTTGACGGGGATGGAATGAGAAATTCTTCTGTTTTAGCGGTTCTTTCATGGGTTCTGCTAATAGGCTGCGGTGAGGAAAATCTTCCAACGTCTCCCTCCCTCCCTGTGGCCACAGGGATCACCACTCCAAATAATGACGAAACTGGCGAATTTGGGGTCAAAGTGTCTGGTGCCAATGAAGTGACTGTGACATGCTCGGATGCCAATGTGGGCGACCAAGGCATTGTGGGCGGAGTTACTTATACTAAGAGATCTAGACCTCAAATAATCGCGCTGATTGCAGCACAGGATTACAGATCCCTGACGGTCACCTGTACGAGTAACGTGACGGACATGAGTTCGATGTTTGCAGGGGATGTGTCGTTCAATCAGAACATCAGTTCGTGGGACGTGAGTAACGTGACGGACATGAGTTCGATGTTTGCAGGGGCTACGTCGTTCAATCAGAACATTGGTGGATGGGACGTCAGAAACGTGAAGGATATGAACTACATGTTCAATTGGGCTACGTCGTTTAATCAGGACATCAGTTCATGGGACGTGAGCAACGTGACAGATATGGGGTTTATGTTTTATAAAACTTTGTCGTTCAATCAGGACATCAGTTCATGGGACGTGAGCAACGTGACAGATATGAGCGAAATGTTCTACGTGTCTGTTTTATTCAATCAGGACATCAGTTCATGGGACGTGAGCAACGTGACAGATATGAGTGACATGTTCTTGAAAGCAGATTCATTCAATCAGGACATCAGTTCATGGGACGTGAGCAATGTGACGGACATGAGTTACATGTTTTCGGAAGCAGATTCATTCAATCAGGACATCAGTTCATGGGACGTGAGCAGTGTGACGGACATGAGTTACATGTTCAGTGGTGCCGATCTTTTCAATCAAGATTTGAGCGGGTGGTGTGTCTCTAATGTACCTGCTCTACCCAGCTATTTTGACACTGGCGCTGATGCTTGGTCTTCTGCGCGTCCTCAGTGGGGTATGTGCCCATAAANCATGTTTTTTCCTNATTAGCTGAGTGGGTCACGTAAGTTGCGGACTCACTTGACGGGATGGTACGTTCAGTCTCGCGATTTTCAATGAAAAAACCTCATTACTGCTAGGGAGTTTAATCTGTGAAAAGGATATCCGTGGTTCGGCTGGTTCTCGGCCTTGGCGTCTGCTTTCTAACTTTCGGTGGACTGTCAGCTCAGTCAACGAAGGATATGTTAGCTGGCTTTATAGACGAGAATGCGAATACATACGAAACAGTAGCTCAGGAAATATGGGAGCTAGCAGAAGTGGGTTATATGGAGAATGAATCGAGTGAGATGTTGCAAGGGTTGCTTCGTTCTGCTGGCTTCGACGTAGAAGCTGGTGTGGCGGGGATTCCTACGGCTTTTGTCGCATCCTACGGAAGTGGGGGTCCCATTATAGGGATTATGGGAGAGTATGATGCNNTNCCAGGTATNACTCANAGNCGNTCNGCNGANANAGANCCNATTNTNNAAAANATNGCNGGNCATGCNTGTGGTCATCATNTNTTCGGANCTGGCAGTGTNGCGGCNGCTGTAGCNGTCAAGGANTGGCTTCANGANTCAGGGNNTCCAGGTACGATANGAGTTTACGGAACNCCAGCAGAGGAAGGAGGTGCTGGTAAAGTGTATATGGTCCGAGAAGGACTCATGGATGATGTTGACGTCATGTTGCATTGGCATCCAGGATCCCAGAACGAAGCGAGTGCAAGGTCTTCTTTGGCCAATAAATCTGGCAAGTTTAGATTTTATGGTCAGTCGGCACACGCATCGAGTGCTCCTTGGCGCGGCAGGTCTGCTTTAGATGGTGTCGAAGCTATGCATAATATGGTAAATATGATGCGAGAACACATTAGTCCCGCCAGTAGGATTCACTATGTCGTCACTGCTGGAGGATCGGCTCCCAATGTCATCCCGGATTTTGCTGAGTCATACATTTATGTGAGGCATCCTGATCCCAACGAGGTGCGTCGAATGTTTGACTGGGTGGCTGAGATTGCTGAGGGAGCTGCGATGGGTACAGAAACCCGGGTAGAACATGAGGTGATCCACGGTATTTACAATGTACTTCCCAATGAAGCCCTTGGCAGACTTATGCATGCTAACCTTACTGCGGTGGGAGGTGTTGAGTACACGGAAGAGGAATATGAATATGGGGAAACAATTCAGAGCAGCTTTCCAAGTGATGTTCCTCCGATTGAGAGGGCGATGGAAATCGAGCCTTTCGAAGTAATAGAGGTGGGCCAGGGAGGGTCAACCGATGTGGGTGATGTAAGCTGGACAGTGCCAACAGCGGGACTGAACACTGCCACCTGGGTCCCAGGTACTTCGGCGCATTCTTGGCAGGCAGTAGCTGCTGGAGGTACGGACATTGGTAATAAGGGCATGATTAATGCTGCTAAGGCACTGGCATTTACCATGTACGATCTTCTAACTGAACCAAACTTGATTGAGGCTGCACAGGAAGAATTTCTCCGTAGGAGGGGTCCTAACTATGTGTACGAGCCGTTAGTGGGAGATCGTGAGCCACCTTTAGATTACAGAGCTAGTGTGGTTGGTGGAGGAAACAACTAGAGTAGTTTCAGGTCTTCGCATAAGATGAAGGCATCTCGTGTTTTCATGATCGTTGCTACCTTTTTAGCTTTTTCAGGTTGCAGCGAAACCATAGTCGAAGCTGATATTTCACCGCCTTTCAGTGGCACTATATTTATAGATCCTGATATAATCACTGATACTGATCCTTCTACATATTCGAGGATGACCTATGTTGGCAGGGCATCCCGGACAATGTTTGATCGTAGAAATGGAGGCGATTGGATCACAATAGATCCATACCTATTCGATACATCTTACGATGACGGTTTGTCTATTGAAATACAGGTTAACCCTGAGTTTTCTACAGTTGAAGAAGCACAGAAGCAAGCTGTTTTCTACGCTGATGCCGTGGGAAGGCTTCCCACATCCTTACGGACCGATGTAGAGACCATGTGGATCCACGAAGGAGTTTTTCCATTTGGAGGAGGGAACAACAACATTCTCATTCATGTCGGTCAAGGTGAAGCATACATCAGAGACGGCATCCTTGAGGAAACCCTTGTCCACGAAGCTGCACATACATCTTTTGATCCATCATACGCAAGTTCTGCGGAGTGGATTCAAGCTCAGAATACCGATCCCACATTTATCTCTACTTATGCTCAAGATTATCCGATGCGCGAGGATATAGCGGAGAGCTTCGTACCTTTTTTAGTGGTGGAGTATCGTTCTGATCGGATCACTGAATCCCTCAAGAATCAGATTTTGAAGACTATCCCTAACCGCATGGCTTTCTTCAGAAGTCT
>PBFD01000005.1 GCA_002718595.1 Gemmatimonadota bacterium | reverse complement strand
GAGGAAGAAGCTGAAGAGGCACCTGCAGAGGAAGAAGCTGAAGAGGCACCTGCAGAGGAAGAAGAGTAGAAACTCGCAAACCTCACCCGGTGAAACTGTGAATAAATCGCAGTACTTTTTGGTAGGGAAAATCGGGAAGCCTCACGGGACCAAAGGCGAGTTACGCGTGAGTCCTTATAGTGATTATCCAGAAATCTCTTTTGCTCCTGGTACAGTTCTTAGATTGGGCAATCGAGAGGGGAGATTGCCTCATTCACCTATTGAAAACATAAAAGTCCTGACTTCTCGTATTTTCCGTAATGGTTTGCTGGTACTTTTTGATGACGTATTCGATAGATCAATGGCTAGATCTCTAACTGGAAAGGGCCTTTTTCTATCAGCTGACGAAGTCGCTGAACTACAGAAAGGCGAGTATTTTTGGCACGATTTGGTAGGGATGGAAGTAGTGGATCTTAGGGAAGATTTATTGGGTGAAGTCTCTGCAGTGTATGAGCTTGCTCCGCTGGATTTGCTAGAAGTTTCTGGTCCTGAATCAAGTTTTATGATTCCATGTAGTCGCGAAATTGTAGTTTCAGTGGATGTTGAAGGTAAAAGAATTGTTTTGGATCCTCCCGAGGGTCTTTTGGACTTATAACATGGATAAAGAAATTTTTTTAAAAGTAAATATTGTTACTATTTTTCCTGAATTTTTCAGGGATCCATTGAACACTAGTATTCCTAGTCGAGCTATGGAACAGGGCTTAGTGGAATATCAATTAGTTGATTTAAGATCTTACGCCCTGGACACTCGTGGAACCGTAGATGATGTCCCTTATGGCGGGGGATCAGGAATGGTTATGAAGCCAGAGCCGTTTTTCCGAGCTATTGATGATCTCAAGCCATCTGGTCCAGTAGTTTTGATGTCCGCAAGAGGGAGTCGTTTCTCTCACAAACAAGCAGTGCGATATTCTATGGAATCTGAATTGACTATCCTCTGTGGGCATTATAAAGATGTAGACCAAAGAGTAGCCGATCATTTGGCGACAGAAGAGATCTCGATAGGTAATTTCGTCCTGTCAGGGGGAGAAATTCCCGCACTGGCTGTAATCGATGCTGTAGTGCGGTTATTACCTGGTGCCATCGGTGACCACGATTCAGCTTCATCAGATTCTTTCTATGAAGAGCCAGCCGTAGTAAGCCCACCATCTTACACTCGCCCTTCAGAATATCGCGGATATCAAGTTCCGGAAGTTTTGCGCAGTGGTGATCACGCAAAGATCACAGAATGGAAGCTTTCTATGGTTAGGAATAGCCAAGAAAAGTAGAGTTTGAGTCTGAGATATGTTCGAGTACCCTCTTCACCGATGAGAGAGGCTGCATTATCTTAGAAGCCTGCAAAAACTGAGAACTTAGGATGACTGGAACCAGAACATGGCTGACGACGAAGTAGTAGAGGGCGCTTCTCCTGAAGAAGAGACGGCTGACGACGAAGTAGTAGAGGGCGCTTCTCCTGAAGAAGAGACGGCTGACGACGAAGTAGTAGAGGGCGCTTCTCCTGAAGAAGAGACGGTGGTACTCCAAAAGAGAACTGGCGATTTGATTCAGGAGCTAGACAAGGAAATGTTGCGAGAAGACACAGTTGAGTTTTCCCCGGGCGATACAGTAAGAGTGCTATACAACGTCAGAGAAGGGTCGAAAGAACGCATACAGGCCTTCGAAGGGGTTTGTATTGGACGGAGAGGTGCCGGGGCTGGTGAAACTTTTACGGTGCGAAAGATTTCGAGTGGTATTGGTGTAGAAAGAGTCTTTCCATTACATGCACCCACAGTAACAGCAATTGAGGTAATTAGGCGGGGCAGGGTTCGCAGGGCTAAGCTTTATTATCTTAGAAATCGTCGTGGCAAATCTGCTCGGATCAAGGAGAAACGGGTCCGTTAGAGTCTCCTAAGATACAGTTTTAGTTGCCAGCCGTTTTGAGGGTGTGACCGATGGACGAATTTCTGCAGTATGAACAAACCCTCTGGAGTAGAGGGATTCAAAGGATCGCTGGGCTGGATGAAGTAGGCAGAGGTTCTCTGGCTGGACCTGTCGTAGCAGCTGTTGTTGTTATGCCTCAAGGTGGCTTTGTAAATGGAGCTGATGACTCGAAAAAAATCAGCAAAAGAAACAGAGAAAAACTCTCCGAAAAAATTCTCGCTAAAGCTTCGGAAGTGCAGTTTGGCATAGCTTCTGCTCAAGAAATAGATGAATCCAATATCCTGGTAGCTACCGGAAAAGCAATGAGTAGAGCTCTTGATAAGCTCAATGTAGAACCAGACCATGTAGTCATTGATGGTCTTCCCATGGCATCACTGGACTGGGATCATGAGGCAGTCGTCAAAGGTGATGGACTTATNCATTCTATAAGCTGTGCTTCGATCGTCGCAAAAGTTTTCAGAGACAGTCTCATGTCTGATTTGGGACAGCGTAATCCAGGTTATGGTTGGGATCGCAATGCAGGCTATGGGACTAGAGAACATCGAGATGCATTATTGGAACTAGGAGCAACTTCGCATCATCGTAAGACGTTCTTGGGGCATCAGTATAGATTAGGCCTATGAAAGGAAACTGCCGCCCACTGCCATTGCTTACCAGGGGGGAGTTTGTCGGTATCTCCATCGGGGGGCCTTTCTTATCACTGTTTCAGAATAATCCTAACGAGATAGGGAATCCAATCGAGTTGCCGGAAGAAGATCCTCGATTGACGGCACGTCCACATAAACCGTTTCGTCCATTTACATACGGAGAATCTTGGTTAGGGGCTGAGTTAGAAAGAGGAGCATTAATGTATGTTCCCCAGACCCATTCCAACGAAAAACCCAGCCCTTTAGCAATTTTTTTTCATGGNGGAGGTGGAAGTGCAGCTTATTGGAGCAGAGTTTATGCTGAATGTGAAAAACGCGGACTAATTTTACTGGCTCCTGAATCACGTTCTCGCACTTGGGACGCAATAGAGGGGGAATTTGGTGCAGATGTTAAGTTTCTCGACTCAGTCCTGAGGTATACTTTTGATCGATGCTCTATTGATGAAAAAAGAATTGGATCATTTGGATTCTCGGATGGGGCTACCTATTCACTTTCCCTGGGACCTTCGAACGGAGATCTTTTTACTCATCTGGTAGCATTTTGTCCTGGAGGGTCCCAGTTGGTCGAACCAGTCGTGGGTTTGCCAAAGATTTTCGTAGCACACGGGAGAGAAGACCGTGTTTTACCAGTTTCAATAAGTAGCAATGTCATTGTCCCAACCTTNCAGATCGATGGTTATGATATCAGTTATTATGAATTTGAAGGCGGACATGAGCTTCGGCAGGATATTCTAGAGAAATCCTTAGATTGGTTTATGCAATCATAAACTGNGGCAGGATTTGGTAANCATCCCTTTCCAGTGTCTTTTGTTTCAGNTGGCACGCCTCTTGCTTCTCTTAGTACATGAAAAATCAGTATTCATTCTGGCCTTAAGGGAGGTGGACCATGTTGACTACAAGGAATTCGTTAGGCAATGCCAAGCATCCTACTAGGAGTGTTGTTGCAATAATTGNTTGTCTATTCACTGTGATCTTAATGGGCGTATCGAATCCTTTGCTGGGACAGGAAGAAGATACAAACTTCGACTTGGTTGGGCGCCTGATAGACGGACAGACTGGGAGGCCTCTACTGGGTGCTTCTGTTGGATTAGCGGGGTCTGATTGGAGTTCGATCACCGATCAAAATGGANTCTTTANGATTCCAGGTGCTTTTGTGGGCTGGAAGGCCGACCGAAAAGGAGGTTTTGCTATCAAGGCCAACCACCTTGGNTATGAAACNCTAAACTGGGAAGGAGACNTGTCCCGTAATGACAACATCTTGGTGCTGGAGATTTCTCCCCAGGTGGAAATCCTGGAGCTTCTGGACGGTCTTAGAAAAAGTCTGACTAGTAGAAGGATTGGTTCAGGTACAGATGTGGTTGCATATGATCGCAATGATCTGGTAGTTGCAAGGGAAGCCACTGCCCTCAGGTTTTTGGAGAATCGCAGGCGTGTTCCTTTGAGGAATAGACCTACCGTGTTCGTAGATGAAGTATCAGTGATGTCTGGTCTTGATTATTTGAACGGAGTGGATCCAATCGACCTAGAATTAATGGAGATCTTTCAGTCCGGAAGGCATGTCCGGATTTATACCACTGAATTCTTGGAGCGGGCAGCAAAGAGTGGATTTCAGCCCAGGCCGTTACTCTTCTGATTCTAGTTGTAAATAGTGCCGAAGGGGCAGGGATTGTCTATCCCTGCCCCTTCTTTTAAAGAGAACTCAGTGCGGTGCAACTCTATGGATCACCGATAGCAAGAAGCGATGCCCGAGAAGAAGCCCAACACTGTTCCTGTGAGAGTTGGAAGCAAGTCGCTTGGTCTGGATCCATCGCGTCTACCGCCATCGGAGGCGCCTAGAATACGTGCCACCGCAAATCCAGCCATTGTTCCACCACTAGTTCCTTTGATGATTTTCTTTCGGCACTCACCAGGTCCAAGTGGAGCTCGCACGGAACCAACTCTATTTCTAGCTAGATTGAACTCTACTATTTCAATTACATCTCCTCCTGGCGGTTTGCTGGAACCAAACCTTAAGGTCGCGTCTCCGGCAAAGATTCGTCGCACAGCACCAATTTCGTTAGCTCTTCTTGTCTCCAGGTATATTAGAGGATGGTGCTGATTGTCCGCATATACAGAAGGCACGGATTGATTAAAAGTGCTAGGGCGAGAAGTGGTTCTGATCCAGTTTGGTCGCAAGGCTCCTATTGCTTCCATAACAGACATTTGAGAATAGATACCTTGAGCAAGTTCTTCCTCAGTAATTTCATTTGGGTTTGTGCGCGAGCTTGAAGTCCCTCCCCCAGTCGATGCACAGCCGTTGGCTATAAGAGCAATTGCAACCAAGAGGCAGGTCTGGTGCTTCTTCATTAGTTGGTTCCTTTAAATATCCCGAGTGAACAAATGGCAATGGTAGCGCACATGTTTTGATTTATACTGTGGTGAATGTTAACTCTCTTGCGTATAGTTTAGCAATTCTTAAGTCAGACTGGGAGTATGGTTGCACTTTTACTAACACTGATTTTGAAGACATGACAAAGACCAAATGGGATATTTATAGATAGGGAGAGAGCTGACGTGAATCATAAGCAGGTAAGGTCATGGATTTTATTTGACTTCGCTAATTCTGTTTATCCAGCAGTCATCACATCTGTAGTATTCCAGACGTTCTTTATTAACTCGATTGTAGGTAATGAGGCCGGGGAAGGGGATTTGTTGTGGGGCCGTGCGGTTGCATTGTCTGCTCTCCTAGTGGCGTTACTCTCTCCAGCATTAGGTGCTATAGCCGATCGATCTGGAGTGAGAAAGAAGTTTCTCGGATTTTTTGTCGGACTCTGTTTAATAGGAGTGGCCCTTTTCCCAACCATTGAACCAGGGATGGTTTCGTATGCTTTTGCGCTATTTGTTTTAGCGAATGTGGGTTTTGAAGGTTGCCTGCCATTTTACAACGCGTACTTGCCAGAGTTAGTACCGCCAGAACAGCAAGGTACGGTATCAGGAAAAGGGTTTGCGCTAGGATACCTCGGTTCTGCCGTCGGCCTGGCTCTAGCTTTGCCTCTCTTGGGCAACCTTGATTTAGTGTGGCTGATGGTTTTTGCAATGTTTCTTGTGTTTTCTATTCCATCGTTCTGGTTTTTGCCAGCTGATGATCCTAGAGGTAAAGAAAGTATTGGGAACTCGGCTAAATGGGGCGTCAGTAACTTTATTAGTCTCTGGAAAGAAGTAATGGCAGTGAAGCCAGTGAGGAATTTCCTAATCGCATATTTCTTTTACATAGATGGAGTTTTGACGGCTACATATATGGCAGCAACATTGGCTTCAACTACCTTCGGGTATACGCAAAATGAACTGATTTATCTCTTCTTTTTGATTCAGTTGTCCGCATTAATAGGAGCCTTTTTACTGGCTAAGCCTACCGATCGTCTTGGCCCGAAAAAGATTTTGAATGGTGTGTTGGTCTTGTGGATCTGCGTTGCTTTAGGGGTTTATTTTGTTCCAGATAGTTCCAAGCTAGGATTTGCCGGCCTTGGATTGTTAGCAGGTTTCGGTCTGGGTTCAGTTCAATCAGCTAGTCGAAGTTTTATGGCTAGATTGACGCCTAAAGGCAAGGAAGCTGAAATTTTTGGATTCTATGCGTTCTGCGGAAAATCTTCTTCAGTGGTGGGCCCCCTTGTGTTTGGGTATGTAGCCTTTCTCACGGGCGGAAATCAGAAACTAGCTATCATGACAGTCAGTATACTTTTCATAATAGGGTTAATGTTACTACAACCCGTCCCACAAAATCACAACGAAGAGTTTGCTGACAAATATAGCCACTAGTGCTATAGAGTTCGAAGAGCCACGAGTGTTGTCATCTTCCGATTACGTAGTCACTTTTTGCTGGGGCGACTCCCCCATGCATGACGCCCGTTTCTGGATCGATCATTATCATCTTTACTGCACCGGCTCCTGATATGCTTTGTCGATAGGGTTGCTGAAGAGGGAGTACTTCGATCTTGTGACCCCTGTTTGCAAGATTATCGGAAATACGATCTCCTAAACTTGCAGGCATTGTCAACATTCCTCTATTTGTACCAGGATAATTAGAAGATGTGAACGCAGAGCTGGTGACTGTAGGCGATTCAACGGCTTGTTGGACATTGGCTCCGAATAGGGCTACAGCCAGGAAAGACTGTAGCATTGCCTGCGGTTGATTATCACCACCTGGCGTATTCCAAGCCAAAAAGGGCTTTCCATCTTTGGTGGCTAATGCAGGATTGATAGTGTGTCTAGGCCTCTTCCCTGGCACCATTTCATTAACGTCACCGTCCGCCAAAGAGTAGTAGGGCATACGATTGTTTAGTACGATCCCAGTGCCGTCGACATACATTCCGCTTCCAAAACTGCCATTAACACTATGAGTAACAGAAACTAGGTTGCCGAATTGGTCCGAGATAGAAAAAGATGATGTTTCACCGTCGGTTTTGGTCCAATCGTTTGGATAGTAAACTTCTTCTGCGTCTGTTGCATACTCCACCTGATGTCCCACTAAAATCGCTTCACCGTTTATGGGGTCTCCAGGTGGTGGAGATGTCATGGCCTTATCTAGGCGGATCAGACTACGTCGGCTCTGCGCATAATCTTTAGATAGTAACTCATCTACTGGTATATCCACGTATCTGGGGTCAGAGATCCATTTGTTACGGTCTGCAAAAGTTAAGTTCATTGCTTCTGTAACAACATGGATGTAATCGGCTGAGTTGTGTCCCATAGCCTTTAAGTCGTAGCCCTCCAGGATATTGAGTGCCATTAGCATGACTATCCCCTGCGAATTTGGTGCGCTTTGGTAAACTTCGAGCCCTTCGTATTGAATCTTTATTGGGTCTAAAAGCTCAGCTTGGTACGATGCGAGATCCTCGTATCGTAAGCGACCTCCTGCTTCCTGATAAATTTTGTCGAATTGCATCGCAAGTTCCCCTCGATAAAACACATCTGCTCCGCCGGATACTATTTTTTCCATAGAACTGGCCAGATCTCTTTGTACGAACAGTTCACCTGCTACTATAGGTCGACCTTCGGGCATAAGCACAGCTACAGAACTGGGGTAGTCACTAATTTTCTCAACCGCACGTTCGTGATATGTAGAGGCCCAAAAGTCTAAGGGGTGTCCCTCTCTTGCAGCACGGATAGCGGGCTCCAGTACCTGGGAGTACTCCATAGTACCAAAGGTTTTCTGAGCAAGATCAAATCCAGCCACTGCACCAGGAACGTCTGTGGCATCTGGGCCCGAGCTAGGAATTGATCCTAGCTCTTGGAAATAAGATTTCGTGGCCAACTGAGGTGCTGTTCCAGTTCCATTTATAAACACTACCTTATCTAAATCTTTTACGTAGGCCAGCATGAAGGCGTCTCCACCCATTCCAGCTTGGTGCTGTTCAACGACTGTGGTCATATAAAATACTGCGGTTGCCGCATCAAAAGCGTTTCCACCAGCTTCCAGTATTTTCCATCCTGCCATTGCTTCCAAGGGGTGTTCCGCTGCTACCATCCCGTGTGTTCCCATTACTACTGGCCTCCAAAAAGGACGGTCACTTGGTTCTTCTTGGCTCATCAGTGGAGTGATGGGCAGGGACATGCATCCTAGCATGATGATCAACAAGGTGGGCTTCATAGTCTAAGTTCCAGGTTTACAGTGTCTAAGATTAAGTAGGTGGATTGATCCTACAACCGAGAATCTACTCTGACCATAGCATTAACTGTGGCACGTATAGCTAGCTTCCATCAATCCGAAGCTATCCTAGTTTATGGTTTTGAGCATTTCCTTGGTTTGGAGGAGATTATAAGCTATGATTTTACGCTGATTAACCTTTGAGCTAAGGAAAGGAAACTGGAAATGGAAGAAAGTAGAAATGCTATTCTGCTTATCGTATTCGCTGTGGCTTGTGGTCTTCTAGCTTTCCAGTCTACTCCATTTATTTTGTTTNTTGANGGGGAANAGGCTCANGGTTTCTCNTANTGGTGNAGNAGAAATGCTTGGATCCAGTTGACNCCTGATGTGCCACAANTGGAACTTGGNANCTCTGNACATCCNGGGTGCAGACGAGANACTCCNATGGCACTGATTCGGTTTGCACTAGCTTCCTTGCCTGTTTTTATGCTAGGGAANANGTATCTCAAGAAAAAATAGTCCTTAGAGAGCAATTNCNGAGTNGAACCTGTAGCTCCACCCTCCACCTTCCGTAAATTACAGNTCCGACTCAGTGCTAAGATCAGAAATGGAAATAAGTCTGAATTTTCAAGGAAAACTCNGANGGGAGNGAGCTTAGTGCAGGATNCCAGGTGTCTACATTNACAGCTATCTTGTTNCGGCCAATAAAATGAGTAACGAATCCGAGGGTGCTTAACATTCCNCCATCGTNTGANATATTTCTATCGGGGTTACCCCAACTTACTCGGATCAGTGGCTCTATGAATTCAACCAAAGTGGTGTTTGGGACTGACTTTCTATAAGAAATAATGGTCTGAAAAGAACTGAAAGCACTTGGCTTCCCCAGAGAGTCCAGTTTTTTCCAGTTGTCACCAAAGATCATTCCAGCCTTTAAATGAACGCCGGGGCTACCATAGCTACCATATTCTAAGTCAGCTCCCCAGGCCAACCCGTGTTGATCTTTTGATAGGACGGTGTTCAAGTAATCGTGAGCACTAAAGTTGGGTGATAGGCTAAAACGTCCTGCAATAGGAATTTCCAGTCGTCCTGAAAAAGATTTTGTGCCAGTGGTTTCTTTATTGTTCGCACCGGCACCATTTGTGATGGCGAAAGAATAGTGAAGGTCTCTGCTGGACAAGGTACCATCGAAGATTACGCCGATATCACGGTCCGAGTATCCCAAGTTTTCCGTGAACCTACTATAGGAACAAATACTCTTAGTCCTAGGGCCCATGCAGGAATCAACTCCCCTGATGTCCCCACCCCTTTCAATTACCAAGGTCTGGGTTGAGCTAGTCAATTCGAAAATGTCAAATGCTCTTTTGAATTGTCCTGATGTCATCCGGAATTTAGGACTAAATGACAGTCGCAAGTATGCGTCTTTCAAAGAGATCTTCCCACCACCAAAGTCTGGCTGCACTTTACCCGACACGAGATCGTTTACGGTTACTTCTGCTGTTAATCGAGTTCGCCGAAGCAAAAATTCAGAACTCTTTTCTCCAGCGACAGAGGTAGTATTGAACTGGGTCTGAGTTCGACCAGTTATGGTAAGCTCTGAAGCTCTTGAGTTCAAAGTGACCTGAGCAGATAGCGAGGAAGATTGAATGATAAACAGCAGAATAGCAATTAAACTGCTAGTTCCATGCATTCTTGTTTTTTGCATTGTCTTTCTCTTTTTCCCCATGATTTTAAGTTAATAGAAGGGTAATTGATTTCCCAGGTGAAGATAAACATAAAGATTGTGAAAAAAAGTGCAAGATTTAGGCGTCTTGGAAGTGTTGCTTTTTTATTCTATAGATTGTACTTTTTTTCACAATCTTTATGTTTATCACTGAAGGTGGAGAATATTGGGAGGAAAATGATTAGAAAGGCAGTAGTTACAGGAGTTTTTCTGCTAGGTTGCGGAGGGGGATCTGACAGACAGTTGGTAGAGAATAAGGGGTCTGATACCTTGGTAAATGTGGCTCAGGCGTGGGCGGAAGAATATGGTGTAGTCGATCCTAGCGTTGCTGTTGCAGTAACGGGTGGCGGGTCTGGAACCGGTATTTCTGCCATGATAAACGGTACAGTAGATATTGCTAATTCCAGTCGTGCGATGAGAAGTGAAGAAATCGAGGCCGCTCAGGTAAATGGAGTGAGTCCCGTTGAACACAGAGTTGGCTTCGATGCCTTGGCAATTTTTCTACATCCAAGCAATCCTATGAAATCCATTTCTTTTGCTGATTTGGGGCGTATTTATGGGGACGGTGGAGATTTGGATAATTGGAGCCAATTGGGGATTGATATGCCAGATTGTCCTAGTGGAGAGATTGTGAGAGTGAGTCGTCAGAATAATTCTGGCACATATGCATATTTCCAGGAGGCGGTTCTGGGAGAAGGGAGAGATTTTAGATTGGGATCGAGGGACATGAACGGATCTTCCGAAGTGGTCGATCTCGTGGCAAGTACTGCTTGCGGGATTGGTTATAGCGGTCTAGCCTATGCCACAGAAGAGGTGGAAATGCCTTGTGTGATGGTGGAAGAGGGTGCTGAATGTGTGCTGCCAACGGTTGAAACGGCTATAGATGGCAGCTATCCGATTGCTCGGCCCTTGTTTATGTATACCGCTGGAGTTCCGACTGGAGCAGTGGGGGCCTACATGAGCTGGATTATGGGGGATGAAGGGCAGTGTATTTTGTTTGATAAAGGATATGCTCCAGCAGTAGAAGTCGTCTGTAGTTAAAAGGAATTGTGGAATGGAAAATCTACACTACGCAGAACGTATTGAGAGAGATCTTGAGGAAATAGGGGCACACATTGATCAAGTNTCAGATGAAATTCTAGATCAGATCGGGAAAGTNCTGCACTCTTTTGTTCACCGAGACTTNGCCNNNGCCAATGAAGTTGTTTTAGGTGATCGTAGGGTTAATCGAAAGATACAGAGGATTGACGAAATGGTGCATTCTTTTGTGGTGAGGCACGCGCCAAGTGGTNGACACCTACGATATGCTTCCGCCGTTCTACGTTTGACTGTCGCCTTGGAAAGGATCGGTGATTATGCTGGTTCGATTGGGCGGCAGATCGTAAGAATCGAATCCGAGCCACCTGAGAGGATAGTTAAACAAATCGAGATGGTCGCCCAGCAGGCTAGGTATACGCTCGAAAAAGCGATACAGGCTTTCAANAAGGGAGATGTGGAGAGTGCTAGAGAGACTTACTGGCACTCTGAACGCTCTGATCATGCGNTGANTTTAGTCTTTAANGANGTTTTNGATTTAGGGACAACCGANAAGACTGGAATGTTNGACATATTGGGATTGAGTAGGGTNTTGCTACTTTTCAGAAGGATGGAAGAGCAGGCGGAAAATCTTTCTGAACAAACGGTATTCGCATTTTCAGGGGAACAGAGAAAGCCCAGAGTGTTTAGNGTACTGTTTTTGGATGAAAAACATGANCGCGAAGCGCAGGTGGCCGAATCCTATGCTCGCAAAGCTTTTTCCAAAAGTGGCGTTTATGAGAGTGCNGGTTGGAANGTTNAGGGAGATGGGTTGCTAGAGGAAANTCTAGTAAAATATATGGACGNTAANGGCTTAGACCTTAGGCACGCNCGTTCAAAAGNAATGGTTCCNATTTCGGAGATGTCCAANCATTTTCATGTTGTGGTCGTTTTTTCAAAAGAGGAAGACTTCGATTTTCTGGGAGAAGTACCTTTTAGAACTACAGTTTTAAGGTGGGANCCTTCTGATGNTAATGACTTNGACGCAACTTATCGACATGTAGCTGGTTCTATCCAAAAATTGATGACAATTTTATCTGGAGTGGACGCCAGCTAGCAAAATGGACAAGGCTGAGAATATAGTAAACGAACAGAGACTAGGTGAGCATCTAGACTATAGAGACAAGGCCTGGTTTTGGGACAAGTGCTTCGAAAGTCTGATGTTCGTTGCAGGTGTTTCGGCAATTTTTCTGATCATTAGCATTTTCTTTTTTATTACCAAAGAAGGATTTGGCTTTCTGTTTGAATCCTTCAGCTTTAGCGAATTCTTGNTATCTGTGGANTGGAGACCAACGTCTCTTTCTAACCCTAACTACGGTATNCTTGCNCTGGTAATAGGAACAGCCAGTGTGACTGGGTTTGCGATGCTTCTGGCTGTNCCNTTTTCATTGTGTGCAGCCATNTTTATCTCCGAATTTGCATCTGGTCGAACGAGAGAGATTTTGAAAGTGCTGATTGAGCTACTCGCAGCTATTCCTTCAGTAGTTTGGGGATTCATAGGGCTTTCGATTATGAATCCATTGATCATAGATCTTTTCAATGTACCTGTTGGCTTGGGAATTCTTAACTCGGGGATAATTCTTGCTCTGATGGCAGCTCCGATCATGACAACCATTGCNGAGGACGCTCTTAAGGCTGTTCCAGATACATACAGAGAAGCAGCAGAAGCACTCGGAGCTACAAAATGGCAGGTCACTTTTAGAGTTGTCCTGCCAGCAGCAAAAAATGGTCTCGTTGCTGCTATTTTACTGGGAGTGGGCAGGGGGTTTGGAGAGACCATGGCGGTTCTTATGACTAGTGGTCACTCGATTAATTTGCCAACAAGCCCATTCGATTCAGTGAGAGCACTGACTGCGACTATAGCCGCTGAATTGGGCGAAACAGCCGTTGGATCCGAACATTATCAGGCATTGTTTACACTTGGGATACTCCTATTCTTGGTCACATTCATAATAAATCTGACTGCGGATATAGTGGTNAAAGGNAATAAGGGGAACTAAGTGTTTGATTCCACTGAGTTGAACCGCCGAAATCATCGCACTCAAAAACTATTATCCATTCTGTTTGGCTTGGTAACCTNCCTTCTGGTAGTTCCTGTGATCACCATTATGAGTGTGTTGATTTATAAGGGNGGTCCAAATATTTCTTTTGAATTCCTTTTCAGTGCTCCCACTAATGGAATGACTGCTGGTGGAATATTTCCAGCTCTTTTAGGTACGATTTGGCTTGTAGTTGTCGCACTTATATTCTCGGTTCCATTAGGTGTGGCTACGGCCATATATCTTTCTGAGTNTGCTAAAGACACTTGGCTAACCCGGATCATTAATTTGGCAATCATCAATTTGGCGGGAGTTCCTTCGATCGTACATGCCTTATTTGGTTTGGGGGCGTTTGTAATTTTTGCGGGNTTTGGGACTAGTATACTAGCAGCAAGTTTAACGCTGGGGATTATGACTTTACCTGTGGTTATTGTTGCTACNAAGGAGTCCCTTCAGGCCGTGCCTGTGGAATTTAGAGAGGCATGCTGGGGAATGGGTGCAACTCGCTGGCAGACTATCAGGAAAGTTGTCTTGCCCAATGCACTGAGTGGCATTTTGACGGGAGTGATTCTNGAAGTTTCCAGAACGGCTGGNGAGACCGCCCCAATCATGTTTACTGGTGCGGCATTTTTTCTTCCCTTCCTTCCCCAGGGGATTTTAGACCAAACTATGGCAATGTCGTTGCACCTTTTCGTAGTGTCCACTCAGGTTCCAGGTGTTCCAGAGGAACTTCCATATAGTGTAGCCTTGGTTCTTGTCACTATCGTTTTAGTTATGAATGCGTCTTCGATAATGCTTAGATCTTACGTCAGGAGCCAGAAGAAATGGTAACCTCTCATCCAGAAATCTTGGTTACAGATCTGATCATTAAGTATGGGGATGACTTAGCACTTAAAGTGGACGACCTAGAGATTCGGAAGAATGAAATATTCGGTATAATTGGTCCTGCCGGAAGTGGAAAGACAAGTTTTCTTAATGCCATAAATAGGATGGATGAATACAGGGACACCATGGATGTCCAGGGTTCGATAAGGTTTGGTGGGNTGGAAGTCAGGCAAGTGAAAAATGTTTATGCTCTGCGNAAGAGNATAGGCGTCGTTTTTCCTTTGCCAGTTGGACTTCCCATGAGTATTTATGAAAATGTTGCCCTGTCTCCTCGTCTCGCTGGTATAACCAAGAAAGCTGAGTTGGATGAGACNGTAGAGCGTTGCCTGACAAGGGCTGCGCTTTGGGACGAAGTGAAAGATCGGCTTCATCAATTGGGAAGCTTACTGTCAGGGGGACAACANCAAAGATTGACGATAGCAAGGGCGTTATCCCAAGATCCTGAGCTCCTTCTTTTGGATGAGTTCTCGATAGCTGTAGATCCGGTTACGACGATGCGAATCGAAGATGTGCTGCAAGAACTCAAGAATGAAATGACCGTGNTTCTAGTTACTAATTTGGTGCAACAGGTTAGACGGATCGCGAATAGGACAGCGTTTTTCCTGAACGGTGAATTAGTGGAAGTAGGTGAAACTGAAGATTTCTTTACCGGTACTGTCACAGATCAGCGGACTCGTGACTATGTGGAGGGACGTTTTGGATAGTATAGAGCATTCGGAACTAGCCATTCAAGTGGACAAATTGAACTTCTGGTACGGAGATTTTCAGGCTCTTTTTGATGTTGACTTGGAAGTAAAAAAGGGTTCTGTAACTTCCCTGATCGGTCCATCTGGTTGTGGAAAATCGACATTNTTGAGATCAATTAATCGTATCAATGAACGATTGGGATCATATACCAAAGTTTTGGGGTCTATNAGGATTTTGGATAATAATATTTTGGACGAGCGAGTAGATCTGGCACAACTAAGGAAAACTGTGGGTATGGTCTTCCAGCGACCCAATCCGCTTCCTTTGTCTATTCGAGACAATGTNCTTTTCGCACATCGAATTCATGGGTCGAGTGGAGGTCTTTCAAGAGCACAAGAGGAAGCAATCTTGGAGGAGTCACTCAGAACGGTGCTGCTNTGGGATGATGTGAAGGATCGTTTAAATGATTATGCAACTGGGCTTTCCCTTGAGGCTCAGCAGAAGCTATGTATCGCGCGGCTTATTCCTCTTAAGCCATCTGTTATTTTGATGGATGAGCCTACTTCAGCATTAGATCCTAAAGGGACCGAGGCTCTGGAGCAGATGATTTGGGCTCTATCAGGGCAGTATACAATTTTGATTGTTACCCACAATATGGCTCAGGCGAGAAGGGCAAGTACTGAATCCGCCTTCATGCTACTGGGTAAGTTGATAGAGAAACAGAGTACTGATGATTTGTTTCTAAACCCTCTTCATGAGGAGACTGCAGATTANATTGAGGGCAGATATGGCTAGGACTTNAATACAATCTCTTTAGGTTTCTTAATGTATTTTGAGGGGATAGAATTATTAAGAATTTGTGCTTGAGCGAGTTCATCCTCAAATAGAGGTGGGTTAGAGTGAAGAGAAGAAAATTTATTGTTTCCTCAGCGTTGGGTTCTATGGCTTTGAACTCCGATGATCTGGTTTCTGCGGATACTGAATCACCCAAAGCTGGATTTGACGGAAGAAAAATCTTGATCGCAGGTGGTGGCTTCAGGGAAGCATTNATCCGTTATATGGCTGATCTGACTGGCAAAGATAGACCGAGAATATGCTACTTGCCCACTGCCTCTGCNGATCGTCCATCAGGTATTATCAGTTGGTTTCAGAATTGTGCGAACCTGAACGTTGTACCTTTCGTCCAGGAGAGTTTCATCAGCAGTTATAGGATGGATCAGAGCTTTGAAGATGTTTTGCTTTCGATGGATGGAATAGTTGTATCTGGAGGGAACACTCTAAACCAACAGGCTATTTGGAAAGTCCAGGGTATTGATTTGATTTTGAAGGAAGCCTGGGACAGAGGAATTGTGTTGGGAGGAGCCAGTGCTGGCTCCTTATGTTGGTTCGAAGAAGGCACGACAGATTCAAGGCCAAAGGAAGTGACGAAAATTGAGTGCTTAGGATTTCTGAAAGGAAGTCATTCGCCGCATTATGATGCTGAAGCAGCTAGAAGGCCCCTATACCACAAATTGATCAAGTCGGGTGAATTGATGCCTGGGTATGCTTGTGACAACGATGCAGGAATCTACTTCGAAGACAATGAAGTAAAACGAGTGGTTTCTACTCGAGAAGAAGCCAAGGTTTACTATGTAAGCAAAGTAGGAAATGATGTTGTGGAAAAAGTCATGGAGCCAGAACGGATAGACTAGTTCTCCACCACCAGTTTATTTGTCTTTTAGAAACATTTGGGCGATTGCTTCACCGTACCTGGCCGAATCGAANGGTAGGCTATTTACCTGAAGTGCGACTATTACACCTTGATCAGAAAAATTGGCGAGGAATGAACGAGTTCCTTTCACTGTTCCAGTATGGTTAGGGTAACGACGTCCAGCCTGGTCCGTCCTTATAAACCAAGCCAAGGCTTGTTCGTGACCTAGAGGTGTTTCCGAGCCGTATTCTCTAATTGACGGATCGATTTGTGGCCTGTGCATTTCTGCTACAGTTTCTGGAGTCAATAATCTCCCCTCGTTAATCGCGAGNGCTANTCTGACCATATCTTCAACATTCGACAGGATGCCTCCTCCNGCGTATTTGTAGCTAGGGTCCTCATTAGGTGCATTGATAAAATGTCCAGTTGCGTTGCGGACATAACCCTTTCCTCGGTGGTTTACTACTCTGGATGGTACGTCGAATTGGGTAGCCAGCATTCCTGCGGGTTCGAAAACGTTGTATTTGAGGTATTCTTCGTAATCTTCATCGGTTACNGATTCGACAATGCCATGNTGNAGGTTGTGAGCGTGGGANGAGTACATCCATGCAGTGCCTGGNTNATAGACCAGAGGNTCATCACGCCATAAACGGGTGGCTTCTTCAAAGTCGTCATAATGTCGAAATCGCAATAGCCCGTATGGTCCAAATTCACCGTTTCGGTAGTGGCGAATGCCGGAGGTGTGAGTGAGAATATGTCTTACGGTTATTGGGAATGGTTGCTCGGTGTAGTAGGGCATATATCGTTGTAGGGTAGCGTCCAGATCGACTTTTCCTTGTTCTACTAACTGCATAAGTCCGATAACTGCAAAAACTTTGGAGACCGAGCCAATATTATGGACAGTGCGTCCGGTCGCGGGAGTATGATTATCTAACTCAGCGTAACCGACACCTTCCGAAAATACGATTTCGCCGTCTACAGCCACTGCAACTGAAATTCCAGGAAGATCGTGGTCAGTTCTTAACTGCTGCATGTAATCAAGTAGNTGATCACGAGATACTTCCTGCCCAGTTAATGGATTTTGAACCGNGACAACAACCGNTAGGATACTAAGCGTTGCAGTGAATACCTTGAGGAAAAGTCGCATCTATTATCTCCTGTTAATTATTGCTTCAATTTGTTGCTAACCATTATAAGCATTAGTGGGATCTACTGAGATGACTCAATCGTTTGGGCTGCTCGCAATAGTAATTCTTCCTGCCATGGCTTAGCAACCAACTGGATTCCAAGNGGGAGNCCGTCACTATCTCTNCCCACCGGGACNCTCATAGCTGGCCATCCCAAGATATTGAATGAGTTCATGAAACGCGTGGATGAAGGTTCATCTAGAAGANGAGTTTTTTCTGGTTGAGAATGAGTGACTAAGAGATCAAAGTTCTTCAGTAGGTGATTCCACTTACTTCGGATAGTTTGACGTATCTTTTGGGCTTTGACGAAATCTCCTCCACTGAAAGCAAAGGCAGAAAGGAGTCGATCTTTACAGAACTCCCCATAGTCTGAGAAATGTTTAATCAAATAGGGTGTATGGAAAGTAGCAGCTTCCACTGCTAGTATGACATTACTAGTNAACCACANTGTAGCGATTTCGGTTAAATCGATTTCTGCCAATTGNGCNCCTGCATCTTCCAGGNCTTGGAGAGAGCTTTTCCAAGAATTGAGCATGTCGGGATCTTCAACGGGTGTTGNAAAGCCATCTTCTCTCAATATGCCTATACGAAACCCTTCAATTCCTGCGTTCAGGTCTATAGTTGTCTCGAAATCACTATTTTTACGGGTTCTTGAGTCCAGGGGATCNTGGCCAGAGAGGACACTTAGCAGTAATCCAGAGTCCTCTACGTTGTGAGTTAGGGGTCCAAGGTGATCTAGAGACCAAGCAAGAGGTGTACATCCGGCGAGACTGACCCTTCCGAAGGTTGGCTTTAATCCGACGAGTCCACACAATGTTGCTGGTATCCTGATGGAACCTCCAGTATCTGATCCCAAGGCAGCGCTCACGATACCAGCGGCTACTGCAGCTGCTGACCCACTGCTGGANCCGCCAGCATCGTAGTCTGGATTGTGGGGGTTTCTAGTGGGACCATAGTGCGGATTGCTGGATCCTGGCCAGTAAGCGAATTCAGACAGGCGAGTTTTTCCGACGATGATGGCACCTGCCTCTATAAGGCGGTTTACTGCTGTGGCACTGAAGTCGGTCGCCTGGTTGTCTAGTATTTTTGAACCAGCTGTTCTCGTGGTTCCAGTCATGGCTAGTAGATCTTTAATTGCAACGGGAATTCCGTGTAGGGCTCCTCGATATTGTCCATTGGATATTTCAGCTTCCGCTTGCTTTGCGGCATCAATGGCTTGCTCAACCAGGACGTTCTGGAAAGCNTTGANNTCTGCATCTTGGCTCTGAATAGAATCCAGGGACTGTNGGGTCAATTCAACGGGTGATANGCTTCGGTTTTTTATTTTGTGACTAAGGATGCCNATACTCAGTGGACTTCGTTCTNGGGTATCCTCTGACCTATCAGTGGTTAGTGTTTCACAAGAGGTTGAGTGGTTAATCGTTTGCCCCGGATCCCAATCTACCAAGTAATCTGGATTGGCAGATGTTTCCACTATTTTCGCCATTTCATTCAGGGAAACAACTTTATCTAAACAGCCTTGATCAATAACCTTTTCAATATCGTTGGAACTAGCTGGAATGCTGGCAGAGTGAATATTCGCAATTAATCGATCTTTAAGCTTTTCCGTNTCCATCTGTTTTTAGTTAGCCTGTTTGAGAAATCCATAAGGTGTAACTGCAACCATAAGGGACTAGAAGATAATGCGCTACAAGTAGCATATATGATAGTTTATATGTGAAAATATGGGGCGTTATTGTTGATATGAAAAATGGAAATTATACTTTCTTCTAAGACGTTGATCATGTGCAGTTTCTTTAGNCCTCGGATTTGTCAGAGTTCAAATAATTGTTAATAAAGGTGGTTTGAAGCATGAGATTTCTAAACTTCCACAAAGATGGTGAGTTCAAGCTCGGGCTGAAGACACAAGAAAGTGTTCTTGATGTGGAGACAGCTTCCAGTATGCTAGGGATGGAACTTCCCTGCACCTATGATACGGTAGTANATGGGAATATGGGAGGTTTTTCCCAATGGGACAGTCTGATCGAGGAAGCTTTAGGGATTCCAGAATGTTGTTTAGACGAGAATAGTTTGAAAGTAGGTCCAGCAGTGATCAATCCCCACAAGGTTATTTGTGTGGGCTTGAATTATCGAGAACACGCCGCTGAAGCAGGAATGGATATTCCCAACGAGCCTGTACTGTTCAACAAGTTTAANAACTCTATAGCTGCACCGGGTCAGGATATAGATATCACTGGCCTGGTTAGGGTTGATTATGAGGCCGAACTGGCTTTCGTCATGGGAGAACAAACACGAAGAGTTTCCGTTGACAATGCTTTAGATAAAGTCTTTGGCTATTGCACTTCAAATGACATAAGTGAGCGTGAACTTCAATTCCGATCGGGTCAATGGTTGCTTGGCAAGGCGTTGGATGGATTCTTACCTATAGGGCCTTATCTGGTGACTAGTGATGAAGTTCCAGATCCTCAAGATCTTTCTATCCGGGGTTGGCTGAATGGAGAGATTCGTCAGGACAGCAATACCTCAGACATGATTTTTACGGTCGCAGAGATCATTAGCTATATCAGTCGGTACATAACTCTCGATCCAGGTGATGTCGTTATCACTGGAACTCCTCCTGGNGTCATCATGGGCAGGGAAGATAAGGCNTGGATGACCGAAGGTGATAGTTATGNNGTGGAGATTGGCAACCTCGGCAAGCTATCGAATACTATGCGCAGTGGAACCTAGTATTAGTCCTGATTTNCAATCTTTTTGTTACCCTACATCGGTTTNAGGGTCAAGGTATACTGGCCATTTCTTTCTACCGCTTCTCTACTGAAAGAAAGAGGGAAGTACTCTTGGTTGCCCCAGCTTTCTGCTAAATTGTCGTAAAATGGACTTCCAGGACGGCCTGATTGCCCAGGGCTATTAGTGGCTTGTGAATTATCTAGATCAGAGAAATCGATAATTTCCCTGAAAGTTGCACCAGTCGCAGCTACTGTTCCTGCTCCTCCTAGCCTTTCGACGGGGTCGATATCAAAGGCCGAAACAAGAGAGTGGGGAAACTCACTCCTTTGGATTCTCCCCCATCGCCACTGATCNNTGTCCTCGCCCTGCTCCTGCCGGATACTATTCAAGGCNTGGATAAATACATCCTCTGTTATTGGTTCGTCCTGGAGAAGTCCTTGCAGATGACTGAAAATTGCTGCTGGCCGGCTGTCCTTCCCATATATTCCGTCCCAAGATTCTACTTCTTGACGCAGAGCTTCTACTTCGGGGTCGCTCGCAACCCAACCTCTTAAGAAATCAAGAGATNTAAAGGAAGATGCCGAGTATGCATCATGTTGCAGATCTTTCGAATCTTGGATCGTAAATTGGTCCCCACTATTCAAGACTTCTTGCACTCTCAGAATACGTGGTGTAAAGGCAGGTGCGGTCTTGAAGAAGAGTGGGGGATCATAGTTTGGGGGATGTATATCATGGTTGGCCGTACCTATCCATCCACGAGAGGGATTAAATTCCGTGGGCAGGTCATCTCTGAAACCGGCCCATTCATATTCACCCGTTCCAGGAACTGGAAGCCTGCCGTGCCAACCTTCTCTTTTTGGGGACAAAGCGGCAGCTTGCCAGGCTATATTACCAAGGATGTCACCACAAATCATATTTTCAGTAGGCGCCATCCAATAATTCATGGCATCAAGAAATTGAGAGCAGTCATCGGCCACATTGAGTCGAAGAGCTGGTAGATATCCAGTTGTACCTGGTTCATGCATGGTAGAACGCAATGCATAGGACAGATTATTTTCCGGGTCTTCAAAGAAGATGGGTCCGTGACGTGTGAACTTAAGCTCAACTAGCTGTGGTTCTCTATCCTTCACGTGGATGGTGTCTACCTCCACACGTANCGCTTCCCATTCTCCGTTCCATAAAACTTCATTGGGATTTTCTGGGTTTACCGTTTCTTGATACACATCTGATTGGTCTGTTCCCACAATGGTCAATCCCCATCCAATTCTTCCGTTGTGTCCAATAGCAACACCAGGAAGTACAGGTTCTGTGGAACCGATAGCTGTCCATCCTGGAGCATCGAGATGAACCATGTAGCGCAATGAGGGATTGGTGACTCCGCGGTGCGGGTCGTTAGCCAGAATTACTTTTCCTGTGGCGGTCAGGTCGCCGCTGATGACCCAGTTGTTACTTCCGGGGGAATTTTCAAACGCGCCTAGGTTAAACGATGCTTGTCTGTTATTCCAGGAATTATAGGGCTCGATCACGTTCGGTTTGACTATTGTTCCGCGAAATCCTCTCAGTCCGTTCGCAATGTCTTGATGGAGGACTGGAAGATTAAGTCCTTTGGGGACGATTAGGTCCCTAAAGGGCGTNGGCCGAGCTTGTCGGTTTGCTTCTGCTGGGCCCAGGTCTATGACACTTTGGGCGAGAGAAATTTCTCTCATGCCATCTCGAGTGGGCATCGCTGTTGCAATCCTTAAGAGTGGTGTTTCAGGTGTCCATGGTTCTGGTTGAATCCCAGTCAAAGTAAATTCAACAGGCAATTCTCCCGAAGAGGTGGCATGNTCTATATAGGCATTCACCCCAGAGGAGAAGGCTGTCAGGATNCGGTATCCCTCTGGATGGTAGCTACTGAATTCTTCTTCTGTCCATGGACCCCTGTACTTGAGTAATCTGGCACTGCGATCATGTTCCACCCATTGTTCACCCATTATTTCTGCGAGTCGACCTTCACCAGCTCTTCGGTACATATCCATTTGCCATAATCTGTCTTGAGCTTGTACGAACCCCTGAGCGAAGAATAGGTCGTCTATATTGTCGGCGTAAATGTGCGGTACTCCCCAGGANTCCCTAATTACTTCAACTTCAGCAAGAAGGCCAGGAATGTTGATTTCACCCTCTATCTGNGGCAGGTGATTTTCAGCTAGTTCCGCAAAGTCAGAGGAGGTGGANTCGCAGCNATTCAAGCTTGTTGCGAGGAGTAATAAGATCGCACCTCTGTAGTTGGTCATTAAGGNCTTTATTTTCCTTTTAATCATGGGTTCCTCTTCGGGNCACATTTCTATTAGGGATGCTAATGTTTCGGTCCAATGGTGTTGTTATATCCACATCATATTAGGGCTAGGACNGGTTCCCGTCATCTGTTTAAAGCTTTTCTGCANATAAAGGATGAANCAAGTGCAGCTTTTTTTTGCTTTTTTTGCTGGATGTTCTAATGATTCTTATGATCTCTTGCAACGATAAAAGGAGGCGAAGAATGTATTTTTCTGGCTTTGTTATGCCCAGGTTTGTTGTAACTGGTTTTTTGTTTATAACCTTTTTTACTAGTCAGGGATTAATGGGCCAGAGTGAGATAGCACCCGCACCTGGTCAAGAAGTAATCTTGGTCACTGGATCTACAGGAGGTCTGGGTAGGGAAGTGGCTCGGAGGCTGGGATCTCAAGGTGCACATGTAATTGTACATGGACGCAATGCTCAAAGAGGCACAGAATTGGTTGCGGAAATTGTTGCCGAAGGTTCTGGAAGCGCCCGTTTTTATAGAGCTGATTTCTCCTCTCTACAGGAGGTAAGGGGGTTTGGAGATAAAATTTTGGCAGACTATAGTCGGCTGGATGTGTTAATCAATAACGCGGGTTTCGGTTCCGCTCCAAACCAAAGAATGGTTTCCCAGGACGGGCACGAGTTGCGGTTTCAGGTGAATTACTTAGCAGGCTTTCTTCTGACTAAAATGCTCATGCCGTTGATAATGGATAGCCAGCCATCACGTATTGTAAATGTTTCTTCAGCTGCTCAGACCGCGATTGATTTCGATGATGTAATGATAGAACAAAACTTTTCTGGTGGGCGGGCGTATGCCCAGAGCAAGCTTGCGCAGATACTGTTTACGTTTGATTTAGCGGAAGAACTGGAAGGGTTGGATGTTATCCCTGTTTCACTGCATCCGGCCACCTACATGGACACAGAAATGGTCCGTAGGGCTGGAGTACAACCCCGGACCACTGTGGATGAAGGGGCTCATGCAGTGATGAATCTTGTCCGGTCAGAGGACATTAAGCCTGGCCAATACTTTAGGGGTATAGAAGTTGGTAGAGCCCATGATCAAGCACATGACAGGATAGCCAGAAATTTACTTAAAGCCTTGAGTGAGGAATTGACTGGAGTGAGATGAGCGAGAAAGAAGTTGATGTATCTAACGTCAGAATGGTTTCAGATGGTTCTTCCCACAGTTTTTTCGGTTACTACGATAAGTGTCCTTGGGACGAATCAAATAGTTACTTGTTATTCCATAGCGTGGCAGGCACTGGTATTCCATCTGGAGATAGCCTCGCTACTATAGGCTACTGCGATCCACAGGGGGGCAAGAGTTTTGTTCCTTTGACGACTACAGACAGTTGGAATTGGCAACAGGGATCGATGCTTCAGTGGCTTGAGAATCGCTCTGCAAAGAAAATTCTATTCAATCGTTCCATACCTGAGGGTTATGGAACTGTGCTTTTGGATATAGACAAGAATCAAGAGAGGTTTTATGGAAAACCATTGGCAGCAGCATCCCCAAAGGGCGACTTTATGGTTTCATATAATTACAGTCGCCTTGCAGTCACACATTCAGCGATCGGCTACTTCACTCATCCCGTGGACTATGATTTAGAGTGCTTTCCCGATGACGATGGGCTGTTCTATGTCGATTTGGAAACGGGCAAAGAGATGCTCATCTTCAGTTATAGGGATGCTTCCAATTTTTCTCCTGAGGATTCCATGTCGAGAGCAACCCACTGGTTTTCGCACGCTGGCATTAATCCTAGTGGAACTCGCATTTTGTTTTTGCACCGTTGGTCTGAGTGCGTGACTGATGAAAATCAATGGTTCCATCGCCTACTGACCATTAGCCCTGATGGGACCGATGTGAAAGTTTTGCAGACCAGTGAACATCCACTGCTAGAAGAACAAGTCGAGGGGGTTTGGACCTATGAGTATGAAAAGAATGTGAATCAGATCTCCCATCCAGTTTGGCTTGATGATATACACATATTGGCTTGGTCAACTCGAAATAACCGTAGTCGATACCATCGCTACACAGATAGATCTTCTGATGTTGAAGAAATAGGTGGACATGTTTTGCGGGAAAATGGACACTTCACTTGTAGTCCAAACAATAAATGGTTACTCACAGATACCTACCCAGACCCAGATAGCAACAAAAGGAGCCTCTTGCTTTTTGACATGGAAACTGGGGCAGTGGCTTCGCTGGGATCTTTCTATGCAGACCCAGCACTCACCAAAGACACTAGGTGCGATTTACATCCCCGTTGGGATCGAAATGGAAAAATTGTATGTATCGATTCGGTCCACGAAGGAATGGTTCGCCAAGTGTATACTCTGGATGTTTCTGACTCTCTAGTCTGACCTTTAGGTGTTGGTATCAAAGTGGTCAATTTTTTTTCATTAGGCACTTGATGAGGGGTATTTTTGCACTAAATTATATGAGAATGATTCTCAATCACACTTACAATTTTATAATTTGTTGCAAATTGCATGTTTTACCTAACACTAGCGCTGCTGAATTCATTTAGCCCACCAATAGGGCAATTGGAAGAGCCATCCATTCGAATTGAGAGGGAGGCTTGGATAATGGGCACTAGTGTTGGAGTAGTGATTGAAGCTGGCTCGAGAGAGCTTGCCATTCAAGCATCGGAAAGAGCCGTTCTGGAAATGGAAAGGGTTGAATCCTTGATCAGCACATGGAGGACCGATTCCGAGTTGAGTGGTGTTAACAGAGCTTCAGTAGGTGTGGACCTGCCCATTTCTGATGAACTGTTTCTAATACTGGCTAAGGCAGAGGAATTATCACGAGAAACTAGAGGATCGTTCAGTCCTTTCATGGGTCCGCTAATTGAGGCATGGGATTTGAGAGGTAGAGGACGAATTCCAGCTGGTGAGGAAATCGAAAGTGCGATCCAGCATTCACAGAAAGGTGCCTTTAAGCTGCATATTGAGGACCAGACCGTGACCAGGAATTTCAATATTTCATGGATAGAAACTGGTGCATTCGGTAAAGGGGTAGCTCTATCTGGTATTGCAGATGTGCTAGGTCCTTCCGTTAGTCATGCAGAGATCAACTTCGGTGGTCAGGTCTGGATTTATCATAGGCTGCCCTACGGAGGATCAGGTCGTGTCGTCCAGATTGCTCATCCTAGTAATCGATCAGAGAGCGTACTAAAGGTGAAGCTCATCAACGAATCAATTGCTACCTCGGGCATAGGCGAACGATTTATCGAAGTTGAAACAGAGAAATATGGACACATCATTGATCCCCACACGGGTATGCCAGCAGAAGCATGGGGAAGTGTCTCAGTAATTTCTCAGGATCCATTCGAAGCAGACGCTCTCGCAACGGCGTTGTTCGTCATGGGTCCTGATGAGGGTTTAAAGTGGGCTGAAGGACAGCAGGATATAGCCGCTTTATTTGTCCGTGATGTTCACGGAGAACTGTCGATGGAATCGACTACATTTTTTCAAGATTCTTTTATAGAATCACAACTAATCAAAGAGGGTATTCCGAATGACCAAAGTAATTAGGATGTCAGTAATCCTTCCAATGTTGAGCTTCTTACTGGTGTCCCTTAGCCAGTCACAAGAGGTTGCCGCACAGCAAACTGATGCAGAGCGGATTGCAGAGATAGAGAGAAATATTGAGGCTCTAGCTGCTGAATTGGAAAGGATGGACCTAGGTGATGCAGTGGTAGATATTGATTCTGGCGAAAGAGGCTTCGGTCCAGCTGCCTCCAGGGTCTATAAAATTGAGAGTGGGTTGTCCATAGGGGGATATGGAGAGTTTCTTTACGAGAACTATGCTGGTAGTAAACAGGACGGTACGGCTTCGGGGAAAAAAGATCAGTTCGATGCCCTGAGAGCGATACTTTATACTGGGTACAAGTTCAATGATCGTCTACTATTTAATTCGGAAATCGAAGTTGAGCATGCCAAAGAAATTTATTTGGAATTCGCTTATGTGGATTACATGTTCACTGAGAATGTAGGTATGCGTGCTGGTATGCTTTTGGCCCCTCTAGGTCTAACAAACGAGCTCCATGAGCCTCCGATCTTTTTGGGGACCGAAAGGCCTTTGACCGAAAATAAGATCATACCGACTACCTGGAGAGAAAACGGTATTGGATTGTTCGGAGAAACGGAAACAACTTCGTGGCGGGTATACACGATGAACTCACTCAATGGGGCTAAATTTACTTCGAGTGGTCTTCGTGGAGGTCGCCAAAAAGGTGCAAAAGCACTGGCTGAAAACTTTGGTATTGCTGCTCGCTGGGATTACATTGGTACTCCAGGGCTACTATTGGGAGCGTCCATGTACACTGGCAATACAGGGCAAGGGATGGAATTGAATGGTTCTGAAATAGGGGGACGGGTAACAATTTTTGATGTCCACATGGATTACAAAGTGAATGGTTTTGATCTTAGAGCTCTTTGGGCACACGCTTCTGTGGGCGACGTGCATGAATTGAATCAGGCCAATGGCCTCACGGGATCGGCCGGAATCGGTGAAGCAATGGGTGGTTGGTTTGTTCAAGCAGGATATGACTTGCTGAGAACTAAGACCGATACCGAAGCAGCATTTATTCCTTATGTGCGCTACGAGAGGGTTAATACGCATCAGGGCGTTCATGCTAGTTATAGTGCCAGTGCCAGTAAAGATCTGACAGCCACTTCGGTTGGATTTGCTTGGAAACCAGCAACGCAAGTGGTCTTCAAGGGTGACTACCAGATGCACCAAACTGGCAGTAATTCAGGGATTAACCAAATGAACTTTGTTGTAGGATGGCTCTACTAGACTTTAGAAGAGGCTTTTTCTGGGTAGCGGTGATTTTATTCACCGCTACCCAGTCTTTATCTGGTCAAACCTTAAGTATTGATGAAGGTATTGAACTGGCATTCCCCGGGGCAGAATTTGAAAGAAAGACAGTATTTCTAAGTGAGTCCCAGAAGGAAGAAGCGAGAATTCTAGCTGGAGAAAATATCCCCATAGATAACAATCTGGTCAGACCTTATATGGTGTCCAGAGATGGGGAACAAATTGGTGTAGCCTATTTTGACGCTCACAGGGTGAGAACCCTGCAAGAAGTAGTTATGGTCGCAATTGACAGCCAGGACCGTGTGATTCGAGTCGAGACAATGCGATTTCAAGAACCTCCAAACTACCGTGCTCCCGGAAGGTGGATGACTCAGTTCATAGATCGAGCTCTCGATAGGGACTTGTCTCAAAAGGGAGATATCGCCACCATAACTGGTGCAACACTGACGGCTAGAGCGGTTACCGCAGCGGTCCGGCGAGTTATGGCTCTGCACCTAGTTATTGATCCCTTCTAAAGCCATTTATTTTGACCCAATTTCATCGTTGGTTTCTATACACGACTACCATTGTGACTGCTTTAAGTGGTGTGGTCTACATATATATGAAACGTTTCATGGAGACCGATGACCCCTGGGCAGTGATTAATCACCCTTTAGAACCATGGCTCCTGAAGTTGCATGTGCTGTCGGCGCCGGCAATGCTGTTTGCGTTCGGCTTAATTGCTACTAACCATATCTGGAGAAGTCTGAAATCAAATATACCGACAGGGAGAAAAAGTGGTGTCTTGGCTACTTACACTTTTTTCCCTCTAGTGTTGACCGGTTATTTGATTCAGGTAGTTATCGATGAACTATCACTGGAAATTCTTTCGTGGTCACATTTGGGACTGGGAATCCTTTGCACTTGGGCGGTATTGGCACACCGTTATGTACTCAAACCCTTCTTCAAAAAGAAAACTCGCAAAGGGGCTTTACCAGTACAAATCAAAAAAAACAGTCTTAACTCTTAGGTTTTTTGATCCTCTGATTGATATTCCCAATCATTATCTTAAGAGGGAAAGGTCTACTCTGGAGAAGTTCTCTCATTACTGACGTTGTCATGTGTTTTTCGCAGGGGTATCTCGGGAATCCTTAGGGTGGCGATATTGGCCAAGATCATAATAATGAAGGTCAACGTGTATATTCTTCTAGTGGCTGAAGTGAAACCCTCTCTTACTTTACTGCTAAGTTGAGCAGATGCGTTGTCCCCGTAGGATCTTAGAGATTCGGCAATAGACGAGATATCTCCTCGGCCAGAATTGCTGAATTCTTCAATTTGAGTAGCGAAGCTCTCTGGCATGTCTGGGTTAGAACTTAGAGTTGTATAATTTTCTTGGTCCGGACGACTTAGTTCCAGCCGGTCCCCTAAGCTCGAGTATATTTCTTGTACTTGCTTTGCCAGTCCCGAACTGCCTGTAGAGGCGATATTACGAACCGACTGGTTTTCCAAAGATGCGGGCAGGTCCAAGGTAGAAAATGCAACTCCTAGGGTGGTTCCAAGGACTGTGCCCATAACAGCAGCTCCCATAGTGGAACCAATTTGTCGAAAAAACTGTGAAGCACTGGTCGCTTGTCCGATCAAGCGAACATCTATTGCATTTTGTATGGCAAGCGTGAGTAGTGGAAGGGATGGACCGACTCCTATTCCACAGAGGACAGTGTAAAGCATCACCCTTAAGTATGACGTGTCAATGTCCATTTGTGCCAATAACAGGATAGAGCAGGAGAATAGTAACCCCCCACAGAAAATCTGATTCCTGTAATAACCATATTTTGAAACTAGTTGACCACTCACGGTGGCAGCCAAGCTTATTCCTATAGAAAAGGGAATCAGAACAGCGCCAGCTCTTGTCGCAGATACTTCCAGTACGTTTACGAGAAATAGGGGGAGGAAGATGACCACGGACATGAAACTAGCTCCGTAAAAGAAAGCAGTTAAGTTGGCTGCTCTAAAGACACGGTTCTCAAAGAGTCGAAAATCTAGAACCGGACTATTAGACTGTCTGGAGCGTTTAATAAATATTGCAAGGAGAAATAATGTTAGGGCCAGCAAGCCTAGGGTCAACCACGAGTGCCAGACCGGTGAAGTGGATTCTTGTGGAATAATCCCGGGTATCCAAGGATAGATTTGCTTATCAATTTGTAGAGCTAGCATGAGCGGTATTAAAGCGCTCACTAGCAATAGAGCGCTGACAAAATCAGGTCGGATTGGTTTTCCTGGAGGTTTCAGTGAAGGCATGTGTTTCCTTATGAACCACAAAGCTATGGCTCCAAAAGGGACGTTGACATAAAAGACCCAACGCCATCCTTCGATACCAGGGATTAAATTGCCAGCATGGTCGGTGAGCAACCCTCCCATCAGTGGTCCGAGAACGGATGCGATTCCCCAAACTGCTCCAACGAATCCCTGGTAGCGTCCTCGTTCAGAGGGCGGATATAAACTAGCGATGATAATGAAAGTCATCGCGAAGATGCCACCACCACCAATTCCTTGTATACCCCTGAAGAAGACTAGCTGATTCATACCATCGCCGATGATGGGTAGGTTTCCAAACTCGCCAGCCAAGCCACAAAGAATAGATCCAAGAAGAAAAAGCAGGACTGCCACAATTCCGATTTTCTTACGAGAGTATGTGTCCGCAAGTTTACCGTATATTGGTGCAGAAGCTGTGGAGGTTATTAAATAAGCTGTGGCCACCCAGGCGTAGCGCTTGATTCCTTGCAGATCTGCCACGATCCTAGGCAATGCTGTGGAAATGATTGTCTGGTCTAGAGCTGCCAGGAATAATGCTAGAAGAACAGCAAGGAGAACTAGGGATCTGCCATGATCAGTAATCTCTGGTTGTTTTACTTGCTCGGCTGTTCCCATAGATGTTTGCTCTTCAAGTAAGGTGCAGTAGGAATCTAGGGGTTCTAGAACCGAGGCAAGGCATCACAATTAACTAGAACCAATGATTTTAGAGAAGTTAACATGGAGGTAAATGAACTCCAACGGTTGAGCTCTAATGGTCCCCTGTGATGAGTACATGATTTAGGTCGCGACTATCTAGATTTATACTCGAGAGGAGTATAATGGGTGTTACTCTTTCTATCAAAGCACCACTACTAGATTTATGGAGTCCTTCTCTATAGGGTTACTCCATACGGATGTGTAACGATCCAAAAAACTAAATGGAAATAAAATGCAAAACGAAAGATCTGATATTGATCCAGGAGGACTGTTAGAGTACTCGGTTGTGTTTTCTGATCGTTCTTTGAACCATATGTCTCAATCTTTTCAAGAAGTCATGAGGGATATTTCAGCAACTCTTAAAAAGGTTTATAAAAGTCAGTCAGTAGTTCTTGTTCCTGGTGGTGGAACATATGGAATGGAAGCAGTGGCTAGGCAATTCGCGACTGATAAGAATTGTCTGGTAATTCGCAATGGATGGTTTAGTTATCGCTGGACACAAATTTTGGAGATGGGTTCCATTCCATCTGATAGTACCGTTTTGCGAGCAAGTCGAGTTTCAGAAGTGAAGCATGCACCCTTTAGCCCTCCACCGATCGACAAAGTGGTTGAATCCATCAAGCAGAATCGGCCAGAAGTGGTTTTTGCTCCCCATGTAGAGACATCAGCGGGAATAATATTACCTGACGATTACCTCAGAGCTGTCGGGGAGGCTGTACATGAAGTTTCAGGGATGTTTGTTCTGGACTGTGTGGCTTCGGGAGCGCTTTGGGTCGATATGGAAGCCACTGGAGTAGATGTTTTGATTTCAGCACCGCAGAAGGGTTGGAGTGGGTCGCCGTGTAGCGGTCTTATAATGTTAAGTACTCTAGCAGTTCAAAAACTCACTTCGACAAAGAGTACTAGTTTTGCCACTGATCTCAGAAAATGGAAAGAAATAATGGAGGCCTATGAAGAAGGCGGACATGCGTATCACGCTACCATGCCTACCGATTCGTTGCGCCAGTTCCACAGGGTAATGAACGAGACAGAGAGGTTTGGCTTTAACGAAGCCCAGAATAAGCAAGAAGAATTAGGAAGAAGAGTTCGTGATCTGCTTAGGGAGGTAGGTGTTCATAGCGTAGCAGATAAAGGCTTTGAAGCTCCTAGTGTGGTAGTTAGCTACACTGATGATTCTCAGGTTCAGAACGGAGCAAAGTTCTCTAATTTGGGCATTCAGGTAGCTGCGGGAGTTCCTTTAATGTGTGGTGAACCGAAGGATTTTCAAACCTTTCGCCTTGGACTGTTTGGCTTAGATAAATTAGCGAATGTGGATCGCACGTTAGAAAGATTGGAAAGCGTACTAGTTCAGGTGTTTGATAGCTAATGTTGGCGTAAACTGAAGTTGTTGTGCCTCCACAGTTTCATTTCTCCATTGCCGACTTCCTCAAAAATAATTTCTTCTCCCAATTCACCAGTATCATTTGATAAAATTCTTCTAAAAGTATTTCCTTCTATGTGCTCTAGTTCTGTGATCGAGCTTAGTGGATTTCTAGAGGGCAGGCCCAACATAATTAATGTATCACCTCGCTGAAGTACCGCTGTTTCTCCTCCTAGAGGTCGCTTGTAAAGGCCAGTAAATTGTTTCAAATCTTTAGATGTCTGTCTGTCAGTTACAACATCTGTACTCGGAATTTCGGTTGCATTTTTTATGGCGGGACTAAGGATGTCGAATGCGATTTGAGTAAAATTTCCCGCGCTAACACCTTGGCCGTTCGTCATAAATATTGTGGCAATTTTATCCTCTGGACGAACAAGAAAATGACTTCTGTATCCTGGGCATGAACCCCCGTGTCCGACGAATCTTTTCTCATCGTTTCGCCAGACGGAAAATCCAAGTCCATATGTAGTAGAAGCATCTGGTTCCATGAAGTGAACACGTTGCATCTCACGCAGGGTGTTCTTCTCGAGGATGGCTTGTTCCGTATTTCCATCGAGTGTTCTGAATTGCCAACTGGCAAATTTAGCTAAATCTTCGACTGTCGATAGCATTCCAGCTGCGGGCGCGATTCCACGAACTTGGTAGGGAGGTATAGTCGCAAGTGTACCGTCTCTCTGGATTGCTGAGTATCCAGTAGCCAGTTGATTGTTACGGAACTCATCTAAATGGTCGGTGGTCGTGTCTTCCATTCCCAGTGGTCTCAGTATGTTGTTCTGGACATAGTCGGAATACGATTGACCCGTGAGGCCCATCAAAATTTCTCCGGCGAGCGTGAGGCCCAGATTTGAATATTGGTAGTGGGCTCTAGCGGGATAGAGCATTTTTTGATCTGAGATACTACTCACTATTTGATCGCGAGTTGGAAAGGGATAGTCGGGTCCAGTCCAATAGGGTGCGTCAGCCTCTCGGGGCAGGCCAGAAGAGTGAGAGAGAATTCCTTCAATAGTGACAGGACCAGAATCCGAGTAATCGTTTTTCATGCTGAACCAGTCCAAATGATCTTCAACTGAGTCTGACAGTCGCAGTTTGTCTTGGTCGCGAAGTTGCATGATACCCACTGCCGTAAAAAGCTTGGAGATGGAACAGATGGAATACATTGTACTGCTGGTCGCTGGAACCCGTTCTTCCATGTGGGCATATCCATAACCTTTCGCCCAAATGAGTTCTTGATCATACACTACTGCGATAGAAGCTCCTGGTATCCTTCCGTAGGCTTGCTGGGCGTCCATCCACACATCTAATAGTTCCAAGGATTCTTGTACTTCCGGATGGTCAGCGATCTTCTTCTGTCCATTCAGAGAGGTCGCACTTATTAGAAATAATGCAAGTCAGAACTGCACCTTTCTAAACCGGAGACAAGCTAATAGAAGACTCATATACTTTCCTGTGATGTGGGTTGAAGGAGACTATCTTTTTATCCAATCTAGGGCGGACAGGCGAGATAAAGCCAGTTGGAGTGCTTGCGTGCCATTTTTACTACCACCTTGAGCTTTTAAAGCATTGTATAACTGATGTGCAAGGGCTAGACCGGGCAAGGATAAATTCATTCGGGAGGCTTCTTCTAGGGCAATTGCCATGTCCTTAATGAAATGCTCTACAAAAAATCCTGGATCGAAATCGTTATTGATTATCCTAGGCCCGTAGTTGTCCAATGACCAACTACCTGCAGCTCCACTACTGACGGATTTCATTACTGTCTCCAGTTCCAACCCAGATTTATGGGCATATAGTAGAGCTTCACATACACCAATCATTCCAGAAGCAATTAATATTTGATTTACCATCTTGGTATGTTGACCAGATCCCGCTTCGCCTTGATGGATGATGGTGCTCCCCATAGCCTCGAAGCAGGGCCTTATGGTCTCGACAGCAGTTTTGTCACCTCCGACCATGATTGACAGTCGTGCTTCTCTCGCACCTATGTCACCTCCAGATACTGGAGCATCGATAGCGTCGACGCCTTTTTCCTTGGCTCGTCGATAGATTTCTCTAGCTAAGGAAGGCTCACTCGTGGTCATATCTACCACGACAGTGCCAGGTTTGCATCCCTGAAGAAGGCCTTCATTGCCCAGGAAGACTTCACGGACATCAGTCGGGAAAGCGACTATACTGAAGATCGCGTCACTGTTTTTGGCGACTTCAAGGGGACTGTCCTTCCATTCTGCTCCTTTTTCCAGAAGTTCGCTTGCTTTTGCTTTGGTTCGGGTGAATACAGTTGCACTAAATCCACTATTGATAAGGTGTGTGCACATGCTGTGCCCCATCACTCCCAATCCAATCCATCCGATTCTAGTCTTTCCTGGTTCAACAATCATATCAGGCACTCTTGAGTAAATTGTTTTTATAATTTCCATAAACAGCCCACAAAACTATCTTGTTGGTGTTACCACAGTGTAGGTGATCGATACTTTGTCGCAAGGAGTAGGAGTGCTCAGTACTATAATATTCCACTGATCCCTAGATACATATACGGAGAAGGAGTGGTTTGGTTTGGATTTGGACCACCACAGATTGTGAATTGTTTTTAGAAATATTTTAAGTAAGCAGGAGGTAAATTATGAAACGAGGACACTTGATCATCTCAGCACTTTTGTTGGTTGTGGTGCTAACGGGATGTATGGCAGAACCTGACGATGATAGTCGGGCTAACGTAAGCGTACCATCTTTTACTGTAGACCCTTCTTGGCCGCTAGAGCTACCTAACAATTGGATACTGGGGTCGGTCACTGGAGTTTTCGTAGATTCTAGGCAGCATATTTGGGTGACTCATCTTCCTGAAACACTAACTGCAGAGGAAACTTCTGCAGTGCAAGATCCCCCAATTGGGACATGTTGTGCTCCCGCTCCGGTAGTCATTGAATTCGATCAAGATGGTGGAGTGGTTCAAGCATGGGGTGAGCCAACCCAGAGTATAGAGGAATTTCCCAGAAATCCTCATGGAATCTTTGTTGACCATAACGATTATGTTTGGATTGGCAGCTATCGGCATCATAGAGTAATGAAATTTACACGTTCGGGTGAGGTAGTATTGACCCTCGGAGAGTATGACCGAAATAATGGTAGCAATGATAAGAGGTTGTTGGGTGGTCCCGCGGGTGTTTGGGTTGATCCTGTAACGAATGAGGCTTACATAGCCGATGGATATAGAAACCGCCGAGTTGTAGTGTATGATGGAGATTCTGGAGAATATCTCAGGCATTGGGGTGCTTACGGTGAGGTCCCCGATGATGAATACGATTACGCTGATCGAAATTCAGAAGGTTCTACTGTTAGTCAGTTTTCAACAGTTCATGGGATTTTGGGCTCTAACGATGGCTTGATCTATGTGGCCGACCGCAGAGGTAATCGGATACAGGTATTTAGCCAAAATGGAGACTATCTGATGGAAAAGATAGTCGCTCCCAAGACACTGGCCTCGGGATCTGCTTTCGTATTTGCTTTTTCTCCTGATGAGGAGCAAGAGTGGCTCTATATGGCTGACGGGACCAATCACAAGGTATGGATCCTTAACAGAGAGACATTAGATATAGTAGGTGAATTTGGCAGAGGTGGGAGACAGGTGGGACAATTTCTACGTCCTCACGGAATGAGCGCAGATGCAGAAGGGAATCTGTATGTTGGAGAAGCTTCTACTGGACGCAGAGTTCAAAAATTTCAAGTAAGCCGAGACTAGCAAAATCAGGACGGGAAAAGCACAGAGAGTCCTTCAGGAGAGGTATACATACCTTTCCCTGAGTGTGAAATACCTGGGACAATCTTTTCAGTATGGTTGTTTGTTGGGAAAAGTGAGTCCATATAACTGACTAGGTTTTGGCCTCTGGAAAAGCGATTACCTCCTTGTAAGTTGGCACCACAAGATACATCTAGTTGGTTTGATCCCAGGTCCTGATCTCCGATCAGTATGGTGACGTCTCTGTCCAATAGATTCTGTTCGATTTGAGCTAAGCTTATCGATCGCATATAAGTGTTTAGATTTTTTAAGCCATAGTGCCAGTAGTCATATTCAGGACATTCTGAGCGAATCGGTGAGCTAAAAGTTCCGTCAATAAGACGTTCGGGTCCTAGGTAGAGATAGGTAGAAGGGTTAGCCACTATGTATCGTATGTTGATGTGTTCAATGGTACCTTCTACCTGACTTCCTGCTGCAAATCTGTGCGTGACTTGCCCTCCAGCCGAATGTCCAGTAACGACAATTTCATTCATCGAAGGGAATCGGGACTTAATGCTTAAAATCTCTATGATTTTGTCGATGGCGCCGTAGGAGCTGACCCTAGGCCTGGGTTTGCTATCCGTGACAGATAAGTGACCTTTTTTCCACCCGCTATTGGTCCAGAATGGTTCATTGGCAGTGGGGGTGTCCTCTGCTATTTGAAATTTAGGTGCTATGACCATTATGTCGTCAAGTGAAGCACCTTCTTCCTGTACTGCTGAGATCATCGTCTCAAAATTTGAAGAATGATTTCTCGTCGTTCCGTGAATTATGATGATGGCAGTGTGGATCTTCCGATCTTCTTTATCGAGGGAGTGTGTTCTTAATATCGGAAGGAAAGACTGTTCGCCTAGCTGAACAGATTGAGAGCATTCACCAGAGGCGTTTAGACATGGAGTTGGTTCATCAGGGTCGTTCGGCTTAAGTGGATCTTGACTGTCGCTACATGCCAAAAATGCTATGGAAAAAGAAATGAGGTTGGTCCTAGCCAACCATCCGATAGTTTGAAATCGCAATTTAATTCTCTCGATTTGTCTATGGATTCGGATAATAAATTGCATTTCCTGTTTTTGGATTCCAGGCAAATACTCTCATTAAATAAACCTTATGAGCCTGGGTAAGTCCAACTATGGGCATGAGGTTGGATGAGTTCAGCTGTCAGCCCAGGAAGTTGGTCAGGATAAACGAAAGCTTCGTATCCGTCGTTGGCGTCAAGGATTCGATCTTCAAAGATAGGGATACCTTTGCCCCTCAGGTAGTCAATGTCGTGATGGATATCTGTGGTTCTTAGAGCAAGGTGGTCCATGCCTTCACCCCTTTCTTTGACAAATTGATTCACTCTGGATTCTGGGTTCCAGTTTTCCACCAGGTGCAACCAGCATTGATTCGGGAGAAGTATTCGAGCATCCAACTGCATCCCTTGTCCTTGGTCATCTCGAAAGTCCTGCGCCTTAAGACCGAAAAGCTCTTCAAAGCGATCACAGGCTTGGTTTAGATCATTTACACACAGTCCGATGTGTTGGAGTTTGGTTATTTCCAAGGTTTCACTCACTGGGGCCCCGACTGATTCAGGTGGATAAAACCAACTGCGGTCATGAGATTGAATGAGCTCTATTGTCAGCCCAGGAAGTTGGTCAGGAAAAACAAACGCCTCATATCCGTCATTGGCATCGAAAATCTTGTCTTCAAAAATGGGAATGCCAATTTCTCTGAGATGTTCAACATCTCCTTCGATGTCGTCTGTTTCCAGAGATATGTGCTCTAGTCCTTCGCCTTTTCCCTGGAGAAATTGATTCACTCTGGATTCTGGGTTCCAGTTTTCCACTAGGTGCAACCAGCATTCGTTACCTAAAAGTATTCGAGCATCCAACTGCATCCCTTGTCCTTGATCATCTCGAAAATCAATAGCTTCCAGACCTAATGAGTTCTTAAATTGGGCACAAGCTTCATTGAGGCTTCTGACGACAACTCCGATATGTTGTACTCTAAGTATAGACATGATTTATTTGTCCAAATGTTTGTAAATTTCACCAGCTTTCATGACAAAATTTACTGTTTCTAATAGGGTTATATCTTCTAATGGATTGCCTGCAACAGCTATTATATCGGCCCACTTTCCTACTTCTAGTGTACCAACCTGATCGAGTATCCCCAGAAGTTCAGCTGCGTCGTAGGTGGCATTTTGAATAACTTGCATGGGTCTAGCACCAAGAGTTTCAATCATCACTTCGAACTCCTGAGCGTTCCGTCCGTGGAGATTTCCAGAGGCATCTGTCCCAAAGGCAAAACGAACACCTTCCTGATAAGCTTTTCGTAGTGCTGTTTCTCTCAAGTCAGACATTTCAATGGCTTTTTGAATGGAATACTCTGGAATTCCCCTTTCTTCTCCGAACTCTATGATTTCATCCAATATCAAAAGTGTTGGGACAATGAAAGCCCCTCTTTCTTTCATCAATTCGATTCCTTCTGCATCTACCAAGCTACCATGTTCAATGGACGCCACACCTGCTCGCACAGCCGCTTTCAGACCTTCCGCACCATGCGCATGAGCTATGACTTTACGACCTAGTCTTCCAGCTTCTTCGACGACAGCTCGGAGTTCTTCGTCACTATACTGAGGGTGATCGACTGCATCTCCTGAAGAAAGAATTCCACCTGTTGCCACAATTTTTATGTGATCTGCTCCAAATTTTACTAGCGTGCGCACCGCTTTTTGCAGATTATCCGCTCCGTCTACAACCATTCCTGTGCCAGGTATATCGATGAGGTGGCTCCATCCGTTGACATCAGAGTGACCTCCAGTGATACCTAACGATGCGGCTGAAACGTACATGCGAGGTCCTGGTACAATCCCTTGGGCTATTAGGTCTCGAAGTGCCACATCGGCATAATGAAGTGCCCCAGCGTTGCGAATGGTAGTGAATCCTGCCCGCAGGGTTTTCTCAGCATTTACCACACCGTAGATCGCTCCATGTGCGCCGTGTTCACGCAGAACAGACATATCTCCACCGTCGTGGTCTGAGGAGTTGATATGGGTGTGCATATCCATAAGACCTGGAAGTACGGTATGGTCTGACAAATCCACTATCCTTGCACCTGATGGAGCTTCTACAGAGGAGGAAGGTCCTATTTCAGAGATTTTATCTCCTACTACGACTATCGAAACAGAACTCATTGTTGTTCCGTCGCCGACTATAACCGTACCAGCTTTGATCAGTGTTGCCTGGTTCGATTGCGCTAAAACATGATCCGTCGCGAATAGCCACAGGATGCTAGCGCATAAAATAGATTTCAGTGCAAGTGCTGAGTAAGCGATAAGATTATTAGTTTTCACGGGCCTGTAACCTCCTTAAAATTTTTCTTGGTCACCTGAAAAACAAATACTATCAGATAAAGCAAAAGGTCAAGGCTTTCATTAGCTCAGGTTCTATTCTATTCCCAGGATCTTGTGGGTTTGGATGCTCAGGGTCCATTTGGGATTCTGTAGCACATAGGTGATCGCCTTAGCTGTGTTAGCGGCCAAATCCGGGCCATCCATCGGTTGTAAAGAGAAGTGATTGAATTGTAAATGTTCATATTGGCTAGGCTCAATTCCAACTTGTGGAAAAACGAGCTTAAGTTCATCTCCTTCGGTGACGAGGAGTTCTGAATGTGCTTTAGGGCTAACACAGGTCCAGTCAATTTCTTTGGGTAGCTCAACAGTCCCGTTGGTCTCAACAGCCACTGTAAAACCTTTTTGATGAAGGGCTTGAATCGCTTCCGAGTCCAGTTGTAATAGTGGCTCTCCTCCCGTACACACAACGAATCTATTCTGGCCTTTTGCGACTGCATCGATCCAAACTCTTTCGACGGCTTCCGATAGTGATAAGGGATCTTTAAATTTGCCGCCCATTGGCCCGTCTGTTCCAACAAAATCGGTATCACAAAATTGGCAGACGGCTTTATCCTTGTCCACTTCACGTCCAGTCCAAAGGTTGCACCCAGAGAATCTAAGAAAGACTGCAGGGCGTCCAGTATGCCTGCCTTCTCCCTGAAGTGTATAGTAAATTTCTTTAATGGTGTACATAGAAGTCTTTTAGCCTTACCCATTACATTTCAATGTAAATTGCTATCCACCAATAGTATATCAAGGCGACTATTTTGGTTAGTTTTTTGTCGCATGTTAGAGCGAGAAATGTGGAAATATGTTATTTCTCATTATTCCAAGTTTATTTGTAAATATGAATCAGGATGAGACATGAATCTGTTTATTTGTAGATCACTATTTGTAAGTTTAGTCGTTTATACGAGTATGGTTTTTTCTACCTTTGATCCAATAATGGCACAAGAAAATGCGTATCCACTGCAAATGAGTGAGGGAAAGAAGAGTCACCGTCCAGCAGTTCCTGGAGTAAATGGTTTGGTGACTGCTGGCCATCCTTTGGCCTCGATAGCAGGTTTGAGGATCCTAATGGCTGGTGGTAACGCAATAGATGCATCGGTGGCAGTGCTAGCCACACTAAATGTTGTTAGGCCTCAGATGTCGGGCGCAGGGGGAAATGGCTTCCTCACTTATTTCGATAAGAACTCTGGAGATGTCCACTCATTGACGGCTGCAGGTGCTGCACCTAAGGCTTTGGTAGCCAATGAAAGAATAGCTGAGGAACTTAACAAGGGTATTTATGCTGGGGTGGTCCCTGGCTTGTTAGGGGGTTGGGTCTCAATGCTCAAAGAACACGGTACTATGAGTTTATCTGAGGTGTTGATGCCAGCATTAGAATATGCAGAAAACGGTCATCCTATAGAAGGATCGGTTGTTCAAGCCATTGAATCTCAGCAGGATTTATTCAGGAGTTATCCTTCCAGTGCCCAGACATTTCTACCAGGAAATAAGGTACCAGAGGTAGGCGAGCTTTTTAAGATGCCAGCCTTGGCTTCTACCTTTCGAAAACTGATAGAAGCAGAGCAAACTGCGGCTGAGACAGGCAGAAGTCGTGTGGAGGCCTTGGATGCAGCCTTCGATCGCTTTTATAAGGGTGATATTGCAGAAGAATTCACACGATTCTACGAAGAAGAAGGAGGGTTGTTTACCAAGGAAGATTTTGAGGAGTATACGCCTATTTGGGGCAATCCTCTGCATATAAAATATAGGGGCTATGATATTTATTCATCTCCTCCGACATCTCGTGGTGGTATGGAAGTCCTAATGCAGATGAAATTATTGGAGAGGTTTGATGTAGAAGCGTTGGGTGCGAACAACCATACTCTGACTCACTTAATGATCGAAGCAATCCAAGTGGCTAAATCTGATATTTATCAATACGTTGCAGACCCAACGCAATTTTTTGTCCCCTCTGAGGGGATGTTGAGCCCGGATTACCTCTCTCTCCGGAGTCAAATGATTTCTGAGGTTGAGAGTATGACCTATCCGACGGCAGGGAAACCAGAAGGGTATGATCAAACCTCCAAGGAATTTTGGAATGCGGGAAAGAACTTGCAATTGGGTTCAAATAGGGAAGTAAGTCACGCCGGTAGTACAACCAGTTTTTCTGTAATGGACAAAGAAGGTAACATTGTGGCTTGTACCCCAACGCACGGAGGATCTTTCGGCACTGGAATTGTGGTTGGTAATACTGGCATCACTTTCAACAATGGAACCCGGATAGGTTCGACTTCGCCCTACTCTGAACATGTCAATTATGCCAGGGGAGGTCAGGTCCCTATCTTGAATAATTCACCAGTGGTTGTACTGAAGGATGGTGAATTCGTTCTGGCCTTGGGAACTCCAGGTGGTGAAACAATAGGTCAGACACAATTTCAGGTACTAGTTAACGTTCTAGATCTGGGAATGTCTGTGCAGGATGCGATAGAAGCCCCTCGGTTTAGTTTGTTTGCAGCACCTAATTTCTATAAAGCAGGAGCTGAAATCACCGTGAGAATTGAAGACAGGATTTCAGTGGACCATTTTGAAGGTCTGCAGGAATTAGGACATAATATTGAGCTGGCTCCATCCTATTCATTGGGCAGTATTCAGGCGATCTTAAAAAATACAAGTTTAGGAACATTCATGGCGGGAGCGGATCCTCGACGCGCTGCATATGCTGTGGGATGGTAAGAGGTCAGGTGTTGTGGTAAAGGCATGTCAATTAATTATTGAGCAAATAAAAACTGGGGATGATCCGGGCTTTGGATCATCCCCAGTTTAGTAACTAGCAACCCTTTGTGTACGGGAATAAAACAACCAGGTTTATACAGTTCGACTTTTTTTATCCCCTTCGGTCTGTCCTAGTAAGGGAAAGAAGAGTTGTCGGGTTCTCCAACATTTTCTGATGGTGGGGAATAAGCAGTTGGTTCGGGTTCTTCGACTTCGGCAACAGAAGAATTATCGCCTGACTCTCCCTCAGAGAAGTGACTATAGACTTTAGCTGCGACAAACCAACTGAGTAGCAGTATAACAGCACTCACGGCAGCTGGGGCAATCCCTCTCTCACCATTAATCACATAATAAACATCTACTATCACGATTTGAGAGAGAGCTATGACCATGGCTGTTTTCATTACGTCCCCAACCATACCAATGGCATAATCAAAGAATAAGACGAAAACAATAGATCCTAGGAGTGATGTGATCTCTGGGCTGAACGGTGCGTTACTAGCGTAGTCTGCACCCATTTGAGGTGCGAAGACGAATCGCACTCCTAGATAGGTTACTCCAAAAACGGCTAGGGTGGTGAAGAGGATTGGCTTTATTCTATCGCTCATGATTTAAACTCCTTAGAAAAAGGACATAAAAACCTACAAAAGCCAGCTGAAATCATACTACAGCTAGATAAAATGTAGGGATTGCCAATTCTTGTAGCAAATGATTGTGTCTTTGAGTGGGAAATGACATGAGCGTCATTCCCTCATTCGATTGATGGATAGTAGGGATTTGGCTGGTGTTGGAGGTTGCTTTTAGACAGATTATAGATGTCTCCAAGATGTGCTCAATTACTGCTTTATTGGGCACGAAACTTGCTACAGTATTGCCTGGATGCTTTACAAATTGGTTGCCTGGAAAAAGTCGAAGTCGTCGTGATTAAAAAAAATAGATATTCAATAAAAATACGGTGTCTGACCCTGGCTTTTCTTTCTATTCTGGTCCTGGCTGATCTAGCCGCTGCCCAGTCGGGCCATTTGATGGGACGTGTCAGGGATGAACAGGGAGCGACATTGGAGGGTGCTTTGGCCAGAGCGCTAGATTCCAATAGTAATATGGTGCTGGGTGTAGCATCTACGGACGATCTCGGTTTTTTTGAATTGGAAGATTTGCCTGGTGGGATTATCCGACTGGAAGTTCAAAGACTGGGATTTATAGCCTATAGTGAGGAATTTCAGTTGGGAGGAACAGAGACTCGCATCATAGATGTCGAACTCCAAATTCAAGCTTTGGAGTTAGAAGGTCTCACCGTTGAAGGAACTAGGGAGCCAGCTGAGATTGCTTTTGAGGAAGAGGCTGGCTTGACAGTTAGAGCCGTAGAAGCAGCAGATCTTAGGATCATCCCTGGATTTATTGAACCAGACCCAATTCGTGTTGCGGAGGTTCTTCCAGGTGTAATAAGTACATCGGACTTTTCAGCGTCGTTCAATGTTCGTGGCGGATCGGCTGATCAAAATCTGATTTTGTTAGATGGTATACCAATTTTTAATCCAGCTCACCTAGGAGGATTGGTTTCAGTGTTTAACTCTGATATGGTGCGAAGAGCTGAACTAAGTGCAGGTGGGTTTCCAGCAGAGTATGGAGGTAGGGTTTCCTCCGTGTTGAACGTAGAAAGTGACCCAGGAAATGGCCAATTGGAGGTCCAGGGAGCGATTTCCTTGCTGATGTCCAGAGCTGCAGTAGGAGGAAGCTTGCCACAAAAGGCTAAGAATGCGCTAGGCCTCCGGGATGCCCGGTGGAGGGTTTCGGGACGACGATCCTATTTTGATCTACTAACGGATAAGATTCCATACAGGTTAGAGGACGGTCAATTTGTTTTTGAAGGCTGGACAGAGGGGGGAGATAGGCTGTCAATTACTGGCTACAAAGGCGCTGACGTGCTAGGGATAGATTACACCGAATCTTTTCCTTTGAGTATAGATTGGGATTTTGGAAATTCCCTGATTGGAAGTCGTTGGACACATCCGACCTCAGGTGGTGGCTCTGTTGATGTGAGGGTGGGCTATTCAAAGTTCTCCACTGACCTGCAATTCCCTGATTTTGGAGATGTTGAGTTTAGCTCAAAGATCTCTCAGAAAACCATGGGTGTAGACTGGGAAAGCCGTCCGACACGTGGAATTACGGCAAAAGTTGGCGTGGAAGGTCGTTTTATGGAATACCAAAATTCCATCATGGGTGGAGGGACACAGTTTTGGAAAGTTGGAGGCCCAGGTACTGGCACATCTAGCTATACACAGCTTCAATGGCGACCCACTAATTCCTGGGTGATTGAACCAGGCATTAGGTTTGATACCTGGTCGAGGGAAGATGCTCAAAGGATGGATGAGATTTCTCCTCGGTTATCCTTTAAAAGGTTTTTGGTTGGACGGAGATTAGCCGTCAAGACTTCAGTGGGTCGATACACCCAGTTTTTACATTCGGTTAGAGATGAGGATTTACCACTTGGAATTGACATATGGGTTTTAGCTGGACCAGATGTACCCAGGGTTCTTTCAGACCAAGGTCAGCTCGGATTAGAATGGCGCGTAGGAAACAGTTGGTTGCTTTCTCTGGAAGGATATTTACGCGATTTCGATGATGTTATTACCGAAAATTTTGGTGAGAATCCCAATGACACTACGGATGATTTTCTTAAGGGCAGAGGACGATCTTATGGTGTAGATTTGTTTGCTCAACGGTTTAGAGGAAGCACCACAGGTTGGATTACAGTGGGTTGGCTTAAAGCATTGCGAACCTTTCCCGACTACAGGTCCGCTGACTTAGCTAATGAAATTGAATTTCCTCCGATTTTCGACAGAAGGGTAGATGTCGACGTAGTGTTGAATCATGAATTTTGGAATTCTGCGCAGGTTGGTCTGCGATGGAATTTTGGCACTGGGCTTCCTTTTACAGAGGCGGTAGGGGTTTTCTCTTCTTTTGGCCATCGGGTTTCAAATGGCACCCTAGGGCGTGATGAACGGGGGAATACTGTTTTTCTCGGACCCAAAAATGGCGAAAGATATCCAGTGCGCCATCGATTGGATGTGAGCATCAGAAAAGAGTTTAGGAACATTTTTGGTGCTGGATATATAACTCCATATATAAACGTACTTAACGTATATGATAGGAGGAATGTCCTCTTCTACTTCTATACTTATGAAGATGGCAGCTCAGTAGATAATACTAAGTGGACTCGTCGAGGATTTTCGATGTTTCCAATCCTACCCACCTTCGGTTTTGAGATGAGGTTCAGATGAGGTATGTGACTCGGTGGTTCATGCTGGGAGTGTTGTCTTTAGCAGGTTGTGAAATGGATAGTGTCTCTCTGGTTGCACCGGAAAGTCTTCTGATCGCAGAAGTTTTCATTGCAAGTGATGGAAGTGACGCCCTGGAAGCAACCGCATATCTTCACAGGGTGCTGGGTAGCAAAGATTACGGGCCTGTTTTAGGGGCTGATATCACTCTAACCGCTGGCAATCAAACTGTAACGTTAATTGAGAATCCAGACAGTGCTTCAACGTGTGTTCCTCCGTGGGTCCAGAGAGAAATATCAGAAATAGAAGGGTCACTGGGCACTTGTTATAGTTTAGACGAGCTACCTGTTACTTTTGCAGCACCTGGTCAATTCATACAGGTGAGTATCACGGATGGCGATGATAGTGAGTTGTTTGGACAGACTAAGTTGCCCGGTGATTTTAGCATGAAAACTCCTAGAAGTTCGCGAGAATTCTGTGCTCTACAGGGAGACCAATTACTAGAGTTGGAGTGGAGTAAAAGTCAGGAGGCTTGGGCATATATCGTCGAAGCTGATGTTTGGGATTTGGCTGATGTATATAATTATTTGCCTGAGGACGATCGCCCTCCCCAACCTCTCTTTCTTTTTGGTCTTGCAATTTCTGCGGATGATACCAGTATGCGATTCCCTTCAGATATAGGTCTGTTTGATCGATACGGTCTGCATAGAGATGTGTTCGAACAGTTACAGAAAGGTCTACCAGAAAGTACTACTGCGGATATAACTGTGTCGGCAGTGGACAGGAATTTTGTCAATTGGGCAAGGGCTGGAAAATTTCATCCCTCTGGGCAGATAAGAACCCCCAGCCTCGCAGGAAGATCAGGGACTGGAGTAATTGGATCCTATGTCAGAAAAAATTTCAAGGTATTAGCTGATTCGACTTTGCAGGGGCTGATCAGTAGTTGTAGTTGATTGGTTCACTGCCAAAATTTCATGTTGTAATCCTGTGTTGCTTTGAAATCTGCTCTAGGGTACATCTGGACATACTTATGGTAAGCACTAGGGCATTCCTTCGCCTCTTTTCATAATATTCATGTGCTGTTCAGCCTGCTGCAGTCCACCCTCGTTTTCCTGCCAGCCAATTCGACCGTCCTCATTACTATCAAATCCAGCAAGGAGCTGTTCGGCAAGTGTCGCAATTTGCTCTGTCATCCTTCCAGCTTCATTTACGGAGTCAGTATTCTGAACTTTTTCAATGTAATCTATGATCAGGCTAGCTCTCTCTAGAGTATTTCGCGAGGAAGTTGCGACGTGATTCGAATGAGTGACCACCCCTTGAGAAGCCCCGTCTCCTCCAGCAGCCATCTCTATGTGTGCTATAATACCTTCAGTTGCTTTTTTAAGTCCGTAGCCAAGTCCTGGCCTTCCTTCTCCACCTTCTAAGGCATGCAACACGTGCCCGGCGTGTCGTTGCATAGCAGCAAGATCAGTCAGGTTAGTAGCTGACAATGAGGCATGGCGAGCCGCTACTTCTGCTTCAGCCATAGCGGTTGGAAGAAGCCCCATACCATCTGGAGTCCCTCTGAAACCGTCTGCTACATGACCCATGTGTCGGTGAGCAGCGCTAGTTTCCTGCGCTTGGCCATTCATAGGTCCTAGTAGAGCAATGCTGAAAACGATGAATAAGTGCAGTTGAGATAACTTTGTCATAAGATGTCTCCTTAAGTTGCTATGCTTCCCAATCTATATTGTGACTCAGGTTTGACTACAGCAAGGCTTGGTTAATTGTCAGCGAAAGACCCAATCAACATCAATCTGCGCTGGAATGTAGAAGTTGGGTTTTTCTATCGGGCTCAAGCCAGCGTCTCTCAGCGCCCTATTCAGTTCACTAAATTCATTATTCATGATTTCCATTAGTGACAGCACTTGTGCTTCTAATTCAGCGGATAATTCTTCGAAGACTTCAAGAAAACTTGCCAAGGGGAGACCATCTCCCCGCTCCAGATGTCTTCGTAGACCAGTGAGTCGGTCATTTAGCTTAATAGGGAAAGCAATTTTGTCTTTAGGGCTTTGATTCAATACCTGGTATAGTTCTCCCTCTATCTGACTTATCTTTTCGGAAAAAATGCTGGCCAGGACATTTAACGATCGACTTTCACTGTCATTCACTCTTTCTTCTATTTGAGATTTAATATCCCTAATAGCAATTACTAGTTGATTGGCTGAACTTTCATGATCTCTGATGTTTGAGGCTAGATTATACTGCGCCAACATATCGGTTTCCGAGACATTGGTTAGTCGTGGATCTTTTTGGAGTATGAATTGTTCGGTGGTCTGTTGGCTGTCTACAGTTAATTTGACTTGGAATATTCCAGGTGGTGCCCAGGGTCCAATGGCAGGGTTGCCACCTTCTAGGACAATACCAGGAAATGTTATAGCCCCAGGATACCGTAGATCCCATCTTTCACGATGTAAACCTGGGGGGTGGCCATTTTGTTCCATCAGGGTAGTAACGTGTCTTCCCTCTGAATCAAGAATTTCCAGTTTTACCTCACTGGCCCCCTCCTCAACGTAGTAGTCTATGACTGCTGGAACATTTCTCCGGATTGCATTGGCAGGTTTGAAAAGGTGGTTTTCGGAATGGCTTAGAGAGGGATTTATTTGGCGTAGCGTTTCAATATCATCAAGGATCCAGAAAGACCTGCCATGTGTAGAAATTACCAAATCTCGCTCTTCCACCACTAGGCCGGTCACAGGAACTGTTGGTAGATTCAAGGAAAGTGAGTGCCATTCCTCTCCCTGATTTAGTGAAATGTAGACGCCCTTTTCAGATCCTGCATAAAGAACGTTTGGGTTCTTAATATCTTGCCTGATGACTCTAGTAAAATCATCAGTCTCGATGCCATTTACTATGAACCTCCAAGTCCTACCGTAGTCTAGTGTCTTCCACAAGTAGGGTAATCGGTCACCCATCTCATATCGAATACCTGAGACATAGGCAGATCCAGGAGTGTGTTTCGATGTCTCAATCGTTGTAATTCGCGTGTGTGGTGGCAGGTCTGCTGGGGTCACATCGGTCCAGGTCTGTCCTGCGTTTACGGTAACATGGATCAAGCCATCATCTGAGCCCGTCCAAATGACCTCATCGTCAAAGTATGAGGATCCTATGCTATAAATGGTTCCATAAATTTCAGGGCCATCTTGGTCCTTTACTATGGGACCGCCAGAATCTCCTAATGTTTCAGGATCAGCTCTTGTTAGATCAGGACTAATTTTATCCCATGTGTTTCCTTCATCGAGGCTTCTCCATAGGTGCTGAGATCCCACATAGAGCATTTCAGGATCAGTATTAGAAATCGTTATAGGGTAAGTCCAGTTCCATCGTTCTGGCATAACTTCAGCAGGTTCTCCCATCACAATTCTGGGGTAGGGTTGTATATCAAAACTAAGTCCCGTTTTACGGTCATATTTTGTAAGAGTGTTGGTTGCGCCAGCAAAAAAAATGTCTGGATCGACAGGATGTGGGGCTATATACCCGCTTTCACCACCACCTACAGCATACATCCAGTCTTCATTTTGTCCTCTGGGGTTGCTAAGGTGGCTTCCTTCTGACGCAACACACACGGTTGTATTATCCTGTTGAGCTCCGCAGGCGTGATAAGGAAAATCTGCTGTAGTGGCGAGACGGTATATTTGAGCTGTGGGATACCTCATATGTGTCCAGGTGCTTCCACCGTTCACAGTAATGACTCCTCCCCCATCATTGCCGTTAATCATTCTGGATGGGTTATTTGGGTCTATCCAAAGGTCGTGGTGGTCACTGTGTGTTCCCTGGATGGGGGTAAAAGTTTTTCCGGAATCCGTAGATTTAAGTAGTTCGAAGTTTAAAACATAGATAGTATTCGGCTCGATAGGATCAGCTTCGATCCTTTGAAAATAGAAAGCTCTCTGCCATAGGTCTCTATGATTATTGATTAGAGTCCAAGTGGCACCAGCATCGTTGGAAAGGTACAGGCCACCTCGGCCTGCTTCTACATTAGCCCAGATCTTTTGTGAATTAGTCCCAGAAACGGTCACTGTTATTTTTCCTAGCGGTCCTCTTGGAAATCCAGGATTTTCTGTAAGGTCTTCCCAGTTCGTTCCACCGTCAGTGGATTTAAAAATGCCAGATTCCGACCCACCACTCCAGAGTCTCCAAGGCTTCCGGTATACCTGCCAAAAAGTAGCATAAAGGGTGTTAGAATCATTTGGGTCTATTGCTAAATCGATTGCACCAGAGTTTTCGCCCCGATAGAGTATTCTTTCCCAGGTGTCTCCACTGTTGGACGTGCGGAAGACTCCTCTTTGGGTATTGCTGGAGAATGGAGAACCTAGAGCAGCAACATATACAGTTTTTGGATCTGAAGGGTGTATTCGTATTCTGGTGATAGTTTCTGTCTCTGCTAAACCTGCATGTGTCCATGTACTCCCAGCATCACTAGATCTATAAATTCCGTCTCCCTGCAAAACGTTTGCGCGAAGTTGTCCTTCACCCATGCCTAGGTACACGATGTCGGGATTAGAATTGGCCACGGCTACCGCTCCGACAGAAGAACTTCCTATATATCCATCTGTCACTGGGTTCCATGATGACCCGCTATCTTCTGTTTTCCAGAGTCCTCCTCCTGTTGCACCGAAATAGTATTCATTTGGACGATCTGTATGACCAGCAACTGCGATTGATCGACCTCCTCTATTAGGCCCAATGGATCTCCACTCTAGATCAGGAAAGGCTACTTGGGGAAGGTCATTAGAAGCTGAGATGATGGGTGTAGTAAGAAGAAGAATTAAGCTGATTTTAATGATTTTTCGGACCATGTTCATGGAATTTTCCTTAACATATTTAAAATGATACTTCCCCTAGGCTTTTACAGATACTGCACCGTGTGTCTGGATCGAAGCCCATTCCTTTGATGGATAATGTTCTCTAGACGACTGAAATGACAAGGTGTTGGATCTGCCATTCAACCGATCAAAGTTGTTGAAAACTGGCGGTGTTCACTTTTGTTTCCCATGCTTAAATACAATTCATCCTATTTTTTGTCAAAAATTCAGGAGGTTCATTGATGGACTTCGGAGCTTCAAGTCGAAGAAGGTTTCTAGGTTATTTTTCTGGGGTTGGGTTAAGCTCAACCCTTTTTCCAGGTTTGCTCTGGTCCAAGATGCTGGATACTGATGAACCAGAAGTGACATTGGCCATGATTCGTGATGCAAGTGCTCTGTCAGGCTTGGATCTCACGGAGGATGAAGCCCAAGCACTGGTGGAAGGAGTGAATAGGAATTTACAGGGTTATTCTGAATTAAGGGAATATAAGTTAGAGAACGGAGTGGCACCTCCAATCCATTTCAGCACAATTGTTCCAGGAATGCAGATAGATATGGTAGAAAGGCCTTTCCGTATGAGTTCTTATACGGACTTGGAGAGACCAAATGACCTGGAAGAGGTCGCTTTCTGGCCACTGGCCAAATTAGCAGAATTGGTGAGGAGCAGAAAGGTGAGTTCTCTTGAGCTTACACAGATGTATTTGGGTCGACTAAAGCGGTACAATCCGAAATTCAACAACACAGTAACCTTCTTGGATGACCTGGCTTTGCAAGAAGCTCGAAAGGCAGATGAAGAGATTGGCAGGGGTTTTTATAGGGGTCCACTGCAGGGATTACCATGGGGAGCAAAAGATATACTAGCAGTCAAGAATTATCCGACAACCTGGGGGTCGAACGCATTCAAGGGACAGAAAATGGACTATGAGGCCACAGTTGTCACCCTCTTGAGAGATGCGGGTGCAGTTCTAATAGCCAAATTGACTACTGGTGAATTGGCTAGTGGTGATCGATGGTTTGGGGGCCGTACAAGAAATCCGTGGAATTCGAACAATGGGTCAAGCGGATCTTCTGCAGGTTCAGCTTCTGCTACGGTAGCCGGGTGTGTCGCATTCGCTATAGGTACAGAAACCAGCGGGTCTATTTTAAGTCCCTCTGTGGCTTGTGGTGCTTCAGGGTTAAGGCCTACTTACGGCAGAGTCAGCCGCTTTGGAGCGATGACTCTAAGGTGGACTGGAGATCGCTTAGGTCCCATTTGCAGGACTGTGGAAGATTGTGCCCTTGTTTTTAAATCTATCGCCAAACCAGATGAAAACGACCAGAGTGTTTTAAATATCCCGTTTAATTGGGATATGGATTTGGATGCCACACAGTTTAAAGTTGCTTATTTTCAAGATGCATTTGCGGATGATTCGGGAAAAAAATCGGATTGGATGGCAAATGATAAGAAAAGTTTGGAGATCTTGGAAGCAGTAGGAATCACTCTGCACCCCATAGACGTACCCATGAAAGATTTTTCGACGGAACCGTTACGAGCATTGTCCGCCGAATCGTCTGCGGCTTTCGAAAGCTTTTTGTTAGAGAATCGAGACGATGAACTTACCAGGCCGTCTCGAGCTGGTGGTTGGAGGGTAAATCAGACCGTGCCAGCTGTAGCCTATCTGCAAGCTCAGCGGGTAAGGGGCATTATGATGCAAGAGTTGTCAGACGCCTTAGGTGATTTTGACGTATATGTCACTCCCTATGGTGATTCGAGGACCAGGTTGTCGGTCAATCCTCAACCATCAGATCCACCTCCAACAGCTGCTAGCCCAACGAGCCCACCTCCGAGGAGGTCGGCAACCTCACATTTTTTCCAGCTGGCAAACCATGCTTGTTACCCAGCAGTGGCGGTATGTAATGGTTTTGGTGACGATGGCCTTCCAACTGGCATTGTATTTGTTGGAAAACCCTTCAGTGAAACAAAAATACTAGCTGTCGCAAAAGCATTTCAAGATGCGGCTGGTTTTTATCAAAGGGTTCCTAATTTGGATGGTTGAGGAAGGAGGAATGGGAAGCTCAATAGAATCATAGGAGAGGCTATGAACTGGTTTATGAGAAAGCTTAAAATCAGCCTAATGTTGCTGCTGACGATTACGCAGGCTTGTGCATCTTCTTCTGCTGATAAGCCTGTGTCCATCGAGTCTGAGGGCGAGGAATCAGGGACCATTGAGGTTCGTGTGAGCAATTACAGTCGTACTGCGCCTCGCATCTATGCTCTCTACAGGGGAAGACAAAGGTTTTTAGGTACTATTCGAAGTGGACCCAGAAATCTTGGAGATGGAGAAATAAGGGGAATGGTGTTCGTTATAGACTGGTTCGGTTCGGAAGAGTTAAGACTTGGAGTGAATCTAGACAGAGGAATGAGTTGTACTACACCTCCAGTGATGGTTTCTTCTGGGGCTCTAATTGATTTCGAAGTGCCAGACGGGAGGCAGGCCAACCCAGGAGACGGCGCAGGCAGAAGGTATATGAGGTCGGATGGTTACCAGGAAGACATGGGGCTGATCTGTAATATGGTAGTGCGTTAGGGTTCTGCTGATTCGAAACATTAGAACTGAATCCACAAAGAAAATTCACGGTGATGGTGCTAGCACAACCAGGACTATCAAAGGATTCTCACTATTATTAAGAATTCCGTGAGGGACATTTTCAGGAGCAACGAGGATACATCCAGTCTTCATTGGCATCTCTTGATCTTCGAGCAGAAACAACCCGGTTCCATCCACGACCTGATAGACTTTGTCCATCCCCTTATGGCTATGAAGTTTATGTTTTTGACCGGGCTCGAAACAATTCAGCCCCACCAATAAACGATCAGACTTAAACAACGTTTGTTTCGCCATTTTTTTGGAATCAAAGACGGCGATATTTTTTGGTTGATCAAAGTAGTGGTACTGATGTTTTATGCTCAAGGAATCTTCTCTCCTGGGAGTGGTGGTGTATGCACAGGGTTGCGACGTGCTTTAGTTATTTGTTCAAAGGCGTAACCTAAACCGAAAAGTGTGGGCTCACTAAAGGGCAATCCGAAGAATGAAATACCAACTGGTAGGCCATTACTAGTAAATCCTGCTGGTACTATAAGGTCTGGGAAGCCGCTGAGATTTGCAAGATTAGTGGCTGAAACGGCAGGATTGGGTGATGAGGACCCCCTATTTTCCCCTAAGGGTCCAGGTCTACGCGGTGCAGTAGGATAGACGATGGCGTCTAATTTGTCTTCTTCCAGTAGACCTTGTAGAGTTGTGCTGACGAGAGGCATCCCATGGTTGATCATGGCGAGATATTCAGGATCTTCCAGAGAGCCGCTGTTCAGTTCTTGTTGAAACAAAGACCAGCGTGTCGGATTTGTTCTTTCACCGTCTCTAGGAGCCGCAAGGATTTGTTGGCTTATTGCTACCATTTCTTCGAGTGTTCTAGGATATTGTGAGTCTAAAGTACTTAAGTAGTTTTCGATCTGGTCTTTGAACTCTCTCCATCTAATGGTGGTGTAGAAATCGGCTTTTGCATCGAGAAGCCACCTTGGGTAACGAACGTCGACGATGGTTGCACCTGCATTACGCATGGCCTCCAGGGATGCCTCGATTATCCAGTCTACTTCGGTGTCGTAGCCTAGAAAATCTCTTGCAATCCCTATTCGTGCACCTTCCAATGCGTTGGGATCAAGGTACTGGGTATAGTCGGTTTCTATTACTTCAGCACTTTTTTCTGTGGCAGGATCACTGGGATCCACTCCCGTCATGGCACCTAACATTGCCGCCACATCGAAGACATGTCTAGCCATTGGACCGGCCATGTCGAATGACAAAGCCAACGGAACGATTCCATCACGACTTAGGAGTCCATGGGTAGGCTTGAGGCCAGCAACTCCATTGGAGCTTGAAGGGCCTCTTACTGAACCTCCCGTGTCAGTCCCTATTCCCAGTTGAGCGAAAGATGCTGCTATAGAAACTCCTGTGCCACCAGAAGAACCAGAGGGAGTCCGGCTTAAGTCGTGAGGATTTAGCATTGGACCATCTACCGAACTAATAGTAACACCCGAAGCAAATTCACTCATATTTGCTTTGCCCAGAATGATAGCACCTGCCTGTCTCAGTTTGCTTACTATGAAGGCATCGTTTGGAGGAATAGATCCTTTAAGTAGGAGAGATCCTGCTGTTGTAGGCATATCTTGAGTATCGACGTTGTCTTTTAAAACAACGGGTATCCCGTGGAGCAACGATCTAGGTCCATCACTCTGTCTTTCTACGTCCAGTGCACGTGCCGTTTCTAGCACTTTTTCGTTAATAGTGATGAGAGCGTTTAAATTTGGGCCGTTGTTTTCGTAAGAGTCTATGCGGGCCAAGTAAAGGTTCACTAAGCGCTCTGACGTGAGTGTTCCGTCATCGAAAGCCTTATTAATATCTGAGATAGTGGCACTAGAGAGATCCAGGCTTTGTGCGAATAATTCTTGCCTATTGGAATTGATGATCATGAAAGATGAAATCACGCACATGCAAGCCGTGATGACTGTTGCCATTAGAGTTTTCGCCATTGGAGCGCCTCCTGATGCAAGTTACCAAATCGTGCCTTGTTATGATGCTTAGTCCACGATAGGGTAGTCGTGTTCTCACCGATAGAAGGGNCCTCAAATTTNTTTNAAAGCATTGGCCTACTGGCCCTCTAATTAACCCGATGTCAGATTGAAGTACTTCAATCTGNCAAAAGTTGTAGTAGATGATTGATGAAACGGTTTGGANTTGTGATGAATAGAAGAANAGCACTTAAAGTNGCCGGCATCTCCACTCTGACAACAATCGGAGGNCTTGGGTTACTNCGTTCTATCTTGGTTGAAATAGGTTTTGATCTGGTGAAAGAAACTCGAACTAAGATGGGCACATTGGTGACTATTTCTCTAGTGCACAAAGATATTGACATCGCCAAAACTATAATCGAAGAGGCCTTCTTGGAGATTGATAGGCTTGAAGGTTTGTTTAGCAGNTATCGTNAGGGAACACCGTTATGGGTACTTAACAGTGAAGGGGTTCTTAATGATCCATCCCCAGAAATNCTGGAGTTNCTAGGGTATGCTTTGGAGNTAGACTCTTTGACTGATGGAGCTTTCGATGTCACGGTGGCATCCTTGTCCGATCTTTATTCGGAAACTTTCGAGGAGAAAGGAAAATCACCATCAGTGCTNGAGATAGAAAATGCCTTAANACTGGTAGGCTCAAAAAATATTCATGTTGAGCCGAAACAGATCNTATTTAGGCACGAGGGGATGTCCATAAGTTTTGATGGAATTGCCAAGGGTTATATCGTTGATCAGGNAGCCAAGATTATAAGGGANGCTGGTGTTAGAGGAGGGCTAATTGATGCAGGTGGTGATATGGTTGCTTTAGGGGAAGATTTGCTAGGCCAAAACTGGCGGTTGGCTATCCAGCATCCTCGAAGTACCGAAGATTACCTTAGTGTGATTAGCGTCAGAAACGCAGCTGTGGCAACATCAGGGGATTATATGCAATATTTAACCGAAGACCTGGTTCTGCATCACATTATTGATCCCCGTTTGGGCANTTCTCCAGACCATACTAGTTCTGTCTCTGTAGTGGCACCAACGGCCACTGATGCAGATGCTCTGTCTACTGCAGCACTGGTGATGGGCCCTNATGAAGGCATTAAGCTTTTGAATAAGCTTTCTGATGTAGAGGGTATTTTGGTAACTAAAGACCAACAGATCATCAAAACCGATGGGTTTTCTCAATATGAAGTAGGCGTCTAGTTTTCTTGACGCTGAAAACGCATATCAAAAACTCTACCCCAAGATCCAGATAATTCCTCAGCGAACCCTGTGGCGTCTCGTCTAAACCTAAAAATTCCGTTAGATGAAAATCGTTCAGAGTTCCANTTTTTATCAAATTCTGGCTCTCTGAAAGTTCCTAGGAAGGCGTCCTTGTATACAGGAGTTAGGACCTGCACGCGTCCAGGCTGCTGTTCTAATACCAACCGATCATTTTTGATTTTAACCGTATAGGTGGTATTAGAGTCATCACTACTGTAGGTCCCAGCGAACTCCTCCAATTCATTGATGCTGGGCTTCCAAATATTGGTCCGCTCGTAACGTTTATTTGTATACTGCCAAGAGTCCAGAGAAAATCCTACTACGTTACCCTCGAGTATTTCAAAAATGTAACGCGCCTGGGTATTGGGATGTTCAAACACTGAGGAAGAGATAGGGATTAGTTTGTTGTCATTGTCATAAAGATTTTCGCCTTCGGACTCCAGGTGTTTTGTTTGTCCAGTCACNGGTTCGGAATAAATTCCAGCATAGGAAGCAACTATCTCTGGCGTTAAAGCCATAGGTTCAGGTAATGNGGGATTTTCTAAGAATTCACCGATGAAAATAGTGGCTATTTGATCCCTAATAGAACCAGGGTTGGCATCACTAGTATTACAGAGAAGAGCAACTGAAAGTTGGTGTTCTGGATATCGGGCGACAAAAGCCCTGTAGCCTGCAGTAGAACCAGTATGGCTTACACGCTGAACACCTCTGAATAGGTCAACTTGTAGTCCGCCAGCATATGTGATCACGGAGTTGTCTGTCAGACGACCCTGCTCATGCATCATTTCTGTGAATGCCTGGCCNCCTAGTCGTCCATCATCTAAGGCTTGGTTCCAAATTAACAGGTCNTTTACTGTGGTAAGAAGGCCTCCATTTCCGTGTACGTGTTCAATCGGCTGAAGGATTTCAAACTCACCATCTTCCAGTGCTCGGTAGGCAGTACTTCTNCCTGGAACTATTCGTCTGTGATCATCTCTCCACTGTGTATTAGCCATTCCAAGNGGTTCAAAGATGTTTNGCGTTGAGAATCGTGCGAATGATGTACCACTTACGCGTGCTACTACAATAGCTAGTAGATTGTACCCAGTGTTGCTATATGAATATTCGGTTCCNGGTTGGAAGTTGAGTGCGGTTTGGCGACTGACAATATCGAGTACGTCATCGTGATTGTGACTCCGTTCATGTCTTGGCCATCCAGATATGGAAGCCACTGCTCCCCAATCTCTTAAGCCACTAGTGTGAGTCATAAGGTGACGCAGGGTTATTTTGCTACCATAGTCGGGCACTTCGGGAATGTATTTTCTCACATCGTCCTCGAGCGTGAGTTTTTCCTCTAAAGCCAGCAGTATGATCGCCGCTGAAGTGAATTGCTTCGAAACAGAACCGTTTTCAAATATTGTTTCCGTAGAGTTCCTGATCCCATGTTGCAGGTCAGCCATTCCATAGGCTTTTTTTAGGATAGTTTGGCCTGCCTCCATTACTCCGANTGCGCAACCGGGTGAAGTAGATGTNCTCCATTGTTCGAANATGTCGTCTACTTGAGAAGCTCTTCCGTTGTCATCAGAAGTGACACATGAGCTGACAATAGTAANGATAGTTAAAGTCTGAAATATAGCTTTCAAGAGAGNCTCCCGATGTCATNAACCANGTTTAATTTGATGGCATACTTTCTTTTTAGGTGATTTCCGTAATTACTATTTTAAGCCCAAACCAACAAGATTTCACAAAAATGTTCCATAATGTATGAGTATAGTTGTCCCAGTCTGACCTTTAGATCGGACGATTACATAAAGACGATCATATTCGTGGTCTTGAATTGCAGTGCTTTGACCTCCCAACAGTCTTACTAGTTCNGGAGTTGTATTGGAGTGTCCGCTGACAAGGTGTCTACCTGGTGTTTNCAAGAGAATGTTTGAGAAATCTTCTAGATGTNCAGGGTTGTAGAGTTGAACCTCTAATTCGAGGAGGGATGCAAGAGGNTCGACCGTATCTCGAGTTCGTTGAAGATCGGTAGAATGTATATAATTAATTTGAGCATCCGATAGCACTTTTGACAGCAAAATAGCTCGTTCCCTTCCGACCGATGAGAGTGCTGCATCGCTTGAATTGTCGATTTTTTCAGCGTGTCTGACTAGGTAGATAATTGTTTTGTCCTCTATTTGACCTTGAACAGGAGTTCCTAGCAAGAAACTCAAAAGGACAAGCGATAATGTGAATAAATTACCGTGTTCATTTTTTTTCATCTTTTGGTCGCTCCCTGCGATCGGGTGGTTAGAGGTCTTTAATAGTAGACAGAGATCATATCCATGTAGCGATCCCACAACCCTTTATTGCTTTTTTAGCCATTATTATTCTAGAATCTAACGGTAGAGGTGTAACCATTCATCCATGGAATGTGTGAAATGAATTTTATTTTTTGGGCTTTGTGGTTTGTGTCTGCGCTTATAGTAACTGGATCTTCAGATTCATTAGAAGCTCAAACCAGGTCGACTGCAAGTGCAAATAGAAGCGTAAGTTTGTCTGCAGGGGTTTTGCGTTATGCATTACAGGCAGATAGAGGTTCCTCTTCAATGATTGCACTTGCAACTGACTATACAAACTCAGATCGAACACGGATTGCGTTTGGGGCAACTTACTCTAAACCTAGAGTAACAGCTCCANTGGATGAGTCGAGCACGATTTTTTCGCATGTAGCTACNCTGACGGCTACAGTTCAGGCAAGANTTCCTATAGGGATTTTGGAGCCTTATGTAGGGTTCAGNGGAGGTCTTTTCCTTCGTCGCGATGCNGATCCAGAAGGTGTCCGACTTTGGAATTCCACTATCTCTGTGCCCGCAGGTGTAAGAGTACGNATCCTTGGTCCTGTTGGAGTTAGGGGTGAGTATAGAATTCGACGTGATCAACACGAGCTTTTTCCTTATGATAGTAGTGAGATCACGGCTGGTGTTTATTGGATTTTCTAANCCTGANNGNAGACGTTGTTCTCTGGTACNAATCCAGATAGACTACGTTGCAGTAGGACGCGCGAAGTGAGGANCGCCNTCGGCTTCTTTAAAGATGTCGATGGAGGAAAGTCCGAGCTCCATAGGGTAAGGTGCCGGGTAACACCCGGGGACTGGCTTTGGCTGGTAACGGAAAGTGCCACAGAGAGTAGACCGCCGATGACTCTATTAAGAGAACAGGCAAGGGTGAAAGGGTGCGGTAAGAGCGCACCGGGCTTCTGGAAACAGANGTTGCAAGGTAAACCCCACCTGGAGCAAGGCCAAATAGGGGACGATGAGATACCCGTTTCATTTGAGTCCCGGGTAGGCTGCTTGAGGCTGTCAGTAATGGCAGTCCTAGATAAATGGTCCTCCTGCTACNTTGGTNGCAGACAGAACTCGGCTTATTANCGCGTGTCTGNCTTGCGCCCGTAGCTCAGNTGGATTAGAGCGCTGCCCTCCGGAGGCAGAGGTCACAGGTTCGAATCCTGTCGGGCGTACTTTTAGAGAGAGGTCATAATTTATTCAGGAGGAAAATAATGAAACTGAATCAAGTTTTCCGGTTACTACTNGTCTTAATTATTCCGATCGGTTGTGTTGCTCAAAGTGATCCGAGCACAGAGGGCGTAGAGCCCTTTAAACTCGGGACGTTCGAGGTGGACGGACAGCATCGGCTGGGTATTGTCCTGAGAGATAATTTAGTAATAGACCTCGTCTCTGCTAATACTGCTCTTCAGAAAAAACCTGGCATTTCAGAGATTCCCATGCCATCAGACATGTTAGAACTGATTGAACGGTACGAATCTGTTTTGAAANACCGTTTATACGAGATAGTCAATGATTTGAACCACAATAATGGATTGGAAGGATCAGGGAAATCAGATTTTGTTTATGAGGTGAGTGACTTAAGAGCTCTTCCTCCAATCATGTATCCCAGCAAAAATATGAATGCTGCGGTCAACTTCTATACACANGCATGTGAAGGCTGTACCGAGGAAGAGTTGCAAGCGAGGACTCGGGAGCGACAGGAGAATCGAGGGGTGCCCTACCTGTTCCTGAAACCCACCCGTGGCGCGATCATCGGTAGCGGCGATGATATCGTTATTCCTTATGGCCGTGACCGGATCGAATGGGAGGTTGAGTTAGCAATCGTATTCGGTACTGAGGGCAAGTACATCTCTGCAAGTCGAGCCTACGANCACGTGTTCGGCTATATGGTCGCTATGGATGTGTCCGATCGTGGTGGACGTCCACCTGGTGGTTACGGATCGGGTCAGGATTGGTTTGTCGGTAAGGGTCATGACACGTTTGCGCCCCAAGGGCCGTGGATTGTGCCAAAGGAGTTCTATGGCGATCCGATGGAACGNTTGCACCAGAGCTTGGTTATCGATGGCGTGACNGTCCAGGAGGCCAGAGCGGGAGATATGATCCACAACATCCCCGAGTTAATCGAGTACGCATCGTCGCTAATCACTGTATTTCCTGGTGACGTTCTGCAAAGTGGAACGTCGGGCGGAACGGGTGCGGGTCGCGTCCAGCGGGCGACAGGATCTGGTTACCTACAGGCTGGTGAAACGATTAATGCCACCATTGAGGGAATCGGTACGCTAACGCATACTGTTGTCGCTGAAGAGAGTGTNCCAGATGATCTATCCGGTGCACAGCTGCCCCCAGTTCGTAGCTACAGACCTCCAGGGAATTAGGATGCTACCACAATCTGTAAAAAACCGTGAAACNCTTTTGTTTAGTGGAAGTGAAATNANGGAAATTCTTCGCTTAGAGGATTACTTTGCTTTGGTAGAGAATGCCTTTCGGCTCTATGCTCAAGATAAGAGTTTGTCTACGGGTTTGCTTCACATTGATACCGAAGATGGCGAATTTCATATCAAGGCTGGCGGATTAGTTAGTGGAAAAACATATCTAGGACTTAAGTTGAACGGAGGCTTTTTTCAGAATCAGAAGCGGTTCGGTTTGCCGAATATTCAAGGNATCATCGTTCTCTGNGATGGNGAGGATGGCTCACCTTTGGCGATAATGGAGTCGGTCCAAATCACTATTAACCGGACGGGGGCNACGACAGCCGTCGCAGCGAAATATTTAGCAAGGCCTGATTCAAAGACAGTCACCATTTGTGGATGTGGAACACAGGGTAGGGTCCAACTTAGATCCTTAAAACAGGTGTTACCGGTACAGAAGGTTTTTGCAACTGATGTGGATCCTGAGAAGGCAGCCAGTTTTGCAAACGATATGGCCGAAGATCTTGAATTGGAAGTAGTTGCAGTTGATTCGGTTGATCAGGTTATAGGAACAAGTGATGTCCTAGTGACCTGTACACCTTCTACTTCTCCGCTAATAAAACCTGACAGGATTCCCGATGGAATTTTTATAGCAGCTGTCGGTGCGGATAGTCCAGACAAGCAAGAGTTAGATGTAGAGGTCCTTGCCCAGGCTAAAGTAGTTGTTGACCTCCTAGATCAATGTAAAAATGTGGGAGAGTTGCATCACGGAATTAACGCGGGCACGATTACCGAAGAAGAGGTTCATGCAGAATTAGGTCAAATAATAGTCGGGAGTCGAAGTGGTCGGACATCTGATGAAGAAATCATCGTTTTTGACGCCACCGGTTCAGCGTTGCAAGATACGGCTGGTGCTATTGCCGTATACGAAAAAGCGCTCTCCGACAAAGAGAGAAACAAGTTCGATTTCTTCTCTTAATTGGTAAGTGACTAGACTTTCTCTGTTAGTCGTTTGTTTACTTGGGCGACGACATTATCGACTGTGATTCCAAATCGGTTAAATAGATCTTCGGAAGGAGCGGAGGCTCCGAACCTATCTATGCCTATTGGTATACCTTCATTTCCGATCCATCGATGCCAGCCGAATGTAGAACCAGCTTCGATTGCCACCTGAATCTGGCAATCGGGCAGCAAAATGGAATCCCTATACTCTCTTTTTTGCTGGGAGAAAAGATACCAGCTAGGCATACTGACCAAGCGAGTGGGTATTCCCTGTCCTTCCAGTTTTTCTTTGGCCTGTAGAGCTATACCTACTTCTGACCCACTTGCAATAAGAACGGCTTGAGGCGCTCCATTGTTAGCCTCCGCAAGAGTGTAAGCTCCAAGTCGTGCACCCTCTGCTGAAGGGAATGTTGTCCTATCCAGAGGGGGTACTGCCTGGCGTGTGAGTGACAAGAATGTGGGTCCAGTCTTCCTCTCCATCGCGATTCTCCAGGCTATTGCTGTTTCTGCAGGATCAGCAGGTCTTAAGTCGAGCAGATTGGGGATGGCTCTTAGAGTCATCAGCTGTTCCACTGGCTGGTGGGTGGGGCCGTCTTCTCCTAGTCCAATTGAGTCGTGAGTGAATACGTATTTGACAGGCAGGTTCATTAAGGCTGCCAATCTAATTGAAGGCCTCATATAATCAGAGAAAATAAGAAATGTTCCAGCGAAGGGTTGTATTCCTCCATGTAACGCAAGTCCATTTAGTATTCCAGCCATGCCGTGCTCTCGGATTCCAAATCGAACTACACGTCCCCCAGGATTTTCGTGGGTAAGGTCAGCCGCTCCAACAATATCGGTCATGTTGGAAGGGGCTAGATCGGCTGAGCCGCCTATAAGATTGGGACAGCTTTGGGCTATGGCCTGTAAGATTTCTCCTGACCATGAACGAGTGGCTTTCTTTTCTTTGACGTCTTCATAGGTAGGAACTCCAGTGTCCCAATCCTGAGTGAGATTGCCTTTCATCAACGCTATATATTCTTTTGCTAGCTTCGGATGTGTGGCCTTGTAAGATTCGTAAAGTTTGTCCCACTGTTCCTCAGCAGCTTCTCCTCTATCAGAAGTTTTACGCCAGTTTGCAAGGGCTTGGGGTTCGACATAAAAAGGTTCGTGAGAAGGGTAGTCGATGTTGTTTTTTGTGGCTTTTATCTCTTCCAAGCCCAGTGGGCTGCCGTGGGCTGAGGACGTATCAACCTTATTGGGACTACCTTCGGCTATCCTTGTTTTTAAGACTATTAACGAAGGTTTTTCCGTCTCCGTCTTTGCCTGTTCGATAGCTTCATTGATCTGGTCAAGATCATTGCCATCTTCTACACAAACCGTGTGCCATCGGTAGCTTTCAAAACGTGAGATGTGATCGGTTGAACTAGTTAAGTCAGTACTACCCTCAATCGTAATTTTATTGTCATCGAAAATCCAAATTAGTTTTCCGAGTCTTTGGTGTCCGGCAAACTCTGCTACTTCATGTGATAAGCCCTCCATCAGATCTCCGTCAGAACAAAGCGCGTAAGTATGATGGTCGACTATGTTGTAGCCATCCCTATTGTATCGGTCCGCTAACCATCGTTCTGCGACAGCCATTCCCACGGAGTTAGAAACACCTTGGCCAAGCGGTCCTGTGGTTGTTTCTACGCCTGGAGTATGGTGCAATTCAGGATGTCCTGGAGTTTTAGATCCCCACTGGCGGAATTTCTTTAAGTCCTCCAAGGATAGCTCATATCCAGTCAAGTAGAGGAGAGAATATATCAACATAGATGCGTGGCCCACCGAAAGGACAAATCGGTCACGATTTGTCCATTCGGGGTTAGTGGGGCTGTGTTTTAGGTGTTTTGTCCAGAGGAGGTAGCCCACTGGGGCTAGAGCCATTGGTGTTCCAGGGTGTCCCGAGTTAGCTATTTGAACAGCGTCCATAGATAGTACTTTGATTGCGTCAACACAAAGTCGATCTATGGTTTCTGAAAAATTGTTTGGTGGCTCATGCATTGTTCGACTCCACTACAAAGTTAACTAACCTATTGGGGACGTAGACGACACGTTTGACCATAGCTGTGTCCAGGTATCTCGCAATATTTTTTTCCGCTCTCGCTATTTTTTCTGCTGAGTTCTTATCTATATCTGTCTCCACCGTGATGGTTCCTCTCAGTTTTCCGTTAATTTGAATCGCTATTTCAACATTATCCTCTCGTGCTTTATCAGGTTCGTACTGGGGCCAATTCATACCTGAAAAGATGCTTTCACTATGTCCGAAGGATTCCCAGAGATCTTCTGCTAGGTGCGGCGCAAAGGGGGCTATCATGACAATAAGAGGCTCAACCTCAGATTTTTGTGGGACACGACCTTTGGAGCGGACTACATTGAGGTATTCCATTAGTGCGGCTATAGATGTGTTATATCTCAGCCTTGGGAGCTGTTCCGTTACCTGCTGGATCGTTTGGTGTAGCTTTCTTTCAACCACGGCATTCTTCTCCACGCTATCATTTTGCAGAGCTTCCGTAGCCGTTTCCCAAACTCTGTGCAAGAATCCGTGTGGCCCTTGAATACCTTCATCTTGATAATCACCTCCTTCATCAAATGGCCCTAGGAACATCAGATAAGTCCTGAAGGTGTCCGCACCATACTTTTCAATAACTTGGTCAGGGATAATTACATTGCCCTTACTTTTCGACATTTTAGCTCCTTCGCGGATGATCAAGCCGTGAGCTCGGAAGCGAACAAATGGTTCTTGAAAATGTATGTGACCAATATCATGAAGGGCCATTGTGATGAAGCGACTGTAAAGTAGATGAAGCACTGCATGTTCATTTCCGCCTATATAACAGTCTACAGGTAACCATTTGCTAGTAATATCGGAATCGAAAGGTGCGGTTTCAGAGTCTGATGAGGGATATCTAAGGAAATACCACGAACTATCTAGGAAGGTATCTGAAACGTCGGTTTCTCTTCTGGCGGTGGTTCCGCACTCTGGGCAGACTGTGATGTACCATTCCTCCATTCTGGCTAACGGGCTCACTCCAGAGTCATCAGGCTTGAAATCTTCTACTCTGGGAAGGACAATAGGTAAATCTTTTTCTGGAACTGGAACAGGCCCGCATTCGTCACAGTGGATTATTGGGATGGGTGGACCCCAATAACGTTGTCGAGAAATGCACCAATCATGAAGACGGTACCCGATGTGCACAGATGCTAAACCTATGTCTTTTAACCATTCGCAGATTTTTTTCTTGGCTTCCTGAACAGGAAGGCCGTCAAAGGCTTGGGAATTGATAAGAACCCCATCTCCTACATAAGCTTCTAGTAGATCAGTGATATTATTTTCGGATGTTTTTGGAGATCTCACGACTTGCCTTATTGGTAAATCCATAGTTTTGGCAAAATCAAAATCCCTTTGGTCGTGGCCTGGGACAGCCATAATGGCTCCTGTTCCGTATCCCATCAGTACATAATCAGATATCCAAATCGGTATTGCTGTGCCGTTTGCCGGATTCAAAGCATACCCTCCAGTAAACACTCCAGTCTTAGCCTTTTCAGTTTTTTGTCTAGCTACTAAGTCCAATTTTGCAGTTTGTTCTTGGTATGCCTTTATGGTTTTTGCCTGTTGGCTACTGGTGATGTCTTTAACGATTGGATGCTCTGGCGAAAGTACAATGTAGGTGGCTCCGAAGACGGTATCTGGGCGTGTGGTGAAGACTTCTATGTTTTTTAGATCTTTGGTTGCACTGAATAACTCGTCCTTACTCATCCCATCAAAGGAATTTCCTCTCTGTTCTTCTGGCAGAATGGGAAAATGCAGGATTGCTCCTTCGCTACGACCAATCCAATTTTCCTGTGCTTTTTTTGTAGTCTCTGACCAGTCTATATTCTTAAGCCCATCTAAAAGTCTTTGAGAGTATTGGGTAATACGGAAGAACCATTGTGCAATATTTCTCTGTTCAACGGGGGTATCACATCGTTCACACCTTCCACCGATGACTTGTTCATTTGAAAGTACCGTCATACATGAGGGGCACCAATTTACGGGAGCTTCTTTTCTTACGGCTAGCCCAGCTTTGAATAGTTGGATGAATATCCACTGAGTCCAGCGGTAATAGGTGGGGTCAGTAGTGTCGACCGTATGATCCCAGTCAAACATTCCTCCCATCCGCTTAAGCTGTCTAGTGAAATTCGCTACATTGCTGGGAATCAGATCCATCGGATGTACACCCTGCTTGAGGGCGAAATTTTCCGAGTGGATACCGAAAGCGTCAAATCCTATGGGTTCAAAGACAGTGTGGCCCGCCAGTTGTTGAAAGCGTCCGTGGACATCCGCTCCAGTGAATGCGTAGATATTCCCAACGTGGAGTCCTTCTGCTGAAGGATAAGGAAACATCATGAGATTGTAGTATGGATTCTCACCTCTTTCGAGGAGATCGGCACTCAAGCTATTGGTCCCTTCTTCTTCCCATCTTGTTTGCCATTTACCTTCGATCGCAATCGGTTTATAGCCGTTATTATCGTTGCTGCTCATGATTATCTCACGGGATCCTATATTGTGTCTTTGACATCTTCAATTTGGGGCATCAAACTACGTCCTTGGGATCAGTACCACAAACTAATTTTTGATACAGGGCGCGAACTGGCCAGGGGAAAATCGATATATATTGGACTAGGTTCCTGTTACGAGGACTGTGTTCTAGCCCCAGGCCTGTAACAGAGATCATTCTTCCAGCAAAGAAAAAGGGTCTTTTCTGCTCTCTGCATTGTTCTTTATATATGCAATTGCTGATCTAAGATTTCCCCATTCTTCAATTAATTTGTTGAACTCACTGAGTCGAGTGTTGTAACGAATGTGAGCCAATAGAGTAGCATTATTGATAGGTGTGGACCTGAAGTATTGATAGCTTAAGATTTCTAGATTGGGTTGAATTGTGTTCACGAAATAGTCGAGGGATTGATCAAAAATTTCTTCCCTTTTAGCCAGTTTTTCTGAGAAGCTGAGCTTGTTGTTTTGGTATATCTTTTGTAGGTCCTTTATAAAGCCAGAAAAAAACCTGTCAAATTGCTTTTGATCGGTTTGTCGGGCCTTGGCCTGTTCACAAAGAAGGTTTGCGGCAGAGCTGTCTAGGTGCGTACAGAAGAATTCAATGGTGCCAGTCCTTCCAACAAAAGTTGCAAAGCTTTCATTGAAATCCACCTGATCCCTAACAAACAGATGATTATGCGCTAATTCATGCAAAACTGTTTCGACCAAACCAATTTCATTCTGTCTGAGAACTGTAGATAGTATGGGATCCGAAAACCAGCCTAGTGTGCTAAAAGCTGAAGTGGGTCGTAAGTATGTATCAAAACCTTCTTTCTGCAGCGCTAGCTGCGCCGCCAGGGCTTTATCTTCGTCGAAGAACCCTCTATAGGGAAATCGTCCGACTATAGGAAACCACCATGTTTTTGGTTCTAGAGTATCTTTGGGAGAAGCTGATAGCACTAGCGCAAGTGTATCCCGGTCCAGTTGTGTGAAGGTGGTATAAGATGTTCCTACATCCATGGCCAAGGTTTCTGATGCGAATTTTCTGGCCTCTGAAACCAAAGTTAACTTGGCTCGTAAATCACTTGGAGTGGCATTGTCTCGTATTACTTCAGTGATTGGTCTTCTTGATGTGAGGATCTTTAATTCAGCTACACCAGCTTGTATTACGTAAGCTGGTGAACATCCATAAGTGAACAAAAGCAGAGTCATGCTAAGAAAAACTGAGTAAATGGCACGGGGGACTGATTTATGATGCGTTGACATGGAGTTCCTTTTGAATATACCCTTCCTTTCCTGTCGCTCTACTGTATACTCAAATTCTGATAAATGTTTGCTTCAAAACACTTAGTGGTTGCCTTAGTCCTTTATTTCTGTTCCTGACAAGATCGGTCCGACGAAGCCTTGAGAGCAAGGTCTTCCTAGCACACTTCTGTGATATAGGTTATTCCTATCACAATGATATTATTAGCAAATATAGTCTACCAATTTCTTCTAAATCTCATGCGAATTGCCTCGGTTTTTGTGGCTTTTGAACCAAAGCAGTCCTCGAAATTTCTCCGGGGACTTTACGGCCGCAAAGATGCTTACAGGAGGCTAAGGGAGTGGGGCGAAAATTCCAGGAACCCCGACATTCCAACATTCTGGATACATGTTTCGTCAGCAGGGGAGCTTTTGCAAGCAAGGACCGTCGCTCATTGTTTAAGAAAAAGAATGGGAGATATTCAAATTGTCCTAACTTTCTTTTCCTCATCTGCGCAGAAGCCAGCAACAACGTTTCCTTCTGATATAAACACTTATCTCCCATGGGACTTGTCTGGGGATATGGCCGACTTGTTAGAAATCTTGCGTCCTGCCGCTATTTTATTCACACAGAGGGAAGTTTGGCCCAACTTGAACTGGCAGGCAAAAATTAGAGGTATACCCACGATCTTGGTAGCTGCGACATTACCTAAGTATTCAAAAAAATTGAGATGGCCTTGGTGCGTTTATGCTAACCTTACAATCGCTCAGGTCAACGCTATAGCAGCAGTTTCAAAAAATGATGGAAAGCGGTTTGAAAGATCGGGTTTCGACAATGACCTGATCAAAGTAACGGGAGATCCAGCTGTAGATGCAGTACATGAGCGTTGCAACTACTCAAATGAACGAGGACCTAATCTTGATCTTGGTAGCTTCGAGGACTCTCTAATAGTTGCCGGTTCTACCTGGGGTGCAGATGAAGAGATATTACTCTCTGCATTAGTGGAAATCAGGTCGGTCAGGCCAGAAACTAAGATGATCATAGTTCCACACGAAGTTTTTCCAAGGAATATTCAGCGTTTGACCAAAAGATGTATAGATAGAGGGCTAGATGTTTCCCAGTTCTCTAGTTTATCTCGAGAAACGAAAAATATTGGGGATGTGTTGGTTGTAGATCAGATGGGGATTTTACCTGATTTATATACTTTTTCAGCTATTTCGTATGTAGGCGGAGGATTTAGTAATAAAGGGTTACATTCAGTATTGGAACCCGTTGCTGCAGGGAGACCAGTTCTCTTCGGACCTAACTATAAAAACTCGTTGGCAGCTTGTCGTTTACTTGAAATGGGGGTAGCAAGGGTAGTTTTAAATGCGGAAATGATTACCCAGGTTGTTACAGAGCATTTTTCAGATAGCACTGTGTTGTTGAAAGTGAGTAGAAATGCACTAGGCTATATTGATGCAAATAGAGGGGCCACTGATAAAACCGTAGATTTAGTCTGCAATGTGTTGGAAACATTCAATCGCTGAGCGTATCAATTGAGAACGAAAATTAGATTCAGAGGAACGATTTTACTCTTGAGTTTAGGTATCCTAGCAGCTATGAATGTTGCCTGCGAAGCTAGGCCACGGACTAGTGAAACCGAAGGGGCCTGGAAGTCCAGCTTGGATCAGCCGGTAGATGATGATAAGGATCAAAACTCTCAGGGTGAAAGTTCCTTAGTCATAAAGCAGGAAATTATGAAAAATAATGAGGAATCGTCGCCACCTGATCAGCCGAAACCACTGTTGGCTAGAATGGAAAGTGGAGTTGTAGTGGAAAGACTTGAGATTCCATTAGAGCCACTTGAGTTTGAGAAGCCTGATTCAGTAAGGGGTATTTACATAAATGCCTGGGCTGCCGGTTCGAGGACGAGGTCCCAACACCTTATTGATTTAGCTAATAGGACGGAAGTGAATACCTTTGTAATAGATATCAAAGATGCTTCAGGGTATGTGAGTCATCCTACTAGAGTTGAAGTAGCTCAAGAGATAGGTGCAGATCAGCAAATCAGGATAAGAGACCTATTGAATTTGTTGGATCGACTTCATGAAAACGGAATTTATCCGATAGCTCGTATAGTAGTAGTGAAGGACCCCTTATTAACTAAAAGTAAACCAGAACTTGCCATTCAAGATACCGCTGGCGGTGTCTGGATTGATGAAAAAGGAGTTAGTTGGGCTAATCTTTATGAACGATTGGTCTGGGATTACCATTTAGAGCTTGCCCAGGAGATGATTGCAATCGGTTTTCCTGAGATCCAGTGGGATTATATACGATTTCCAGATTCACCACTGGAACACCTAGAGCGAGCGACCTTCACGAACAGTGAAGGTAGAACTAAGAGTGAGGCGGTCAGTGGTTTTTTGGATTATGTCAGTGCAGAGACAGAGGATTATCAAGTTGATATAACAGCTGATGTATTTGGGGCGACTACTTCACTCAATTATGACCTGGGAATTGGTCAGTTATGGGAAGAAGTTGTGAGTAGAGTGGATGTAATTTTACCGATGGTCTACCCGTCACATTACTGGTCTGGCAGCTTCGATATTGAGGAACCTAATAACCATCCTTACGAAGTAGTAAAAGTGGCTCTATCGGACGGCTTGGAAAGGGTTGAAAAACTGGGTTCCGTGGGATCTATTCGCCCCTGGCTACAGGACTTCACTTTAGGGGACCCCCCATATGGTTCAGCTGAAATCAGAGCTCAAATACAAGCAACTTATGATGTGGGTATTCATGAATGGATTCTGTGGAATGCTTCTAGTCGTTACAGTGAAGAGGGCCTTTTCCCCGCAGAAGGTTTTCCAGATGGATTTGAACCTGAACCTACGATTCGTATCAATGGGGTTGTTCTATCGCTTTTTGAACACCTAAAAGAAAGACATGAATCCGATTCGATCATCCAAGGTGACACACTGAAGAGGCCTAGGTGAAAAATATAGAAGTAAAAATATATGGATGAATTTATTAGTGTCAGAGGTGCGAGTCAGCATAATCTCAAGAATCTTGACATTGACTTCCCAAAGCGGTCATTCACTGTAGTAACAGGTCCATCGGGGTCGGGGAAATCGTCTTTGGCTCTAGACACAATATTTGCCGAAGGTCAGCGCAGGTACGTTGAGTCACTGTCGACTTATGCGAAGCAATTTCTGAACAGAATTGAAAAACCTAAGGTCCAATCTATTGAAGGCATATCACCTGCAGTAGCGCTCGAGCAGAAAAACCCCACAAGGTCAAGTCGTTCTACTGTAGGAACAGCTACTGAAGTCTATGGGTATATGCGACTACTTTGGGCGCGAATCGGCACTACATACTGTCCAGATTGTGGGGACGAAATTAAGGCGGATTCAGTCACTAGTGTTATAGAGGAGCTTCAGCGCNTACCAGNNTCTACTCGTATNCAAGTAACATTTCCACTTGGANCNAGAGATCAGNTAAAGCCAGACCTTTTNATTGAAAATCTTAAAGCACTTGGATATGTGCGACTTTTAGTTGATGGGGTGNTGGTTGATTTAGGTGATCCANATAAANANAATNTTTTTGANCAGAAACGATCTCTNAGACTCTTCCGAANTCTTAGTATTGGTAGATCGNCTNGTGATAGATCACGCTCAGCGNGATCGCNTGGCAGATTCNATCAGTATCTGTTTTAAGCAGGGAATGGGCGAAGCAATCGTGATAGCNTTNAATAATGAAGANGTAACAAGGCTAAATTTTTCTGAGTATTTCAAGTGNGAAAAACATCCTGAGNTNAAATTTCTTCATCCTACACCAAAGNTGTTTTCCTTCAACAATTCTTACGGGTGTTGTCCTAATTGCACAGGATTTGGTGCGACTTTGGAGTATGATGANNATTTNATTNTTTCNAATCCTAANCTTTCAGTNANTGANGGCGCNGTTGATCCNTGGAGTAAGCCACGCTACCATAGGGAANGGAAGAAACTTCAATCCTTNNTANTCTCCCATNACATTTCTCCNGATCTTCCCTGGGGNNAGATTCCNCAAGAAATAAGANCCGCAATTATTGAAGGATCTACTGAGTTTAGAGGTGTGATCCCNTTCTTGAAATCTAGGGAACGGAAAAGGTATAAACCCTACATNCGCATNTATCTNCGTAGGTATCAGGCAACTAGAATGTGNATGGACTGCGANGGNGCTAGGGTCAGGAAGGAAGCTCTANGTGTAAGGTTAGCGGGTTATACAATCGCCCAGGCAACCCAACTCTCTATAACAGATCTTGAAGAGTGGGTNTCGACCATAAAACTGAGTGAGATGCAAACAGCAGTAGCAGCAACCATTNTGGTTGAACTGCAAGGGAGGCTGACTTTCCTNTTNGAAGTNGGCTTGGGTTATCTNTCCCTTGATCGTCAGGTNCGCACNCTTTCAGGCGGNGAATCCCAAAGAATAGGCCTCGCTAATTCNTTGGGATCGCANCTNGTNGANACTTTATATGTATTAGATGAACCAACAGTAGGCTTGCANCCCAAGGACATTGGTAGCTTGCTAAATCTCNTAGGAAAACTNAGGGATGTTGGTAATACAGTGTTGGTAGTNGANCANGATTCTTTAGCTATCATGCAGTCAGATTATGTAGTNGANCTGGGTCCTGGATCTGGGAGGGAAGGGGGAGATTTAGTTTTTGAAGGNACCCCTCAGGATCTCTGTNATGCTGATAGTGTNACTGGAAANTTTCTTTCAGGGAAAACTGACATTGCGTTACCNAAGTCNAGAAGGCCCNCNAGCCTCTCTCAGTTGAGNGTATACGGTGCGACNCTGCATAATTTGGTAGATGTGGATGTNAAAATTCCNCTNGAAACAATAACNGTTGTGACNGGGGTNTCTGGATCTGGNAAGTCAACTTTGGTNCANGACATAATTTACAANGCGGTTCGGTGGGANTTAAAAAAGCNAANNGAGATTTNGNNGANNGAAAATNTCAAANCAATTCGANGCATNGAAGGTACGGAAGCAATTGATGAAATCGTNTTGGTAGATCAGNCTCCCATCGGACGCACTCCTAGGTCTAATCCAGCTACATATATNAANGTGTGGGGCGAAATTCGAAAAATTCTTGCAGTACAGCCTCTATCACANGAGCGGGAGTACACTGCGGGGCACTTCTCCTTCAATGTNAGCGGTGGTCGCTGTGACGANTGCAAGGGGGCGGGTCAGGTAAAAGTNGAGATGATTTTCATGCCTGATATCTATGTAGTTTGCGACTCTTGTCGTGGCNATCGTTACAGANCAGAGGTGCTCGAGGTGACTNTTAAGGGTTTAAATGTNGCCCAAATCCTTGNCCTGACNATCGANGAAGCAATTCAATTTTTTGCTCAGAACAGGAAGATTGGAAAGATCCTNTGGATCCTNCAAGAGGTGGGATTAGGGTATNTACNNTTAGGACAACCNGCTAACACTCTGTCAGGTGGCGAATCNCAGAGGCTCAAAATAGCGAGGGAANTNACCTCGACAGCAAAAGGAAANTCACGCAATCTTTACGTTCTTGACGANCCCACNACNGGTCTTTCAGGCGCNGATGTGAAACAGNTATTGGTTGTATTGAACCGATTGGTNGACTTNGGGAATTCTGTTCTCATGATTGANCATAATATCGACGTCATTAAAATCGCTGATTGGGTTATAGATATGGGACCTGGNGCTGGACCCACTGGCGGACGAGTAGTGGCNGAGGGTACNCCCGAAGCAATNGTGAGTAATTCCGAAAGCATCACAGGGGAATATTTACATGCAGTGTTACCAGTTTGATTAANTCAACGTGANAAAATCNATCACGTTTTTTGCGGCAGATTTAGATGGCTNAATACTAANCGTNATATTGANGATATGANTNNCANAATCTGAACAAATACCTGTAGTACATTTTACTTGTGGTTAAGCCATTTCTGCGTTATTTTNAAGGNACTTAGGCAGTGTCTGTAATAGGGGTCTCTGGATATAAAATCAGAAGAGGNCACTNAGGATTTTTCTTTGCTGGTGAAATCGCTATAAAGTTGCAAATAGCCGTTAAAGATCCTGAGCAGTCAAAAGGGAAACGGACCGTCTGGTTGGTAGTATACTGAATTGCGATTGTGGACGGAATCAATGCGNGGGTCTGGCTTCCTCTGGGGATTTGTAAATGGCAAATGACGATCTCATAGTAGACGGAGAAAAAGTTTTAGAGCGTCTTATCGAAGACGAAATGCGGGAATCTTTCATCGANTATTCGATGAGTGTAATTGTCCAGAGGGCTCTTCCTGATGTTAGAGACGGATTGAAGCCAGTTCACCGACGTATCATGTATGCAATGAGTGGTCTNGGATTAACTCCGGGCAGGGCTTACAAAAAATGTGCGACTGTGGTCGGTGAAGTACTAGGTAAATATCATCCTCATGGTGATAGCGCTGTTTACGATGCCCTCGTGAGAATGGTTCAAGATTTTTCTTTACGCTATCCCCTTGTGGACGGACAGGGAAATTTCGGTTCGATAGATGGAGATAGAGCTGCGGCTTACAGGTATACAGAAGCTCGTATGACTTCACCAGCAGTTGAAATGCTGGAAGATATCGACAAGGACACTGTCAGTTTCGCTCCCAACTTTGACGCCAGGCTAGAAGAACCAACNGTGCTNCCAGCNAAGATACCTAACCTGNTAGTCAATGGTAGTTCAGGAATAGCAGTTGGTATGGCCACTAACATTCCTCCACATAATCTCAGAGAAATAGTTGCTGCTNCCAAAGCATTGATTGAANATNAGGAGACTTCAGATCAAGACCTTTTTGAAATAGTGAAAGGTCCAGATTTTCCTACGGGGGGGTTCATCTGTGGGACCGATGGTATAGAGGCTGCATACAAAGAAGGGCGTGGCAGGATACTCATGAGGGCTCGTACGGAGATTGAAGAATCCGATACNGGTTCGGAGAGTATTATCGTGACTGAGATCCCGTTNATGGTCAATAANTCGAGNCTGATAGAACAAACTGCTCAANTGGTGCGNGACAAGAAGATATTTGAAATCAGAGATATAAGAGACGAATCTGACAGGGATGGACTNCGGATAGTAATAGANCTGAAGAGGGATACTATACCAGCGATTGTGTTGAATAAACTCTACAAGCACACTCAGATGCAGTCGAGCTTTGGTGCAAATATGCTGGCTTTGGTAGATGGAGANCCACGTGTTCTCTCGTTGAGAAAAATTCTCGAGCATTTCATCGATCACCGTCATACTGTGGTTGTTCGAAGGACTACTTTCGACTTGAATAAGGCAGAGGAGAGAGAACATGTTCTTGAAGGTCTAAAGATCGCTGTCGATAATATCGATAAGGTGATTAAGATAATNAGAGGATCAGCCGACTCAGCCAAAGCATCGGAAGCTCTACAGAAATCCTTCAAACTCTCAGAACGTCAAGCCAAAGCAATCCTAGANATGAGACTTTCTAGATTGACTGGGCTGGAAATGGAGAANTTAAATNCGGAGCTAAGAGAAGTACAAGAAAAGATAAAAGGTTTGCGAAAGATTCTGGATGATAGAGGGCTTCGCATGGAAATCATTTCCGATGAATTGAGCTATGTAGCGGAAAAATATGGAGATGATCGCAGGAGTGAGATCATTGGTGGGGCGGGATCATTGGTGGAGGAAGACTTGATTGCTGATGAAGAAATGGTAATCACATTTTCTCACCAGGGTTATCTCAAAAGGACTGAGATAGACACTTATAGGGCTCAACGTCGGGGAGGCAGAGGTCTAAAGGGGATGGGAACTAAAGACGAAGATTGGGTAGAGCATGTTTTCCTAGCATCAGCTCATCAGTACCTAATGATTTTCACTCGTTCTGGTAAATGTCATTGGCTGAAAGTTTGGCAGATTCCATCAGCCAAACGCCATTCTAGAGGAAAATCGATTGTGAACCTTNTGAATATCGATCCCAACGATGAAATTGCCTCTGTAGTACCAGTACGGGAGTTTTCAGAGGATCGTTATTTAATGTTCTGNACAAGAGGTGGCAGGACTAAGAAGACACCCCTAGCTGCTTATGGAAACGTTAGGTCTGTGGGNTTGAACGCTATCACTATAAGTGATGGAGATGAACTGATGGACGTTAGAATAACTGGTGGGTCGAATGAAGTGATTTTGGCCACGAGGAATGGAAAGGCGATCCGGTTTAATGAAACAAGGGTTCGTTCAATGGGACGAACTGCGGCTGGAGTTCTTGGGGTCCGTCTAGACAAGGGAGATAAGGTTGTCGGGATGGTAGTGGTGGAAAGTGAAGACGCGACTCTTTTGGTCGTATCCGAAGGAGGAATGGGTAAGCGTACCGANATAGNTGCCTATAGACTTACTAATCGAGGTGGNAAGGGTGTCATAAACCTCAAAACTAACAAGCGNACGGGTAAAGTGGTCGCCATCAANTCNGTAGCACCTCAGGATCAATTGATGTTTATAACTCGTAACGGAGTGATAAATAGGCAGCCTGTNGATCAAATCGGAGTCATTGGTCGAGCGACTCAAGGCGTACGGCTTGTAAANCTTGATGATGGCGACGTGGTCATGGATGTTGCTAGAATTATTCAGGATGAGGATCCGATTGAGGATGAGTAAGCCCNANNTGGTGAATCTGAGGCTTATACGAGAAGCTCATNAGCGTATTAAGTCTGTGGTTGTTCGAACTCCTCTATATAATGCAGCGGCCCTAAGTAGTGAGTTGCAAGGNAAAGCTTTTTTAAAGTTGGAATCACTTCAGCGCACNGGNTCTTTTAAGATACGGGGTGCGTACAATTTTGTAGCTCAAATTCCATATGAAATAAGATCCCACGGTGTCATCACCTACTCATCGGGGAANCATGCCCAAGCAGTAGCGTTGGCAGCACAATTGCATGGGGTTAGGGCAGTAGTCGTTATGCCAGTGAATGCTCCACAGATAAAAAGAGATGGTGCAGTCCGGTTAGGAGCTGAAGTAATTCTTGAGGGGACGACATCAACGGAAAGAAGGATTCGAGCCGAATCCATCGCTGCGCAAGAGAGTCTTTCTATTGTTCCTCCTTATGATGCACCGGAAATAATCGCTGGACAGGGTACTACAGGCCTGGAGATTGCTGAAGATTGTGATGATTTTGATGTGGTTCTGGCTCCAATAGGAGGAGGAGGGCTNTGNAGCGGCTCTGCCGCCGCCATAAGAAGACTGAGGCCTGATGTCGAAATAGTAGGAGTCGAGCCCGTCGGTGGAGCGTCTATGAAGGCTGCCATCGATGCAGGAGAACCAGTGGTCCTGCCACAAGTCGATTCCATAGCGGACGGTTTGCTTCCAGTTCGATCTGGAGATCAGACTTTTGCCCATGTAAGAGAATTCGTTGATGAAGTGGTATTGGTTGAAGACAGCGAAATAAGAGAAGCTGCAAAGTTTCTATTCGGTCAAGAACGTTTGGTTGTCGAATTCTCTGGGGCTGCGACGGTAGCCGCTCTTAGAAGTGGGAGGGTCCAGAGTAATGGGCGNACAGTTGTGGCGATAGTNAGCGGAGGGAATACCGATCCAGGTATGATAGCTAATCTATAGANATGACCACGCTAATCCTGTTTGACATTGATGGGACGCTAGTCACGGGAGGTCCAGCCAAGGAAGCCTTCGAAGTGGCNNTGTTNGATACTTTTGGCAGACTAGGGAACGCANAAGACTATGACTTTTCTGGAAAGACAGANCCCCGAATTGCTCGAGATCTTTTGAAAGAAGTTGGATTCTCCGATGTTGTCATAGAAGAGGGTTTATCTAGGCTTTGGGATAGGTATGTGATAGAACTGGAAGCCAGAATTACTGGAAGCCCTACTGTGTTACTACCAGGAGTTGAACAGCTTCTCTTGAACTTGGAACGAAATCAAAGTGTGGCTTTGGGCTTGGTTACNGGAAATATCTATCGCGGAGCTCAGATNAAGCTGAAATCAGCCCGTTTAGCGNAGTATTTTTCTGTAGGTGGGTATGGATCAGATTCTGAAAACCGAAATCTTCTGCCAGCTGTAGCATTGGATCGGGCTCGAGAAAAATGGGGAGTCGATTTCCAGAAAGAATCAGTTCTGGTAATCGGTGACACTCCCAGAGATGTCCTTTGTGGANAAGCGGAAGGTACTAGGACTGTAGGAGTTGCCACGGGAAGGTTTACAAAACAAGATTTAATGGAAGTCGGTGCCGANATGGTTTTCGATGATTTTTCTCAAGTCGATAAGGTTGCCGATNTACTAACAAGGTGATTGCAGTACTGTCAGCAAATAACCATCTTTGAAGGGNGAACCTTAGAAAAAGAAGATTTGGNACTATTTTAGAGGGATCCTATTACGCTTAAGGAGTTTGGACCTGTGACTGACCGGAAAAATAAAAATCAAAAAAGAACAGTTNTNATCCTGGGGGNAGGGGTGCTAATGGTTGCTGGTGCTATGTGGATGCTGACAGGTAATGGATTGGGATCTAGTTCTGCAGCCTTGCAACCTACAGAGAGCATCATCACAGGGGAGATGGAAGAGCTAGGAGGAATTGAGGCTTTTGTCGAGATGGCAAAAGGGATCGAACTTGGTGATCCTGATGCCCCTATCACTATTATGGAGTTTGGAGACTACCAGTGTCCCGCCTGTCAGGACTTTGCATCTCTTATAAAGCCACAGATCGATATGCAGTATGTTGAATCGGGTATTGCTCGTTTCGTTTTCTATGATTATCCAAGGCATAACCACTCATTCTTAGCACACAGGGCGGCCAGGTGTGCGCTAGACCAAAACAGGGATTCATATTGGAACTTTCACAACCGGTTGTTTGCCAGGCAGTCGGCATGGGCTGTCAGCGGGTCTCCTCCCATGGGTGCTTTTGAAAGTATCGCAGATGAAATCGGTCTAGATGTGGATGATTTTGCTTCCTGTTTAGCCAGTGAACAATATGCTGATGTAGTAAGCGCTAATTTGCGGTTGGGTATAGAATTGGGGATAATGGGAACACCCAGCATCCTAGTGAATCGAGGTAGCAGTCCAGCTGTCAGAGTCAGCAGATGGAATGAATTTTCTGCAATAGCGGAAACAATTGATAGGTTGATGGCTGAGGATGAAGGATTGGAGTAGAGGGAAACTTTAATTTTTTAGATGTCTATCACTTTAGTAGCTGAAGTGCACGTGCTAGGTTCCACTCGAATATAAAAGGTGGAGGCCACGTTCCGTCTAGGTATCCTTCAGCCAAGCGTTTCGATTCACTGATTGCGTTACTTGCGATTGTTGAAGAGATCCATTTATTCCTCTTTGCTAGTGTAAACTCATCTTCATCAAGGACAAAGAATTCCTTTCTCGAATTGATCCAGACATCCAAGAACAGATCCGTTGTTTCCCAAACAAACGGTGATAGTTGTTTGAGGGGTGTGATAATATTAGCATAGATCCCCGTGAATGTTCCGTCAGATTTGTGGAATAGCCCTATGTCGTGCCAAGTGTTTGGAAAGGTGAACCATATGATCTTGGATCCTACTTCCAAAACTGTTTCACCTTTTATCCTGGCGGGTGTGTCTATCGTTAAATCAGTGGATAATGTTACGTGTGCTTCTGCTTCCTCAGCGATCAGATATTGTTGGTAGATTTGTTCTCGATCGGGGGGCCTATGATAATGAAGATGAATGAGTGGTAGGTGATGTTTATTCGACATCTTGGCGTTTGATTGCCTCTACAAATACTTCCATTGTACCCCCACAAACTGCTGGGCTTAGGGACAAAATGTCCTCGGTCAAATCGACATGCACCATCTGAGGTTTTCCTGATTCAATGACCTGATGTGCTATTTCGATTACTTCGCCTTCTCCACAACCTCCCCCTACCGTGCCAACTAATTCATGTCCAGGATCTACCAACATTTTCGCTCCAGTTTTTCGAGGGACTGAACCTTTGGTAGCTACCACTGTAGCCAATGCTACAGTTCTTCCTTCTTCCGTTTTATTTAGTATTTCTTGATGGAGATCTTGATCTTTGTGCTTCACGAGATAATCCTATTTGTGGTCAAAAAATCGATTGAAAATATTTTCTTTTTCGCTTAAAGGAGTACCATCCCCTTTTCTAGATAGCAAGACAAGTTCTGCTGCTATGGCTATCGCGATTTCTGCTGGCGTCTCTGCTCCTAAATCCAGTCCTAGGGGTGCTCTAATCTGGGAAATTCGTTTTGGATCAATCTGATCGTTTACTAGTTGGATGAAAGCTGCCCTTATACGACGCCTACTTCCGATCATGCCTATGTAACCAGCTTCGATATCATTTTTTAGGAGGAACCGAAGACATTCAAAATCGTATTTATGTCCTCTAGTAACGAGAACAAAATAACTATTGAGACTAATCGATATATCCTTAAACGGGTCGTTGAAATCCACTTCTATCAATCGATGGGCATCTGGGAAACGGGCTTCAGTGACGAATTCCTTTCTATCGTCAATTATGGTGACTTTAAATCCCAACAGGATGCCTGTCGAACATAAGGGTTGGGCTATGTGCCCAGCCCCAACAATGATCAATTCGGGTTTGGGGCGGTATGTTTCGACAAATAGTGTGTAAGTTTGTCCTGAAGCTGTGGTCACTTCACTTTTTTGTAGATCTTCAGAGCGTCTTGAACCAAGTGAGGATTCTGCTAGGGATATTGCCCTATCGTTAATTTCCTTTTCCTCAAATGAGCCTGTTACGCTCAGCGTGCCATCCTGCGATCTTTTAACTGCAATTCTTTGACCTAGAGTTTTACTGGGTCCACTAGTGAGGAGGACTAGTGCGATTGCTTCCTGACGTTGCCTCGCCAGAATAACTTCTTTAGTAGCTTCTTCGGCACTCAAGGGTGCCCTGTTCTGGCAGATCATCTGGCACTAAAACGATTGCGATACTCATCAGGAAAATGTTGCCGATAGGTGGCCATATCATCAATGTCTATCACAACACCATTATCTTCTGTGTTTACTGGGTGTGCATGGGAGAGATTTTCTAGAACGACTGTGCGAGCTCCTTCAGGAAGGTCATCTTCAAGGAGTTTTCCAAAAAGCTTTCTGTGGAAGATGACAGGGTGGCCTCTTTCATTCTTGTAAACTGGAAAAGTTAGAGGTGCATCGGTTTTTTGAAAATGATCAACCAATTTCTGGACAGTTTTAACCTTAATTAAAGGGTAATCAACTGGACAAAACAAAACCCTTTCAATTTCAGGCATCAAGTGTTTGATTCCTATTTGCAGGGATGAGATAGGTCCTTTCTCTGGATCAGTATTTTGTATGACGTGGCCTCCTGCTTGTAATGTTTTTGCCGCTAGTGGGCCGTGTTTATCGGGTAAGCAGACTAAAACCCTTTCACATCCTCCCCTCTTAAGGGTAAAGATGGCGTGTTCTAAGAACGTTTGATTTCCAATTCTGAGCATTGGTTTGGATGTACCCATACGACGGGATTTTCCACAACAGGGGATGATCCCCCAGATAGCTCTGGTGACATTGTCGCGTTTGACTTTGTGCTGGTTTGCTGTGGTGATTGGGATCTCCCTATAGGGATGCAAAAGGGCTCAAGGAATCGATCGTAGAGTTCCTGGAGCCCTTCTGTCCTCCAAAATCACTGAAAGGGATTACCCTAGAATTTAGGCCTTTCAGTAGCGTTTTCAGTGGTCAACCGAATCGGTTCCATTTCTCCTTCAATCATGACCGGATAATTCCAATAGAGTTCCGAGTAGGGTTTTTCGTAGGTAGCAACCACCCAATAAGCCCCATCTTTAACCTCAAGAGTAGCAACTCCACTTGCATCAGTGGTATCGTAGAGTATCTCTAGCCCAGATTCCCTCGTTTGCATCATCATAATTTGGTTTACATCAGCAAAAGCTTCGTCTGCCCATTCTTCTCGTAGCAGTGTGATTTCTTGTTCTGCAACTATCGAAGCTTTCTGTAAGTCGTCAAACCTGTTAAAGGCTGCTGCATTTGCCCTGTCTAGACGATTGTATTCGGCTTCCAGGTCCTGGAAGTCATTGAAGAGCAACCGATACTGTGCCTGCCCTCTACTCAATCCTTCTAGAGCTGTGCCTAGAGCTTGAAGTGTATCCCGAAGAACCCCCCACCTAGCTTCTGCATTGCGCCATTCTTCTTGCGCTGCAGCTACTTCATTGACTGCCTCGAGAACCGAGTCGGGGATCGGAGGTTCAGGGCGAGGAGCCGAGGCCGTTAACGAATCGAAGATTGCGTCACGGTCAAAAGGAAATAGACGAATTTCAAGATCGCCAAGTGATGTTACCACTGTGCCTTCTGTTGCACTTTCTTCGCTCAATTCGGCTGTGATTACAACTGGGGTAGGGCCACATGCCGAAACCAGTACAGCCAGCAAAGCTGTATGCAAAAGGTTACCTCTTCTCATGTCCGACTCCGTTTTTTTCTTTCCAGGGTGACCATAGTGAGAATCAAGGTCACCGAAATCAACTTATCATATCTAACCTAATCTAGGTTATCTAGGGTATCTCTGGGAAGTGTTGGGTATCAAAGAATATCTTTCGGAAAAAGTGGACTTCCTTCTTCTACCTTTGATCTCTCAGACAGTATCACGTCGAAGTTATTAAGCGTAGGCACTGTACTTAGTCCAAGACGCCTAGCTAGCTCACTCATTTTCTCGGGCATCACAGGGAAAAGCAAGATTGTCAATAGTGTCAGTATTCTGTGTAGCGTGGCTAGGGTGGTGTCCAAAGATTGTACTTGTGCTGTGTCTCTAGCCAGCGCCCAGGGTTCTTTCTGATCGATATAGGCATTAGCTTTTCTTGCTAGGTCCATTGCCACATCTAAGGCAGAATGCACCTGAAGTTCTTCCATATGCTGTTTGAATTTATGTAGTGTTTCTTTGAGTTCTTCTTTTAGGTCAGTCTCCGTTTTACTGGGAAGTACTCCGAGCTTGTATTTAGCGATCATAGATATTGTTCTGCTAGCTAGGTTGCCTAGCACATTGGCCAGTTCTTCGTACCTAGTATTAAACCTTTCTTTAGTGAAGGTGGCGTCTGAGCCTGTCGGCATATCTCTCAATAGGTACCAGCGAACAGCATCTGTTCCGAATTGTTCTTTCAACTGTAGAGGGTCTATGACATTGCCCATTGATTTCGACATCTTGGCATCTTCACTGAGCCACCACCCGTGGGCTAAGATCTTTTTAGGAAGAGGGAGATTGCTCGCCATTAACAAAGTGGGCCAATACACCGAATGAGTAGTTAATATATCTTTTCCGACCACCTGAAGATCCGCTGGCCAGCAATTATATTCTGGGCCTTTAGTCGATTCGCTAGGAAAGCTTGAACCTGTTACGTAACTGAATAGAGCATCTACCCAAACATAACAAACGTGAGATTCGTCGAATGGCAATGTAATTCCCCAGTCCAGACGCTTTTTTGGTCTAGATATAGATAGATCTTCGAGTGGTTTATTCAGGAATCCTAAGACTTCGTTCCTACGTGTTTTAGGAATAATCCAATTAGGGTTCTTGTTTATGTGGCTAAGCAGTCGTTCCTGGTATTTCCCCATTCGAAAAAAGTAATTTGTCTCCTCAACGTATTCGACCGGTCTCTTACAGTCCGGACAGAGTTGCTGTCCTCCCACCTCCCTGGAGGTCCAGTATCTCTCCTCATGGATACAATACCAACCACTGTATATATCTGAATAAATCTCCTTGTTTTCCCAGAGTCGAATCAAAATATCTTGAACAAGGTCAACATGGGCTTGATCGGTAGTGCGTATGAATCGATCGAATGAAATGTCTAAATCTATCCATGCTTTCTTGAAGCCTTCAGCCATTTTGTCAGCCAACTCTTTGGGACTCGTCTTTTTGTCAGCAGCAGCTTCCTTCATTTTTTGCCCATGTTCATCGGTACCAGTAAGGAATGTGACATCAGTACCAGTTTGCCGACCATAGCGTGCCAATGTATCGGTCAGTATGGTTGTATAGGCATGGCCAATGTGTGGTTCTCCAGAAGCATAGTAAATTGGAGTAGTCAGATAGTAGGGTTTCATTTCGAACGCCTGGCATTCTCAAGTTCTAGGTCGTTCAGTAACACGGTTCGCTTTTGTCCGTCTTTGGAAGTGAGTGTCACCGTTTCGGCTAGTATATCTACTGATCGCACCAATTCTTTACCAATAGCTGTTTGAAGTGTTTTTCCCTCTCTTGGGAACCTACGTCTTGCGTCCACATATGTTTTGTGCTCGTAGATCAGACAACACATCAGACGCCCACAGCAACCTGATATTTGCGATGGATTAAGGCTTAAAGATTGATCTTTTGCTAGTTTCAAGCTTACTGGCTTCAGTTCTGGTAGCCATGTGGAGCAACACAATTCCCTTCCACAACGTCCTACGCCTCCGAGAAGTGCAGCTTCATCTCGCACTCCGATTTGTTTTAGTTCAATAAGGGTCCTAAAAGTCTTTGCTAATTCACGAACTAATTTACGGAAATCCACTCTTTGATCAGCGGTGAAATAGATCGCCAATTTTTTTTTATCGAATCTCCACTCGGCTTCGGCAATCTTCATTTCCAATTCGTGTTTCTTTACTAGTCTTCGTGTCTCTTTACGAACCCTTTCTTCATCTTGTCTGAGTGTTTTTGTTTTGAGTTTGTCACTTGCACGAGCAATTCTTAGGATGGAATTTTTGGGCAAAGGTGTGGCACAACCGCTTGATGACCCGCACTTTCTTTCAGCGATCTCACCTATCGCTGTTACTTCTCCGTAGTCTTGGCCGTCCTCTAACTGGACCACTACCTGTAAACCATTCTTGATTTTTAGCTTGTCATAGGTGAAATATTCTTTTCGTGTTCCCTTGAATTTCACTTCGGCGAAATTACTCATTATTCCAATGTCTTCATTTGTTAAGAGAGTCGTCTTGGTCGGAAGGACTTTCTTTCCACTGGCCCATGGATTCGTACTTGGCCCATCTATTAGAAAGAAGGTCATCTATGTCAACGTGCTCTAAGTCGCCAAGATTGCGTTGGATGGCTTCTTTTACATTTTCTGAAGCCACATCCCAATCAGAATGCGCTCCACCCACTGGCTCAGGTATGACTTCATCAGCTATCTGTAGCTCCAGCAGGTCTTTGGAAGTGAGCTTCAAGGCTTTAGCGGCTTCTTTCTTATAGTCAGCGCTTCTCCACAAAATAGCGGCACAACCTTCAGGGCTGATTACCGAGTATACGGAGTGCTCCAGCATGAGTATTCTATCAGTGACTCCAATTCCTAATGCGCCACCAGAGCCACCTTCTCCGATTACGATTGACAACATGGGAGTTCGTAAGTTCGACATTTCTCTAAGGTTGTAAGCTATAGCTTCTGAAATTCCCCTTTCCTCCGATCCAATTCCTGGGTAGGCACCAGGTGTATCTATGAAGGTTATGACAGGCCGAGCAAATTTTTCTGCTAGCCTCATTAAGCGAAGGGCTTTTCGGTAGCCTTCGGGATGGCACATGCCGAAGTTACGTCTGAGATTTTCCTTCATGTTTCTACCCTTTTGATGGCCAATGACCATCACAGAAGTGCCAGAGATTTTGGCCCATCCTCCGACTATACCTTCATCGTCTCGGAATTTTCTGTCACCGTGCAATTCGATCCAGCCCTCGAAGATTCTATGGATATAATCCAACGTGTAGGGTCTCTTATGGTGTCTAGCCATTTGGACTTGCTCCATTGGAGTCAAGTTTTGGTAGGTAGTTTGCCTCAAGGAATGAAGTTTCTTCTGCAGTTCTTTGAGTTCGCCCGCAACGTCAAACTCATTGGTTTCAGACTGTTCGAGCAATTTCTCGATCTGTTCTTCAACTTCAGTGATTTTCCGTTCAAACTTTAGTCTTGGTGATGCGCCCAAGGGGTATCTCCATTTATTAGTTCAATGCAGCAGAAATTAAACGAATCGTTTATCGGTTCATAATTGTAATGGGTTATGGCCTGAAGTGGCTATACTCGCTAATAAGCTGAGTCAAAGTACTTATTAGTTAATGTCTGGTTCGGGGACAAGGGTATGGATTACTCCAGCAGTAATGAGCATGGCCAAAGCACCCACCAGTGAGCTGCTTTGATAGCCAAAATTAGTATACAGAGGACCAGCCAGAGTGCCTCCTATTGCAAATCCAAATTGTCCGAGTGCTACCGTAAGACTCATCAAGGCACCACGGTTACTATCACTTACCAAGGCAGTAAGTAAGGCAGAAAATGGACTTATTCTCATGGCTACCAATACCATTATTATAAAATAGAGAGGGTATGCCAACCACAATTCTCTGGTGAAAACTGTCGCACAGACCATTACCAAAGACAATCCTAGATTGGAAACTATTACGATGGTTTTTCTTCCGATACGATCCGACAATTTTCCCGCTTGGGGGCCTGTTAGTACGTTGGCCAAACCTCCAACGATGAACATTGTTGCAATCAGTTGTGGGGAGGCGTTGAGCGATTCTGCTAACCAATAAGGTAAGTAAATTATGAAAAAAGAGAGTCCCATGAACATCATGAAGTAAGCTACTGCAGCAGCAGCAATTTCCCTTTGTTTGAGCATATTACGGTATGTATTTGCGGATTTCCTAATAGTCAAAGGTTCTTGTGACAACTCAACATCAGGCTGAGGAATTCGGAGCCAGATGAGAATTGATGTCATTCCCATGGCGAGGGCAAACATGTAAAAAGGAAACTTGAATCCGTACTGGCTTGCTAAAAGTATTCCTAGAGGTATACCAGCAATTTGGCCAAAAGCCATTCCACTCATGACCCATCCAGTCGCCCAACCTCTTCTATTGTATGGAAAAAAATCTCCAATATACGCAACAGCGCTGCCACTTAGGATTCCTCCAGCTATGCCAGAGAGGATACGGACAAGCAGGAAAGAATAGTAGCCAACTACGAAATGGTGCATTATGAGTGCACAGGTCATTAAGGTAGTACCTAGAAGGAGTATGCGGCGTCTACCAATCTTATCTGAAATGGGTCCCGATATGATGGCAAGACTTCCAACCATAAGTGTGTAGACCGAAACAAGGCTGCCCAAAGCCGAAGTGGGAATATTAAGTTGTGTCCCTATCTGGGGGAGAATAGGGGATATGACCATGATTTGACTGCTCGAGGCAAAGACTAGTAGCCACAGAGCAAAGATTACTACTAAGTCTGAAGGTTTTTCTTGATTCAAATTACTAACCAGAATGTTGATGTTTTCATGTAGTTCTATGCCTTCTCCGGGACTTGGGGAAGAAGCCTGCTAGGGTATTTTTCATAGCCTTGAAGCTCTCTATTGTTTCAAGCACAAGCAATGACTCGAAGAGAATCCTCAATCGATGGGGCATTCACTTAATCCATTGAAAGTGATTTCTAGGAAGTATTAGATGATTTTTTATGGTTCTGTGCGACTGGCTTTCCAGGCACCATATCGCTGCCTTAGAGTCAGCACAGGATTACCATCCTCATGGGGTAGGATATTTTGGTCAGTGACATCTATAAACATTGCGTACTGCCCATCATTGAAGCTCTCTCCTTCTTGATCAGAAGAATCAGCGGCTAAGATGTAAGCGACATGGGCGTTGCGGCCATGACATGGGGCTTCTACGATGGGTTCAGTTTCGCAGGTACAGCGCACGTCTCCACCTGCTTCATCCGCTCCTTCCATTGCAGCCATGACTCGATCAGTGAGTGTGCCTTCAGCACTCATAAAGCGGAAAACTGCTTCGTAGACGACATCATCTGATGCTAGAATGTTACCCTGGATGGAGAAATAAATATCCTGATCAGGTAAACGTCCTTGCACAGAGAGGGAGGCGGCGTTGTTGCTGGATCCAGAAAATCCAGCCATTCGCCCGGTAAGATCTACAATTCCAAATTGACGTCTCTGGAAGTCGGGATCATCACTCAACATCTCAACGATTGTTGCTGGATCAGTTCCTTTCTTCATTTCAGCATAGATGAGCTTTTGGTTCTGTCGGGTGCGATCCACTCCAGCTTGTGCAGCAGCGACTCCAATTCCAGGTATTACGATCGCTTGGATATTCATCAGTCCAGTGGCGTCTCCTCGTATAAGCCTGGCTTGAGGAACACATGTTGCGGAAGCAATGACTACTCTTCCTGTTCTCGCATCTACAGCTATCACTGACCAGGTAGCTGAGAGATCAACAGGAGTTACGACAAGGATTGTAGCTATAGCGAATAAATTTATGAGTTTGGCTCGAATGTTGAATTGCATCATTTCGCTCATTTCTCCTGTAGGTGTGGGACACTAAACGAGTGCCAGTGATTCTCATTATGCGAATTATAGAGTACGATTTGCAAGTCGAACGAATTTATGAGATATCAAATCATCGTGTAGGTACTAGTGATGGAGGTATTCTTCCTAGAGTGGTTTGTTCAAAGTCGTGTGCGTAACCTAGCAGTTCTTTTTCTGTCCACATGTCTCCAATGAATACAACTACAAAAGGTGTTCCGTCCGAATAATAGGTGAAGGGAACCGTCACAACTGGAACCCCTATTTCATTAATAATATTGCTTGCTAGCTCCGGATGATTATTAGGGCTATAGTCGGGACGTTCAGGATCCTCTATGAGATTCCTAATAGGTGCACCAGCTTGCGGAAAAAAAAGCCCATCGAGCTCAGAGTTCTCTAGTACTTCTCTGTAAAGGCTGCGCATCTGCTTTCGCCAAGCCTGAAAGGCGTCTCCTTCCTCTGTCGAACTAGGTCTTGTTGGTGGAACTTGCACTCTGCCTTCGCGAAATTTTTGTCCCGTCAATTCCTCCCATTCTTGTATATTACTGAAGGGAGACGAGTCGCCCAGTCCTTGCATGTAAACCATCATGTCGTGAGGCCCTACAGAAGGAACCCTAGGACGACTCCCATACAGTTCAACAAATTCACTGTCTTGGAAGGGATCATCCACTATAGTCGCGCCTCGCATTCTTAGCACATTCAGGGCGTCCTGATACAATGTTTCGGTATCAGGATGCAGAGGTAACCACTGGCTTCTCCAGCCAACCCCAACTGAACCGAACCGTTTTCCTTCTAGGGTAGTTTGAGTGAGTCCGTCGGTGTAACCATTGGGAGGTGTTTTACCGACTGAAGCAAACGTCGCAAGATCCTCATGGGAAGGCCCTGCGATAATATCAAGAGTTATAGCAGCGTCGTAAACAGTTTTTGCCAATGGTCCGACCACATCTATATACGTTGCATTGATTGGCACGACACCTTCCAATGGAACTAGTCCAAAAGTGGGCTTAACTCCTACCAAAGCTTGTGCTCCCGCTGGGTTCTGTATTGATCCTCCTGTTTCGGTCCCCAGCCCTAGTACGGCAAAACTAGCATTGACGGCGGTGGCCGTTCCCCCGCTTGATCCGCCAGGGGCTTTGGTTACATCATATGCGTTAAGAGTTGTGCCACTGACCGAGCTTTTGGTGCGTGTTCCATCACCTGCAAAATCTGGCAAGTTTGTTTTACCGAGAATAATGGCTCCCGCTTCGAGCAACCTTTCCACAACAGCAGCATCATCTCCTGGGATCATGTCAATGCCTCCAGTGGCCGCACTGAATCCAGAAAAGCCAGCGGTGGTAACCAAGCCCTCCTGGTCTATGTTGTCTTTTATTACTATAGGGACTCCATGTAAGGCACTGCGGATTTTTCCAGCTTTGCGCTCTGCGTCTAAAGTTGACGCCATGTCCATGACATTGGGATTCATAGAAATAAATGAATTGTAGGTGTTCTCGTAGAGAGCGATGTGATCCAGGAAAGCTTGGGTGAGATCTATCGCAGAATAGTGCCCAGATGAGTACGCATTCTGAATATCAGTGACAGTGAGCTCCATGACATCAATAGGGAATTGTTTAGCAGAATCTTCTGATGAGCTACAAGCTTGTAACAAGTAACACAAGCCTATAATCAGGACGGTTCTAGATGTTTTGGGATAGCTTTTCATGGGGTACTTCTCCTCAGGAGTCGTTGGGCGATGATTGTTTCATCCTTGTTCTTTGCCAGTCTCTAAAATCACTCTTGGTGCTCCTCAGGATTTCTAGGATTGCACTTCGGTCAGCAGAGGATAAATGTTCAAATGATTTAGAGCGATCTAGGCCGATTAGAACTTCCCAGATTCTGCTGAAAAGGTGATGTCTAAGAGGTTTTGGCAGTGCCTCAAAAGTTGTGGAATAAATCATGTAGCTGAGAGGGTATTGGAATAGTCTAGTTTGTAAATTCAGATGACGCAGTGATCGCATCTTCCGATCATAGGGCCCTTTAGTTTCAAAGTCTTTTTGGAATTGAGGATCACCGGAAAGGGGTCCCATTATTTGAGCCTCGCCGACCATAAACATCCCCTCCAGTAGCTTCTCAGAAGCTGAAAGGATCTTTTGATCTAGCAACTCCAAGTCGAGATTGTTGCTTGCTTCCCATTGTAGGCGGGTTAAAAGATTCTGAATGTGAATTTGGTGCTCTAGGAGCATGAGAGCGATTATATCACTGGTTTCAACTAGGTGTCGATTGTCAACAATTAGTCCATCAAGAGTTGCAATTTTATTTATGTTGTCTTGGGCCAGAATTCTTGATCCAGAGGTTGTTATGATAGAATTTCCCAGGTGCTCCTGATTGTTATGTTCTCCAGTCACATACCAGCCACCCCATCGTTGCTCTAGTGGGGTTTGGTGATCGGTAAGTCTCCATCCTTCGTGGCTTGCTGAACGGCCGTATTCATCAGTCGTGCCAGATCCCATTAAAAGTCGTGGCACTCCTCCGCCAGTCAATCCGTATGTGTCGTGACATTCCAGGCAAAGAAAGGTCTGTCTTTTAATTTGAGGATTATCGGTTTTTTCTTGAGCTAAAGTGTAGAAAACCATCCCCAGGTCTGGGTCAGTGGCAGCGATTTCAAGGGATTCACTGCCTTGTACCCAACCTACGTAGACATCATCTGAAAAATAGATTGCTCTTGGTGTTCCCGGAGTGATTAGCCTAGCATTTATGCTGGTTTTAGAAAACACGAGGGTTTGTGAATTGGTAGAAATGTTGAGCTCACTCAAAATCGATTTTAGGTATCCGTTTTCATTTTCAAATTGCAGAATGTCTTTCTGGGTTTCCAACAACTGGCCAAGTTTTTGGACTCTGTCTGTGGGAGTCAGCGAGGAGTAGCCTATTTGTGGGTAGTCTCTGTCGTACCTGTGTTGCTGGCTTTCGACAACTTCTGAGTGCAAAAAGAAAGTCGCCAGAACCATTATCGCTAAGCGGATCATGAAGCTGTCCATAAGTTGCAAGTCATATTATTTCGGGGCATGAGTCTGCTCTCAGAGAACGATGAACTGTAGAAAAAGGTTTGGATCATCACTAAAAATGGTAAAGACGGGCATCACAATCAAATGACTGTCTGAGTTGACCTTTATATTTGCTATTAAATACCTTAATCTTCACCTGTCTTGTCCTCTCTACACTAACCTAGGAGTAGATCAGTGATTTCATCTTTGGGTAGTTCTTTGCGACCTTTGGGGTTGGGACTTTTAAGTTTCATTCTGATTTCGTGCACAGATGCGTCGGAACCCGAACCTACAGAGGCCGGGGCTTCGATAAATTTTGTCCATCCTGAAGACGGAGCGACTTTAGAAGGGAATTCGGTAGTCCTCAGACTAGAGGCATCTGGGATAGAGATTGTTCCGGCGGGAACAATGGAGGGCGGTACTGGTCATCATCACTTTGTGGTAGACGCGGATCTTCCTCCAGCGGGAGCTCCGATTCCCACTGTCGAAGGTACCTACATCCATCTCGGCCAGGCTCAAACAGAGTATGAATTGACGGGGTTAGCTTCAGGCGAGCACGTTGTAATAGCTGTCGTGGGTGACGGTATTCATATACCAGTGGATCCGTGGGTGGTGGACACAGTGCGTTTTGTGGTGCCCTAATAATGAACGAAAAGGTTAGCACTCCAATATCCTTTAGCCAACTGGCTAGCGATACAATTCTAAACTTTATAGAAATGCAGGGGGAGGCTGCGGCTGTTCGGATTAGCGTGGCTAGTGCTAGTCCTCTAGACCCTCGATATGAGGTCACTCTCATTGATCCTGAAGAAAAGGCTGCTCGGGATGTCATATTCCATGTGGAAGGTTTTGACGTTGTTGTCGATTCGGAGAGTCTTAAGGTGCTTGATGGAACGAGGATTGACTGGGTAGAAACATTAACCGAAAGTGGTTTTAAGTTTGAAAATCCTAATTTGGCTCCGATAGGCTCTAAGCCGCTTGAGGGTGATTTGGCCGAAAAGGTTCAGCAGGTAATTGACAAGTATGTCACTCCTGGAGTGGCACAGCACGGGGGCAATGTGACCTTGGTAGAGGTAAGGAATGGAGTGGTGTATGTTCAAATGGGTGGTGGATGTCAGGGCTGTGGACTGGCCTCAGTGACACTCAATCAGGGTATCGAGAAGATATTGAAGGAGAAGATTCCTGAAATAAAAGCTATTGAAGATGTCACCAATCATGCGGCTGGTTCAAACCCATATACGACCGGTGCTAAATAGATCAGCAACAGCTAAGAAGACGAAAACAGGAACTTCGCAAAGGGTTTTAATCCTATTAGCGAAGACTACTTATCGGGCTAAAGCTTTCATGGAAGCTGGCCGAAAGCTTGGACTTGAAATTTCAGTAGGTTCAAATCACCAGCAATCATTGAGTGAGGTAGTCCCAGGATCTAGTCTTTTGTTGGACCCAGATGACATAATTACCTCGGCCAAACGTATCGTTGAATTTCATTCCCGGTACGAACTCAGTGGTGTTGTAGCAGCGGAAGACGATTTTGCTATTCTGGCCGCTGCGGCAGCTGAAAGCATTGGTCTGGTCCAACATTCTCTGAAGGGTGTTTCAGTAGTCCGTAATAAGGGCTTGATGCGAGAAAAACTGGCAGGTAAGGAAGGGTACACTATCTGGTTCCAAAGTTGTGACTTAAGTGAAGATATTAACTCCATATTAGAAAAAATTCGGTTCCCATGTGTTGTCAAGCCGACTTCGTTATCAGGAAGTCGAGGAGTTACTAGGTGTAATAATTCTGAGGAGTTTATGATCGCTTGGACTCGTTTAAATAAAATACTGGAATCGGGGGGCTTCGGAAAAGGATCGGACGAGTCTTTGGGAGAGGTTGTTATCGAGGAATATCTTGAAGGAAGGGAGGTAGCTGTAGAGGGGATCATGGACGAGGGCAGGTTGATGTTGATAGGTATCTTGGATAAGCCAGATCCAATGGAGGGTCCTTTTTTTGAGGAGACAATTCTCATCACACCTTCTAGACTCAGTGCTCTTTTGCAAAAAAAATTAACGGAAAGGACTGAACAAATTGCTATCAACCTTGGACTAGAAAATGGACCAATACATGCTGAGTTCAGAGTCAAAGCGGAGGAGATCAATCTTTTGGAGATCGCCCCACGGTCCATTGGGGGCTACTGCTCGAGGATTTTCAGGTTCCATCCGGAATCGACTTTGGAGGAATTAATACTCAGACACTCTTTAGGCAGGGAGGTTGATCACTACAGGAGTCAAGGTGAATCTGAGGGGGTGTTTATGTTGCCTGTGCCGAAGGAAGGCAAATTGCACAATGTGTTTGGAATCGAGGAGGCAAGGAGTGTCAAAGGTATAAAAGACGTTGAGATAACCTTGCCAACAGGAGCACAGGTTTTGCCCTTGCCTGATGGAAATCAGTATCTGGGATTTTTATTTGCCAAGGGTGAGACTCCAGAATTTGTTGAATCCGCCCTTAGGGAAGCTTCTGCAAGCCTAAGTGTAGAGATTCAGTGATGAAAATATTAAAGTGCCAATTGCTGTGTTAATGAAAATGTGGAAAATAGGTGGTTTTTGGTGGAAATGACTAAAGAAAGAGTTGTTGTTGTGGGAGGAGGAGTTATTGGCATATGCTGCTCCTATTTTTTAGCCAAGCGAGGATTGCGAGTAACGCTGATAGAAAGAAATGGAATTGGTTCTGGGGCATCCTTCGGCAACGCAGGGAGCGTTGCAGTGGGTCACACACCGATAAATAAACCTGGTCGTGTTCTAGAAGCTGCCAGGGAAATGCTCAATCCAAGAAGTCCATTTCGTATTCCACTTCGCTGGAATCCAGGGCTTATAAAGTGGCTGTGGAAGTATCGGAGTCACTGTAACAAGGAAAGTTTTGAAAGAAGTGCCAATGCACTTAGTTCATTGGGACATGCCACTCTGGACTTGTTTGATAGCTTGGTGGATCAAGAAAATTTGAAGTGTGGCTATAGGAGGGAAGGTTTTTTTGAGGTCTGCCTAACTAACAATGCTCTTGAACATATAAATTCTGACGTTAGGACTATGGTTAGATATGGGTATAGTCCAGCTATGATGTCAGCGGGAGAATTGAGGGAGGTCGAACCAGCACTGAAGGAAACAATTTTGGGAGGAGCGTATTTCCCCCAAGGGGCTACCTGTGATCCATTTCGCTTCGTCCTGGAAATGGCAAGGTCTTCCGAGAAATCGGGCGCTCGAATTATCCTGGGTAATGAAGTGACTGAAGTGTTGAGTCAGGACACTAAAATAACCGGTGTATTGTTGGATACAGGTGAAAAAATCGAAGCGGACACAGTCATATTGACCACTGGTTCTTATAGTCAACGTCTTACACAAAAATTTGGTTTCCATCTGCCTATTCAGCCAGGAAAGGGCTACCACAGGGACGTCAGGTTTTCTTGTGAAGGTCCTCCACCTCCCACGCACACTTTTGTGATGTCGGAAACTTCTGTTTATTGCTCACCGATGAGTGGCTTTACTCGCTTTGCGGGTACCATAGAATTTAGCGGTATGAACCATGATCTTAATAAGGAAAGATTGAATTACGTCACGAATTCTGCAGCTGAGTACATGAGTGGTCTGGAATATTCTGAAGTCATTTCAGAGTGGACGGGTTTACGACCATGCACCCCAGATGGAGTGCCATGTGTAGGTCCAGTTCCTGGGCATTCAGGGCTCTTTGTAGCTACTGGTCATGCTACCCTGGGGCTCACCTTGGCTCCAATCACAGGAAAAATGATTGAGCAATATGTACTAGGTAGCTCAGAGGAATTCCCACAAATGGAAGCACTAAAGCCAGACCGTTTCATGTAGGCTTAGATGGAGGCAAGGCGTCAACACTATTGACTTTGTGCATAGAATAGAATTGCGTAGGGTCCGTCAGAGATAGAGGGAGGGTGTTTAAAGATGACTTTCTGGGTGTCCAGAATCCTAGCGCTGAACGTCTTAGTATTTTTTTTGATACCGCGTGGGAGTTTGGTCTATTTACTTTGTACTCTATTCCCACCCGCGCTCATTGGACTTGATAGTGGCTATTTCCCAGCATTACCATTTAGACCTTGGACAGCTCTGACCTACATGTTTTTGCATGCAAATTTTAGTCACCTGTTCTTTAATATGATCGGACTATTCTTTTTCGGACCCAGATTGGAATACAAATTAGGTGGGAAACGCTTTCTGAAATTTTACATTGTAAGTGGCCTTGGGGGAGCGATCTTTTCCTTTCTGTTTTCTACAGCATCGCCAGTTGTAGGGGCTTCAGCTGCGGTTTATGGAGTCTTAATAGGTTTTGCTAAGTACTGGCCACGTGAGAACATTTACATTTGGGGAGTGCTACCAGTTGAAGCGCGTTGGCTAGTGTCCGCATTGGTGGCAATAAGCCTGTACAGTGGTATTTCAGGGTCTGGAGGGGGTGTTGCCCATTTTGCTCATTTGGGGGGTTTAGCTATGGGCTATGGAATGCTCTATTGGCAAGATTGGCGGAAGTTGAAGGGTCAAAGGGAGTTCCAGCGCAAGATTTTTTCAGATTCAGTCGATAGTTCTGATGATTCACTGAAAAAACGCTGGTCATCCATAGATTTATCTGCGATACATGAATTAAACAAATTAGAAATACAGAGGCTGTTAAGCCGTGTGCAGAGTGAAGGAGTGGATTCACTATCCCGAGAGGAAAAAGCTTTCCTCAACAGATTTTCAACAGATTAAGCTCTATTCTTTTCTCGCCATACTGTCTCCAATAGACTTCGAATACTTCCGTTCGCTTCAGCTCACACCCGCTGGACTGGAAAGAGCTTTCACTAACCGAAATAGGAATTCTTGCCCTTCGAAAAACGATTTTATCAGTATTCGTTCATCCTGACCGTGCGCCCGGTTATCGTCTACGTCCGCAAAGATTCCAGAGACTCCATAAGTTGGTATACCTGCCCTTCGAAGGTAAAGTCCATCTGTAGCACCAGTAGCCATTATCGGTACAATAGGCACTCCTGGCCACATTTCCTCAGTGATTTGTTGTATGGGTTCGAGGACACTGGTCCTGAGGGGGGAAGGAGGGCTGGGATTGGCTTGCCCCATTGGTGTCACTTCAACTTGGGTTCCAACCACCCTTCTTAGGCTGGATAGTACATCTTGAGGGTTGTGGGTTGGCAGTATGCGACAATTGACAATGGCTTCGGCAGTTTGAGGTAGGGCATTGTTGGCATGTCCACCATCCAGCCTGGTTGCGACGCAAGTGGTCCTGAGTCGGGCGTTCCAGCCTGGCTCTGACTGAATCCGAGCTACGGCAAGTTCATTAGTAGGGTCGGCGAGCATAGTATTGATATTCATCGCTACAGAACCCCCTTCTACCTCGGCTGTACCCCTAAAGTATGCTTCCGTAACCTCATTTAACTCGATAGGAAACTGGTATTCGCTTATCCGGACTAGAGCTTCAGCCAGTTCATAAATTGCATTATCGTCTCTGGGTAACGAACTGTGTCCTCCTGGATTTACAGTTCTCAAATTGAAATTTTGATAGACTTTTTCACTAGCCTGGACTGCGTTAATTCTATGTTTTCCATCCTTGATCTCACCGCCGCCACCTTCGTTTAGCGCGTATTCGGCATCGATTAGTTCACGGTGATTTTCTAGTAGCCACTGTACTCCATTGTGCTCACCGCCCTCTTCATCGGCTGTTAATGCTATAATAATGTCCCTGTCTGGTACAAAGCCTTCCTGTTTATATCTAATGAGATTGGCTGTGTATATTGCGGCTTCGTCTTTATCATCGATGACTCCTCGTCCATAGAAATGGCCATCCTGTTCGATCATCTTCCATGGATCCATGTTCCAATCGCTTCGCAATGCTTCTACTACATCGAGGTGGGCAAGCAGGAGAATTGCTGGACGTCCTGTATCTCTACCTCGCAGTCTAGCTACCAAGTTCATCTTCTTCTGTGTAGGACCAATTACACGCACATCTTCATCGGAAAATCCAGCCTCAAGAAGTCGACGTTCTAAGGCCTTGGCTGCCTTGGTCGTTCCCGCTGAATCAACCGTGTTTATCTCAATTATTTCCTGTAGAATATCCCTTGCTAGTTGTTGATGAGGTTCAAGTTCAAAAGATTGTCCCTTAAGGTCTGCTGATGGGAGGAATAAGAACATCCATAAAGCAGTGAGGATCTTAGGTCCGTATTTGATTGTGTGTCTCATCATCTATAGTTCACTTTCTGGGGAGGTTTTTGAACTGGTTTGATCCCTTCGTCATTCCAGTTTTGTTATAGCAAGCTAAGGGTCTCTCACAGACACATCAATCATAGTCATTGTTTCTCCACGGTTTCAGTGCCTTTTAACCATTTATCGTACCATGCCAAATACCTCTCTAGCCTGTCTTTTTGATACGAAGGAATTCTAAGTCCATGGGGTTGACCTGGATAAACGATTAATTGGGTCGGAACTCCCATTCTCCTCAGTGCTTGGTAGATCTGTTCAGAGTTTTGAATTGGAACGTTCCAATCTTTTTCCCCTCCCATGACTAAGGTGGGGGTTGTAACTTTTTCAATTGAATTAAAGGGAGACAGGTTTTCCCATATTTCACGGGTTTCCCATGGAAGACCCCACTCACGTTCGTTACCTAGCTGGTAGTGATCATGACCAAAATTTGCGACTAATAATCCCATGCTGGCCCCTGTGATTGCAGCTGAAAATCGTTCGCTCTTGGTGATAACATAATTTGTCAGGATACCTCCATAGGACCACCCGCCAACTCCCAGTCGATTGGGATCGGCGTAGCCTGCGTCTAGTACGTAATCGATACCTGCCATGACATCATCAAAGTCTGGGATACCCCATTTCTGCCAGAGGGCCATGCTAAAATCTTGTCCATATCCTGAAGAACCACGAGGATTAGTAAGTAGGACAACGTATCCATTAGCAGCTAGAAGTTGCGCTTCAAAATTGAAGTTCACCCCGTACATACCGTTAGGTCCACCGTGAATTCTCAGGATGGTTGGATACCTGAGACTAGAGTCGTAACCAGGGGGCGTGAAAATCCACCCTTCTATCGACGTCCCATCTTTACTTGGAAAATGGATATTTGTGACTTCAGCCAAATTAAGTGTTTGGATGAAGTTTTCGTTTGTGTGAGTTAATTGTTTGTGATCATCATCGTCAATCAGGAATACTTCGCTGGGGAGATGAGGACTACTCAGAACCAGGGAAGTGGCTCCAGAGGCAGCAGCTGAAAAAGAGGACATTGTGTAGCCTTCTTTGCTGATTCGTTCAAGGTTCGAACCCTGTACTTGGATTTTGCCCAGATAGCGTTCTCCACTGTCCTCGATGCTGACTAGAATATTTTCTCCTTCGGAATCGAACTGGGGGTTGCGCACATTTCGGTCCAGGTCAGGATGTACCAGTTTTCGGGGCCCTCCTGCTGAGGATACCATAGCTAGTTGGTTGACTGATAGGCTACTGAACTGGGGGTCTGTATCGTCAGTTACGTAGGTGATCCACTTGCCGTCTGGGCTCCAAGAGGGAGAGGAGTCAGATCCTGGATAGGTGGTTAGCTGGAGTAAGGTCTGACCTTTGTCGGTATTGTCTACGGAGACTATCCAGATGTCAGAATTTGAATTGGCATCAGGATCTTCGGTTCGGTTACTAACAAAAGCTACAAGTCGACCATCTGGACTCCAGGACGGCTGTGATTCGTCCCAACGTCCTGAAGTTATTTGTTTTAATGCCTGTGTCTCAATATCAAAAACATAAAGATGAGAGTGCCGAGTATCAGTCAGATACCCCCGACCGTCCCGTTTAATCTGTAGCCTGGTTATTACCCAAGGCTCTGCAGTTTTTTCTTCATCTTTTTCTTCTTGTGGATCTTGTAATGTCAGTAATAATTTGGAGCCATCTGGTGACCATTCGTAGGATTGGACGCCCTGTTCTACCGAAGTGATTTGTTGAGCTTCTCCACCCCTGAGGTCTAGTTGCCATACCTGAGATTCACCAGAATTCTTGCTGGCAATAAATGAGAGATGCCCACCTTCTGGACTCCATTCTACGTTGGATACGGAATATCCTTTACTAGTCATCGGGATAGGAACACCCCCACTGGTGGAAATCATCCATAGCCGCGTTTCAGATTTCTCCAGTTCAATGCTTGTAGTACGGACAGTATAAGCCACCCATTGTTCATCAGGGCTTAATTTGGGATTCGCAACAGCCTGGATGGCGAACTGATCATCAACTCCAAGGGTGGATTGTTGTGCTACAGCAAACTGGGCCGTAACAATGAAACAAGTCGGAATGAAAAGCAAAAAATTCCTTACAACCGAAACCGTGGAGGGGTTCATATTTGTTTTCTCCCTAGGCCAAAGTTTTGTAAACTTTGAGTATGTAGTTTGAAGATCGAAAATTAGTCGCGTGCCCGATAAATCTACCTGTTAGCATGGCTACAAAAGAAATGAGAAATTAGAATACAGCTATATCATCTTAGATATCAATAGTAAGGTCCTGGATAGATCGTCAGGAGGAAGGATTATCACATAATGGAGGACGGAGTGAACTCAAAGGAAATTGCCACCTTGGGAGGTGGTTGCTACTGGTGTTTAGAAGCAGTTTTCGAACTTCTTGAAGGTGTGGATTCTGTTCAATCGGGTGCTTCTGGGGGTCATATTGAAAATCCCAGTTACGAAGAACTTTGTTCTGGGGAAACGGGTCATGCGGAGGTAGTACAGATTAGTTTTGATAGTAAGGTAATCACTTACACTGATCTGCTGGAGATTTTCTTCTCGATACATGATCCGACTACCTTGAATAGGCAGGGCAACGATGTAGGAACTCAATATCGTTCCGCAATTTTCGCTCATAATGCTGACCAGAAGAGATTGGCTAGGGAGTTGATTGAAACTTTGACGACTGAAAAGATATGGGATGATCCCATTGTGACCGAGGTCGTTGATTTTGAATGTTTTTACTCAGCAGAAGCATATCATCAAAAATATTTCAGAAACAATCGGGAACAGCCTTACTGCCAGATCGTAATAAACCCCAAAGTGAATAAGTTTAGAGCTAAATTCTCGAAAAAATTGAAGGCACATGGGTCAGGAGATTGACTTGAGCACTTCTTTGACTGTTGATAGTCGCCCTGTGGTTCTCATAACTGGGTGCAGTGGTGGGATTGGTGAGGCAACGGCAATGCGCTTTGCTAGAGAGGGTTATCGAGTGTATGCCAGTATGCGTAACCCGAGTGACATCAGTGAGAGCTTAAGTGAGACTCTCAAGGAAGGTGGAGGTCATGGGGTGTTAGAGTTAGACGTAGACGACTGCGTTTCCGTGAAGAGCGCTATCAAGCAACTTTGTCAAGAAACCAGAAGGATTGATGTGCTGGTTAACAATGCCGGTATATCCAGTATAAGTAGTGTTGAAGAAATCGATATGGATGAAGCAAAAGCAGTGTTCGAGACTAACGTGTTTGGGGCACTAAGGGTAACGCAGGAAGTACTTCCGATAATGAGGGGTTTAAGAGGAGGAACTCTTGTGAATGTTAGTTCAGTGGCAGGGCGCTTAGTCACTGCTGGACATGGTATCTATGCTGCTAGCAAACATGCGTTGGAGGCGATTAGCGAATCTTTAGCTATAGAAACTAGTCAGTTCGGTGTCAGGGTGGTTTTGATAGAACCAGGTTTCATCTCAACAACTATTCTTAACAAAGCAGATTCCATCGTTATAGATGACACAGTATACGGGCAACATCTGGAGCGATTGGTCAGTATGTACAAGGAAGCACAATTAAAGGCGGATTCTCCTGAAGTGGTGTCAGATTGTATTCTGAAGGCTGTTAATGATCCTGCTGGAAAGTTTCGTTATGTGGTGGGATCTGGTGCGCAGCAGACACTCAATGAACGAAAACTACTCACAGATGAAGAGTGGATTAACGGGAAGCTATAGCAGTATTAGTTAGATTCTGGCCTGTATCGTATAGAGTTCGTGATAACGGCCCCGCCGACTTATTAAATCTTCGTGATCACCACGTTCCACTATTTCTCCTTCTTCAATTACCAGGATTAAGTCCGCTCTTTGGATAGTTGAGAGTCGATGTGCGATCACGAAAGTCGTTCGGTCTTGTAGCAAGTGGGAAAGACTTTGCTGGATAAGGTACTCACTTTCTGTGTCTAGGCTCGAAGTTGCTTCATCCAAAAGCAAAATACGGGGGTTAGATAGGATTGCCCTGGCGATGGTCACTCTTTGACGTTGACCACCCGAAAGCTTAACTCCTCTTTCTCCGATCAGTGTGTCCAAGCCATCTGGAAAATCCTTAGTGAAATCTGTTACATGGGCTTGTTCGGCAGCCAAAAGCACTGCTTCATGGCTAGCATTGGGTTTAGCGAATAGTAGATTTTCACGAATTGTCCCCTCAAAGAGGAAATCGTCCTGTAATACCAGACCTAGTTGAGTTCGGTATGACGACAGTTTAATGTTTGCTAGATCTTGGTCGTCTATGAGGATCCTGCCACTATCAGGGGTCAAAAAAGAAGCTGCCAGACTGGCCAGGGTAGATTTTCCAGATCCAGAGCTTCCTACCAGAGCAATTACGGTGCCCGGTTCCGCACGGAAAGTAATGTTTTTTAAAACTTGTTGATCCTTCTCATAGGAAAATGTAACATTTTCAAAACTGACCTTACCTTCTATTAAGGGCATTGTGATTGTACGTTTTTCGTCATCATCCTCAGAGGGCCAGGAGAGAAGGTCAGCGGTCCTATCAAGACCGGCGAAGGCTTCGGTCATTTGGGTTCCTATGTTAGCCATTTGGGCGATAGGAACAACTAGAAATCCCAAAAACAGAGTGAAAGAAAATAACTCCCCTAGTGTCAAAGATCCCGACAAAATAAGGCTGCCACCGTATCCCATTATCATTACACTTGCTAGACCAGCAAGGAAGGTTCCCATACTGCTCACTGCGCTAGATGTGGTCAGGGTTGTTTTGACATTTTCGAACACTCTAAGGACTCCGTCCTCAAAAATCTCACCCTCTTTTTCCAGAGCATGGAATCCTTTGATGATACGGATTCCTCCCAATGATTCTGTCAGCCTTCCGGTCACTTCCGCACGTATCTTTCCTCTTTCCCGAAATGCAGGTCGAAGTTTTTGAAAGGCTTTAATCGATATGACTGCAAACAAAGCTAAGGGAACCAGAGCAAGGATCGTCATCCACAAATTGATTTGTATCAGAAATCCGAATGCAACGATTGCGGTGACAATTCCGCCAACTAACTGTACTAATCCTGTTCCGACTAGATTTCGAACTCCTTCGACGTCGTCCATGATACGGGATACTAGAATACCAGTTTTTGAATCGTCGAAGGTTCTTACTGGAAGAGTAAGTACGTGTTTTTGGACCTGAGCTCGAAGGTGTGCTATGAGGTGTTGTGCTTCGACGCTTAGCAAAAGAGTGAGTAAGAAGTTACTGCCCGCCTGTATAGCAATGCTAGCTGCCAATAAAGCCAGTAGCTTGAGTAGAAGATCAAAATCACCTTGCCCCAGGACTTGATCAATCAGGTATTTGGAAGAAGCGGGGAGTACTAGGCCACTCAGCCGATTGAGTAGGATCAGTATCAATCCCAGGGATATTAGTTTTCTCCGAGGCCAAACGATTTCTTTAAAAGCGTTACGGAAACTGGCTCCCGTAAGTTTTTTGTTCTTTTCCATCAGGATCCCAAAATTAATGTTATTCCCCAGGTCATCATTATAGCACCAACTAATCTCGCAAAAACTTCTCCCTGGGCTAGTAGATTTTCGATACTAACAATCAGTGTAAAGAGGACCATCCACACAAGGCTCATAAGGCCTAGAGAAAACATTGCGAGCATTAAGGCCCAGCAACAACCTAGGCAGAAGAGGCCATGGTGCGCTCCCATTAGAAGCGCACCTCGAGGTCCATTCTTCCATTGCGCAAGGAAATAATGCAGTGGTGTTCTACAGTGTTTTAGGCAGGCATTCTTAAGGGGTGTCAATTGGTAGGCTCCGACACCGATAAGAACCCAAGGAGAAATTGAAGAGTAGAGGTCTATTTGATTCAGAGATGTCCTTTGAAAGATTCGATCTAGCTGAAAATTCGAGAAAAGTAGTAAAACACTGAAGCCAGACCAGACTACTATATAGCCCAATATGAAAAGAATGACCCAACTTGCTTTTAGAGAACCATTGTTACTTGATTTGGAAATAGACAAAAATGCAGCTATCCAGGGGTAAGCTGAGGGGACCATCATGATTGACATCATTGTCATCCATGCAAAAAATTCAATCAGCAATGGAAGCCTTGGTGGACGACCTGCTCATTATTTATCGACCATCTCCCAGTTAAATCTGCTTATAAGTGCGTGTGTTCCGCTGGTATCAATGGTAATTGTCCCGTCCGAGTATTTAGTTTCTCCTTGCGCAACGATTTGTGAGGAACCGTGAATTTGATTGAACATATTTTCGATGGTCACAGGGACATTATTATGAGTTCCTGGTAATGGGGTGACTACACTTTCCATTATGTTGCCGACCTTGAGTTTCTCAATGTTTTGTTCTCTCACTATTTTGATAGGAAGTTGTTTTGTAGGTAACCTCTTTGCTACGAAACGATCGAGCACCTCCCAGGGGCCTCCCACTGAACCAGTAAGGATAGCTTCTAGGGCGATAAGCTGTTCTTCAGATACTTCTCGGTCGACGATTATTGCTTCAGTCCACTTTCCATCGATCATTCTTTGGGGAGAATCAAAGGCTACAACGCACTGAACTCCAGATAGGTCAGTGTCACCCAAGAATCCAGAATCGATTTGTATGGCCCAGTATCCGATGCAACGTTCATGAGAACAATCATTTGAGAAATGTATATGGCCAGGACATATACCAGTACAGTTACAATTCTCAAAGAGTGACCCACTTGCCCGCCAGGAAGGGATTTCTTTGGTAGGTCCATTCATTTATGAGGCCTCAGATTAAAATGAAAAACTTTGGTGCTGGCTCATACAATTTCAGACGGTCGTGGCAGCGATCGATCTTTATGATCCTGGCTCATTTGGCATCCTCATGCGATCAACTAATGCAACAACTCTTTCTGGGGGGGCTGGGGTAAAGCGAGAGACTACAGTCGCAACAGCGAGATTAAGTAGCATGCCTAAGGTGCCGATTCCTTCTGGAGATACACCAAACCACCAGTGATCTGCTGTGTTTGAAGAGGGATTAATAAACTTAAAATAGATGATATAAGCGGCAGTAAATGTGATTCCAACTACCATACCCAGAACTGCGCCGTTACGGTTCATTCTTTTTGAGAAGACTCCTAAGATGATAGCTGGAAAAAACGAAGCTGCAGCTAATCCGAAAGCAAATGCAACTACTTCAGCGACAAAACCAGGCGGGTTAATGCCAAGGTAGCCAGCTACTGCCACCGCTAATCCAGCACTGACACGGGCAGCAATTAGCTCTCCCTTTTCCGTTATTCCAGGCAGGAGGGCTCTTTTCAGAAGATCATGACTGACTGCTGAAGATACCACCATTAGAAGCCCGGCTGCTGTAGAAAGCGCAGCTGCCAAAGCACCTGCAGCTACCAGTCCAATCACCCAATTAGGAAGTCCTGATATCTCGGGATTTGCCAGTACCATGATGTCTTGGTCGATTGTCAATTCGTTCGTGATAGGCTTGGCGTCAATTGTTTGGGCCTCTGGACCGACGAATTGTATCAGACCGTCCTGATTGTGATCTTCATAGGATATCAGCCCAGTTGATTCCCATGTAGTAAACCATTCTGGCATTTCAGAGTAGGGTTGCTCTGAGACTGTATTAAGAAGATTAGTTCGAGCAAAAACAGCAATGGCAGGAGCAGTCGTATAAAGGATTGCAATAAATAGAAGTGCCCATCCCACACTTATCCTGGCATCTTTTACTTTTGGAACGGTATAGAACCGTATTATTACATGGGGAAGTCCAGCTGTTCCTGCCATAAGAGCTGCCGTGATAAAAAATATGTCTGTACTTGTTTTTTCTCCAGAAGTGTAGGATGCGAACCCTAGTTCGGAATGTAGTCCGTTGAGGCGATCAAGTAGGAACATACCACTTTCTTGGTCTGTGCCTCCCAGTCCTATTTGCGGTATCGGGTTTCCAGTAATTAGTAGGGAAAGAAAAATGGCTGGGACTAGATAGGCGAATATGAGCACACAGTATTGTGCAACCTGTGTGTAGGTGATTCCTTTCATTCCCCCCAGTACAGCATAAAAGAACACAATGCACATGCCGATCAATACACCTGCTTCTATGGGCACTTCCAGGAAGCGCCCGAACACAATACCCACCCCTCTCATTTGCCCAGCGACATAAGTAAAGGAGACAAAAATCGCGCAGATGACCGCTACAATTCTTGCAGTTTGGGAGTAGTATCGCTCGCCTACAAAATCAGGAACTGTGTAAGCTCCAAATTTTCTGAGATATGGTGCCAACAACAGAGCCAGTAACACATATCCGCCAGTCCAGCCCATCAAATAAACCGAACCGTCATACCCTCTAAATGCGATGATCCCTGCCATGGAAATGAAAGAGGCAGCAGACATCCAGTCTGCTGCTGTCGCCATCCCATTGGCTAATGGCGAGACTCCTCCTCCAGCGATGTAAAACTCTTTGGTCGAACTAGCGCGAGACCATACAGCTATGCCAGCGTATAGAACAAATGAAAGACCCACCAATAGAAAAGTCCAATTTTGCACACTCATTATTCGTCTATCTCCTCAACACCAAATTCTTGGTCTAGATTGTTCATCAGAAAGACGTATATAAAGATCAGGATGACAAAAATGTAGATAGATCCTTGTTGGGCAAACCAGAACCCTAAAGGAAATCCAGTTTTTGGAATACGGAATTGATTGAGTATGTCGACGAAAACGATGCCAGTAAGGTATGAACTGACAAACCAAACGGAGAGAAGTACCAAGAGGTATTGGATGTTTCTACGCCAGTATTGGCTTCTTCTTCTGGAAATTTCATCTGTGGAGTGTTGTGTCATTGTGCGCCTAGTTTGGTGAAGGTTTGCCGTTGAGGCAAGCTTACGAGGTTGTCCTTGTAATCGGTGAACCAATTCAGTCCAGTTGTTCCAGTATAAGTTCCGCACCTTTACGTCCAGATAATAAAGCGCCCTGAATCGATCCGAATGTAGTGGAGTCTCCAATTCGAACGAAATTGTCATAACGTAAATTCAGCGCCTTCAGGTCTGGCAGTGTTTGTGGGGGATGTTTGGGAAGGGCAAAGGGAATAAAGTATGTATGCAGATAGGACCAGTTTTCTACTGTGGGTCCAAACCATTGCCTGAGTTGTTTTAGTGCCTCTCTAGGAAATTCTTTTATCTCATTCTCGTTCATGTCAACTCCGGAAACAGATATAAGGTGCATTCCTTCCGGTGCGTAACTGGGACAAACATTACTCAGAATTGCCACATGGTTTACTGGTCCATCGTTCTCCCCATTGAGAATTAGTATGGGATCCCTGGAAGGCGGATAGTCGGTTGAAAAGTAAGCTGTCACAGATGATTTAAAGGGATTGACTGGAGATTTGGTCAGCTTCGCTGCTGCTGGTTCGTCTACTGCTAATACTACCTCCCTTGCTTTTACGACCTGTCCGTTTTGAACAGTTACTTTTCCTTTGTCAATATGTGTGGCGATTGTATTGAATGTCACACGCCCCTCTAAATCCTGTGCCAAGAGTTCTGGAAGTCGTTGCATACCTCCTGAAGGCAGCGTGGTCTCCCCTGAAGAGAAACAACGTAAGTAGTAATTGAATAGACTGGAGGAAGTGTTGAGCGATTTTTCGAGATATACTCCCCCTAGGAAAGGTCGAAAAAAAGTGTCGATGAATCTTTGTGAGAAGCCCAATCTCTCCAGTTCACTTAGAGTAGTTCGTTCTGGACCGTCGAAGCATTTATCTGGACATAGGTTGAGTAGACGATATTTGAGTATTGCTGTTTTTGTTTTGTCGCTCAAGGATCCAACCCTAGCTTGTACTGTAGACATCAAGTCTGATGGATGTTTTATAGGATCACTTAGAAGGTGAAATTGATCCTGGCTCCGAATCAAACTGCCCGATTTAAAAGCTCTTAGATCTAGTTGTTCCAAGTCGACTTGGTTCTTGAGTTCGCTGTAGGATGTTAGTAGGACTTGAAATCCTCTATCCAATAGAAAGCCGTTCATTTCATCAGTCTTAACACGGCCTCCCACCGAAGAGGATGCTTCTATAATGTGAGTGTTGATCCCCGAAAGGGTCAGCAATCGAGCACATGCTAAACCAGCAAGTCCAGCTCCGACTATCAACACGTCTACTTCTGTAGGTAGCGATTCAGAAACTAGATTTGTGGAAGGTGACATAAGGCCCGTAGTAGATTTTCGTTAGTATCTATGGCGACGTATGATTCAATTTTCGTTACTAACTGGAATCTGATCCTTCTTGACCCATTTGTTGTACCAGGCCAAGTATCGTTCATAACGGTCTTTTTGGTATGATGGTGGTCGGAGGCCATGTCCCTGTCCTGGATAAACTACGAGCTCTGTTGGCACTCCAAGCCTTCGAAGTGCTTGATATATCTGCTCCCCATTCTGTATGGGTACGTTCCAGTCTTTTTCCCCACCCATCACTAGGGTAGGGGTTTTTATCCTGTCAACTTTATTGAAAGGACTGATGGCTTCCCAGTTTTCACGATTGTTGCCTTCCCAAGGCAAGCCCAGTTCTTTTTCCCACTGAAGCTGATAATGGTCATGTCCATAATTTGCTATGTAGAGAAATTCACTGGCCCCTGTGATCGCTCCTGAAAAACGGTCTGTTTGAGTTATAACGTGGTCGGTCAGTATCCCTCCATAGGACCACCCACCCACTCCGAGTCGATTTGGATCTGACCACCCTTGTTCAATAGTGTAGTCCACTCCTGCTACAACGTCTTCGTAGTCCCTGACTCCCCATTCAGCCCAAAGGTCCGACGAAAAATCCTGTCCATAACCAGATGATCCACGTGGATTTGTTTGCACAACCAGATAGCCATTTGCTGCGAATAGTTGTGCTTCGAAGTTGAATGAGTGTCTGTATTGGCTTACGGGACCCCCATGAATTCTCAGAAGGGTGGGATAACGTATTCCCACTTCAAATCCTACTGGGAAGGTCACGAAACCTTCTATCTCAGTGCCATCTCTGGAGGGGAATTGAACGTTCTTGACTTCTGCGATATCAATATCTGCCAAAAAATCATCATTAGTAAATGTGACTCTGCGCAACTCATCGTCCTTTAGGATATGTATTTCAGATGGTCTATCGAGAGTGCCTATCAAGCTGGCCACAACTCCATTCTTTCCTAAAGAAAATAGTCCCGCACTCAAGGGTCCCTCTACAATTCGAACAGGACTACCTCCCTGAGATGAAATTTTGACAAGATGGTCTTCAGATGAGTCTTCTAGTCGGAAAATTATATCTTCTCCATTCTCACTAAATCGTGGTGAGCTCACATTTCTATCTAGTTCTTGCGACAAAATATTAGCTTCACCTCCGTCAGAAGAGATAACAGCTAGATGCCTAGTTGCATACCAGATCAGGTCTGGTTCGATAACTGAGACATAAGCGATCCATTTTCCATCAGGGCTCCAGGACGGTGATGAGTCGGAACCAGGGTTGGATGTGACCTGCAGAAGGGTTTGGCCCTTATCTGTATTTTGAGAACTGACTATCCAAATGTCGGTATTTTGATTTCCATCGGGTTCGGCAGTACGATTGCTGACAAAAGCGATGGTTCGTCCATCTGGACTCCATACGGCTTGAGATTCGTCGAAGTCACCAGAAGTGATTTGAGTGAGGTTATGGGTTTCCAGATCAAAAATGTATAGATGGGTATGTTGGTTTCCGGTCAGATATCCCTGTCCATCACGTTTAAATTGGAGCCGGTCGATTACCCAGGGGGCTTGAGGTGCATTTTCCTTTTCACTTCCCCAACCATTTTCTGGTTCGGGGTCCCGAATAGTCAGTAGTAATTGTGATCCATCTGGTGACCACTGATAATCTCGAATACCTTGTTCTACTTCAGTAAGTTGTACTGCTTCTCCTCCTCTGCGATCCAGGATCCAGACTTGGTTATTGCTCCCATTTCTGGAACCAGTGAAGGAAAGGAATCGTCCATCTGGACTCCATTGTGGATTACTGGAAGATGCTCCTGAAGTAGTCATCGGTATAGCTTCACCACCATCCGAAGAGACCATCCATACGCGAGTTTCAGAACTTTCTTCCTCCAAGCTAGTTTCGGTTATTGTATAGGCAATCCATTGGCCCTCGGGGCTCAGTACTGGAGATCCCAGCCTCTTAATTTCAAACTGATCAGCTGGCTGTAGGTGTCTTGGAGCTTGAGCCTCAACTTTGTGGCATGTTGCAACGATAAGAATCCAGAGAATAGTCGTTTTAATATTTGAAAAACTACGATCTCTAATGATTTCGGTTTTTAATTCTGAGAGAGCGTTTTTGGTCTCCATGCTGCCTTGTAGGGTTCAAAGTTTGTGTTATGTGCGCCAAGGATAGGGAGGTCTTTGTAGATGCCAGTCAGTTTCTCTTTGATAGGCCATGCCAAAATCAAGGGTAGATTGATCCTCCCAAGCTGAACTGACTATCTGAACGGAAAGAGGTAGTCCATCTTCATCAAATCCACACGGAATTGCCAGGCCAGGGTGCCCCACTAGGTTTCCGATAGAATTTAGTTTGGGAGTGGCAGAGTTTACTTCATTTGGTGGTTCCCATTCTGGTCTTGCCGGCACTGGCCAGCCATTTTGCACTACACGTAGAGCTGCTCCATTAGGCCAGGTAGGAGCAATCACGGCATCGAATTCACCGACTAATTGGTCGGCCTCTCTCTTCACTTGGTTGCGAATTCGTTGCGCTGTAAGATAATCTGAAGCTGGCATCATTCTTCCTGCCATCCACCCTGCAGCTCGGTCTTCGTTGAAAGAAAACATCTCTTTGATACGTCCGTCGTCAAATAGATTTTTGAAATTCGTACCACTTTCGACTGTAACGAGTGTTGAAAAGAGAGCTCCAGTAGGTCTCTGAGGAAATGAAATATCCTGGAGTTCCACCCCCATTTGCTCGAAAGAGTCTAGAACTTCCTGAAAGACCTTTCTTGTAGTTTCTGAAGCTGACAACTCAAACTCAGCCCTACATACTCCTAATTTCTTCCCTCGCATATTTCCAGGATCTGGTCGAAAATTGAATGTTCGTTGGCCTGTAGAGTTGTCTTTAGGGTCGTACCCAGCTATTTGCTCCAGCACATAGCCACAGTCTTCAGCCGATCGTCCGACTGGACCTATCTTGTCTAGACTCCATGATAAAGCCATACAGCCGAATCTACTGACCCTTCCAAAAGTTGGTCGCAGGCCTGAAGCTCCCACTGCTGATGCAGGGTAAACTATCGATCCTCCTGTTTCGGTACCGATTCCGAATCCCATGAGTCCAGCTACTGCTGCTGAGACAGTTCCACTGGAGGAACCAAAGCTAGTACGGTCAAGTTTCCAAGGGTTGAGTGCTGTGCTGGTATTTCCTCCCGCAAATTCTCCCATAGACATTTTGGCCATCAGGACTGCTCCAGCCTCTTCTAGTTTGTCAATTGGAGTAGCATTGCGACTGGGGATGCGATCTTTGAAGATGCGAGATCCCCAAGTCGTACGGATTCCAGTGGTGTCCAGTATGTCCTTTACACCATATGGAATACCGTGAAGGATACTTTTCCTGTCACCTGAGGCCAGGTCTTTGTCAGCTGCTCGAGCGCTCTCGATGGCATGATCTGTAGCGATAGTAATCATAGTGGCGAGTTTGCCGTCATGGTCTTCACGGGGTTCATCAGGAAGATCGAAGGGAGGCACGTCAAGTTCACGGGCTCGTGCGAGATATAGCTCAGTGAGTTCTAGAGATGAAAATTCCCTTTTTTGCAATCCTTCTGCTAGTTCTCGGACTGACCGAAAATGAATAGGTTCTGGCATCTTCATCCTCTCCAGAAAACGGTGGAAGGCTGCTCGTCCTCGTCAATTGTGAAATCCCTCAGATTTTGCTGAGTCCTTATCATACCACTTACCGCTCGACGGAGCCGTTCAAATTCTTGGCTTTCTTGGTAAATACCTCTAGACCCTTGGGAGTCTAGTAAGACTTCAACTGTTTCAGTACTTACTTCACCTGATTCTGCTACTTCTGAACAGGCTTGTTGCCAGGCTATAGCTAGGGCGATACTGCCAGTCCCCGCCGTTTTAGTAAATTGTCGTCTATTTAATTTCATATGATTCCTCTCGGTTGCATGAGTGTAAGCCCTGAGGAACACTCCGGTCAACAGATTGGCACTTTAGCTTGGGATTCTCTATAATCTGGGATTTGGTGAAAATCAACATAAGGATCTAACAGGATAATGAGAGTCTTACATGCCCAATCTTTCCCACGGTGGATTAGAGAACTGTTCCAGGTGGAGTTTACCGCTGCTGGAATAGATGTGATATGGTACGACGATATTTCTGATACGCCCTGGGACACATTTACTGATGTTGAAGTATTGCTGACATCAAAGCAATACATCAGCAAAGAAATGATGTCCTCTCTTCCTAGTCTTAAGCTCATTCAGGTACAGGGTAGGGCTCCTTGGGCTGTTGATTGGATGGCTGCTAGGGAAGTAGGAATTACAGTATCTGTATTACCGCATCGAGGAGCTATAGCGGTGGCCGAACAAACTATATCCCTCATGCTGGGCTGTTATCGCCGACTGGTTGATGGTCATTTAGGGACTAGAGATGGTGAGTACCTCGACCTCGACCTCGATCCTATTGAGACTAATGAGCGCAAGATAGCTTTTAATTGGTTGAAATTTGACGATGTCCAACAACTATATGGGAAAACATTGGGCCTTGTGGGCTTGGGCGATATCGGTGTCGAGGTGTCGCGCCGTGCACAAGCATTCGACATGGAGATTCTTTATACTAAACGCCATCCTTTGCTGGCTGAGCATGAGCACCAGGCCAATGTTCGTTATGTGGGAATGGAGGAACTGTTACAGACAAGTGATTTCGTGAGTTTGCACGCGCCCCATACGAGCCAAACGGAAAAAATGATCAATACTAAAGCTCTTGATTTGATGAAATCCTCCGCTGTCTTAATTAATACAGCGCGCGGGGGTCTTGTCGATGAAGAAGCACTCGTATCTGCCTTGCAAGAGGGGCGTATTGGAGGAGCAGGTCTGGACGCGTTTCTATATGAACCGTTGCCACAAGGACATCCTTTAGTCGATTGTCCTAAAGTCCTCTTTTCACCTCACGTGGGAGGTGGCACCGGTGGTGGACAGAAAGGTATGATGACCGACGTGATAAATAATCTGGATTCATTGAGATCGGAATCAGAACTAAAAGGATTGGTGGACGTATGATTCAGGACCCTTTATTGGTATTAACCTTTATGCTCGCGATCATTGCTTTTGCAAGAATTTTGGAAGAGCGTATAGCATTCATAAAGAAAATCACTTCTGCGGTAGTTTGTACACTTCTCGGTATATTTTTCGCGAACATAGGATTGATAGGACACACTGGTCCAGTCCATGAAGCTGTGGGCACATATGCTATTCCGTATGCTATTGTTCTGATCATCATGGGAACGGATATGCGGGAGCTGAAAAATGCTGGATGGCCAATGATTATAGCCTATACTGCCGCATGCTTAGGTAGCGTAGTGGGGGGAATAATAGGAGGCCTTTCGACAGCTGGTTTTGTAGGGTCTGAGACCTGGAAGCTTTCGGGTGCTTTTGCAGCAGCATTTATGGGTGGTGGTTTAAATTTCGCTGCTATTGGACAGAGCTTGGATATTGATACAAATATTTTCGCTGCTGCAGCCGTGGCGGATAATATGTCTACAGTTCCCTATATGTTACTGCAGATATGGCTTGCTACTGCACTGGCTGGGGTTTTTTTGAGACGAATTGGTTCGAACAAGTCGGCAGGTGAAGACAGTGTTCAAGATGGGAGTATAGCAGCTAGTGGTGATGGTATTTCTGAAGAGGAGGAAGCAGAAGCAGAGGCAATGAGAAAGCGCTGGACAGATACGAAGATTAATGTGTTGGAGTTAGCTGTTTTAGGTGCCCTACCACTTCTCTTTTTGTGGGTTGCTCAGCAGTTGCTTAGTCTTTTCCCAGGCATACCTGATATCATCTGGCTGACAACCTTGGCTCTGGGAGCTTCCCTGCTACCTGTTGTAAGAAATCTTAATGGGGCTGAAGTACTTTCTTATTTTGCAATGCATATCTTTTTTATCCAGCTGGGAGCAGCATCTGAGCTTTCCCAAGTTTTGAAGGCTGGTGTTCCTATTTTTTCACTCATGATCATCGTTATGGCTGTTCACGTAATTGTAAGTTACGGAGCGGCATGGCTCCTTAAAATTGATTTGGCTATTGTCACAATAGCCAGCCAGGCGGCCATAGGGGGTCCAGGTTCTGCACTGGCCATAAGCCTAGCCATGAGGTGGGGTAAGCTAGTGGCACCTGGAGTTATAGTGGGAATATTTGGTTATGCTGTGGGTAATTACCTAGGGACCGTCTGTGCCTATGCAGTCAGGGCAATGTTAGGGTGATCAAAGAGTGAAATATTTGAGGGAACCTATAGAGGGTATGGATGTCCTGGTAACTGGTGCTGGCCGGGGGTTAGGTAGGGGAATCGCTTGCTTCCTGGGTCAAGTTGGTGCTCACCTTTGGATAACCTCCGAAGTAGAAGAAGAGCTTGAAAAGACGGCAGAGAATATTAGAGGTAGTGGTGGTTGGGTAAAAACACGAGTTATCGATTTAGCTTCTGAATCTGAGCTATCGATGCTGACCAGGGACGTCAAGCAAGGAAGTAGCAGGCTGGTTGCAATCATTAATAATGCGGCTGTCCTTGAAAGGCAGTCGTTGCAGCAGATAAATAGGGATTCTTGGGAGTACACTTTGCAGGTGAATTTGACAGCTCCTGTTTTTCTGACAAGAGAAATGGTTCCTCTGCTTTCGGATCAGGGAGGATCAATCATAAACATATCGTCTCGAGCTGGTGTACTAGGTTTTGCAGATCAGACGGCTTATTGTGCTTCTAAATTTGGGATAGAGGCATTTACTCGGTGTTTGGCATTAGAATTGTCAGGGTCAAAAATTAGTGTCAATTCGGTTACTCCAGGATTAAAAATTAAACCCACTTCTATTACCGATGCAGATGTAGTAGCACTGCAATCAACAACCAGTCAGGCCTGGAGTGATCCCACGATATTAGGTCCCGCCTTTCACTTGTTAGCTTGCTTAAGGGGTGGTATTAGCGGTTGTCGATTTGACGCATTCACTTTGGCTAACTATATCGCAGAATTCGGATCAGAATTAACCCTGGAACAACTTCACGAGGTTGCAGAATACGTTCTACCTGGAGTGGACGAATGAATAAATTGAACAAAGTACCAACAGTTGCAGAAGCTCTTTCGGAGAGGGCTAGAGTTCTATTAGATGCTAGCTCCGAAGGGAAGCCCAAAAGAAAAGGAGCCATTCAGATTCCCCAAGGTCTGGTTGATAGCCTTAGTTATCACCTAGGGAGAGGAGAAACACATTATCCCGATCGGCCAGGGATGGCAGACCTCAGAGATATGGTGGGAAGAGAACTGGGGAAATACCTAGATGACTCTCGTGGCGGAGATCAAGTATTGATAACGGCTAGTGAAGGAGAAGCTGTCTTTGTGACCATGTTAGGTCTGGATTTAGTTCCAGGAGGTCGCGTCTCGGGAGAAAAAGGGCTCCATCATCAGAAACTTTTTGATTGGCTGGGCATAGATGTCTGTGGCGCTGAGGACATGGGTATATCCATAGCCTATCGGGAACTGAGAGGGGGAGCCAATATGGGATCTTCCAGCGGCGGGTTCGAAACTGAGATTTGTGCATTGGGCGATACTTTGTTTGGTGAAGAAGTAACTGGCCTGAAGTTTTCTCCAAGCACTATCTTGCTAGGGTCCCTATCGAGCTTGCTCGGAAAACATGGCTTTGATCTAGGATTTGTTTCCGCCGATACCTCTGTCCTAAAAGGGATAACTGGATGGAAACAAGCTTCGTCAATCTGTGCCCCATCTCCTTCACAAAGGGCGGCACTATGGGCATTAGGAGAAAGGCCATGAGTGCTAGAGAAAAGGGCAGTAAGGCTGGCCGCGGAGCAGTCGAATCCGGTGAGAAAGCCACGTCTCTGCGTTATAAAATGATGGATTTGGCTAAGAGTAGAAAAGATGTGATTTCGTTAGGAAGAGGCGATCCGGATCTGCACACTCAAAGGGAGATAATTGATGGGACAATGAAGTATTTTTCTACCTTGTCAAACCGTGATGCAAGTTCAGATAATTCCATCCTAGGCCCAGTTCGAGGGTTGCCCGATCTCAAAAGGAAAATTGCGGATCGATATATGGAGGAAAAGGGAATTTCTGTGGATCCCGAAAAAGAATTGATAATCACAAATGGTGGCCAAGAGGGACTCTTCTTGGCACTATTGGCGCTTGTGGATCCAGGTGACAAGGTGGCTTGTCCAGACCCTCGATATACTTCATACGATCAAGCCATTGGTGCATGTGGAGGTACTATAGTGTCAATCCCGACGCAGCAGGAAGGCAGATTCTTCGAACTAAAGGAAGCAGATCTTAGGGAGTATGCGTCCGATGCTAAATTGCTTGTATTTGTAAACCCATCCAATCCAACAGGATCGTGTGCAACGGTAGAAAGTGTTCGTAAACTAGCTGAAGTAGCTAAGGAGATGGGTATAATCGTTTTGTCTGATGAAATCTATGAAGATATTATTTTTGATGATCACAAATCTCTTTGTTTTTGGGGTGTAGACGGCGCTCGAGATCGTTCTATAGTGCTGTCTGGGTTTTCTAAGTCATATGCGATGACTGGATTCAGGGTTGGTTTTTTGGTCGGCCCTCCAGATTTTATTGACGCAGTGTCATCGATCAAGGAAACCACGTCTGGACCCTGCCCAACCTTTTCTCAGTATGCTGCGCTGGCCGCATTAGAAATGGAGAACGATTCTCGCCCTCAATTTCTGAGCAGGTACAAAGATCGAAGACAGATTTTAATGGATGGTTTTAATAGGATGAGAGTTCCATATGCAGAACACTATGGAGGGCTGTTTCTTTGGGCTGATATGACTCGGTTTGGTATTGGTGCTGAAGAGTTCTGTTACCGGCTATTAAGAGACGCGGGTGTTTTAATGTTCCCCGGAAATTCTTTTGGAGATAGTTGGCGAAACTGGGTGAGAGTATCTCTTTTGGCACCTAAGAAAAGTATAGAGGAGGCGATGGCTCGGATGACAGAATTCGTGGAAGGCCTGGAAGAAGATGGCTGACATATTGATTCGCGGAGGCACGGTTGTTACAGCCGACAGCATGGGTCCAACAGATGTGCTAATCAGGGATGGTAAGATCGCTCAGAAGGGGACCGGTTTAGAAACCGATGGTTCGATTTTTGACGCAACTGGGCAGTGGGTAATGCCAGGGGGCATAGATACACATACGCATTTGGATCATCCCATAGGAAGACTAGGGGTCAGAACGGCGGACGATTTCCATGTAGGAACAATAGCTGGAGCGTGTGGTGGAGTGACCACTATCATTGACTTCTCTCTGCAGGATAGGGGAGAGTCACTCTTAAAGGCTAGAGATAGGAGATTAGGGGAGATAGAACCTAATAGCATTATAGATTACTCTTTCCATACGATAGTGACAGATGTCAATCCAAATTCCATCAAAGAGGTGGAAAGTCTGGTTGAATCTGGATTTCCGTCATTTAAAGTTTATATGACTTATGGTGACAAGAAAGTAGGAGATGGAGATTTGCTCCTACTACTGGAAGAGCTGGCCGCTAAAGGAGGACTGGCTTACCTGCATTGTGAAAATGATTGTGCGGTTACCCACCTGATAGAAAGACATATTTCTAGAGGGGAGACGGGCCCATCATTTCATGCATCTAGTCGACCTGTTCTCGTAGAAGCTGAGGCGACTAATAGGGCGATCATGTTAGCTGAGATTGCTGGTGCTCCAATTTGTATCGCTCACGTAACATCTAAGCTTGTAGCTGGCCATTTAGAAGAAGCTCGAGGGCGCGGACAACCAGTAGTGGGGGAGACTTGTCCGCAATATTTGGTTTTAAACGATGCAGTTTATGACCCGGAAGGGGGCTTCGAGGTGGCAAAATTTGTATGTAGTCCCCCCATAAGAGATATAGATCAGGTAGAGGCACTGTGGAGTACTGTCGAAGATGGTTTGCTTCAGCAAGTCTCATCAGACCATGCCCCGTTTCATTATGAGGATCAAAAAACAACAGGTCGTGACAATTTTACTAGAATTCCGAATGGCTTACCGGGGATAGAGACACGATTGCCTCTAATGTTTACATATGGGGTCAAGGCGGGACGTATCTCACCGAGTCGCTTCGTGGAACTAACTTCGACTAATCCGGCTCGAATTTTTGGAATGTACCCTAACAAAGGGAGTTTGAAGGTGGGCGCTGACGCAGACATTGTGATCGTAGATCCGAACAAAGAAGTAGAGCTTAGCGCGAGATGTTTGCATTCGGCAGTGGACTACACTCCGTATCAAGGTTTAAGGGTGTCAGGTTTTCCAACAATGACTTTTTCGAGAGGAGAGGTCATAGTTCAAGATGGAGAGGTTATAGCGAAGAGGGGTCGTGGCCATCTAGTAAGACGCCAGAAAATAGATCCAAAGTCTTTGCCCTAGCGATATAGGGTTCAAGAGTTATTAGTGTTTTTTGCGACACGAATAATGGTGATGGGGGCATTTCGAGTCGGCACCTGACAATTTTATGCCAGCATAAAGGGAATATTTACATTCTTTCTCAAGGTCAAGAAGAGGACCACTCTACCATTAAAAAGTATTAATCGAATCAATCTGTGCCTTTTAATGACGTACATATTACTGTATTATGGAGTTAATCACCTTATTTAAGAGGTAGATCACACAGTAGGTATAGGGCAGTTTTCTGCCGCAAAGGGAGAGGGGTATGGCGGACTGGATCAATAAAAAGAAATTCAGGGTCCGAAATAAGCACCCATACTGGGAGGCCGACAAGGCCGGGATAAAGTTTCCACCCACACCAGAATTTGAGGATGAAGTTGCCGATGTAGTGTTGGTAGAGGGCTCAACCCCTACAAGCGCTCTCAGAAGGAGGTTCTTAGAGTTTGCCCGAGCAATGTGTCCTGAAATGTGGGAGAGACTTGATTCGGGTCCGCTGCATTGTTCAACAATGAAACCCGAATTGTTCGAGTTAAAATTACGCGAATGGCTTGAATACTATGGATTATATGACAATTGGCAGTATGACTGGTTTAAATGGCACATCGAGTTTTGCAACATGAGAAAGTGCAATTCGGCAGAAGGTTGGTTTTTCCCAGAGGGCTTGGGTTCGAAGGTGGAAATACAGGTCCCTCTGGAATTAGAAGGAAAGTCGGCCAGAAAGTATGTTAAGCATACGGTTGACGGAGTCCTCGACCAGGTATTTGGAAGATTGCAGGTTGGGGACAGCCACTTAAAATGGTTTATTCGCTTTCAGGTGATGGGACAGGCAGCGGCCTTGATTGCTCAGGAAGAAATGAAGCATCCCAGTGTGATCAACAAAGGGATAGCAGAGGTATTCCACAGATTGTCGCTGGAGACACTTCGTAAGCGTACTCGGAACAAATAGACTTTAAATCCTGCCATTATATGCGCATAAGCACGCACATATACATGTAAAAACGCAGGAAGATATAAAATATATGCGATATATATGAAAGAAGGTATTAGTTTTAAGTTAACGGCTGAGCAGGTCTGACCTAACTTCGTCGATAATGCCAAAAAAGCAGCACCACTCTCCAGCGAGTACCGAAGGTCTTGAACGCAAGCCGAAGACTACTCCGTCTTCGGGGGCCACTACTTGTGATTGGATGTCACCATATAAGTCGTAAATACAGCCCAGAACGGTGTCCTTAGGTATTTGGGTTTCAAAGGGAATGTCTGGCGCCCCTACCCACATGCCCGATGCGGGTGCTAGGAGAGCTTGCTGGTGGCCCATGCGCCATTCAGTAACATATTCTGGTGGGTCTCCTTCGATCATGTCGTAGTGTCTTAGTACATTTTTATAGCTACTAGAAAGGTCATCAGCAACTTCGTGGAAATCATTGGTTAAGGTCCGGCAATTACCTCCTAATTCTATGGTTATGCCCGCTTTTCCCGAGTCTCCTATTTTGGACGCAGGGTTGTTTCCTCCCTGTCCACTGCGGAAAACTAGGTCCCATTGCGGTCCCATTGCGGCAGCCAGTTCTAAACTTCGGGGGTTGTCCGAAGCAAATATCATGTGTGCGAGATAGGAGTGTTCTCCTCCTGAATGGATGGCTATTTGGAGATCACAGTTGTCTTTCATTGCTTCCCAGTGGGCCCAGGCCGAACGTTCGGTGGGATATCCATCTGGATTTCCTGGGTAAATACGGTTCATGTCGTAGGTAAACCCATCTAATGGATCTCCCCGTTTTCCTGCTTGAAAGGCGGGCACGTTCATTGCCGGGACGCCCACTACTGTTCCTTTTATCAAGCAATGCTGTAGCCATTCGAAGGTCTTGAAGATGGATAGTGCTCCCTCCGGTTCGTCGCCGTGGGTAGCTCCATTTAGCCAGAGTTTTGGTCCTTCCTCCTTACCTCGACATACCAGTATTGGAATTTCTGTGGATCGTCCATCAAAGTTTTTACCAGTTGTAATGGCACCTCTTCTGTAACTATTTAGGGGTGCCTCGACATTTCCTATTGTGAGTGTATCTGTCATGGGGAATCCTTTATTTAACCTTTTTCAGAAGGAAAGGTATGTTCAGTTCAGTGGCCAAAGCTTGTAGGCCATTAATGGTTTGTTTGTCTATTGGAATACCTTCTTTTTTTCTTCTTAAGGCTCTGGCTTGTTCGGCTTGTCCAGGTAGCTGGACTGGTAAATTCGAATCTAGGGGTGGAGCGTCAAGAACTTCCGATAGTAACCTCTCAAGCCGTGTATTGAAAATGGCTTTATCCATGAAGGATTCTATGTTGATTGCGATTAAGGTGTGAGCCACATCAAAGTTAGTATCATCCTGAAAGACTCGTGATCCAAAAAGAGAGCCGGTTAACACGCCAGTGAGAATATCTGTTATAAGGCTAAGTCCATAACCCTTGTAGTCTCCCATGGGCAGTAGTACGCCAGTGTCGGCCGCTTCGGGGTCTTCGGTAGCACTACCTTCTTCAGTCAGTGCCCAGGACCTAGGCATAGGTGAACCCTGGCGTCTTAACCAACGCATCATGCCTTTACCCGATTGTGTTAATGCCATGTCTAGTACAATGGGGTCTTTTCCATCTGGCCGTGGTATAGAAATTCCCCAAGGGTTAGTTCCTAGAATCGGAGTAACAGAACCCCATGGAGCCATCTCAGCTCCAGCGTTAGTCATAGCTATTCCTATCATCCCCTGATCAGCTGCGTATTTGGCATGATATCCAGCAATTCCAAAATGGTTACTGTGACATACACCGACCATTGATATACCCGATTCTTTGGCTTTTTCAACTGCTTTTTCCATAGCTCTGTTTGCTGAGACGTAACCCAGTCCCTTTTGAGCATCCAGAAGAGCAATGGACTGTTTATCTTTCAACCAAACCATGGTGGTTGCTGGAATAATACCGCCGTTCAAAATACGGCGTTTATAGCGAAACAGTTTTTCCAGTCCTTGTCCTTGCCCTGGATGCCACCAGAGAGAGGCTGTTACAAGTCCATCAGCGGTTATTTTGGCTTCCTCTTCTGTAGCTCCGAGGGAAAGGAGGACTGAATTACAGAATGTCCGTAGGGACATTTCGGTGTGTCGTTCTACTGGCACTCCCTGGTCTAGATTATACACTGATCAGCGTTGCTCCTGGCATTGGATAGTAAACTGCAACCCAACTTGGGCTACTTTCTTCCGTAGTGTTCATTTCTTTCGAGTTTTATCATCATTGCTCCATTAACACAGATAGTTTCACCGTCTAATGTTATTTGAAGACTTAACAAGTTTCAGTTGAGTTTGACCCAATAGTTCCCCTAACTCTTCGAGTGTTTCAAGGCTGGGATCCACAGAAACTGTTTTGGATCTCATTCGAATGGGCGAGCCATTTTCATTGTCATTCAGGTGAAGTTCTAACGGTGCATTCCCTGGGTGGTTCGCCAGTGTTTCTTTGATTTGTGACAACTTACTCTTAAGGGTTTCTCTGGCTTCAATTAAAGTGATCTGAAGTGTCATCTCACCACTGTTAGGAAGTTCTTCCATCAAAGATACTTCGTCTAAAAACATGGGGGGGTTCTCTTCGTCTCTTTCTCGGTTACTTATTTTACCTTTTACGACTACTACCGAGTCCTGCGTAAGTATTTCTTTACATTTAGTCCAGTTGTCTTTAAATGCTAGTACGTCGGCGGTTCCATGGAAGTCTTCAATAGTGATCTTTGCCCACTCAGAACTGTCTCTTCGTGATATTCTTTTGTCTACCTTAGTTACGACACAGGGGATCTCCACGGCCAGGCCGGGGTGCTCTTTTGAGTTGCTTGTGTTTATGTGAAAGTTGTCCATCAAATGACGGTAACGATCAAGTGGATGTCCGGAGATGAAAAATCCCAGAGCCTCTTTTTCTCGCGCTAACCGATCCTGCGGTGACCACTCTGGTACTTCTGGGAGCTCAGGATCCTCACGTTCAAGAGCGGCTTCGCTTCCTCCAAAAAGTGACTCTTGTCCGGAGATGATTTCCGCTGTTCTTGCGTTAACTTCGGCGTATGCCACATCTAGTCCAGCTAGGAGTTGGGCTCGATGCCCAAAAGAATCCATCGCTCCAGCACTCAGAAGAGCCTCGACGGCTCGTTTATTAAGTGCTCTCAGATCAACTCGTTCTAGGAAGTCAAACATGGCTTTGAATGGTTCGCCTGATTCTCGAGCTTCTATTAGAGCTTTAACGGCCGAGGCTCCCACACCTCGAACCGCTCCTAATCCAAAACGGATCTGATTCTTTCCCACTGCAGTAAATTTCCACCCAGACTCGTTTATATCTGGTGGGAGTACTTCAATGGATCGGTCTAATCCAGACAGGTACTGACTTATGTCTCTGCACTCACTTATATACTTGACTACATCGTCAGTATTCGAGACGACGGAAGAAAGAATCGCTGCCATAAACTCGGCTGGATAGTGGGTTTTGAGCCATGCTGTTTGGTAGGAAAGTAGAGAATATGCGACCGAATGAGATAAGTTGAATCCATATCTCCCAAAAGTTTCTATCTGTTCAGCCAAATTGCTAGCGATTTTAGCATCTATACCTCTATCACCCGCTCTTTTTATAAATTGTTTCAGTTCTTTTTTAATTAGTTTTGCAATTTTCTTGCCCATCGCTTTTCTGAGGACATCAGCTTCAGCAAGATTGTATCCAGAGATGACGTTAGCTATACGCATCACTTGTTCCTGGTATACTATTATGCCGTAGGTCGATTCAAGAATCGGTTTGAGGTCAGGATGCTCATAGGAAACTTCCTCCTGACCGATTTTTCTTCGGATGTAGCTGTCTGTCATTCCAGAGTCGAGAGGTCCAGGTCGGATCAAGGCATTGGTGGCTACGAGGTCATTAAATTGATCGCATCGCATTGCCTTCAGTTTGTCAATTGCAAGATTTGATTCAAATTGGAAAACACCTGAATTCCCACCACGTGCTAGCATCTTGTAAACAGCAGGATCATTCAGGGGCACTTCATCTATTGAAGCGTAAGCATCTTTGGTCCCAGGGTGTTCGAGTGCTCCAACTCTTATTTTGATTGCTTCGACAGCGTCATTGATGACAGTCAAGGTTTTCAAACCAAGAAAGTCCATCTTTAACATACCAGCATCTTCCAAGCAGTTCATATCATATTGAGTCACTTGGACCGGACTGGTGGTTTTACCATTTCCTAGGGTCCGAGCACCCTGAGTACATACTGGTACGTAGTTGTCCAATGGCCCCGGGGCGATGACTACTCCTGCTGCGTGCACTGATGAATGCCTTGAAAGACCCTCTAGGGTCATGGAGTAGTCAAAAAGCTGTTTATGACGATCACCATTTTGGTAGATTTCTTTTACATCTTTGATTTTATTCAGAGCTTCTTCAACGGTAAAAGCCTGACCTGGAGTGTTGGGAATCATTTTGGCTATCTTGTCTATTTCAGATACTTCAAAACCGAGAACTCTTCCCACATCGCGGATAACCGCACGTGACTTCATGGTTCCGAACGTAATGATCTGACCGACAGCATCAGTGCCATATTTCTCTTTCACGTATTCGATCACTTCGGCTCTTCGTTCGTAACAAAAATCGATGTCAATGTCAGGCATTGAAATACGTTCTGGATTCAGGAATCTTTCAAAAAGCAGGCCAAAGGCCAGGGGATCAACATTGGTTATGCCGAGCGAGTAGGATACTATTGAACCAGCTGCTGAGCCTCGCCCTGGACCCACTGGTATACCCTGACTTCTAGCCCAATAGACAAAATCCCAAGTGATTAGGAAATAACCGGCGTAACCAGTTTTTGTTATAGTCGCTAGCTCACGATCCAACCTTTCTTGGACATTTGCTGGGAGTGGTTTTCCGTATTTCTCTTCTGCTCCTTTTTTACTGAGGTGAACTAAATAATCATTCTCGTCAGATTGATCGTCAGGTATAGGGAAGGCCGGTAGATGGTAGGTTTTACTGAACGACAAGTTGACTTGATCAGCAATATCTAACGTGTTCTCTAGGACGTCATTTCGTCCTGGAAAACATTCAGCTATTTCGAGGCTGTTTTTGAAGTAAAGCCCTTCATCGTAATGCATTCTGCTTTGATCTTTACGATCCTTACCGAGTCCAATACAGAGCAGAACATCATGAGCTTCATGGTCTTCACAATTGAGGAAATGAGCGTCGTTAGTTGCAACCACGGGCAACCCTAGTTCATCGGCCAATGTGAAAATTTTCCCATTCAGTTCTGATTGACCCTCAGATTCGTGAGCCTGTACTTCTAGGTAGTATCGGTTTTCAAAAACGTCTCCATACCAATTGGCTGTTTCTCGTGCTTGATCCCAGTCATCCTTCATTAAGCTCTGTGCGATTTCCCCTGCCAGGCATGCGGAGCTAACGATTAAGCCGGACGAGTGTTTAGCCAAAACTTCGTGATCCACTCGTGGTTTGCGATAGAATCCTTCAGTGTATCCAATAGAAGAGAGTTTGATCAGATTGTGGTACCCTTCCATATCTCTGGCCAAGAGAATGAGGTGATAATAAGACCTCTCCCCAATCTTGGGTTTCGAGCGATCCTGACGCCTTCCGTTTGCTACATAAGCTTCCATCCCAATGATAGGTTTGATACCCTCAGCGGTAGCAACTTTATGGAATTGCCATGCTCCGAAAAGACAGCCGTGATCCGTTAGAGCTAGTCCTGGCATTTCATATTCTTTGGCTCTATGAACCAAATCGCTAATACGATTCGCTCCATCGAGGAGGGAATATTCTGAATGCGTGTGGAGGTGGACGAAGCTCACGTGTTTTAAGCCAAAAAATAAAGTAAGGAATTTGTAATCAATGGTTTGTTTCTTCAAACTATACTGTAATTCAAACATTCTACAGTCTGCAGAAGTGCACGACAAAACCTGACAATTGAGGATCGCTTAAATAAGCCATTTTACACTTCTTCGAATTGCCAATGAGACGAGAATTCGGCTTTATGAACGATCTCTCTGTTTTTTTTTGAGGGGTGAGATGTTAGGGTATAACTGATTTTGTGATTTTCGGTCATCTGGAGGAGCTAACATGAAAAATATAAATCTTATCACTTTTGCGAAGCAAAAGGTGACGATTCGACTGTGGTCAACTTTAGTGGTATTGACTCTAATATCTTGCACGGCTGGTGAGGAAATAGCGGATCTGGCAATTCAAAATGTCACCGTGATTGATGCTGAGAATGGCGTTCGTGAAGGACAGACTGTGGTTGTGTCCTCTGGGATGATCACAGCTGTTCAATCTTCAGGAGAGGATGTGAATGCTACTGAAGTGGTGGATGCTACTGGTCAATATCTCATTCCGGGGCTCTGGGATTTTCATGTTCACCTTGCATATGACGAAAGATTCACAGAAGCGATGCCAGGGCTTTTTCTCCATCATGGGGTTACTAGCATTAGAGATACGGGTGGTCCATTGGAACTGGTTTTGCCCGCTGTCGAAGACATAAGGGCTGAAGGAGCGACAGCTCCAAGGGTATTTTTTGCCGGACCGTTGATGGATGGTGAACATGTGGTTTATGACGGAGACCCCAATCCCCCTTTGGGCATTGGAAACCCCGATGTGGAAACAGCTCGAGAGAACATGGCTCGGTTGGCTGACGTTGGAGTGGATTTTGTAAAAATATATGAAATGGTGACACCCGAAGTGTTTAGTGTCTTAGTGGAAGAAGCGACAGCTCGAGGCCTTCCCATGGACGGTCATGTGCCTCTATCCATGCAAGCAAGGGAAGTGGGGCCTCATGTCCAATCTCTGGAGCACGTACGCAATATTGAGATGGATTGTGTTGTAAATGCCAGTTCCACTGTAATGGAGAGAAGGGGACTTCTGGACAATCCAGATGGATTGGATGGAGCAGCGCTTCGATCACAACTTCACGGGCTGTACCGTATCCCTTCTATTGAAGCGTATGATGAGGCACAGTGTGGAGAGGTCATAGCCTCAATGATGTCTACAATTCAGGTGCCTACTCTAAGGCTTAACTCCATGGCTTTGCAACATCCGTTTTCACGGAGTGACTGGGACCAAGTGGTTGAGAAGCTTCCTGAGACAGTGAATGATTGGGCTGCGCCTGAGGATGGATCGATGGGTGGTAGAAGTACAGACACCACATTCCCTGATTGGAGTTTGTTCTTAGTCGGTCTGATGCACGAGGCTGGTGTTCCTATAGGAGCTGGTACGGATACACCCATTGCCTTCGCAGCACCAGGGTACAGCCTACACAGCGAGTTGGAAATGCTAGTGCGGGCGGGTTTGTCCCCAATGGAGGCACTGAAGTCAGCAACTATAAGACCAGCAGAATTTTTCAGCTTAGAGGATGAAATGGGAACGATTGAAGTAGGAAAGTTGGCTGACCTGGTTTTACTCGAGCGTAATCCTTTGGATGACATAACCTTTAGTCGATCAGTGCAAGCAGTGGTGACTAAAGGGGAATTCCTGAGCCGTGGTGAACTAGACGCCCTGGTAAGATAGTCGGGTATCGAGAATCTGTTCAAACGTTTCACTGTTCTGAATGTTGAAGTAATATCAGTTATGACTATTCTGATTTAGTAAGGGGTTAGAGTGATGAAAACTCGTCGTGATTTCTTGAACCATGCTTTGGGTGGAGTTGTGGTTTCCGCTTCCATCCCTTCGTTCATTGATCCTGGAAGTCGAGGTGTTGCAGATATGACACCAGGAGAAAAAGTTAAAGCTGAGAATCTTTTGGATAAGATTTCTTCGGTTGATGTTGTCGACGAAAGCTATTGGGATTTGGTGAAAGAAGCATTTTCACTCAAACCCGACCTACTCCTTATGCATGCTGCTAATTTATGTCCGTCTCCCATTTCCGTACAAAACCAACTATGGGATTTGACGCTGGATGTTGATCAAGATGCTTCAGCTCAAAACAGAAGAAAATTTTCGGGATTACAAGAAAAATCTCGGACCATGTTAGCTGGATTCCTGGGGGCTAATTCGAATGAAATAGCAATAGTTCGCAACACAAGTGCTGCGAATGCAACAGTGGTCAATGGGTTAGATTTGGGTCCTGGTGATGAAGTGGTTTTGTGGGATCAGAATCATCCAACCAACAGTATATCTTGGGACGTAAGGGCAGAAAGGTACGGATTTAAGGTAAAGCGAGTCGGTACCCCGGTGAATCCGAAGTCGCCTGAAGATGTAATCCGTCCTTTTCAAGATGCTTTGACGTCCAAAACAAGACTGCTCTCCTTCAGTCATGTGTCAAATATTTCTGGAGTTAAGCTTCCTGCTAAGCGTCTTTGCGCATTGGCCCATAGCAACGGGTCTTTGGCTATGGTGGATGGAGCTCAGAGCTTTGGTTGTTTGGACGTAGATTTGCACGACATGGGTTGTGATTTTTACACTGGAAGTGCTCATAAATGGTTTCTTGGTCCTAGAGAAGCAGGGGTGCTGTATGTTCGTGGATCCGCAGTGAACAATCTTTGGGCTACTCATGTCGGTGTGGGCTGGGAAAACGCGGTAAGAAACGGTGCTCGTAAATTCGAGGTTCTAGGGCAAAGAGATGATGCGGCTGTGGCTGCTGTGGCGACTACCGTGCGATTCCATGAGACCTTAGGAGAACAGAGAGTGGAAGCCCGCGTACTAGAGCTAGCATCTGCCTTGAAAAATGGTTTGGGTAAGCGCATTTCTGGCACTCATTTTCATACTCCATTGGAGACTGATATGAGTGGGGGAGTTGTAGTGTTTTTACCTCCAGGATCTGATGCGAGAAGCTTAGTCACTGCTCTTTATGAGCAATACGGTGTAGCTGGAGCGGCTATGGGCGGTGCATTCACTGGTGTGCGTCTATGTCCTCATATCTATAATACAATGGAGGATGTAGAAAGAGTTATTGATGCAGTGGAGTCCTTGGCCTCTTAACCCTTCAAAAACAAGGGTTGGCACCGGGCCTTATGGATTAGGTTGTTTCTGACACTATAGTGACCGAATCTTTCTATCACGAGGGTCATGCTGTAATGGATGTAGGCCTAGTCGACGGCGTTATCACAGGTCTGTTTTAAGATTGAAACTACAAAATAAACAATCAAATAATAACATGAAAAAACTCATCTTATACTCGCTTTTCATAGGGTTGACTGCTTTTGGAGGAAATACTCGAAAGGTGATCGCTCAGACCAACAATTGGACAGTGGACCTAGAGGTAATAAGTCAAATCAGAGAGGAAGGCCTGCAAAGATCGAAAATCTCAGAAACTCTTTCCTACATGACGGATGTTCTGGGAGCTAGGCTCACTAATTCTGAAGATATGGAGAGAGCGCGNTCTTGGGTAATGGAAGAAATGAGAAGAATCGGATTAACNAACATCATCCAAGATCCTTTTATGGATTATGGCGTCAGTTGGGATAACGAATATTCCTCGTTGCACATGACCAGNCCCGACTACACGCCGATTGTGGGTTACCCAATTGCACATACGCCTAGCACGAAAGGGAAAATAAGGGTCAATGCAGTACTGGCTAACATACGATCTCGAGAAGATGCTGAAGCCTTAAGGGGGAAACTTAGAGGNATGGNAGTCCTGTCNACCCCGCAAGCGGTGATAGATATAGGAAGATTTGAAACCGGTACACCTAGGCGTACTGAAGAAGAACTGCGGTTACTGGCTGAATATCCTGTCATGCCCTCATCTCGACGGGACGATTATTTTTCTAGGCTCTATCCNGATCCTCCAGCTAATCCCGAGATATTAACAGAGTCTGAAAAACTAGATTTCTATATTGAGGAAGGAGCTGTGGCACTGCTTGAATCCCGTAGTGGGTGGCCAGGGGCAGTGAGAGGGTTTGCACGACCAGGTGCAAAAATTGATCGCTGGTCAAAGGAGGCAACTCTTAATTCCATACCTATAATCGCCATAACTCCAGAACATTATAACCGGATGTATAGAATTCTTGAGCGAGGAATCCCTCTAGAAGTAGAACTTGAAATCAAAAACAAACACGGAGACCAGGTTACTCAAGCCAAGAATGTTTTAGGAGAGATCAAAGGTTCCGACTTATCAGATCAGATAGTGATGCTAGGAGCCCACTTCGACACTTGGCATGCGAGNCCAAATGCATCTGATAATACATCAGGTGTAGCAGTGATGTTAGAAGCTATGCGCATCCTAAAGGCTATAGGAGTAACCCCTAGACGCACTATTCGGGTTGCCCTATGGTCNGGAGAAGAACAAGGACTGTGGGGCTCTAGAGCATACGTCGAGAAACAATTCGGTGACCCCACTAATCCAGAGGTTGGGAAAAAACCAGACTATGACAAACTCTCGGCATATTTCAACCAAGATTACGGCCCGGGTGAATACAGAGGTATTTGGCTCCAAGGAAATGAACATGTTAGAGAGCCCTTCTCGAAATGGATGCAGCCACTNGCTGACATGGGGATGAGCACTATCTCTTTACAAGGAGTTGGAAGTACTGATCATGTTCCTTTTGACGAAGTGGGATTGCCAGCTTTCCAGTTCCTGCAAGAGAGAGTTGGAGGAACTGGGGGACACACAAATCTTGATTTTTTTGACACTCTCCCCTTAGATCAACTCAAGAAGAATGCTGTGATTATGTCAGTGTTTATATATCACGCTGCAATGTCTGCCGACATGCTACCAAGAAAAGGACCAAACTGAGCGTCATAGAAAGAACAAAGTATATCATTNTTGGCTCTCTAATAGCGATATGTTTCTGTTTTGAATGGTCCTTTTCTGTCGAGGCCAATATAGGATGCCTGTTCTTCTGTTAGATCTGTTAATTGAGCATCTAATTTTGAGAGGTGTAATTTAGCCACCTTTTCATCAAGAAATTTTGGGAGCACATAAACTTTGTTTTCGTACTTGTCGGAATTGTTGGCCAATTCGATTTGTGCGAGTACTTGGTTAGTGAAGCTTGCGGACATTACGAAACTGGGGTGCCCAGTGGCACAGCCCAGATTTAGTAACCTGCCTTCAGCTAATACCATGACACTGTGTCCATCAGGGAAAATCCATTCGTCGTATTGAGGCTTGATATTTTCACATTCAATTCCGGGTATTGCTGCTAATCCGGCCATGTCTATTTCATTGTCGAAATGCCCGATGTTTCCGACGATAGCTTTATCNTTCATCTTNGACATGTGTTCTGCAGTGATTACATCTTTGTTTCCAGTAGCAGTTATAAAGATGTCGACCGTGTCTACGACGTCTTCCAAACGTCGCACTGTAAATCCTTCCATGCAGGCNTGTAGTGCACATATCGGATCTACTTCCGTGACAAACACTTTGGCCCCCTGCGATTTTAGTGCTTGCGCGCAGCCTTTTCCAACATCTCCATATCCACAAACGACAACGGTTTTTCCAGAAATCATGACATCACTTGCACGATTTAATCCATCGATCACAGAATGCCTGCATCCGTATAGGTTATCGAACTTAGACTTAGTGACTGAGTCATTAACGTTGATCGCTGGGAANAGTAGAGAGCCATCGTTTTCCATTTCGTATAGACGATGGACACCAGTTGTAGTTTCCTCAGAGACACCTTGGATGTTCCGGCTTAGTCGNTGCCATTTCTCTTGATCGCTTTCGAAGGATGAACGTAATAATTCTAGGATCACTCCCTTNTCTTCGGGTTCTTTTTCAGGATCAAAATCAGGAACATGTCCGTTTTTTTCGCATTGAACTCCAAGATGTAGAACCAGAGTAGCGTCACCTCCGTCGTCCACAAGAAGATCAGGNCCGCTTCCATCNGGCCAGCTTAAAGCNTGTTCAGTACACCACCAGTACTCTTCTANCGTTTCACCTTTCCAAGCAAAGACAGGGATGCCTTTTAATTCGTCCTCTGTTCCTTCACGTCCAATTACTACAGCTGCAGCTGCATGGTCTTGTGTGGAAAAAATGTTGCAGGAAGCCCACCTGACATCTGCGCCGAGGTCAACAAGAGTTTCTATCAGTACCGCTGTCTGAACGGTCATGTGCAATGAACCCATGACTTTCAGTCCTGCGAGAGGTTGGTCTGTAGCATATTCTTCTCGCAGAGCTATCAATCCNGGCATCTCTTCTTCTGCAAGCCTGATCTCTTTTCTGCCCCATTCACCCAACGACAGATCGGCTACCTTAAACGGAGCTTTTGTTGCTTTTTGGTCAGTTGTCGTTTTGTCAATTAGTGCAGTGCTCGCCATGATAATTATACTCTTAAGGTTGTGTTTTGTTGGGTCGGGTATAAGATCGATNTGTTTCTGATGAGTCTTAATTTAACAGTATTATTCAGTTGTGGAAGTCGAAGGGTTCCCGTCACCACATCTGAAGGAATTCAGGATAGTTTCGAGTTGCAAAAGGTACTGGTATTTATCTCTCCCTGGGGCGTACAACCAAGCATCGACTAGATATTGACGTCCTTGATCGGGGCAGTGTATAGATCGGATAATCGCTGGGCCACCAGCTGGAAATAAATCTCCTGGCGGGTTCGACCATGCTGCTCTAATCTCATCGAGTACCATGGTTCCAATTTGCAGTTGTCTCGTTTCTGCTATCGTCATGTCCAATACTTGTGGGTAGTTATAGTAGGAGTCTGACATATCTTGACGCCACTCTAGTATTTCACTTTGACNGAACTGATTTGGTTCCGCATCGCGCCATGTTACAGCGATTTCTCTGATCAGTTCTGATGGATCGGGGTTATCATTTCGAAAAATATATGTTGAATCTCCAGTTCTCTTNACGTAGAGCTCTGGTAGAACCAGTGTGAATTGTGCTTCTTNCCAGAGACTGTCAGCTAAGGCCAAATTCCTGCCACTCATAAACATCCTGCTTCGCACCCAGTCTTGATATTGGTCATCTAGTAGTTTGTGTAGATCGGGCATAAGTGCCTCAACCTCATCAAATGCACCAGGATTAACCAATAACACTGTTGCCAACTGTCCTTTTGCCCAAACGTCTTGGAGTTGAAAGATTTGAGGAGGAGCTACATCTACGCTTGGTCTTTCACCCAGTGCCTCATTGATCCAAGGATCGTTCAGGCTTCCTACCAGGAGGATTTGTCTAAATCGCTGCAATCTTTCCCATTCTAGACCCTCAGGGGATTGGTGTGTGACTCGGAATGTCTTTTCAGGACGTACTGTGAGTATTCTGGTTTCTAGTGCAGACTCTATCATTTCATCCACCGCATCCCAAGTTTCNGGTGAAGTGGCAACTATTACACTNTTCCATTCTCCCCAGGANCTAGGTAGGTCGCATGAGGCTAGACTAAGCAAAGATGCTAATAGAATTGTCCTCATTGACTTTATGTACACTGGCAGTAGTCCACTTAGGTTAGGCAATTAATATTCAGTTAAATATACAAAGACTCTGTGTAACTGTTCCATCCCNGTGCATGCNGAGCACTTCTTTATCTCTAGTAAGCTGCTTCGGCTGGCCGTTTTTCACCCGCCGTGATCGGAACTTCTAGACGATTTTGTTGNGGTGGTAATGCACAAACTGAAAAGGCACTAAAGACGCAGGGTGGGTTGCGAGTCCGATTAAAATCCATGACCGTCCATCCCTCTTTTTCTGTAGTCCATGCATCATCTTCTGGAATTGGTACACTGAGGTAGCGTCCCAATTGGTATGTCTCCTNGTTAGCGGTCGGATCCCACAACATTACGTGAAAGGAAGTACTGTTGGCGTCAGCAACGGCAATGAGCCTCTGTGTTTCTCCGTTTACCTGAAAAACCAATTCCCCTGGGGTCTGATATTCCAACATGCCTTGAGTAACATCAGCCACTGGAAGCCCTCTGGATTCTCCAAAAGGTTCGAATTTTGCGCGAATTCGCCAAGCGGTGTCCACTGGGAAATTTTCGGGAAGCTGGAAGCTCTCTCTTTTTGGTGAATCTTCGTCCCATACTCTTAGCCATAGCCGATCCGTTCCAGGCTCTCCATGGATACGCATTCCCAGAGATCCGAGGGCCAAGTTCGTGGTGTTTCCTGAACGATCGCTGTTCAGTACGGTTTTGCTCTCAATCANGTCACCTTCTCTGAAACTTATTTGCGAATTAGGAGCTGGTTCGATGGTTATTTCTTGGCCAGATCTATGGAGTGTNCCTGCAAGAGCTGGTGAATCNANTTCTGGNAGGGTTATTGGCAATTCTGGATCTGAACCGAACNGTGTTGCCCCCTGATCTAGATTCCANAGGCCCATCCAAAGGACTACTCCCGAAAATGGNCTAACCAATCCTTCACGACGGTTATTACGCCACTCCTGGTGNTCAGCTGCAAAGTCTTCTGCGTCAATCGGTTCCACNTCTGGCCATTCCTCTGAAAGNCAGGAAGTGGNAACTAGTGNGACCATTATNAGGGTGANCAGAAANNTCACCTNANGGCGTAGCTTCANAATGAACTCCTTNATTCAAGACTCTAATNTTTAACCGATTTCGATNANGATCTACCGCAGTCCTCCTTGGCNATCTTCTTCCAAGAAGCGCCTAGCTTCCTGGAAACCAGCAAATGACTCGCGNTCTCTCCAGACTTCAGTCAGACTTTGATAGGCCTCTCCAGCTTNCTGATCATTACCCATTGCAATGTATGATCTAGCNAGGCCCAGCAGTGATCTGGGNCGGTTAGGCATTCTCACNAGAGATGTTTCNAACATCTCNACCGATTCTTGAGGACGATTGAGGTCCATCAGGATCTCTCCGTATAATTCGTGTACGGGCTTCAATGGAGANGCGGCACCTCGGGGCGGCATCATAGCTTCGATAGTTGCAACCGCCTCATCCATCGTTGCCATTGCTTGATCTGGGCGACCTTGAAATGTATGAAGCAGTGCGCTTACCTGTTGCGACATGATACCATTTCTGTTTGGAGCTCTTGTCGTTCCTGCTGCTCCACCAGACCCCCATTTTTCTTTGAGGGCTTCATCTATAGCNTCTAAAGCTGACTCATCGCCCAGATGGTAAGCACTCAAGGCTGCTGCNAANAGGGCNTCGGCNGGCATATCGCTAGCAATGGTTGCTGGGANGTCCCACTCTTCNGTTTCGATGACATAGCGAGATTTAAGTAACGATACCGCTCCCATTACNCGACCCTGTCCTCCNTCGTCGCTAACNTTTGGTTTTTCTAGAAANTTGCCTCCAGCCATGCTCTCAATACGCTCGATCCAAAGNTTGGCTTTTTCNTAATCTCCGAGTTGGAGGTCTCCGTATTGAGCCCAATCCAAGGAGTGAACTGCATCACCCATGGGTTCATTTGGATTCCAAAGATCGCGAGCTACGTTGTAAGCTCTCTGGTTATTACCCGACACGTGCTCCCACATTCCGTGCTGGATAAATATGTGTGTTGGCATGTGTATCGCATGAGATACATCTGGTGCTATGTCAGCAAACCGATGAGCAGCTTCCAGTGCCAGGGGTGCTAATAGCGGGTCATCAAATGAGTGNATGGTATAGTGNACAGCNCCNGGGTGGTTGGGGTTTTGCTTGAATAGTCGCAGAGCGATGTCTCCAGCTCGAATNTTGTGATGTCTGCTTAGGTCTCCCGTTGAACTAATAGCACTTAGTTGTGACAATGCATAAAATGCCGCTACTTCTGGATCATCAGGGTACTCCTCATGGAGGTCACCCATNGCTTCCATNTAGNCCAATTTACGTTCAACTATGTCTCCATCNCCCCAAAGAATTTCCACTGCTGACAGGAAGCCTTTNTCTCTTTTTGTTGGAGCCTTTGCAAGGCGCTCTTCCTTTGTGGAACCCAGGCGATTCAATGCTTTGCGTGGATTTTCGGGATTCATTTGAGAATTCAAAGGGTGGTTATAAGCTAGAGATTCTCCCCAATAGGCCATCGCAAAATCAGGATCAATCTCCTGCGCAGCGTGGAATTGCTCTATGGCCTGTAGCCATCCAAAAGAATGTAGAATAGCTACTCCCCGNAGAAATNTCTGTTGTGCCTCTGGNGAGNCAGACGTTGGAAAATCGATAGANCCAACATTTTCAAATTGGGCCTGCAGNGGTCCGAANAGGAGCACTGATAAGGTCATGGCCAGCATTACATTGCGNAGACTTCTCACGGGTCTATCCCTCCATTCATTGAAACTAGTACATNTGCGTCCACTAAATACATTGGTGACTTTCANCCANAATAAACCTAAGGCATATTTGNNTGNCTAGCCATGCATACCAATGATAGCGTTAGAATAGAGGTCGATAGTAGGATTTTACTGAGTCTTTTGATCGGTTACTTCAATTGCTTAGGATTCGGATATTTCCCTTCTGACATGTTGGCTGAGGCACTGCGAGATATTGAGGTGCAGGTCAACTATGCAGTTTTTATGAGACAAATGGTTGCGGCGTGTTATTTTTGACACCATGCTCTTTGTTGGTCCTTAATTTATTTATGGCTTGTGAGAATAGAATTTTAAAAATCATGGATGAGATTAGAGTAAGCGCTCAGATGAGAGTGCAGAATAACGCTCACTTTTAGGAGAATCACTATGAAAATGATGCTGAGTTTAGCGATGTTACTGATGGTTTCGCCTTTGTCGGGCCAGAGGCCTGAACGGCATCCGATGAGTATGGGTGGTGGAGATTGTGCTGCAAACGTTTATAATTGTCGCGACACTCCGAATCCTCTCCCAGTTGCCAACACCATTTGGATCGATGAGATGACTTGGATGGATGTTCGGGATGCACTTAATGCAGGGAAAACCACAGCTATTATTCCGACTGGTGGCGTGGAACCAAACGGGCCTTGGTTGGTTACTGGAAAACATAATTATGTCCTACGTGCCAATTGTGAAGCTATCGCGCGAGAACTAGGCAATGCTCTATGTACACCGATTGTCAAGTTTGTACCGGAAGGGTCAATTGAACCTCAAACTGGTCATATGACGAGTCCGGGAACTATTAGCCTTCAGCAGGAAACTTTTGAGGACTTGTTAACAGATGTAGCTCATAGTCTTAAAATGCACGGTTTCGAAAATATTATTTTCATTGGAGATAGTGGCGGAAACCAAGGAGGGCAGCGCAACGTAGCAGAGAAATTGAATGCCCGGTGGGACAGTAGCCCTATGGTCGCACATGTGCAGGAGTATTATGACTACGGGAGTGTGAGCAGTTACATGGCTGGTCAGGGTCTGGTCGCAGGGGAGTCGGACAACTTGCATGATGACCCAGTGATCACTCTTAACATGATGATTACCGATCCTGAGTCAGTGAGATATGATGGACGTGTGAAAGCAGGGTTTGCAAGCATAAACGGGGTTTCCATAGCGGACAGGGTTAAATCTCTAGAGAGCGCAAGGAAAATCGTACAATTTAGAGCCTGGACCACTAGCGAATCGATCAAGAAAGCGATCCTTAACGGTGGTACTCTTCCTATGCCTGAAAGACCAGGAAGAGGGGGAGGGCGNGGTGGCCAGGAAAGACCTGAGCCAGATCCAAGGACGATGGGTGGTGGAGATTGTAGATTGAACGATTACAACTGCGTGGATACTCCTAACCCCCTTCCAGCCACCAATACCGTCTGGATCGAAGAGATGACCTGGATGGATGTTCGCGATGCTCTTAACGGTGGAAAGACTACTGCCATCATTTCCACTGGTGGAGTTGAGCCCAATGGGCCTTGGTTGGTGACCGGAAAGCATAATTATGTGCTAGCGAAGAACTGTGAAGTGATCGCTCGTAAGCTGGGCAATGCTTTGTGTGCACCTATTTTAAAATTTGTGCCAGAAGGGTCAATTGAGCCGCAGACGGGCCACATGACTAGTCCAGGTACTCTGAGCCTTAGGCAGGGCACCTTTGAAGCAGTGCTGACAGATGTGGCTCACAGCTTAAAAATGCACGGTTTCGAAAATATNATTTTCATAGGAGATAGCGGTGGAAACCAGAGCGGGCAGGCAGCTGTTGCTGAACGGTTGTCGGCTAGGTGGAACGGGGANGCCGTTGTTGCACACATAGGNGNGTACTACAGAGCGCCAGCTGGTTCCCGNAACGTTTTGAGGGAAAGAGGAGTGCAGACAGACGATATGCCTAGCGACGGTTTGCATGATAGTCCAGGTATAACCTTCAATATGTTGATTACGGATACCAAGTCAGTCCGTTGGGAAGAGAGAGTCAAAACTGGCCAAGCAATGATCAATGGTGTTTCAATAGCTAACCTAGCTGAATCTCTAGAGCTTGCAGAGGAAATAGTTGAGGCCAGNGCCGATCGCACAGTGGAACTCATTAAGGCAGCAATAAGTGGTGGTTGATGAGCTAATAGTGTGATTACATAAACATGGAACAGCTAGGGTATAACGGAGTAAATAGGAGGGGGTATGTTCGCAATAGNNAGAACGTATCCTCTCCTAATGTTTTGTTTNAAAAATAGTTTTACGTTAAAAGTAGAAACGAATATCGACACACAATGGCNCAGGNNGACCTGGCGCAAGAAGGAGTATCTGTAAGATGCGAGTAAAATCGAAAAAGTTTTTGGGACAGCCNTGGCTCCTTTTCCTNNTAGCATTTGNGCCCTTGACGGGATGTTATGCCTANGNAGATGCAGGAACAGAGGCACTTTCTCCTGGAGTCAATGCGAGGATTCGGTTAGATCCAGAAAGCTTCGGCATGTTGGTTAATCAGGCTGCGAGTGACGGGTATGATGCTCAGCGCCTGGATCACAGAAGGAGAGGGTTTGTGGGTCGGGTTACAGAAGTGACACCAGATAGCATGGGAATTTTGTTGAGAGGGGCAGGCGGCTCTGTCTACACAGCTAGAATCCCAACCTGGTCCATTTCTGAGGCCGCAGTCAGGCAGTTTGACCTCAAGAAATCTATATTGATTGCCGGTGGTGGTATTACCTTGTTTTCTGCAGCATTTCTAGGAGGTTGGCTGGGNGGTACGACGCAAATGGAAACTACGCCAAATGTTCCGGCCAATTTTATGGCACCAACCCCGATTATTACAATTCCTTTCCCATAGAAAAGCTGAGATAAATAACCTTCCACATGGGGGAGCTACAGAGGGAATAGGCCGATGAATATCACCAGGAAACTAACATTAGCACTCATATTATTATCGATAACATGCGTGGCTATTGAGGCACAGGCCAAGCGTAATTTGGTAATTGAGGATTATTATAGGGTGAAAACCGTCAGTGATCCTGTGATTTCACCAGGGGGTCTGTGGGTGGCTTTTACCGTGTCAGAGCGNATAGAGAAAGATAATAGTACACGGATTCAGTCATGGTTGGTCCAGACTGAAGGTTCAAGCGAGCCTGTATTGGTNCAGCACGGGGGAAAAGATGTTACCGATNCTCAATGGACCAAAGATGGGGAATTGCAGGTATTAGCCTATGACAATACCNCATGGCTTTTAGACCCGGAAGATCTGACCAAAAGCACCTTTGTCGACGAAGCTGGTGACCAAGATTTAAGCGTTAGTTCAAGTAGGAACTGGAAATTTTCCGTTCGAGCGGTGGCTCTCGATAAGTCAGAGACTGATGGAGGCTTGTCAGAGTTCGAGCAGAGGCATGAAGAAAGGTTTAAAGGTAAGGCGTTCGATTGGTACCCATTTAGGCGAGACGGACAAAGTTTCCCTCTGCCAGATTGGCGGGAAGAGGCATTAACGGAGATCTTTGTCACTGAGTTCGGTGGGCTGGGGCATGCCAGGCAGCTCACCAACCTTGGCCTCAGGCCTCAGAATGTTCAGTGGAGACCNTTCGCAGATCAATTAGTCTTCACAGCAGATGAATCGATTTTGGACGAATTGGCCTACCCTAGAACCGATATNTTTATGGTCGACCTAGATGGTGTGANGACTCGTTTGACCAATGATGGCTTNGTATATAACNCTNTTGGGTTCTCTCCAGACGGTCNGTGGATNTCGTATAATCGTTCCATGGGGACGGACATGATTATACAGAGTGGCGTGAGACACGGTGGCGCGAGGGATTTGTATGTGAGGGGGACCAAGGGTGGCCTAATTAACCTCACAGAGGACTGGGATCTTGATCCAGGTAATCCGATGTGGTCTCCAGATAGTCGATATATCTATTTTGTGGCCGGCATAGGCGGAGCTAGGCATTTATTTAGAGTAAGTCCAGACCAGGGCTCGGTTGAACAGGTGACTCAAGGNTTTAGAAGGATNAACTCCCTGNACATCGATGATTCTTTCCAGAAAATGACTTATTTGGTAGGAGAGTTTGAGGGNCCTTCCGAGGTTTATGTTGCTGATATAGACGGCAGTAATGAGAGAAGGCTCAGTGGAGTGAATGATCAGTTCATAGCTGAAGTTGATTTGGCTACCCGTGAACACGAACGCGTACTCTATAACAGCTATGATGGTACCCCCATAGAAGGTTTCCTCTTGTATCCAAACGCTTACGAGTCATCTAGATCGTACCCCTTGATAGTGGTTAATCATGGTGGACCTCATTCCGCTTCTGGTTATGGCTTCAACTTTAAAAACTCATTTTTTGCGGCTAATGGATATTTCGTATTCCTGCCCAATTTCCGTAGCTCTACTGGCTACGGTGACGATTTCAAGTGGGGAACCTGGGGGGCATGGGGTAGTAATGATGGCGAAGACGTTCTAGCTGGAGTCGATCACTTGGTCCAGAATTTTCCTATAGATCCCGTAAGAGTAGGCTCTACAGGACATTCTTATGGGGGTATACTGACTAACTGGCTGATCACCAAATACCAGGATCGTTTCAAGGCTGCAGTATCAGGGGCCGGTGCCTCTAATTGGACCAGTAATTATGCGCTTTCCGACGTGGCTCGTACAAAAGAACTCGAGTTTATGGGGCCACCTTGGGATCCCCAGGCCAGGGATATAATGATCAAGCAGTCTGCCTATTTAAACTCNGGAGGTGTTAAGGCAGCCACTTTGTTTGTTCACGGTCAAGAGGATTACCGTGTTCCACTGGAAGGNTCTATACAGCTCTATACTTCGCTCAAGAAGCAGAGCGTGCCCACCAAGCTAATAATTTACGACGGTATGGCTCATGGTATTAGGGGTCATTGGAATAATGTACACCGAATGATCAATGAGCTTTCTTGGTGGGAGACCTACCTCAAACCAGCAGGGAAACCCCCTATAGGGTGAAATTAGGCGTTTTTCCCAAAAAACATCCTAGTATAGCCTACTTTTGTTACTATCCGTAAAATCCCTTACCTATAGGGAATACAGGGCTTTATCGTAACAGAATTTTAACAAAGCTCTTGCACCTTACAAAATTGCCTGGTATTTTTCGAGGCGTTTAAAAAACGCGGAAAGTAACGCGCGCTCACCCGGGTTTTCGGACCGGGAGTGAGTGGGTGCGTTGTCTGCTATCCGTAAGTGTTTAGACGCTTAGCGTTAGAGCGGTGACGATTTTGTCACCTACTTAATAATTGGAGGAGGGTACTAATGCGCGTTATTCGGCTACTAACTCTCACAATGGCGATTGGAGCTATGTTAGCTTCGGCTCCAGGTTCTGCATGGGCGCAAGGCTCGCTCACAGGACTCGTCACGGATGCTGCATCAGGGCGTCCACTTTCATCAGCCCAGGTTTTCATTGATGGCACAGGCCTCGGTGGATTAACCAACGCTTCAGGTCGGTACCTGATCGTGAATGTACCTGCAGGACAGCACANCCTNCGGGNAACATTGATCGGNTTCAACAACGTNGATCAAATGGTCACCGTATCTGATGGTCAGGCAACATCCTCTGACTTCTCTATGTCTCAAGCTGCTTTGGCACTTGATGGCATCGTTGTTACGGGAACAGCTGGCCAAGCCCGCCGTNGNGAGGTGGGTAACCAAATTGCACAGGTCAACATCGCTGAAGTTCCAGAAGCGGTNACNGGTGTCGGAGAACTACTCCAGACNCGGGTGGTCGGTGCACGCATCCAGTTCNGTTCNGGTAACTCCGGTTCGGGTGCAGACATTCGTCTTAGGGGTAACTCAAGTACNGCTCTNAGTAATCAGCCGCTCATNTATATTGACGGTATGCGTGCGAAGAGTGAGCCGAGTTCGTCTCAGAACGGTGCTGAAGATCCATACAGCCCGCTCAATGACTTGAACCCTGATGACATTGANAGGATCGAGGTTGTTAAGGGTCCAGCAGCTACAACTCTTTACGGAGCAGANGCTGCGGCTGGAGTTATCCAGATCTTCACCAAGCGTGGAGGTAACGGTGCTCCTCAGTGGACTGCAGAAACCCANCAGGGTTATGCATACTTCCGTCCATTCGGTACGGACGAGGTNCCTTACCTGTGGCTTGACCAGGTATTCCGCAAGGGACACCGTCAGCGCTACTCGATGAGCGTCAGAGGTGGAACCGATGATATCGGTTANTTTGTGTCNGGTGCTTGGAACGACAACGTTGGTGCAGTAGAAACCGACGGTGAGCAGAAGATGAACGTTCGTGCAAACGTTACCTTCAGTCCTACTGAAGATCTGATGCTACAGTTCAATAACACCTTCGCAAGAACAGACCTCACGCAGGCCCAGATGGGTAACTCTGTTACATCCATCATGATGACTGCTATCAGGGGTCCNAAGAACTACATGTCTGGTCTTAGAGATCAGNNGACNCTAAGGCTACTGTTGAATGGTGAGGAATACCGTAACACCATCACCAGAGCTACGACTGGTCTAACCATTAACTACACGCCAGGTGCTGACTTTACGCACAGGCTGACNGTNGGTTANGACTATTCACAGGACGACCACTTCAATTCCCAGGACTATTGCTGGCTTTGTCCGATCGGAATNATGAGTAACTTCTCCGACTACATGTTAGAAGGTGAAGGACGTCGTGGTATGTCTCAAAACGCAATTTGGAGTCTGGACTANACAGGAACCCTTGGANTGGATTTGGGTTGGNTGNCNGACGGTCTCCGCAGCACNNTGTCATTTGGTATGCAGGGTGTTGAAAACGAAGTAGAGAACTCCGAAATGGTTGGACGTAACTATCCTGGTCCAGGTGAATACACTCTAAGTAGTGCAGCCACCAAGCAGTACATGACTCAGAACAGGCTTCGTGTAATCACCGGTGGTTTCTTTGCTCAAAACATGTTGGCCTTCCAAGACAAGTACTTTATAACCGCTGGTATGCGTGTTGACGGTAACAGTGCATTCGGTGAAAGTCTTGGATTTGAGCTGTATCCAAAACTGAGTGGTTCGTATGTTCTTTCTGACGAAGCTTTCTTCCCAGAAGGACTCGGAGAAATTAAACTCCGTGCAGCATATGGATTCGCCGGTAGGTCACCTGGTGCGTTCGATAAAGTTCGTACCTGGANCCCAGTTGGGTTCAACTNCAACGAGCAAGCGTTCTATCCACAGAATCTCGGAAACCCAGATCTTGGTCCTGAAAGGACACGGGAATACGAGTACGGNATGGACGGNTCCTGGTTCGGCGGCNGGTTNAGCGCTGANCTGACATACTACCATCAGTTGACGNCTGACGCTCTCTTCAGAGTTGCCAGTTCACAAACNGCAGGGTGGNTGGANCAANCAGCTTGAAAACGTTGGAGAATTTGANAATAAAGGTTGGGAANTTGGNACCAACACGACCATNTTCAACGGTCAGAACTTCGGTTGGGACCTTGGGCTTGGCCTGTCGACGAACCACAGTNAGGTTCTGAGNCTTGGTGGAGCCGCCCAATTTAGCGTAGGAGAGTACGGATGGGTCATAGAAGGACAGCCCGTTCCAGTTATCTACGCGAAAAAGATTATGAATGCTAANGANAANGCNGACGCCGTGTATTCNTCAGGGAANACNATNTANGGTCCNGCTAACCCCACCCATATTTACAGTGCTAACACTTCCATNAGATTGCCTGGCGGTCTGCAGNTTTCTGCAAGAGGTGAGTANCTGAAGGGTGCGTATATNAGTAACTACTTTGAGGCCGGAGCCACTGGGCGTACCATCGCTCACCCGAAATGCTACGACGCATATCGGAAAGTGGATCCAAACTGGGTACAAGGTACTTTGGGATCGAACACTGGTCCACAATGGCCTGGATCACGCCCAGCCGACATGTACGCATGGGAAGAAGGACAGTGCTTCGGAATGGCTACGTACCACTATGCCAACTCAGAGTCTGACTTCGCAGAGTTGAGAGACCTAACTCTGTCCGTGCCAATTTCCAACTTGCTTCCAGGTATGTTCACGTTCAGTGATAGAACTGACTTGACCATCTCGGGCCGTAACGTTGCTTTCTGGACTCATAGCAACTTGATCACTGGTCACCCAGAGCAGAACGAGAATAGTGTTGGAACCACCGCATCTGGTGAATTCCGCCATGATATGGTGAAAGGTATTGATGAAACGTTGCCACCTGTCTCTTATTGGACGGTCGCGATGCGGATGATCTTTTAACGCTTGTTTGCCGAATAGCTGGGTTCCCTCAGGTCGCTTGGCCTGAGGGGCCCGCGCAAACGGGCTAAAAATTAGACAAACGCCGGGAATAAAACACCGGCCTCAGAAGAGGAAGAAAGATGGATCAAAAAAGAACGATTTCACGGGGGCTGACAGCGGTAGCGCTAGTAGGGGCTATGGCTTTGGCAGCCTGCGATTTCGAAGTCACTAACCCGGGTCCCGTCCAGGACGGAAACCTTAATGACCAAGGAGCTCACCAGGGTATCGTCAATGGCGGTATCAGAGCTGTACAGGCAGGGTTGGGTGCGTATGGTCTCCTCGGAGGCGCGATCACCCATGACTTGATGGCCAGTGGCCATACCGGGTCCGCAGGTGTGCGGCCTGAGGAAGAAGTCGCAAAATTGAATGATGAGTACGATGGTCGTGGCTCATGGGGACACTTACACAGAGGGCGTTGGATCTCTCAAGAAGCGCTGCGCAGATTTGCCGACAGCGAATCAGGTGTTTCCGATATTAATAGCTACGCACCAGCAGCCCACGCTAATTTTTGGGCAGGCATAGCATTGCGTACTCTGATGGAAAATGCTTGTAGTACTGTTATTGATGGAGGAGCAGCGTCAGGTAAAATGGATTACGCTCCTTTGGCAATAGCTCACTTCACTGCAGCTAATACGATCGCCTCGGCAGCTGGACTGTCCGACCTGGCGACTGCAGCTATTGGTGCTCGCGCGGCAGCCAAGTTGTACAGTGGAGACCATGCCGGTGCGAAGACTGACGCAGCTACGGTTGCTATGAGCTTCAAGTACACCACGAAGTATTCTGGTGACACTGGATGGGGTGAGTACTGGTACCTACCAGGACACGTGGCAAGTCTAGGGTTCCAATCCATGTCCGCATGGGGAACTCCAGCACATACCCACTTCCTTAAGACTGGTGACTCCCGCGTAGCATGGGGTTACGACAACGGTTCAAGGGAAATACCTTCAGGTAAGACGGCAGCGGTAAGGGGTCAAACCCACCCACCACGTCCTACCTGGACACTAATGATTCCAATGTTCTACCACCTGAAAACTTATGCACCTCGCTCCGCCGCTGGTGGACGTGAGCTAAGGTTCTTTGAGCCTGTGCAGGGTGATCAGAGGAAGTTACAATTGGACTTAGTGGATGGTCATGAAATGGCATTGATTCAGGCGGAAGCCGAACTTCAAGCCGGTAACTTGTCAGCAGCCATGACTCACATTAATAGCGTGAGACAAGCAGCTGATATCTATGCAGCTAACCTCGGTGATGCGTCCGTGTTGGACTTGACGTATCATCCAGCAGAGGGTAACGATGATGCATGTGCGACATGCCCCGATTATATGAGTACTATCACTAGATTTGATGGTAGTGCTGGGGGTAAAATGCCAGCTGTTTCGGCTAGCACAGTTACTGAAGGATGGACAGCTCTTAAGTTTGAGCGTTATCTGGAGTTGAACCTTGAAGGTCGTAGGTTCGGTGACCGGTGGCGCTGGCGTGAGAACAGTACTCCTGGTGATCTAGATCCCCTTGAGTACATTCCGACAGAGTTGACCACAAGGTACAGTGTTCCAGCGGATGCACTTAACCTGTGTTTCCCACTGCCTAAGGCAGAGAACGACGCGAATGCCAACATTCCAGAAGGTTATAAAGACTGGATCGGTTAATTCGTAAGTAATTACCCATACGGGATGAACAAGGTGCTTAGGCACCTGCAGATCTCGGAAAGGTGAAGAAGTGAGAGTGGGGAGGATGCTGAGCATTCTCCCCACTTCTCGTTGGAGCTACTGGGAAGGTAGTAAGGAGATAATATGGTGATGAGCCAACTTCAAAGATGTACCGGGCGAGTTATGTTTATGTTCGTGCTTCTGGGTTGGTACTTTGTAGAGCCAGTTTCCTCACAAGATGGCGCAGGATCCATTGTGGGAGAAGTGTTAGATGGAATGACTGGTGCTCCGTTAGTTGGTGCGATTGTAACACTTGATGATGATGAGGTAGGAATATCAACTGACGAAAACGGTCATTTTGTCTTGGAACAGCAGCGAACTGGGGCGATTTCAGTAAGAGTCGATCACGATGGTTACATAACGAGAGTTGAACCAGTAAGTATAAATAAGAATACTGTTAGCTTTGTCCATTTTTATATGAGTTCTATGAATCTCCTTTTAGACGAACTGAAAGTGGTCACCCAAAGGGAGAGAGAAAAAGAAGGTCCAGGACTCGGAGATATTCGGCCGACTGAAGCTGAATCGTCCCTCACAGTGATGAAGTTGATGGCGGCGAGGATACCTTCCTTGACAGTACTAGGTGGCACCTATTCTGCCGCTGGTACTCCAGAGATAAGGATCAGGGGACAGGGGTCCATGACTGTAAGCAATACTCCCGCAATATATCTCGACGGGGTACGGATTAATTCTCAAGTGTTAATGGAGACTTTCGCTGGGGATGTGGAAAGGATTAGGGTATTAAAAGGCCCTTCGGCTGTTTCTATGTATCCGGATGCAGTCAATGGTGTCATTTTGGTAGATACAAAGCGCAGGTAATTTTAAACGTCTGGTAAGAAATAGGAGCAAGAGGTGCTTACTTTCGTGGAGTACCTGTCCGGAGTATTTTAGCGACAGCCTCAATTTTGGGTTTTTGTTTCTGACTAACATCCACAGGAGATGCACTATGGTTTTAAGGATCGTGACCCTACTAACAATATTGTTGAGTTGTTTTGTCCTGGAAGCTGAGGTTTTTGCACAGGCTCCTGAGGGTACCCTGCAGTTGGATAGCTATCTGGACTGGGAGACTGTTTCTAACCCTCGTGTTTCGCCGGATGGGAGTCAAATACTTTATAGTCGTGGTTGGGTTGATAAAATGAGGGATAGACGAAGTTCCTCTGTCTGGGTTATGAATAAAGATGGTTCACGAAATAGACTATTGGTCAATGGTTCCAATGCGACCTGGTCTCCAGACGGTAGTAGGATCGCTTTCATGGCAGATGGTGACGGAGGGGATTCTCAAATTTTCGTTCGGTGGATGGACGCTGAGGGTGCCACCACACAGGTAACAAGGACGCAAAATGCCGCTTCCAATCTTAGATGGTCTCCCGATGGTACTCAGATCGCTTTCACTATGACTGTTGATTCTCCTGAAAGTGAGTGGGCAATCGAGTTGTCTCAGGAACCAGATGGTGCGGATTGGGTGGAAGGGCCTAAGGTAGTCGATCGTTTAAGTTATCGGAGAGACCGCAGGGGGTACATTGATGAAGGCTATACCCATGTCTTCACAGTGCCGGCGGAGGCAGGAACTCCAAAACAAATATCTGATGGCGATTGGAACCATAGTGCAGCCGAATGGATGCCTGATGGGGCCAGCTTGATCTTCAGTTCTTTACGTGTAGATGAAGCTGAACATGAGTGGAGAGAATCGGAGATCTACAAAGCAGTGCTTGCTACTGGTGCTATACATCAGCTAACAGATCGTGCAGGACCAGACAGTGGTCCAGTACCGTCGCCCGACGGTCAATATATCGCTTATCAGGGGCAAGACTTTAATGACGACACATACAGAGAGAACGAGTTGTACGTGATGTCTGCCGATGGAAGTAACCCAAGAAGTCTGGGTGGAGAAATGGGTAGGAGTTTGGGGAATATCACTTGGGCGTCAGACGGAAGTGGGGTGTACTTTAACGTTAGTATGCACGGGACACAGAATTTGTGGTTTGCTCCTCTCAACGGACAGCCTCATGAAGTGACTAGTGGGAATCATATGTTATCAATGGCCTCTATAGATAAAGATGGAACGGCAGTAGGTACTTTGAGTAGCTATCACAAGCCTGCGGATGTTGTTTCATTTGGTACAGGAACGGGTGATCCGATAGTGCAACTTACTCGTGTCAATGATGATATCCTGAATGACGTGACCCTGGGGCAGGTAGAGGAGATTTGGTATAAGTCAGTTGATAATTTTGATATACAGGGCTGGATCATTAAGCCTCCAAATTTCGACGAATCTAAAAAATATCCACTTATGCTTTCTATACACGGTGGTCCACACGGAATGTATAATGTGGGCTTTAACTTCGGTTGGCAGGAGCACGCAGCAAATGGTTATGTGATTTTGTACACGAATCCGAGAGGAAGCGCTGGCTATGGAAGTCCTTTTGGAAATGCCATAAAGAATGCGTATCCAGACAAAGATTTTGATGACCTAATGGCGGGTGTCGATGAAGTAATCAGTCGTGGTTATGTTGATGATAACAACATGTTTGTTTATGGGTGTTCTGGAGGAGGTGTTCTAACTTCATGGGTGGTGGGGCATACGGATAGATTTGCTGCGGCTTCAGCAAATTGTCCTGTTACGAATTGGCTGTCTTTTGTGGGTACGACCGATGGTGCGACTTGGTATAGGAATTTCAAGGAGTATCCCTGGGATGATCCTAGTGAACACCTTAGACGTTCACCTTTGATGTACGTCGGCAATGTGACAACACCCACCATGTTGATGACTGGAGAAGGTGATTTGAGGACGCCAATGCCACAGACTGAAGAATATTATCAAGCGTTGAGAGTCCTGAAGATTCCAACACTGATGGTAAGGTTTAAAAACGAATGGCATGGAACAAGCTCGACACCTTCTAATTTCTTGCGGACTCAATTGTATTTGCGTAAGTGGTTTAAAGAATGGGAAAGGCCTAGATCTGTGACTCAACAGTAAGACAGAAAGTGGCCTGAGTGTTAAAAGCCTTCCCCAATAAGAACCCTGGGGAAGGCTTTTGTCATTCCATGAAAATCTGTGGATGAGATCCTAAGGCGTGCATGCCACGTCTCCCGGAAATTTAGGAGTGGTGTCACCGAGAGAAAATATTTCAGCTTTTCCGAAATAGATCGTACAACCGTCTTTGCTGGAGAGGTGTTTGTGTGTGGCCACGGCTGACCACCCTTCCGAAGTAGCGAATAGAGATATTGATAAGGGTCCTAACTCTTCCACATCCAAATCCATCAACTCTGTTGTGTAGCTGAAATGTGTGCTGAAGTGTACTTCTTGCTCAATGGAAAGAGCGGTTAGGGTGTTTTCAGCCATTGCAATATACCTGTGCCTCTGGATTCTATGAAAAACTTGAGACACTGCATACACTGTTACCACGAGTATGACAGTTTTCAAATATTTTGAGGAGAGATTAAACATTAGGAACTTGGGTTAGTCAGTAGTTGCTTCTTTCTTAGGGAAGTGATATGCAATCTCCTTATTATATCTATAAATAGCTTGGCAGTCCGATATGATTGTAATGAGAGAGGAAGTGACCTACAATTGACTACTGTTTTTTAGCTGAATTTAGGTTGCTGAGAAATACCCACGAAAAATGTTGATATTCTCGGAGGATAAAGAATGGCCCAGACAAGGACGTTAGGTAAAGTGTATAAACTGTTGGGTTTAGGATTGATCTTTGGATGCGCACAGCTCGAGGTGGCCTCAAGTGATGGCGGCTCGGCCAGCGACCTACAACAAGGCACGCCTTCCTACGAATGGTCGGAAGAACAAATTCGGAATGCAGTCAATACAGCCAGGGCTGGTCGATCACTGCAGCCATCGGAATGGCCTAATGGTGCTAAGGTGGCCGTTTCACTTTCATTCGACGTAGATAATGAAACGATTCCCTTGAGAAACGGAAGTGTCTCTGTCAGTGCTTTGTCACAGGGGGAATATGGAGCTCGAGTCGCTCTCGGACGAGTGCTGGACGTGCTAGCTGCAGACAACATTCCAGCCTCATTTTTTATTCCTTCGGTTAGCATGATGCTCAACCCTAGTATGGTAGACGCAATCAAATCTCATGGGATACACGAATTTGGGATTCATGGGTGGATTCATGAAACGAACACTCAACTGCCTGAGGACGTAGAAAGGCGACTTGTGGTTAAAGCAATTGATTATATGGAGGAAATGACAGGAAGCAGGCCAGTGGGTTACCGGGCTCCATCCTGGAACTTTAGTCAAAATACATTGAAAATCATTAAAGATTTGGGATTCTTATATGATTCATCTTTAATGGCTGATGATAGACCTTATGAACTTTTAGCTGAGGGTGAACCAAGTGGTTTGGTTGAACTGCCCGTGGAATGGATTCTGGATGACGCTCCACTGCTTAACCCTAGGGGTAATAGTTATAGTTCTCCAAGGGAGGTGCTACAAGTCTATAAGGATGAATTTGATGTGGCTTACGAAGAAGGGACCATGTTTTTATTGACCATGCATCCACATGTAATTGGTCATCGGTCTCGAATTTTGATATTGAAAGGATTGATCGACCATATTAAAGAGAAAACTGAAGATGTATGGTTTGCTACCCATCAGGAAATTGCTGAATATGTGATAAAGATGTCTGAATAGAGAGAGATTCAGTGGATTATTCTCCTATAGGTTGATTTAGGATGACGAATACATCTTAGACATTTTAGAGTAAGACAAGCCAGAATGGGCTATTGGGACTTGGTGTGGGGCTAGTAACCTATGTATTTTAATAGGCTATTCTGGACGAGCGATTCTTCTATATAGTCTAATTTGCAGGACTTTATTGAGAATCTCAACACTGGCAAAAGGTATCGGTATGGAGTTTCTAGGTTATCGGCATCGTAGGCTTAGGCAAAATGAGACTTGGCGACGTGCTGTAAGAGAAACCAAGTTGTCTACTGATGATTTTGTCTATCCCATGTTTGTGACAGGTGGATCGGGAGTAAGGAACTCTATCGAAAGTATGCCTGATATCTATCAATTATCGATTGATCAAGTGGTGGAAGAGGCAAAAGAGGTCGTGAAGCTTGGAATCCCAGCTGTGCTACTTTTTGGGATTCCAGATGAGAGTAGCAAGGATAGCGAGGGTTCTCCAGGTTATGATCCTAAGGGTATTATTCCTTCTGCTATCAAGGCTATAAAAACAGCATGTCCAGACCTTTTAGTTTGGGCTGATGTTTGCCTTTGTGAATACACCGATCACGGACATTGCGGCATACTGGGAAGTAGCGGAGAAATAGATAACGACGCGACCTTGCCCATATTGTCAAAAATGGCATTGGCTTATGCAGATGCTGGAGCGGACGCAGTAGCACCGAGTGATATGATGGATGGCAGGGTGGGGGCTATCCGCAGAGTGCTGGACGACCATAATCACTCCTTGGTTCCCATAATATCCTATGCTGCCAAGTATTCCTCTTCCTATTATGGTCCCTTCAGAGATATAGCGAATTCTTGTCCCTCAACTGGAGATAGAAAAAGCTATCAGATGGACCCTTCCAATGTTGATGAAGCAATGCGCGAGGTCGACCAAGACATAGCAGAGGGAGTAGATATTATAATTGTTAAACCTGCAGGCTCTTATCTAGATGTTTTGTGGAGAGTGAAACAGGCTTTTGGGATGCCAACTGCTGCCTATCAAGTGTCGGGAGAGTATGCAATGATCAAAGCAGCTGGGCAAAAAGGTTGGGTGGATACGGAGGAGGTGATGATTGAAAGCTTGTTGTCGATTAAGAGGGCGGGGGCGGATCTGATCATATCTTATTTTGCGAAAGAGATTGCCAAAAAGCTCAAGGGAAATTCTGGAAGTTGAGTACATCTACTATAGGGGCCGAATCTCTATTTATTTCTGCTTGTTACTGTAAACCGACCCAGCGTACACCTATTTGGATCATGCGACAGGCTGGAAGATATCTTCCAGAATATAGAAAAATACGATCTCAAGTTGATTTTCTTTCACTGACAAAAACCCCAGAACTCGCTGCTGAAGTAACCTTACAACCTGTCCGTCGTTTTGAAATGGATGCAGCTATACTGTTCAGTGACATCATGACTCCAGTAGAGGGTATGGGTGTGGAAATGGAGTTTAGTCCTGGACCAGTAATAAAAAACCCTCTCAGGACAGCCGAGCAGATCGAGGAGTTAAGAATCCCAGAGTCCGGAGAAAATGCTCCGTTTGTTGCAGAAACGATAAGGATCATCGACAGAGAACTTCCAAGTTCCGTTCCTCTCATAGGGTTTGCAGGAGCTCCATTCACTCTGTTTTGTTACCTCGTAGAGGGTGGAGGATCCAAGACCTTTTCACAAGCTAAAAGTTTTCTTTTTGCGGAACCTCGGTTGTCACGAATAATTCTCGAGAAACTTACAGAGGTGATGATTGGATATTTGGAGGCACAGGTTCAGGCGGGCGCAAAGGCTTTAATGATTTTTGATTCCTGGGTGGGCTTGTTGGCGGACACTGATTATAAAGCTTTTGCTTACCCATCGGTGTGTAGAATTATTGAAAGCCTAGATCATCTTGATGTTCCGTTGATCTATTTTCCGAACCAGGGTGCTACGCTTCTTGGAACCGTTAAGAATTGTGGTGCTGATGTTGTAGGTGTTGACTGGAGAACTTCTCTTTCGGTAGCCCGCAACGTTTTAGGGCCAGATATAGCTGTCCAGGGCAATCTAGATCCCATGGCACTTTTTGCGTCAAAGGAGGATCTTGAATCCAGAATCGATGACGTGTTAAGAGAGGCTGGAGAAGAGGCTGGACACATCTTCAATCTAGGTCATGGAATAGATAAAAATACAGATCCTGATCGAGTTGCTTTTTTAGTGGATAGGGTCCGCGAGAGAAGTCAAAGAAATCTGTAGAGGTTCTATCTTAGCTCGCAAAAATGGAATCGGTCTTGGCTGCCATGACAAAATCATTTTGGTGTAAGCCTCGGATTTTGTGGGTCCACCAGGTGACCGTTACGCTACCCCACTCTGTGAGAATAGCAGGGTGGTGCCCATTTAATTCCGCGGCTTCCCCAATGGAATTGGTAAATTGAAGTGCCGTCACAAAATCCGTGAATTCGAAAGTACGTTCCAATTGGTCTATACCTTCTTTTCTAATTAAGGACCAATTTGGAATTTGCTCCAACAGTCCCATCGCTTCCTGTTCTGTTACCTTAGGCGCTCCTACCCTACAAGCTTCGCATTTCATTGCGTTTAACTGATCCATAATTTTTTCACCTCTTCGCTATTCTAAAGTATTTCAGTAAAGTTAATCGCAATTTGCAATAGTTGAAGTGTCCAGTTTCTATAGGAACGAGGGCTCCAGTTTTTACCTTTCAACCTTAGACGAACGCTAGCCGGTTGAGTGATGTCTGCTAAAATATTAGTTTTTCAAGACCTCTGAGGGCCTGTAGCTCAGGTGGTTAGAGCGCACGCCTGATAAGCGTGAGGTCGGTAGTTCGAGTCTACCCAGGCCCATTCATTACCAAAGCTGTGATAATCCTTCACCTAAATGAAGGACAGAAATTGGATCAGCTGCTGCACCAGAATCTTATTTCTCAGTCTAGATTAAGAGCGTTAGGGTAGTAACTATTCCAGCACAGATAGGTGGGACTAACAAGTTATCATCTATCGGCCAGGCTAATCGCTCCACGAAAGCACATAAACATGCTGAATAAAAGGAGACTTGGAATGAGTGATGGAGGTTTAGTGCGATGAATGCAGTGAATGCAAAGGCCAGCACACCTTGTAAACTACCCCCCATTAGAGGTTGGTTTCCCCATTTGGTTCCTATATAAGCTGCTACAGGATCGGCCCAAGAATGCACTAAAATAGCTGACAGGGCTATGCCTTCTGTGAAGAAGGTTAAAGTTATGAGTGCTCCCAAGGCGAACCAGGTAGATGATGCAATGTTTCTAGATTCCCGTGTGGTTACAAGCCTTTTAAAAGTTTCAAAAAAAAGTTGATTGATTCTATGGTGTCGAAGTCTTAGAAGATCAAAAAGCAGTGAAATAGTTAAGACACTTGCGACTACCCCGACATAGATTGGCCTTTCCAATTCGAAAATGAGTATTCCGCCTACAAGTGTGGTACCACTTAGAGCGTGGAAAATTGCTCTCCAGACTTTTTTCTGTTTCTTAATCACTGTCATTTAGTTGAATTTAGAGAAATCAGAGGAATCTTGAACTAACTAGTATTTGTTGAAAATTGTAGTGAGGGTTTCTTTATTAGAAGGATCTGTTAATGCAACCATCAGGAGAACTCTAGCTTTGTGCGCTGGGAGATCCCTCGCTAGCACTGTTCCTTCTATTGAGGGTGTGCCTGGGATCCTTCCCCCTGGAACTCTCGAGGCGATCACTACGGGGATGTTTCCTGCCACAGCTGCACGGATTCCATCTGCTGCTCCCGAACTCATTCTACCACCCGCAAAAGTTTGGACGACTATTCCCGCTGGATTTCTCTTGATCCATTGGAAGATAGTGGATCCATCGAAGCCTGGATAATCAATGGCTATGGGTACTTCTGGAAGAGATTCGATCCCATCTAGCTCAAAAATGCTGTGGACAGTGTGCAATTGTGAAGGGTTGCGGTAGAAAATGACAGTGTCTGGATCGGCATAACCAAGGATTCCACGATCCATAGCACTGAAAGTTTGAACCCTTTGGTTGTCAGTTTTCCAGGCATCCCTAGCTGAATTTATCTCATCATTCAGCACGATCATTACACCACGATTTTTGGAATGTTGTGTGGTAGCAACTCTGACTGCTTGAAGCAGATTGGATGGTCCATCAGCGGATATTATATCAGCAGAACGCATGGATCCGACTAGGACTACAGGCCTATCATCTTTGACTACTAGGTTCAAATAATATGCAGTTTCTTCCATAGTGTCGGTGCCATGAGTGACGACTATTCCACTGAGGTTAGGGTCCGATGCAAAAATTTCATTGATACGCTTGCCAATAAGAAGCCAGATTTCGGGTGTAATTCGTGATGATCCAGTGCGAGCGATCTCTTCAACATTAACAGTGGCGTAGTTGAGTAGTTGAGGAACTGCTTGAATCAAAGCGTGGCCTTCTAAACTAGGGGCTTCGCTGCGTGAAGCGATGGTGCCACCAGTGGTCAGTATGGTCACCTGCGGTTGCTTGACAGGATCCTGACCAGAGATCGATGATGTGATAACCAGGAAAAGGACCGTGCCAACTATAGTGATATTTTTCATGCAGTCCAATCTAAGACTATCCGAGACAGATAACACTACTTTCCCATTAAGGTGCTTAATATTTTGAAATCATATCTAGGGGGATATCGGTCAGAACATTTTTATTTAAGTTGTTTTCATGATTTCTATCTCGAATATTGCTAAAGAGTATGGAGACAGGACTTTGTTCTCCAACGTCTCTGCACAGATAAACCTAGGGGATCGTTGTGGGTTGGTGGGTGCTAATGGGTCTGGTAAAACAACCCTTTTAAATATCCTCAGTGGGGATATTGAGCCCAGTACAGGTTCTGTAAGTATCCAGAAACGTCTAAGGGTTGGAGTATTGAAACAGGACCAGTACCTCTATGAAGACAGGAAAATCATTGATGTTGCCATGATGGGTCATCATGAGCTTTGGCAAGCGATGGAAGCTAAAGAAACTCTTTTAGCAAATTCTGAAGAGGATTTTGACGCGGACAAGTTTGCAGTCTTGGAGGAAATGATACAGTTAAATGACGGCTACACAGCTGAAGCAAGGGCAACCAAGATTTTGGAAGGTCTCGGTCTTCCATTAGATGTGCATGAAGATAAGTTGTCAACTCTTTCTGGTGGGTTCAAACTAAGGGTCCTTTTAGCCCAAGTTTTAGCAAGTTCTCCCGATGTGCTATTACTAGATGAACCGACGAATCACTTGGATATACTTTCTATCCGTTGGCTGGAAACATTCTTAAAAGACTTCCAAGGTGCTGTGGTCGTAATTTCTCATGATCACCGATTTCTTGATAATGTCTCAAATAAGATTTTGGATGTCGATTATGAGACAGTTTTGATGTATACAGGCAATTACAGCCAATTCCTCGATGATAAAGTTGCGGAAAGAGAGAGAAGAGAAAAAGAGATAAGTTCCCGCGAACGGGAAATTTCAGAGCACCAAAAATTTGTAGACAGGTTCAGGGCTAAGGCGAGTAAGGCTAGGCAAGCACAAAGTAAAATCAGAATGATCGAAAAGAAATCAGATGCACTATTTACTTTGCCACCCAGTTCACGGAGATATCCAAGCTTTCGGTTCGACCAGCAGCGGGCTAGTGGAAGGGAAGTGCTCAAAGTAAAAGGAGTCAAGAAGAATTTTGGTGAAAAAAGGGTTTTGAATGGAGTTGGCATTTCAGTAGAGAGAGGCGATCGCCTTGCGATTATGGGTCCTAACGGGATAGGAAAATCCACTCTTCTGAAAATTATTATGGGAGAATTGACGCCAGATGAAGGTGAAATAGAGTGGGGCTATGAGACGCATTCGGGCTACTTTCCACAAGACAACAAGGATTATTTTAAGTCCTCTAAGGAGACAGCAGAAGGATGGATGTGGGAGCTTTGTCCTGGGAAAGATATAGGCTTCGTAAGGGCTAAACTTGCATTGATGTTGTTTGTAGGTGATGAAAGCAAGAAACGATTAAGCGCACTATCTGGAGGTGAATCTGCAAGGTTAGTGTTCGCAAAGCTCTCGGTATTAAACCCCAATGTCCTTGTACTCGATGAGCCCACTAATCATTTGGACTTGGAAGCCATAGAGGCGCTTGTACAAGGGCTAAAGAGCTTTGCTGGGACGCTAATCTTTGTTTCTCACGATAGGTGGTTTGTGGGCGAATTAGCTAATAGGATCCTAGAGATAAAACCACGGGATATATTGGACTATAGGGGCACCTATGAAGAGTATGTGCATTTCTGTGGGGACGATCACCTAGATGTCGACAGGGTAGTATTAAAGGCGAAGCAGGAAAAGAAAATTAAAAAGAAAATTAGAAAAACATTAAATATTGAAGAGAAAAAGAATTCTGAAAAAGAGGAAGGGGAACTGTGGATGCAGGTGGGCATTGTTGAGGCTCGCATAAGAGAAATCGATGAAATGTTTGCGGGTCCTGATTATTACGAAAGTGTCTCTCCAGAAGAAACTGCAAATATAAGTAGGGAGAGGACTGAATTAGTAAAGAAATTGGATGACCTGACTTCAAAACTTGAAATTGTAGAGAAACTAAAGGAGGATCCTGAATAAAATAACGAAACCGCCTTTAGTTCCTCTATAATTCAATAGCTAGTTTCTTACGTATTTCTTCACCATTCTGGGACCAACTTCTGCACCGTAGATGTTTCCTTCATCATCGACCATAACACCTTCGGCAGCTGTTGTGCCCGCATTATCTGGATCTGGTTCAGGATCGGGTATAAAAGCGGTGACCATCCCGTCCACTACACTGCCGATACGAATACCTCGTTTCCACCCTGGATTGGCACCCCAAGTATTGTTGGATTCAGAATCAGCGGAGTATAAGATATCGTTGTCATCGATGAATAGACCACTGGGACGACCGAACTGAGTCCATGTAGCAATATGGTCACCTTCCTGATCGAAAATCTGAAGCCTAGCGTTGGCACGGTCACCCACGAAGAGACGTCCCTGGGAGTCCATCGCTAGAGCATGGGGATCTCTAAATTCACCGTTTTCTTTGCCAGTTCCACCCCAGTCTTTTATGAAGGTGCCGTCGCTAGAAAATTTTACCACTCGATTATTACCAGCACCTCCGTGCCCATCCGCAACAAAGATATCTCCGTTCGGTGCTACTAATACGTCAGATGGTTGATTGAAGGTGGTTTCTCCTAGTGCCGCTACACCTGCTGTACCTAAGCTCATCAATAGTTCTCCATCTGAACTGAACTTGTGTACCTGATGGCCCCGTGTTCCGTCTCCACGAGCGTCAGCGATCCATACATTATGCTCATCATCTACATACATACCGTGAGGCCAAACTATCATTCCAGCCCCGAAGCTCTGGATTAGTTTACCGTCTCGATCGAACTGTAAAATTGGATCAACATTGGTTCTGTCGACACATGTATTTTGTCCACATCGTTCGCCTACCCAAATTGTTCCATCCGGTCCTGGATAGATGGCACTTGTTGATCCCCACTCTCTGCCTTCTGGGAGTTCACCCCACAACGGGTTAGTAGTGTAGGGGTTGGGCGCATGGTTTTGGGCATCACCACCTACAACTCCTCCGATGGTCAAAATTGACAATACGAAAAATGTTCTAAGTAAGAGTGATTTCATAATGCTCTCCTGAACTGTAAAGTTTAGAACTCTTATGGTTTTACTGAAAATTTATTTCAAACTGAGCTTAACTTATAGGTCCCAGCTCGCTCGTGCGAGTACCCAAAAATTGACAGAGACCACAACAAGGGCTGCCATATAAAAAGTGGTTGGAGTCACAGTCTCCGCCTGCGGGAAGAAAGCTCCGGCGAGTAACCCTGGAAACCTAAATGCCTGCATTATCCAGATCGAACGTGCAATCCATACATTTTGCCAATAGTAAAGCCCTAAAAAGACTAGGAATGCAATTACACCTCCAGCAATAAGCCACAAAACAGGTGGACCTAGACGGTCAGGTAGAATTTGATTTTCGAACATGACATAGACTGTTGATTCGTATAGAATTGCGACGTACAGATAAACAAACGCTGCTTGTTTGAATTTGCTCGCCCGCTCCGAATTCCAACTCTGTTTTATCATCAGTACAAACCTTTTCTTCTATTTAGAATCTACCGATTCTAGTCTCTTGTATTGTGTCGAGACGAGGAAATTGTCGATCCAGAAATTCATTTCCGATGAGCATTATCGAATCTTGATAGTAAACTGGCTCTTCACCATGTTCACTATTAAATGATTGGATAACTTCCATACCACTCACAATTTTTCCGACCGGTGGAAATCCTCCGTCACAGCAAGTGTCGTAGTCCTGATTATCAGTCATATTAATGAATAATTGAAAATCCCGGGAGTTAGGACCTCCTCTTGCAAAGGAAACCGTACTTCTGGTGTTACTAGACACGACGGGTTCATCTGCTATGGGCAATGTTCTCCATATAGAGTCTAGTACTGGTTTTCCCGTATAGCCAAATTGCACTACGGATGGGTTAATACGAAAAAATCGGGCTCCCGAAAAGAAAGAATGACGTGAAAGATAGTGAATTCGATCAACAGCCAGCGGCGACCAGTCTCTGTAGAGCATCATCTGAAAGTCTCCCGCACTTGTTGCAAAAACTACTGAAAAAGAATCGGGAGCTTCTTCTTGTAAACGGGTTTGTGATGGGGCCCACAGGTTCTGAGAGGAGTCACAGCCAGCTGGGGTGAGGAGTACTAGAATTCCTAGGAATTTCCAAAGGGTCAGGCGTTTGTTTAAAGGATCATTAGTCATCGTAAAACATATTCATCAATTGGAATTTCGTTTGGTTTCTCTGATTTAGATCTTTAATGGCTCTCAGGTGTTCTTTAAGTGTCTGAACCGCTTGCTTTGCTTCGGACTCGTTTTCCTGCCCACTTGCTCTTGAAAGCTGGCTAATGGCTACCAGGGCTTGGGACGAATGCTCAATCCCAGACGAACGGTTTTGTTCTTGCCAGAATGCCTTGATCTGCTCCATGAGTGCCTTAAGCGCATCACTATCAGTTCCTAGATCTCCCCAGTACTTCTGATCGATATGTAACTCGGCGTCTCCAACAGTGAAATCGATTTCTCTGATTACAGAAACATAATCTTCTTCGTCAAGTGCAGTGGTGCCTCCCTGGGCAGACAACTCCATAGGTATAAACACACTTTGAGAGATTATCAGTCCTGCTATCAGTAGCGCGCAATTGTTGCTATTCGACATGTCCGTCTTTCTCCAAATAAAGGGTTTTAGAGAGGTGGGAATCCCTCGGGAGGTCTTCGGTGCTTCGTTTGTTGTTCATATGCGTATGCGTATTGGAATAGAAGTCCTTCCTGATAGGGACGGGCTACAAGTTGGAGGCCTGCCGGGAGGGTGCCGTAGGTGAATCCCATTGGTACTGTAATAGCGGGCATACCCGTCGCTGGTGCTACTAACTGGCTGTTGTCTCCTTTATATTCTTCGTCTCCTCTGTCTATATGAGCGGGAGGGTTTCTCCAGGTCGGATAGATTACAGCGTCGATGTGATCCGCATCCATAGCACTCACTAACGAAGCTAAATATGCTTGGCGACCTTGATTGTCTAAATAGTCGGGGCAGGTTGGTTCATCTTGAGCCGGGTGGATATCCATTGATCTGTTCTGGTAGCTCCTTAGGGAATTTTCAGCGTATGAGGAATATTGTCCACTTTCTAAAACCTCTAAGACGTCTTTTATCGGGGCGGCGTCACCCAGTGAGGATAGATATTGGTACATGTCATAGCGAAAACGGCGACAAGACATATTTTCACGGTCTAACTGTTTTTGTAAGTCGAAATCTAACGAATCTAAGATTTGTGCTCCCAATGCTTCCAGGTCGGAGACAGCTTGTTCGAACAACCTGACCACAGCAGTATCAGCATCTTCTGTATAGACCATATTAGGTATTATTGCTATCCGGGCTCCGTCCAGTCCATCTGTCCTAAGAAAATTTGTGTAGTCTGATTCTTTACGTCCTCTCCCAGCCTCAGTATAAGGGTCAGCTGGATCATATCCTGCAACAACATTAAAGATTCTTGCAGCATCTTCGACGGAGTTAGCCATTGGTCCAGCTATATCTCGATCGAAAGAGAGGGGAACGACACCGTCTCGGCTTGTAAGCCCAATTGTCGAGCGGATGCCTACTAGGGCAAGGTGAGATGATGGCCCTCGAATAGAATTTCCAGTGTCACTTCCCAGACCAGCTACTCCTAAGCTGGCTGCCACTCCAGAGGCAGTCCCTCCACTGGATCCTGCCGGGACTCTGTCCAGCGCATAAGCGTTTGCTGTAGTGTCATAAGATGAACTCACAGTTTGTCTGGCACTAAAAGCCCATTCTGCCATGTTGGTTTTGGCAAGGACAATTCCACCTGCTTCACGAATTTTCTGCACCATGAATGCATCATCGGGAGGGTAGTTGTTCAGCAAAGCAATAGAACCCGCTGTGGTGGGTAGGTCTTCTGTATCAAAATTATCTTTTATCAGTAATGGCGCACAGAATAACGGGCCTAACTGTTCACCTTGCTGTACCAGGAGATCAATCGCATCTGCTTTATCAAGAGCTACTGGGTTAGTGACAGTGATCGCATTGATAGTTGAGTCATCGTAGGCTTCGATGCGATCTAGATAACTCTGAACAATCATTCTGCAGGTTGTTCGTCCAGAGAGGATGTTCTCCTGAATCTGGGCAATATTTATATCGACGACATTGATAGGACTTGGCGCTTGGTCACAGGACAAACTGATTACCAGTGACAAAATAACTGGCCAAGGTTTTCGAATCAGCGTCAATCTGTTTTCTTGGATCACTTTATCTCTCATCCATCCATACATCTTCGAGTACATCTACTAGCTGCGAGAGACTTTCACCATTTACCTCGAGTGTAATCCTGTAGGTTCCCGGTTCTGCTGTGGGAGCCTGATTTCGGCCGAAGAAGCCTCTATTGACACTTTCTTCAATCGGTGGGGCAGTGCCTCTGAGGTCCCACGCAACTCTGTTCAGTCCCTTATTTGTCGATCCCTCTATTTCTCTGAAAGTTTCTCCGGTACTCAAGTCTGTTACTGTAATGTTTGCAGCGCCATTTGTTCCATCTTTCAAGTAATAACTAATCATCGTGCCTTGAGGAGCATTTTTTCCTTGCCAAATCTTGGCTCCAGTAACAGATCTTGAAAATCTTCGATCTTGTTTCCAAAGTACTGCTTCTCGAGGTTCAAAAAGATGGACATTCGTTTCAAGAACGTGAGCGTTTAAACTTTGCAAAGGCGTAATATCGTCCATGATTTGTACACTACGTCCATGCGTTGCAAGCACGAGATCGTTGTCCCTTGGGTGTACTATAACATCGTCTATCCGTGTAGTACCCAGATTGTTCATGAATTTGTGCCAGTTGTCTCCACCGTTTAGGGAGATATAAAATCCAAATTCGGTACCTGCGTATAAGAGATCAGAGTTTTGTGGATCTTCCCGTATTGTACGGACATTGCCATATGAGGGTAAATCCGATTCTATAGATGTCCAAGTCTCCCCGAAATCATGAGTCATGTAGATGTGGGGCCTGAGGTCGTCACTTCGATGCCCATCTAAAGAGGCATAAGCCCTACCTGGGTCACTATGAGATGCTTCGACTCTGGAGACGTAGTAGTTATGGGTTCCCCCGGGTATGTTGGTTCCCACTTCCGTCCAGGTATTACCTCCGTCCCTGCTCAGTTGGATATTTCCATCGTCGGTTCCAACCCATAGGACTCCTGGCATCAGTGTAGATTCTGCAATTGACACTATAGTACTGTATTGACTGACACCATCATTACGAGAGAGGATACACTCTTCCCCTCGTATCCAAGGCCTACAGCGTGGTAGAGAGTTGTACTGTCCCATTATCTCTATCTCGTCTCTATCTACATTCTTAGTCAGGTCTGGACTCATTGTCCAAGTTCGTCCTTGGTCCAAAGATTTAAAGAGTCTGTTTGAGCCAGCGAAAATGACTCTTTGGTTATGAGGCGAGAGGATGAACGGGGTGTTCCAATTCCACCTTATTTCAAGATCTCGAGAAGGAGCAGGACTGATATTAGAATCTTGGTCATTTCTGGGTGGTTGTGGACGAATACTTATTTGTTCTCCAGTTTCTAGATTGACTCTGCGGATATTGCCATTCTGAGATTCACTGAAAAGTTGTTGGTGATCAGTGTGGTCTACTGCCGTATAGAATCCATCACCCCCTCCAACACGGTACCAGTCCTCGGATAGTATCTGTTCCCCTCTGACTGAGCTTGGGCCACACCAAGATCCATTATCTTGAAGTCCAGTGCAGACGTAATAAGGCCGACGCATATCGATAGAAGCGTGATATGGTTGTCCAACCTCCCAATTTCGGAAGGATTCCCATGTTTCCCCCTGGTCATAGCTTACGTCCAACGAACCGTCATTCCCAATCATGATGTGGTTGCTATTCTCTGGATTGATCCAAAAGGCATGTTGATCAACATGTCCATATCCTTCCAATGTTGTGAAATTCTGTGCCCCATCTGTTGACTTATGGACTCGCTGGTCGACTACATAGACTAAATTAGGGTCCATGGGATCTACCCTTATCTGACTGAAGTACATGGGTCTCCCATTTTCATTACTCCTGAATTCCCAGGTGCTCCCTTTGTCAGTCGATCTCCAAATACCATTGTGTTCTGGGTCGGGAGGTAGGGCATCTTCTTGTGCGAGGCGCTGATATTCAGAGGCTTCATCCGAAGACAAGCTTTCTTCTTTGTCTTGAGCCACTTCGATTTGTGCATAAATAACGTTCGGATTCGCTTGACTAGTGGCAAGAGCAATACGCCCCATGGTTCCCTTAGGTAGTCCATTTCCTTCTACCCTTGACCAGTCGTTACCGCCATTAGAAGAATGCCAAATGCCACTTCCCGGCCCTCCTCCTACAAAACAACAAGCCGTTCTTCGGCGTTGGTAAGTCGCTGCAAACAAGACATCTGGATTCGATGGATCAATTATTAGGTCGGTAGCACCAGTATTTTCATCAACGTAGAGTACTTTCTCCCAAGATGAACCCCTGTCTGTGGTCTTGTATACACCTCTTTCTGGATTTGCACCAAATAGATGACCATTTGCAGCCACCCAGGCTACATTGGGGTCAGTGGGGTGTGTCAAAATCCTACTTATTGATTGAGTTTCCTCTAGTCCAGCCAGATCAAACGTTTCTCCAGCATCTGTAGAAAGGTAGACTCCTGCTCCAAATGAGGAGCTTTGCCTATTATTCGCCTCTCCGGTTCCTACCCATACTATATCAGCATTCGCGTCGCTAATTGCCACCGCGCCAACAGAGGACGTGGGATGTGTCTCGAAGACAGCTTTAAAGGTAGTTCCGTTGTTTTTGGTCTTCCAAAGGCCTGCAGTGGCGAAACCAACGAAATAAACGTGAGGATTTTCCTTTGATACTGCTAAATCATCGACTCGACCACCTTGCCCTATGGGTCCGATACCCCTCCATGAAAATGATTGTAAAATGGGGTTATTCGACTGATTGACCACTGGTTCCTGGGCATCTCCTGCCGAACTTAGGGAGATACTTAGAAATACTAAGGCAGTATACAAATAAACCTGATTGAGGTGCTTGACGTTTAGCATAAATATGATCCTTTCATAAATAGTTTCTAGAAGTCGATGGGGACGTCAAATTTTAGTCTCTCCACTGATGATCATCGCTAGTTATCCTTCTTTCCTCTTCTTCGGTTCCTTTTAGATGTACATCCAGCCATGCGGCCCAACGACCCCACAAATCAAGGAGTGTCTCTTTGGTTGCTGGTCCGTGGTCTTCGAAAGGATACAAGTACATAGCAGCCTTCTTGCCCAATCCATTTAATGCATGGAAAAGTCTTGGTGAATGGTCCGGTGCGGTGCCGACGTTTTGGTCGTGCATTCCATGGTACATGAGTAAGGCACCAGTCAGGTTGTTAGCGTATACAAATGGAGACATGCCCAAATAAACTTCTTTGGCATCCCAAAAAATTCGTCTTTCACTCTGGAATGAAAGTGGGGTAAAAGTTCTATTGTAATTACCATCTCCAGCGATTCCTGCTTTAAAGAATGGGGTGTGTACCATGGCGTTTACAGTTCCAAAGGCACCATAGGAGTGACCTCCCAACCCCAGTCGTTTTCGATCAATAATTTCTCTTTCATCAAGTTCGTCGATTACAGCAGCCAAGTTATTCCGAAGGTCATGCTCGTAATTGTTGTTCATTTGGCCGGGCTTACCAACAATAGGAGCGTCCGGCTCAACCACAGCGTAACCCATTCTTGTCATATACTGGATGGATCGAGTGCCGAAATTTGGGAAAGCATTCTTGTTGTAGGTTCTGCCGGCTTCGTCATAACTTTCTTGGTCTTCGTATTCTCTTGGGTAGAACCAGAACATGGCAGGCAACCTTGTGCCTGGGTTGTAATTCGAAGGCAGAAGCACATTGACCATAAATTTGAATCCATCTGGACGCTCTACCACAAATCTTCGTTTAGGGGCATGGGTCAAATCGGGAGTGTAATCGACATTCTCGGTCAGTTGCGTGCGTCTACCATCTATCAGGAGATGAGATTGAGGCGTTTCAGTAGGTGTTTCTCTTGAGACCACAAACTCTTCATCGTCTATGTCTATGACCGAAACAATTCGTTCATATGATTCCTGATTATTACTTTCGTAAATCCTTTCTTTCTCTCCTGTCCTAATTGCAACCTTATCAAGGAAATTTTTTGGTCCCTCCTGCATTGGATCAGCATTGTATTCATGACCATAGAAGAAGACACTCTGTCCATCCATAGATGTTTGTACTACGCCAGTGCCTCCTGTTGGGGATCCACGTCGCCGATTGACGACTGGCACTTGTCCTCCGTCCATCAATAGTGTGCCTGGATTGGAGTAGAAATCGTCTGAGTCGTACTGTGCCAGGACAAAGGTTTGTCCTGAGTCACTCAGGTCGATTGCGCGATGTGTTATCTGACCTTGATCATCTTCAGACCCAGAGGTTTCAGTCACAAATAGAGTTCCGTAGTCATTAGAAAAGCCATGGCTGGAAACTGAAGAATCAGTTTTGTAAAGGACCGATATGTTCGAATCTTCGAAGGGAGGAGTCCACACCATTACCCGGTCATTATTTTCTTCCTTTTCATCGGTATGGCTTTCGGCTTGTACGTAGGTTAAACCACTGGAGTCCTCTTTCCATCGGATTTGTCTTTTCTGTAATGCGTCCCCGCTACCCGCCACTCCTGGTGCTGAAGGCCTTCGGTCACCTAGGCCGGTATTCATTTCGGTTTTTTCTAGGTCGGCCAACATACTTCCATTTCGACCCCAGATTTGCTCGACGCGACCGAAATTGTTAACAGGTACTATGTAGCTGAAGGGTTTTTCTAATAGTTCGACTCTGGAGTACTGACCATTCGGAGCGAAGTCAAAACCATAGATCATTGCGGGCGAACCAATATTCTCTGTATTTCCAGTTTCAACATCTATGGTTACTAACTGACCTGTGGCATGCCATTCTAGCAATTCTTCGTCGTGGGGAGTTGCCATGAGGCTCGCATATGTGCGAAGCATATTTTCACCGTCCTGGGTGTGTTTTACCTGGGGACCAGTAGGAACTGTACTTGGTACTGGTCTAGTTGAACGCCCACTTGGAATTACCACAGTGGCTATTTCTTTACCATCACCAGTCCACTCGAAATCAGTGACCAAATTCCCTAGGACCGCAATGTCCGTGATCTTTCTTGAGGTTCCAGTCTCAGGATCTCCCGCGTAGATGTGAGTCTCACTGGCTGTGTGGACAAAGAAGGCCAGGGTGGAACCATCTGGTGAAAATTTCACATTAGAAATTCTGGAACCGTTAGGTGTTTGTATTGAAGTTTTTGACCCATCAGAGGCAGAAACGACATCAATACCTACGTTGGAACGGATGGTGAGGTTACGATGCCGATTTGCAGAATAATCAAAAAACTGGCCCCCCAGTTCGTCGAAATCTCTGGAGAATCGATCCATCGTTACTGGTCCGTCACTGATTTCATGAAAAAACCAATGCTTATCTGCGCTGATATTCGATAGTGTCATGTTGAGGTATCGCGGGGCCAAAACAGCTTCAGATATATCATTAGGTGGATGCACGAAGGATTTATCGTCAAGTGTCTGTTGAGCATCCCAACCTTGGTTTTGGTTTTGGGCCAGAGCTTGAGATGATGTGGATGATATGGACAAGCAGGCTAAAACAGTTAGGGTTTTAAGGAATGTCCTTCCAGCAATTGGTATCTCTATTCGACACTTATTCATATTGTTTTCCTCTTCAAGTGCATTTTTTAAGGCTTTAGTTCTTTTGTTTCCACCGTCACAGTTTTTAAGGCGGACAGAAAAAATTGGGTTGAAAGAGGAGATCCACAAGGGGTAGCCTCATGGCTCTTGTGGAACGAAGATGTTTCGCACTATCAATTGTGGACCTTCAACCTAACATTTGCGGTGCTTAGTAACGTACCTTAATCAGAATTTGAGGATCGAATATGAGCGTTATTTCAACTGAAGAGATCAGAACACATTTCCCCGCATTACAGCGGATGCAATCGGGATACTCAGTAGGGTATTTCGATGGACCAGGTGGAACTCAAGTCCCTGTTGGAGTAGCACAGGCAGTCAGTGAGTATCTGTTATCTCACAATGCTAATACGGACTGGAGATATCCAACCAGCGAAGAAACAGACGAGCTATTGCATCAAGCAAGACAGATATTTGCAGATTTCTTGGGATGTTGCTCAAGGGAGATCGTTTTCGGTAATAACATGACCACCCTGACATTTCATTTGAGTAGGACTTTGGGGAGACTTTGGGGTCCAGGGGATGAGATAATCGTTACACAGATGGATCATCAGGCTAATCAAGCTCCTTGGCGAAGTTTAGAGAGTGAGCGGGGATTGAAGGTACATACGGTACCTATGCTTCCAGAAAATGGAACATTGGATTGGGATGTTCTCACTAAACTGTTCTCTAAGCGAACTCGGCTTTTAGCTATAGGTGGTGCTTCGAACTCTCTAGGAACTGTGAATGATCTGAATAAGGCTGCACATTTGTGTAGATCCTTTGGAGCTTATTTTTTCGTTGATGCTGTGCACATGGCTTCGCACATGTTAATAGACGTTGCAGAAATAGATTGTGATTTTCTAGCGTGCTCAGCGTATAAGTTTTATGGACCTCATGTGGGGATTTTATTTGTTCGCAAAGATCTTGAAGAGTTTTTATCGCCACCTCGGCTACCATGTGCTAAAGATTATTTGCCAGAGTCACTAGAGACAGGAACTCTAAATCATGAAGGTATAGTGGGTGCGTCAGCAGCCGTCGAATTTTTGACTAAGATGGTTGGAACGGATGGATCTCGTCGAGAACGTCTGGCAGATGTATTCGAAGTTTTACATGAGCGAAATCACAGACTTGTGAGTCTTCTCTGGAAGGGTCTGAATGAGCAGGGACATGTCCAGCTATATGGTCCTGGACCTGTGCAATTTCGAACTCCAACCATCGGGTTTACGATTGAGGGAATGGATTCTGCCGATGTAGCTGAACAATTGGCAGACGGTTCGGCTCTGTTTCTTTCACATGGCGATTTCTATGCTTCTGGTGTAACAGAGGCTTTAGGCATTGAACAACAGGGACTAGTACGGGCTGGTTGTGCTTGCTATACCAATCAAGAGGAAGTGGAACGGCTTATTATGAGTGTGGCCGATTTATCCAATTGATGTGTCTTCTGCCCCTGACCTATAAGTCGTTCTCTATCTAGAGTATCTCGAGTAGTTCCAGTTCGAAGATTAAGGTCGAGTTTGGACCTATAGCGCCACCTGCACCATTTGCTCCATAAGCAAGATCAGAAGGTATAAAGAAACGATACTTACTTCCCACTGACATGAGTTGCAGGCCCTCTCCGAATCCTGGAATCACTCCACCTACTCCAAATGTCGCGGGTTCTCCCCTGGAGTAGGAACTATCGAATTCGGTTCCGTCGATGAGTGTGCCGCGGTAGTGAACTCGGACTTGGCTTGTGCTTTCAGGTTTTGGACCAGTGGCTTCCTCGAGGATTTCATATTGCAATCCGCTATCCGTGACGGTCACTCCTTCTGCCACAGCGTTTGCTTCAAGAAAAGCTTCTCCTTCTGCTGCATTTTCCACTCCAGACTCCTCCATTCTGATTCGTTGTTCTTCTTCAGCTCTTTGAACTAAACGTTGACCAGCTTGTCCTAATTCAGACATTGGCACAGGTGACTCAACACCATTTAGGGCATCCTCTATTCCTCTAAAAAGTTTTTCCAGTTCTAGGTGGTCTTTCATGGCAAACATGGAGTTGCCAATCTCGCGCCCAAATCCATAGGTACCCATTTCCTCGTCCCCTTCTAGGGAAACTGGTGCTCCTGGTTCGTCAGTAGCTTCGCAAGCATAAAGGACCGATAGAAAAACAACGAGGAAAAATTTGTGATAATGTGTCATCTGACATCCCAAGTCGGGGCCGTCATAGTGAATAGTATCCCTATTACTGAACGACCGAAAGCGTGTTGCATTTGGGAAAGATATATAAAGGAAGGTGGACCTTGTCTAGGCTTAGATGGGTTATATCCCAAGCCAGTAGTTCAATTTGACGATGATACGGTCATCTGGGGTTGAATTTAACAATGACTCAAAATTTCTATCAAAGTTGAAGTTTCCGAGAGCTAAATATGAAGTTTTCTTACGTTGCCATACGAGGAACAATGTAGAGCCAGGTTTATATTCCCAACGAAACACTGCGTTTCCTATTACTGAAGTTAGGTTGATGTCGCGATCAGTAAATGCGTAGTCCACTACATTATCGTTATTGAAATCAACGTGGTTTCTCACTGTTCCAGTGGTTTCGTCTCTACAGAGACTACCATTTTGACAGGTTAGAGATTGTGATGAATTGACTAGGGTGCCCTCTTCAAAATAGGTAAAGTCATAGGTTCGAGGAGATTCCAGCTGTTTATAGCGGGTGTAATCTGCGGAAGACATGAATGGTTGAGCGTAAAACTGAAATGATATTCTAGGTGAGAATATCCAACTAACTCTTGTGGCCATCTCCATGGTATGTCTTTCTAAGTCAGCAAAAATGTAGCGTCTTCCGTAAGTTTCGGTATATGGCAAAGTCGTAGTTGATGTAACATACTGCTGAGCCATAGTTTCTGAGGTCACACTAGGCTCTACCGACATTTCGAATTGAGGAGATGGTCGTATTCTAACTGTCCCGTAGAATTTCAGCTGATCTCCCGAATCTTTACGTCCAGAACGACGACTAAATCCACTTTTTAAGAAGAGAGTTTTTCGGGCGTCAGTGCTTACATTGCCTCTGACATTAAAGCTACCAGGATCTTCCATTACGGGACCCCCTCGAGTCAGAGCAAAATTTCGGTGATCAGAACTATAAGTGAAATTAACTTCACTTTTCCATTCATTAATGAACGTCGATTTGAAACTTAGGTTAGTTGTTCCAGAAGCCCTTGATGCTTCCCAGGAATCCCATGAACTGTAATTATCCAGGGCTTCATGACTCCAACTCGATGCTGCCCAAAATCCAATATTGTAGGATTTGTACCATGAGCTGGGAAAAATCTCCTTATAATTCAATCTTGTTCCACCAGATATTTTCTCTCTAGCACGACTGTATCCTAGATCGTTCACTTCGAAGCCAGGACTTAGTTCTCCTAGCCAGAATCCACCTGTGAAATGCTCACCATTTTGTCGGTTTAACGCTAGTTGCCAGCGGCCTCCATTCATAGAGGTGGCTGTTGAATCGACAGCAAGACGGGTAGCATCTGGTCGCTGGAAATAATGGTTGCTAGAAGTTTGAACTCGGGTTATCGCATTCTCACTACCCCTTACCTGACTAGCAGCTAGAGATCCTTCTATGGACCAGTCACGATCGTTCCATTGATGCTGAAAGTGCAATCCTCCAGTCAAAGCATCTTTGGGAAGAAAATCAAAGGTGTCATCTTTGGATAAATCCCTATTGACTCCTGTGAACAAGGCCCCGATCTGTGACGCTCCTCCTTTGAGATCTTTCTGTATTTTAAGTGCACCAAACTGTGACCTAGGTTCGGCACGGAACTCTTCAAAACGATTTTCACTTCTATAGAAAGCTTTTCCAGTCTCTTCCCCGACTGATGCTGCCAGTAGACCTATGGACAGGCCGGAATCGGTTTTTCCAGTTAATTTCATTGCTCCATCTATGGTTGCATCGAGCGGGATGTGACTGAAGTCGGCCCCAGATGGAGCACTTCCGTGAGGCACTCTCCCTATTCTCCGAGAGTAGTACAGCTTATCACCTGGAGACCGTGACAGCGGAAAATCAAATACTTGGGCATCTTCGACAAAGAACGGACGACGTTCATCAAAGCGAGTTTCGAACTCTGAGAGATTGATTTCGGCTGGATCTGCTTCGATTTGGCCAAAATCGGGATTGATCGTTGCATCTACAGTGAAAGCTGATCCTAATCCCAATTTTAAATCAGCACCGATTCGTTCGGTGTTTTCAGAGCCGTCAAAGAAAGGGTCACCCTCTTCCGCGTTAGCCTTATGTAGGCTATTTGAAACATATGGTCGAGTTTCGATTCTACGTGAGCTTTCTGGTATTCGAACATTTTCCAAGATGCCAAACTGGCTGACGTAACCAGTTCGCCTTTGAGAATGCAGTGCGAAGTAACTCCATTCGTTTTCAACCATTCGTCTGCGCGACGATTGAAAGCCCCAGGTTTGGTTAGGTTCATTTGAATCATACCGAAGCTGGGATAGTGGTATTTTCATTTCTACCGACCATCCTTGGTCGTGGTGATGCACTGCTGATTCCCATACAGCATTCCATGCTCGGTCCTGTTGGGAGTCGTTGTAGAAATACTTGTCAAATTGAACGTTTGCTGCTGAGACCCGAAAATAGTAACTAGTTCGCCGATCAAAGTTGGGATCAAAGGCCACATTAATGAAATCGTATTGTCCTTCTGTATCTCTCCGTACCAAATTCTTGTCTATTACAGAGGGGTCAGATTCATACATCTGAGCTCCGACGTAGATGAATTTTTCTCCGATCAATACATGCACTTCCGTTTCTTCTAAGGCTTTCCTACCCTCGTAAGGCTTACCTTGTATATAGTTAGAGCCAGGAGTACTCTGTTGCCAGCTGATTTCATCCAATCTTCCGTCTAGTTCGATTTCCCCCGCGAGTATCCCAGCGCTCATAGTGGGGATCTCCTCTTGAGCGAGGATAGACGAGTTCAATGAAAGGCCTGATACAATGAATGCTAACAGCCACAAGTAGAGATTATTTTTCATTTAGATTGATATGAGTTGTTGGTGATCCAGATATCCATTTTTTGTTTGAAATGTTTGGACGCTTATCCAAGGCATGCGCTGGAACGTTGAATAGTACGTTAGTATTCATAGATTTCGATAGTTCTTGGAGAATTTCCTATTACTTGTTAGAGCTGTCAATTGATATTTCCAGACATTTTGTCCACAGTGCGACTGACGGCTAGGGCTAGTAAGCCGAAGGCTCCAGTGGTCATAGCTACGCTACGAAATAATTCGAACGGCTCCAGTGTTTCAAGATTCCCTGCTACAAGACCAGCAAATAAATTCCCTAATGCCGTAGCTACAAACCAGATTCCCATCATCTGACCAACCCTGCCCGCAGGGGCAAGTTTAGTGATGGAAGAAAGCCCGACTGGTGATAGGGCTAATTCGCCGACGGTGAAGAAAAAATACATGACAACTAACCAAGCTGGTGATACAGGGGAAAGGGATGCATTGACTGCACCCCATGCTATGACGAAGAAACCGGCTGAGAGACCCAGTAGTCCGAGACCGAATTTAACCGGTATCGAAGGGTTTGCCTTTCGCGACGCCAACCAGAGCCAAAGTGAAGCAAAGATGGGAGAGAAAATAATTATGAATGCAGAATTCACCGATTGAAGGAATCCAGCTGGCATCAGCCATCCGAAAACGTTGCGATCAGTAAGGTTTTGCGCAAACAGGTTCAGAGATGATCCAGCTTGTTCGAACCCAGACCAGAAGATGGCTGATAACAAAAATAACCATAGAATGACAAGTAGTCGTTTTTTCTCTTCCGTGTTATGCCCTCCCAGGGTAATGAGATAAGCAAAATAAAGTGCTACGATTATCAGGATGGCGGTCCCGAGGCCTGTTGCTATTTGGGTCAAAGATAATGGGATGAGACCAATTCCAACCGAGTACGAAAAGACTGCGAGCAAACCTACGAAACAAATCGAACCACTCCAGAAACTGCGGGATTTTTTTGTCAGATCTTGTTTCGAAAGGGTGGTTTTTAGCAGTCCGGCTTCTCCGAGGTGTGGTATTCCAGCTCTAAATTGTATTAGCCCGAAGATCATTCCTATTCCAGCAAGTGCAAAACCCAAGTGCCAATTATAGTCTTCACCCAAGAAAGAACAGAGTATAGGTCCAATGAGGGCACCGATATTAATGCCCGTATAGAAAATTGAGAAGCCAGCATCCCTCGAAGCACCACCATCGGGGTAGAGATCACCGACCATGACACTAATGTTGGGTTTTAGGAAACCAGTCCCAACGATGATCAATAGCAGTCCTAAGTAAAATGAAGGCACCGAAGAAAAAGCCATGCTGAAATGTCCAGCTGCAATTATCCATCCTCCTACATAGACTGCCTTTCTTTGCCCCCAAAGATTGTCGGCTATCCAACCGCCAGGTAGGGCGAGCAGGTAGACCAGGGCAGTATATAGCCCGTAAACTGCAGAGGCAGATCCTACATCGAGCCCAAGCCCAGGATTTTCTCCAGTGGTGCTAGCTGTCATAAACAGTATGAGAAGGGCGCGCATACCATAATAGGAAAACCGTTCCCACATCTCAGTGTAAAACAGGATGGAGAGTCCCCTGGGTTGACCAAAAAATGTCTTTTCGGTCGAGCTCTGACCCAAGGTTTCAGTGTTGGAGTTGTAGGTATCCAAGGCCACTCCATGTTTTGAGGGTTAGCTATATCGTTAATCGAATCATCTAAAAAGTAGTCTATCAAAAAAGTGTCACATTTGATACCTCCATTTCTGCAACAAACTCTTTGAGATCTATCCTGGGCGAGTTAGTTTATAGGGTCCATGATGGGATTTTTAACATTCTCCTTACTAGATGAGTCATCACTCTAGGTTTGTTGTCCTCAGTGTGGATGAGGTGTTGATGAACTTCGGGCGACTAAGAGTCCTCTGTTGAGTGGAGATAAAAGCATAGTGATGAGAATACTGTTAGCAGTTGTCTTTGTAGCGACTTGTTTTGGGCAGTCAACAGTAGTCGCTCAAGATACCTCCGATCCTGTCCTTCAGGCGTTGCAGATATCGGATGGCATCACTTTGGATTTAGACGGGCAGATCTTAGAAGACATATGGCAACAAGCTGTACCTATAAGTGATTTTACCCAGCAAGAACCCGTTGAAGGTGGAGAGCCTTCTGAAAGAACAGAAGTGCGTGTCATTTTTGACAGTGACAATTTGTATATCGGGGCAATTATCTATGATGATCCCGAAGGAATCCTTGCGAACCAACTAGAGCGTGATGCTTCGCTGGGTTCAGATGATCGGTTCATGTGGATTTTGGACACTTTTAGAGACGGTAGGACTGGGTATTTCTTTGAAATAAATGCTGCCGGACTAATGGGTGATGGCTTGATGGGTGGTGGTGGTGGTCGTGGTGGTTTTGGTCGTGGTGGTTTTGGTGGGGGCGCGAACAAAGCATGGGATGGGATATGGGAGGCTCAGACAAGCAGGAGACCAGACGGCTGGTCTGCAGAAATTAGAATCCCATTTCGCACACTAAATTTCGATCCGAATACTGAGGATTGGGGGATTAATTTCCAGCGAACAATCAGAAGGAAAAACGAAGAGATTCTTTGGAGGGGATGGCGAAGAACAGAGGGGCTCTGGAGGCCGATTTTTGCCGGGACTCTGACAGGACTTAAAGATATGTCGCAGGGTTTGGGTTTAGAAGCCAAACCTTCTGGGATAGTCAGTTATAGAAATACACCTTCGAATACTGAACCCACGACCTACCCTAGAGATGTCAGCTTGGACCTCGACTATAGTATAACTTCAAGTTTGAGGGCTTCCCTTTCAGTGAATACTGATTTTGCTGAAGTAGAGAGTGACAATCGCAGGGTTAATTTAACCCGATTTTCCATTCGATATCCTGAAAAGAGGGATTTCTTCCTGGAAGGATCAGGAGTGTTTTCCTTTGCACCAAGAAGTAGTCCTTCTCCATTTTTTTCTAGAAATATCGGATTAAAAAATGGCCAGCCGGTTCCAGTTAGTTATGGTGCTCGGACGACAGGTCAGGTTGGAGCGTATGAAGTAGGATTTTATCAAATTGGAACGGGCGCTAAGTCCTGGACTACGGGTGAGCAATCAAACTTTGTTCCAGAGGAACAATTCACTGTAGGCAGGATCAAGAGGCGTGTATTTGAACAATCTACTATTGGAGCGATTTACACTCGCCGAGCGAGTGCGGCTGAGTCCGATGGGACCGTGTTGGAAGATCGTCATACTGCGGGGGTTGATTTGCAACTCAACTCACGAAGTTTTCTGGGAAATAACAATGTAGAGATGGAAGCTTTCTACGTATGGAACTCTAATCCAGATCCGACGGAGGTTCATTCTACAGAAGACCTTTCGGCTCATGGCTTCCGTATAAATTTTCCGAACGACGTTTGGTCCGGTCACCTTTCTTATCGACAGTTTGGAGCGGAGTATAGACCATCTCTTGGATTCGTAGCACGAAATGACTTCAGTCGAATAGAACCCAGATTAGGATGGTCTCCCCGTCCAGGGAATATTGACTGGATCAGAAAATTTGATTTTTCGGCACAATTTAGAAATTTGACTGAATTGGGGACCGGGATCCTCGAAGAGAGAGAATGGGCTTTGAAGCCTTTCGGTGTGGAGTTCGAAAGCGGTGATAGGCTCAATTTTGACGTTACCCAGAAGTACGAATATCTAGACAGATCTTACCAGGTCAGTGACGGCATTTATTTGACGGAAGGCGAGTATTCCACTTGGGATTATAGGCTTTCGGGTAATACGGCTGGAAGAAGAAAGATTTCTCTTTGGGGGGGAGTCAGTTTCGGAGAGTTCTGGAATGGGAACAGGAGAGGTGTCGGTGGTCGAATAACAGTCAAGCCAACACCTGGTTTTACCGTTGCTCTGAACACACAGATCAATGATGTTTCCCTTCCTCAAGGTGATTTCACAGCTAACCTTTATGAAATTGAAGGAAAATGGCAGGCCAGCCCCTGGGTAAGTACCGTGACTCAGATCCAGTATGACGAGCAAAGTGATCTGTTTGGTCTCTTTTCTCGTTTAAGATGGATAGTTAAACCAGGAAATGAAGTGTTTGTTGTGTACACTCACAATTGGCAAAATTTAAGTACCAGCATTCTTGAGGATCCAGAGCTGAGGACTTTGTCTCGCGGAGCTTCAGTTAAGATGAACTACACTTACCGTTTTTAGTAGTAGTCGAGCTGTCTTTGGCAGGTCTGGATATATCATATGGATCACCAACTCTTGGTTTCTCTACAAATCAGACGTAGGATAGATTCAAACTCCGAGATTTCTTTGTCTGAGTTCTGCTATACTCTATTGATATGAAAACTTTCCTTCGTTATGTACCTTAACAAAACGATCGAAGATGGAGCGTCAAAATACTTAAAGACTGAAAATAGTGAGGATACTTAAGTGAGTGGTTCAAATGGTCGTATCACAGGTGGACACCTTGTAGCCAAGGCCCTGAAAAATGAAGGTATTGATACAATTTTTACTCTTTGTGGGGGTCATATAATTGACATTTATGATGGTTGCCTGGATGAGGGTATCCGAATCATAGACGTGCGACACGAACAGGTCGCGGCTCATGCTGCTGATGGGTATGCTCGTCAAACTGGNGGGACAGGATGTGTGGTAACCACTGCCGGACCTGGNTTTACAAATGCGATGACNGGNCTTGCCAATGCNTTTCGGGCCGAAAGNCCCATATTNCATATAGGGGGCCANGGTTCTCTGACNCAGCACAAGATGGGTTCNCTNCAAGATTTACCACATGTTGATATAGCCGCACCAGTGACGAAATTNTCNGCAAGTGTNCAGAGTACTGAGCGGATTGCNGACATGGTGTCTATGGCNGTNCGCGAATGTCANAACGGTGCNCCTGGACCGTCCTATNTAGAGATCCCTCGTGATATACTGGATGCTGAGATAGATGCAGAAACGGCTAGNATNCCNGANCCNGGANGTTATAGGGCGTCTACAAAGAGCGTTGGGGATTTAGGTGATATAGAGAAGTTNGCTGATTTGCTGGTCGCCGCAGAAAGACCATGTGTCTTATTCGGCACACAGGTAGCTACATGTCAGGCTTACGATGAAGCTGTTCGTTTTATTAGAGAACTGAATATTCCTGCATATATGAATGGTTCTGCAAGAGGGACTTTGCCTGCAGAAGATCCCCATTACTTCCACAGAACCCGTCGGATGGCTTTCAATGATGCAGATGTCATTGTGATTGTAGGNACACCTTTTGATTTCCGAATGGGATATGGCAAGAGNCTNCGGAGCGATGCGACAGTAGTTCAGATCGANATGGANTATCGTACTGTCGGAAAAAATAGAGATGTATCGCTGGGNTTAGTTGGAGATGTAGGTACGATATTGAAAGCGGTTACAGATGNTGCCAATGACAGATCAGACAACGGATCGTCTAAGAGANTGGTCTGGATGGACCAGTTAGCTGCTGGAGAANTAGCGGCAGAAGAAAAATTAACCGCATTATTNAAATCTGAGGCCAAACCGATTAATCCATATCGAGTTGCTTGGGAATTAAACGAGTTCTTAACAGAAGAAACTATTTATATAGGTGACGGAGGGGATGTTGTAACCATCTCTGCTCAAGCTGTACGCCCTCGATCACCNGGTCATTGGATGGACCCAGGCCCTCTGGGNTCACTGGGTGTCGGAACAGGATTTGCTATAGCNGCTAAGNTGGCTCATCCTGAAAAAGAGGTCCTCTGTTATTACGGAGATGGATCGTTCGGTATGACAGCTTTTGATATGGAGACCGCTAATAGATTTGGACTTCCATATATAGCTGTCATTGGTAATAATTCNGCTCAGAATCAGATTCGATGTGGGCAAATAGCGAAATATGGTGAAGAAAGGGGCAATGTCGGGAACAAGTTGGGTGATGTGGATTTTGAGCATTTTGCGACGATGTTAGGGGGATATGGAGAGGCCGTTAGGGATCCATCCGAGATAGGTCCAGCTCTTCTACGTGCTAGAGANGCAGTTAAGACNACTGGAAAATCAGCTGTAGTGAATATTTGGGTAGATCCAAATGAATATGCTCCCGGCACAAAACGTCAGACTATGTATAAGTAGGCTTGCGATCCAAAAAAATATTTCTCGTTTAAAAATAAAATTTTTAGGTAAGGTAAGGAAATGCGTAAAGCTTTAGATGGTGTTCGGGTTTTAGATATGACCCATGTTCAGTCTGGTCCCACATGCACACAAATTCTTGCTTGGTTTGGGGCAGATGTAATCAAAGTGGAATTTCCTGGACGTGGGGATATCACCAGGAGTCAATTGAGAGATATTCCAGACGTGGACAGTCTGTATTTTACAATGCTGAACAGCAATAAGCGTAGCATCACGCTGAACACTAAATCGGAAAAGGGACAGGAAATTTTCTGGAAATTAGTTGANCACTGTGATGTTCTGGTAGAGAATTTTGCGCCTGGAGCATTGGACCGTATGGGGTTTACCTGGGAGAAAATCAAACAGGTAAATCCAGGATTGATATATGCTTCGGTTAAGGGATTTGGGCCAGGTCCCTTCGTTGACTGTAAGGTATATGAGAATGTGGCTCAGTGTATGGGTGGATCTGCNAGTACTACTGGTTTTGAAGANGNTGTTCCTACTGTCACAGGAGCACAGATTGGAGATTCAGGTACAGGCCTGCATTTGGTCGCTGGGATACTCGCGGCTTTGATTCAAAGGTCCCATACAGGAGAAGGACAAAGGGTCGAGTGTGCGATGCAGGATGCAGTTCTGAACCTTTGTCGAATAAAGCTTCGAGATCAGCAAAGACTGACAAGAGGCCCGCTANCGGAGTATCCACAATATCCATCTGGGGAATTTGGCGATTTTGTNCCTCGAAGTGGAAATGCTTCTGGGGGCGGCCAACCGGGATGGGTATTGAANTGTGCGCCAGGGGGGCAAAATGATTTTATTTACGTCATCATACAGCCACCGGGATGGGCACCCTTAATGGAGGTGATTGGTCGAGAAGATTTGATCACTGATCCTGACTGGGCAACCCCTGAGGTNCGCCTTCCCAANTTGGATCAATGTTTTGCTCTTATAGAAGAATGGACCCAGACAAAGACCAAGTTTGAAGTTATGGATGTGTTGAGCAAATTGGGGATTCCATGCGGTCCGATCATGAGTATGAAAGAGCTCGGAGAANACAAAGCACTGAGAGATACAGAAACCGTGGTAGAGGTAGAACATCCAGAGAGAGGCACTTATTTGACGGTTGGTAACCCGATCAAATTGTCCAAATCTCCTAGCGATGTAAGTCGAGCACCTTTGTTGGGTGAGCACACTAATCAAGTCCTCACGGAGATTGGTTTCACTGAAGAAGACATAGAGAATGCTCGATCAGATGGAGCTATTTAGAAAATATTAAAGGAGTTTTAGATATGCGATTGGTAGTCCATGGTCAACAAGCTTTTGGGAAAAGTGTTTTGGAGGCTCTTTTAGATAGAGGTGAAAATGTTGTGGCAGTTTACTGCGCACCCGATAAAGAAGGCCGTCGGATGGACCCGATTAAAGAGCTGGCTCTTCAAAAAAACCTAGCTGTCTACCAACCTTCGTCTTACTCAGATGATTCGGTTTGTGACGAGTTACGTGCTCTTGCACCTGATCTGGTTGTGATGGCTTATGTCACTTTATTTGTCAGGGAGGAATTCTTGAATATTCCAACNTATGGGACTATTCAATACCATCCTTCATTACTTCCATTACATAGAGGGCCTAGTTCTATCAATTGGCCAATCATCAAAGGGTCAAANAAGACNGGACTNAGTATTTTCTGGCCAGATAATGGATTAGATACTGGCCCCTTGTTGTTGCAAAAAGAGGTGGANATNAAAGAAGATGATACACTNGGNAGCTTGTATTTCAATGAGCTTTTTCCANTAGGNGTNGAAGCTATGNTAGAGAGTGTGGACTTAGTGCGTGANGGGAATGCTCCTAAAATCGTNCAGGATGAATCTCNGGCTACTTATGAGAGTTGGTGTAAGAAGGAGGATGTAGAGATCGATTGGGCGNCTGCAACGGAAGAGACTTATAACCTTATAAGAGGAGCCAACCCACAGCCTGGTGCNTGGACTATCCANGAAGGTCAGACTCTCAAGATTTTCGACTGTGAAAAAACCCTAGANGTGAGAGGGNACCCNGGGGAAATATTGTCGATTGATGACAAAGGTCTAGTCGTTGCTACCGGGGATGGCGGAATATGTATTCAGAGGGTTCGTCCTGAAGGGGCAGGGAAGATGTCCGTTCAAGAGTATATTTCGACTCAGCAATTGGAGATTGGTACTCATTTGGGTTAACCAGCAAGATCGCTCTTGCTAGTGTTGCTTCTTATCTTCCGTCAGATATCTGATAGCGAACCCATCTCATTGACCTTTATACAGTTTGCGCAGTCATTCTTCATAAGTGGTCAATTAAATTCCGAAGAGTGGAATCTGCAGCACCCGAGCAAAAAACAGTATTACGATCATCAAACTAAAAACAGCTAAGCTAAACCAGGCAAAGTATCGGTCAAACTTACTCGGATAAAAGATTTTGTCTGTTTTGGGTATAACCGTCAGACAGTAATACAAGTTCAAGTAAAAAATGATGGGTGCCACGAAAAAAGCCAAGGCAGAAGCTATTAGCACCAAATAGACAGGTCGGGGNATCCCTGCCATAATTATGACGGCTGCAATCAACGAGTATATCATGGTAATTCGATAGATATTGTATTCTGAATACCACTTTGTTGAGCATTCCTCACTCACGTGATGTTGCTTTTCAATTCCTTTTAAGTTTGCTGTGGCTGGGAACAGGTTTCGACAACATGCTGCTACTAANCGAGGCCATCCGTCGAAGTAATTAAATGAGGTGGAAAAGGTCGCTGCGAAGGCTCCGATCATAAACACGACCATCATCCAAGGGGCAACACTTAGAGTAAAGATGCTAGCAATTTCTCCCATGACTGCGCGTCCCTCTACAGGACTCGGATATATCCATACTGCTGCTAAGAGAAGAAAGATGGTTGCTACAATGAAGGACGCTACGTGCCCAAATCGGAAATCCCACAGACCTATGCGAAACCATCGACGGCAATACTCTTGCATGTGACTAGGCATTCTAGAAGCATCAACGGCAAGGTCTTCTTTAGGCGATCCAAAGGGATCAAAGCTAGAAGCCAACCCTTGCTTCTCTAATTGNGGCCTGATTCTCGCCATTCCNAGTCGCCTTGCACTACCCCATTCTGAAGCTTGGAGAGAAACATCCATACCAGTGGGAAGCAGGCCCAGGAATCCAGCAATAATNAGCCATGANCCTGAGGGTGTTTCGAAGAGGAAGAAATGTCCCATTTCTGACAATGGAGCTGGAGCTCTNAAGTAAACTGTAAGTGTTGAGATTAATAGTGCGCCAGCCANNACCTTTGCTACTTTTTCAACTATCGCATAGTTCCCTCGCAGTAGGATTGCGACTGAAATTACTCCAAGGATTAGTCCATAGACTTCTAGATCGGGGTTGATCGGTAGTGACATGGACTCAGTNAAAAGGTAGTACATGACTGCAGCAGCAGCGACCAGTCTCCCTGCTTGACCNAGCGCACATTCGATTATTGTTACGATAAGCATATACCAGACTGGCCATTTAAATTTGGCGGTCCCGTAGGCATCCAGGAGACTCTTTCCAGTGGCATTCGTAAAACGGAAAGCCATCTCAAACCCATAGTATTTAAATATGTAGGAAGCAGGTATACACCAGAGCAAAGCATATTCAAAACGGCCACCAGCTGTTGGGGCAGTAATGAGATGGCTAGTTCCAATCCCGGTCATCATCAATACGATTCCGGGGCCGAAATGAGCTAGTAAACTCCTAGGACTCATTGAAGGTAGAGTGAGTCCTCCCGATTCGTCTAGGTCGTTGCTTCTGGACAATCCTTCATCTGACATATTTGNCCTCCCATTGTAAAAATACTGGGAGGCATTCTAATCATTTGTAGAGAATAACAGCAAGGATTAGGATTCTCCGCTGTATATCCGGTCGTTGATTCTGAGCATATGCGCCCTAAAAACCATGATAGATCCAGGTGGAATTACAGTTCCTACCCAGTTGTTCCCATATGCCAGGTCTGGTGGCACTATGATTTGCCTTATTCCACCTAGCTTCATGCCTTCAACTCCTTGATCAAATCCAGGTATTACAGCACCTTCTCCTGGAAGTGTTTTTGCAGCGGTGGTTCCATCACCTCTAACAAAGATGATTTCTCCNGGATCTAATGCAGTTCCATTGGATANCCAGGCTCCATAGTAGACATTAACAGTGTCACCTGCTGCTGCTAATGTTGTACCTTCTCCATCCTCAATGCTTTTATAATAAAGACCAGTATCTGTTTTGGTGTATTCNGAAAGTGTAATTTCTAGAGAGGCATGGAAACTGGTAGTTTCTATGACTTCTGGTTCACTACGCTCTCCGGGGCCCATTGGTAGGTCATCGCCACAGGCGGCCAGCGTGGCTGCTAGGAACAAGGGAACCAATAGCTCAATTCTTAAATCAAACATCTGCATTTAGAACCTCCCGACTCTTAATAGCATTAGCAGAGTGTAAACTTAATGCCACTACCCGAATAAGATAAGACTCTGGATCAATCATGTCTTACCTTTAGTCAAGATATTTGGCATAGCTTTGCGCTAAAATACACGTTTTAGATTCCTAAGCGGATCATTCCTGTCAGCNCAGTCACATCAATGGAATAGGATATGCAAGTTTNGGGCCAANCGTAAGAGCGAGNCCACTTTTTTTTGCTACGTGAAACAAACCAAAAGGNCTTAGGCTTCTTTCTAGGATGGTTCCTCTTATATTTTGTGTGTATTATNCAGGTTTCCTAGCTAATGGTAACGGTAAATTCAAAGGGTANATGGGAATGTTTAAAACGGGTTACATCATCAATCCCAAGCTCGATATGGTTTGGTTCTTGGGANTACCTTTTGCCGCGGTACTAGCTGCGCTTGGTGCTCAGGCATGGCTTCCATTTGTAGCGGTGGCCTCTATAAATCTCTGGATCACCATTCCTCATCACTATGCCACATGGGTGAGAACCTATGGAATGCCTGAAGATTGGATCCGGTTTAGACAGGAGTTGATTTTAGGGCCTATTATCATTGTGGCTATGGCAGCAGCNGGAATGGTGTGGGCTCCCATAACACTGTTACTTGTTGTGATGGCCTGGGACCACCAGCACAGTATAATGCAGCANCATGGATTCGGNAGGATCTACGACTTCAAGGCTGGTACAGGCATGTCGAACACTGGAAAGTTCGATCTTACCCTGCACTGGATTTTGTATTCTTTCATGTTCCTCAACGCTCCGATGTTTCGGAATTTGTGGATNCGGGAATTGTACAAGTTGGAAGTGCCGCTGTCAGTTCAGTTCGTAGANTCTCTATTGTTAGCTAGTCGATTAGTGCTAGTTCTTTTCATACCTATTTACTTATTTCACTTGTGGAAAACGGTACGAAATGGGGAGGCTCTTAATCCAATCAAGTATGCCTTTATAGGAGCTAGTTATTTTTTGTGGTATTTCGCTGCGTGGCATACCAATTCCATTCTTCTGTTTGCGATCGCACACAGGCTTATGCANGGGTTACAGTANATCGTGATGGTCTACTTTTTTCTTCAGAGAAAGTCTGAGCAAGGAACCTCNAAGCCTGGANTCTGGAGTCGGGTTTCAGGTCGTGGGCGTCTGAAGTGGTTTCTGATTGGAGGGGGTGCTTATGCTATAGGAGTTCAGCTACTCATAAACCGCCCACTGGATGAATTTGGTTTTGGTGTAGTGAATTTTGTTTCTTACCAGGCTATTCCGGAGTTTGGTATAGCTGGAATGGATTATATCGGTGGTTATGAGCTTTTCGCTCAAACGATGATTTCAGCTTATGCCTTGGTCCACTACTATGTGGATTCATTTATTTGGAAAGTCAGAGATACAAAGGTCCAGGGCGGTCTTTAGGTGGCCAGGTTCCGTCGCTACCGTATTCTCATTGTGGTTTATTCCATTGGGATTTTTGTGGGTGTGAGAGAATACTCAATTTCTCAGACGAGAGATCAGCCAGTAGATTTTTTGACTGGGGAAGGCAGTGGCTTCACTGACGTAATGATAGGGGTGAATCCAGGGGATCCAGATACTGATTTTCTGAGGGCAATGAGAGCACTTTCAGAAGCAGACGAAGAGGGGTTTTCTGAGCTTCTTGAAAAAGCTCTTTCAGCCGATATTAAACACAATGAATTGCTCTTACAGTTCCATGCACAACATTTGTTGAATCAGGGTGCTGAAACCCCTGAAATCAATCGGGCGCTGAGTCGGTGGCATGACAACTTCCCATTCTCCGAAAGAATTATTACAGTGCCATTTGCGACNGGACCCACTACTGCNTACGAAGCTCTGTTACTGGAANATGCGTTGANGAATATACCTTGGATCGCTGATTCNGAATTTGATCCTTACGTACAAGGAAGTACTGGTGGGTGGCGTTTGAGATTGATGTTTCGCCGAGGAGAAGAAATAGATATTGGTTTGCTTACAGAAGTCCCATCGTGGGAATCGTTGATTTCACGTCAGTAAATGAAGAAGGAAGAGAAGAAATGATATACCAACCAAGGATAGCTTTTATTTCGATATTACTTGGACTTTTGGCTGGAGTTTCTATCGCTGATGCGCAATCTCCACAACAGGTGGTTCGTACATTCCGAGAGAATAATGAAGCTGCAATATTGGGTGATTTCAGGGAATTTCTCAGGTATCCTAATCGTGCGAGAGATCTAGGCGATATTGAAGCGATAGCCTCATATATACGCGATGAGTTAATCGAGGTTGGTGTCCATTCCGAATTGCTAAGGATTGATGGAGTTCCTCCCATAGTATATGGAGAAATCTTGGTTCCTGGTGCAACTAGAACTCTGGGCATCTATGTGCATTATGACGGTCAAGCGGTGGACCCTAATAACTGGACTCATCCACCCTTTGAACCCATGCTTTATACTGCTTCGATGGAAGCTGGTGGAGAACCTCGTCCATTTCCAACAGAGGGTGATCCGGTCGATCCAGAATGGCGAATATATGCGCGGTCGGCTGGTGATGATAAGGCTCCCATTGCAGCATTAATTCCCGTTCTGGAATCATTTAGAAATGTGGGGGTGACGCCCACCTCGAATTTGGTGTTTTTTTTCGACGGTGAAGAAGAGGCGGGATCAAAGAATCTAGGTGATTACATGCGACGTTGGAACGACAAGATAGAAGATGTCGACATCTGGCTTTTTTTTGATGGTCCAGCCCATGTAAGTGGGCGACCTCAAGTTACGTTTGGTGTTAGAGGATCAATGGGTCTTGAGGTAACTGTTTATGGCGCTACTAGAAATCTTCATTCTGGGCACTACGGGAATTGGACACCAGATACTGGTAACATTTTAGCGAGACTCCTTGCTTCAATGAAGGACGAGAAAGGCCGTGTTCTAATCGATGGTTGGTATGACACTGCAGACCCAATAGGTGATGAAGAGCTTGCTGCACTGCGGGGTATGCCTGATTGGGACGGACAGTTGAAGGAGGAGCTGGGATTGGTTTGGACCGAAGGCCAACCAGAAAAATTACCAGAACGTTTAATGGTTCCTGCGTTGAATGTGAGGGGAATTACTAGTGGTAATACTGGGTCGCTAGCACGCAATGTAATTCCAAATACTGCCGTTGCGTCTTTAGGAGTAAGGTTAGTCAAGGGAAACGAACCAGAGCATATGAAAAATCTAGTAGTATCTCATATTGAGAAGATGGGCTTTCATGTGGTATCTGAGGATCCAGATATAACTTTAAGAATGCAGTTTCCCAGGATTGCGAAAATAACTGGTGGAGGTGGTTCAGTAGCTTCTCGGACATCGATGGCAGATCCTTTTGCGCAAAGTGTGGTTGCGGCTGCCAGGGAGGCTGCAGAACAGACCTTTGGCGAGGATGCTTTGGTCGTGGCCCCGGGAATGGGTGGCACACTGCCTTTAGGAGTACTCACAGAGGTTACGGGAAAGCCAGCGATAATAGTTCCTGTGGCTAATCACGATAACAATCAACACGCTCCTGATGAAAACTTAAGGATAGCTAATCTGTGGTATGCCATTGACCTCTATGCCAGCCTTTTGACAATGCCTTCAACACTTTTCTAAGGTAGTTGGGCTGATTTGTTTTATCCTGGGCAGGGTGACTCGTCGCAGGCCGAAGCTATCGTTGTGCAAGGTCAAAAGGAGCTAAAGGAGAAGGGGGTAGGCGTTACTGCCTTCTCCGAAGCCTTTTCTGACGCAGGGGTGTGCAATTTTGCTAAGTCAGTGGCGTTGTAAATATAGTTAGTTTTTTTGGTCTTCATCTTAGGCGGATACTAGCCTCAATGAGAAGGTGAGGATATGCTAAGACAGTTCCGTTTGGGATAAAAAATTATACAGTCGAATGATAGTTCATTTAGGTGGGGGAGATCTTCATATGAGTTTGCGGCTCGCTTTTTTAGCCTTTAGAAGTTTGAGGCAGAACACTTTTATCATGATTGTCAGCTTAGGATTCATGATGTCACCCAGTTTGCCTCTCTCGGCTCAACAGGCGACTCGGATTCAACCTGTAAGCGGTATGAGAGATAACTCAACTGGCTTTCATGCGCTTGTGGGTGCTCGAGTGGTGACTNCTCCGGGTAGGGTCATGGAGAGTGCCACCATAGTGATCAGAGATGGGCTTATACAAGAGGTGACCAGTGACCTAACACCTCCAGCAGGAGCGAGAGTATGGGATTTGGAGGGTTACACGATATATCCTGGATTTATCGACGCTCACGCAGATCTAGGGATGGATGAAGTTCCTGAAGGAGGGGATATAGGCCCAACTCATTGGAATCCACAAGTACGGGCTTGGTTCAGTACCACAGAAAATCTTCAGGATGATGTTAATCGGAGAGCTGCGCTGCGATCACAGGGTTTTGGAACCGCACTTGTAGTCCCCAAGCAGGGAATTTTTCGGGGGAAGGCATCGGTAATAAACCTAGGAGATACGGGTGTTCGAGAAAGGATACTTCGGCCTGACTTTGCTCAGTCTGTTGGTTTTCAGCGTTCTTTTGAACTNGGAGGTGCTTACCCTAATTCCGCGATGGGAACTGTTTCTTTGATGAAACAGACCCTGATGGATACAGATTGGTACAGGAGAGCATGGGAAGCATATGAGNTAAGTGGCAGAGCGTTCCTTCCTCCAGAGACTAGCGCTAGTTTGAGTGCCCTTGATGATGCAATACAGGGCAGCCAGCCAGTAGTTTTTGAAACTGATAGCGAGGAAGAATACCTTCGTGCACATGCGATTGCGTCAGAATTCGGCGTTCAGGCATGGTATAGGGGTAGCGGTCAGGAATATCGTCTTATAGACGTGTTGAGTGGTCGTAATGATCCACTGATTGTTCCACTGAATTTCCCCGACGCACCGGATGTGAATGATCCGGAGGCTGCACTTAACGCAAGTTTGGCTGATTTGCGTCATTGGTACCTTGCTCCCACAAGCCCAGCAAAGTTGGCCGAAGCGGGCATTCCCTTTGCGATCACGGCCGATGGCATATCGTCGATCAACGACTTTTTGCTTAACGTTCGGATTGCGGTTGCACGTGGTCTGACGCCTGATGACGCCCTTGCTGCATTGACGACAACGCCTGCTGGATGGCTTGGGTTATCTCGCAGTCACGGGACGATTGAAGAGGGAAAGATCGCCAATCTTGTAGTTTCCCAAGGGGATCTCTTCACTCAGGAAGCTGAGGTTCGGGACGTCTGGGTTCAAGGTCGTGTTTATGGTGTNACTCGCCCAGCTCAGATCGACCCCCGAGGGACTTGGCGGATTGCTTCTAGTGATGAATGGGGGTTCGACGCGATGCTCACGCTGGAAGGACCATTAAATCGGATGCGAGGTCAGGTCGAGATCGCCGCGGGGCCGAGTACNNGATTTGATGGTGCTGTCGTGAACCTTTCGTCTGCTGAGGCAGTAGCTGAGACAGGCCGGCTCGAAGTGAGATTCGANGGAGAGGCCATTGGATATCAAGGTATGGTCCTTCTGGCTGGGTCTATTCGCGATGACGAGTTCTTCGGTTGGACATCTCTGCCCAATGGAGCTGACCCGTCGTTCAGTGGCACACGCACCGAGGCTTATGATGGCCAGGAGCGTGGAGCTGTAGCAATGAACGTACCAGAGCTGGATCTACCATTCATTCGTCCGATGATGGAGTACGGGGTCAGTTCGATCCCTGAGCAGCCAGATGCAGTTGTGGTGCGTAATGCCACCGTCTGGACTATGGGTCTACAGGGTCGGTTGGATAATGCCGACCTCCTCATCCAAAATGGTGAGGTTGTGGAAGTCGGGGTCGATCTCGATGCCCCACGTGGGGCAGTGGAGATTGATGGTGCAGGCAAGCATGTCACTCCTGGGTTAATAGACCCCCACATTCATTCGGGTGTGAGTGCTGTGAACGAGAGTGGTTTTGCGATTGTTCCTGAGGTTAGGATGGGAGATGTAGTAACGCACAATAATATTTCAATGTACCGTCAATTAGCNGGAGGCTTAACTACTGCTCACATAAAACACGGTTCGGCGAATCCTATTGGTGGCGAGAATGTTTTCGTCAAACTTCGTTGGGGTTCTTTACCAGAAGATTTGATTTTAGAGGATGCTCCCAGAACAGTAAAGTTCGCTCTAGGTGAAAATCCAAAGAGGCGTCAGGGTCGCTATCCAGATACGAGAATGGGAACTCAGGAAATTATCCGCGATCATTTTTTGGCAGCTAGAGATTACGAGAAAGAGTGGCAACGTTGGGAAGACGATCAGACAGGAATACCTCCCAGACGTGACCTAAGGATGGAGTCAATCTTAGACATTCTAGAACAAGAGTTGCTGATATCTTCTCACGGATATAGAGCAGATGAATTTCTGGCACTGGTTAGGCTTGCAGAGGAATTCGGATTCAGAGTACAAACCCTGCAGCATGGAATAGAAGCTTATAAGATCGCACCTGAGCTAGCTGCATCTGGAGTAGCAGCTGTCGTCTGGAGTGATTGGGGCGGATTCAAGCTAGAAGCCTACGATGCTTCGGTTTACAACGCTAGAATCTTAATTGAAGCTGGAGTCGTCACTTCCCTTCACTCAGACAATTCTGAAATTGCTAGCCGGATGAACTGGGAGGCAGGAAAACTTCTTCGTACAGGACTAACTGAAGAACAAGCACTTTCAACGGTTACCAATCAAGCCGCTATGGCTATGGCGATTGATGACCGAGTTGGATCATTGGAGGAAGGCAAAGATGGTGATTTCGTCGTCTGGAACGGCAATCCTCTATCTCAATTCACTAGGGCTGAGCAGACATGGGTCGATGGTCGTCGTTATTTCTCCCTAGAGGAGGATGCAGCCTTGAGGGAACAGATTGATAGAGAGCGAACACAGCTTATACAAGCCATTCTTGCTGTCGAAAGTAACGGCAGTGGAAATGTTGCCGAGCAACGGCGGGGGAACTGAATATGACTATGAACGTGACGACTATAAGAGGAAATATGAAAAACTTTGTGGAGATGGTTCGTACTATTGCTGCTACCATGTTGGCAGTGAGTTCATTAACCTGGGTTGNCATCCTGTTGTCACCGACTGCCACTATGGGACAGGTGCGAATGACCGTTCCTCCTCAATCAGAGCCAGTGGCATTAAGTGGCGCTACCATTCATACCGTTACAGACGGAATTATTGAGAACGGTATCATCTTAATGGAAAATGGTTTGATTAGCGCGGTTGGAACGGACATAACCCTACCTAGTGGGACTAAGGTTATAGATGTTTCTGGGAAACACATCTATCCAGGACTCATTGATGCCTACAGCACAGTAGGGATANGTGAGATCGGAGCTGTTGGTGTATCAAGTGATGTAAATGAATTAGGCGACTTCAATCCCAATGTAAGGGCTGAAGTTGCAGTCAATGCAGAGAGTCGTCATATAGGTACTACGCGCGCAGCTGGAGTCCTCGTGACTCTGACGACACCAGAGGGTGGTCTCATTTCTGGCATGTCATCAGCAATGAGTTTAGAGGGATGGGATTGGGAGGAAATGTCTCTCGAATCCGCGGCGGCATTAAATGTAAACTGGCCAAACCCAAATCCTGGAAGACGAAGGGGACCTGGTTTTGGTCCGAATCCACAGGAGCCTCCCCCGACTTATGGTGAACAGATCCAGCAGCTCGATGATTTTTTTGCGGAAGCAAGAGCTTATCGTGATGCTGCGGTGGCTGGTACAGAAATGCGAACGGATTCACGTTATGCAGCGATGATCCCAGCTCTAGATAGGGACATTCCTGTAGTGATCTCAGCTGACGGGGCTGGGCAAATCAACGATGCAATTACTTGGGCTCAAAAAGAAGGCTTGCGAATCGTGATTCGCGGTGGGGCCGATGCCATCCACGTGTCTGATAGATTAGTGGCTGAAGATATTCCGGTAATTTTAACATCAACTATGGCTGCACCAGGTCGAGATTATGAGGGATATGACGGAGCATACAGTATGCCAGCAAGACTTTACAGAGCAGGTGTAAGATTCGCTATATCGGGTGGTTCAGGGTCATTGTATTCTGACAGACTTCCATGGGAAGCGGGTGTTGCTGTGGCTTTCGGACTTCCCGAAGAAGAAGCTCTAAAGGCAGTGACAATAAACGCTGCAGAGTTCATGGGAATAAGTGACAGAGTTGGATCCCTAGAACCTGGNAAACAGGCCACTTTATTAATTACTACAGGTACGCCATTGGACATGACTAGTAACATTGAGCAGTCTTACATCCAAGGGCGTGAGATAGACATGAACAATATACAATATCACTTCTTTCAAAAGTACATGGAAAAGGTGAGGCAGCACCTACGATTGATTAGTTAGTCAGTATATTCTGGGTATAAAGTGTTTGGCGTACAGCGGATGCCTAATCTTTTGTATGCTATCGATTTGTACCCAAGTCTTTTGGCTAAGTCCGCAAGAGTCCCCAAAGCTCAGTTTGGGAGTTGCTTTATCCTGGCTAGGATGGCGTGAGTATGCTAGTTTTCATGGTGGAGCAGTTCGTGTTTGAGCTTGGACTTGTTGAGTGATCAGAAATTGGGGCAGAAATTTGGCTTCCTTTCGGGTAATTCGTTGACACGCAAGTCAATAGGGAGATTTTAGATGAAAAGATCCGTTACTGCTGTTTTGGCTATAGTTCTAGGGCTAATTCTAGTGATGGTCGGACAGGTGGCTGATGCTCGTTCGGTGGACATCGAAGAGACTGTATTAGTGCAGTCTAAATCTGATATTTCTGATGCACAGAGGACAGAATCGGACGTTTCATCTGAGTTGGGCGAGGTACACTCTGCCGGCAGTCTTGAAATCGAGGCTGCTACATTGACCGAAGTCGTTCAGACCTACTGTCAGGTATGTCACAACGACGCGATGATGACAGGAAATCTTTCTTTGGCTGGATTTGAAGTTGAAAATGCTCCGAACAGACCTGAGACAGCAGAGAAAATGATTCGAAAATTGAGGGCTGGTATGATGCCTCCACCAGGCATGCCCAGACCTAGTCCGGATACCTTGTTAGCTTTGGTAGAAGAGTTGGAGACCAGAATGGATCGGGAAGCTCTAATGAATCCAAATCCTGGTGGTCGAACTTTCCAGCGTCTGAATCGGGCCGAGTATACCGAGTCCATAAAAGATTTGCTAGGGCTTCAAATAGATGTTGGGGAATATCTTCCTTTGGACACAAAAAGTGCAAATTTCGATAACATAGCGGATGTTCAGATGCTTTCTCCAACTCTTTTGGAGGCTTATCTGACCGCGGCCAGTGAGATCAGTCGACTGGCGATTGGCGATCGTGAAGTTACTCCGACCGAAACAGTTTACAGTGCGGAGAAACGTGCTTCTCAAATGGTACACGTTGAAGGAACACCTTTTGGAAGTAGGGGTGGAGTAGCTGCGGAGCATATCTTCCCGGCCGATGGAGAATATACTTTTTGGTTCCAATTTCAGAGTGTGGGGAAAAGAGCTGTTGGAGAACAACTGGAACTCTCTTTTGATGGTGAACGAGTTGCACTTCTGGATATTGATCTTTCAGAAGCTGAGTACGCGGATCCCACTAGTACTAGGATCGAGACAGAACCCATTTTTGTTCGTGCTGGTCCCAAGAAAATAGCTGCAGCGTTTGTTCCAAGATTTGAAGGTCCAGTGGAAGAAGTGAGGGCTCCTCTGGGTAGATCGGTACAAGAGGGATTCCCAGAGGAAATGTTGACCACACTCCCACATCTAAGGGATCTGGCGGTCAGTGGTCCTTACAATGTTACTGGGGTTTCCGAAACATCTAGCCGACAAAGCATTTTCACTTGTCGGCCAACCACTTCCCAAGAGGAAGTAGGGTGTGCCAGAGATATCGTGACACGACTTTCTTCGGAAGCTTATCGGCGTCCAGTCAGTGAGGCCGAGGTTAGTGACTTAATGAGCTTCTATCAGGAAGGGGCCCAGGAAGGGGGTTTCGAAAGAGGAGTGAGACTTGCTTTACAGGCCATGCTAGCGAGCCCTTATTTTGTGTTCCGGTTTGAAGAAGCTCCAGAAGGTGTCGATTGGGAAGAACCATACAGGATAGATCAACTGGCTCTTGCTTCAAGACTATCTTTTTTCCTTTGGGGCACACCACCAGACGCTCCGTTGTTGCAAGATGTCTCAACTGGTGATCTTGCCAATCGAGAAGTTCTCCAGGGTCACGTAGAAAGGATGTTGAGTGACCCGCGTGCTGAGGCTTTGGCTACAAGATTTGCAGCACAGTGGTTGAGACTTCAGGACTTGGAAAAAGTTTCTCCCAATGTGTACGATTATCCATATTTCGATATGACCTTATCGGAAGCGATGTATCGGGAGACCGAGCTTTTCTTCTACAATATCGTTCGTGAAGACAGGAGTATTCTTGAATTACTTAATGCTGATTACACATTTTTGAACGAACGCTTAGCTCAACACTATGGGATTCCTGGTGTGGCGGGAAATGCATTTCGTAGGGTGTCTTATCCCGATGATACCAGACGTGGGGTACTGGGTCACGGAAGTGTACTGATGTTGACTTCCATGGCTCACAGAACTTCTCCTGTTTTACGAGGGAAGTGGGTGATGGAAGTACTTCTAGATGCGCCACCTCCGCCACCTCCGCCAGATGTCCCAGACTTGCTTGCTACTGAAGGTTCCGAGGACGGAAGATTTTTGACAACGCGAGAGAGGATGGAAAGACATAGGGCCAATCCAACGTGTAACGCCTGTCACCAGTTCATGGATCCTATCGGACTGGCCTTGGATAATTTCGATGTTACTGGTACTTGGCGAATTAGAGAGTACGGCACTGAGCTAGACACAAATGGAATGCTTTATGACGGGACGCCTTTGGCTAGTCCCTCTGATTTGCATAGAGCTCTGTTGAACAAGTCCATTCCATTTGTCCGGACATTTGCTAGCAACCTTATGGCTTACGCCACTGGGCGCAGGATGGAGTATTTTGACCAACCGACAATCAGAAAAATCACACAGACTGCAAAAGCTAATGAGTATAGAATGTCTTCATTCATTCTAGGTGTGATCAATAGTGACGCATTTCAAATGAAAGCTTCTGCAGAAATGGCTGTAGAAGAAGTTGAGAATAGTAGTAATTAGATCCCTCTGAAGGAGTATGACACTATGGAGTTCATCACCCAAAAACATATGCCTCGCCGGACTTTTCTGCGTGGAGCAGGAGCCAGTGTTGCTTTACCATTGCTCGATGCTATGGTGCCAGCTGGGCGCCATTGGTCGAAATCATCCGCTGAGATCGATAAGACTCGATTAATATGTATTGAGATTGTTCATGGTTCGGCAGGGTGTACAGAATGGGGAGAAACTCAGAATCTGTGGTCTCCAGCGGAAGAGGGGCGCGATTTTGACTTAAGTCCAAGTGTTTTAAAGCCTCTGGAACCGTTTCAGGACTACTTAACAATTATCAGTAACACGGACATGAGAAATGCGGATGCTTTTTCAGCACCCGAAATAGGAGGGGATCATTTTCGGTCCAGTGCTGTGTTCTTAACACAAATGCATCCCAAACAGACTGAAGGGTCTGATGTGTTGGTGGGGATGTCTCTCGACCAAATGTTTGCGAACCGTTTTGGGCAGGACACACCAATTCCATCGATGCAGTTTTGTATTGAGAATGTAGATCAAGCTGGTGGATGTTCTTATGGATACGCTTGTGTATATACTGACACAATAAGTTGGGCATCTCCCACCGAACCACTTCCAATGATAAGAGATCCCAGAGTAGCTTTCGATATGCTCTTCGGAGCGGGCGGGACCCCTAAAGCACGTGCGGAAAGAAGAAGGGCGAATAGTAGTATCCTCGATTGGGTTGCTGGTGAGGTCGGTGAAATAACGAGAGCTTTAGGGCCTGAGGACAGGGTCCGATTAGAGAGCTACTTGGAGAACGTCAGAGAGCTTGAGAGAAGGATCCAAAAGATTGAGGCACAAAACTCCAGTGGAGAGTCGAGGGAACTACCAGAAGCTCCAGCAGGTGTTCCCGATTCATTCTCAGAGCACGTGAAACTCATGTTTGACCTCCAAGCATTGGCTTTCCAAAATGACATGACTAGGGTGTTCTCACTGAAACTGTCCAGGGATGCGTTAAACAGGGTCTACCCAGAGAGCGGAATTGATTTGCCGTTCCACCCTACTTCACACCATGGAAACAAAGAAGAAGTAATCCTAGAGTTTGCTGGGCTGAATGAGTTTCACGTAAGTCTTCTTCCTTACCTTTTGGAAAAACTAAAGGGTACCCAGGAAGGAGACTACAATCTGCTTGATAAATCTGCAGTTATCTATGGTTCTCCGATGGGAGATCCGAACGTACATAACCATAGACGTATTCCGCTTTTGTTTGCTGGACATGCTAACGGGCAACTTGAAGGAAATCTTCATCTGAAGGCTCCAGATGGGACACCTACGGCTAACGTCATGCTAAGTCTGCTACATGCCTTGGGCCATGATGATATGGAGAGCTTTGGCGATAGCACGGGTGCTTTCCCTTTATCTATGGGCGCGAAAACGACGGAAATGAATAATTCAGGTTCTCGCAGTTAAGGAATGAGGGAGAAAAAATGAGAAACAAAAGTTTTTCGAGTATAGTTGCCACATTCTTTTTGACGATTGTACTTACGGGTGCCAGTGTTCTTGAATCACCTGTTGCAGACGCAGCTATGCGCAATGAAGTCGAGGTGTTACGGAATCTGCTGTATCAAGGTGCAGACGTTAATGCAGCACAGGGTGATGGAATGACAGCTCTACATTGGGCTGCTGTTAACGGACAGTCAGAGATTGCGGAAATGTTACTTTATGCGGGTGCCAGTATTGAAGCGACTACTCGAATGGGGGCTTATACCCCTCTCCACTTAGCTAGCAGAGAAGGCCATTCCCCCATGGTTGTCAGTCTATTGAAAGCAGGAAATGACCCCAATCAAAGGACTTCGAGCGGGGGAGTTACTTCTCTACATTTTGCTGCCGCTTCTGGGGATGTGAGGAGTATTGAAGCACTCCTAGACCACGGAGCTGCTATAGATGAAAAAGAAATGCAGTCAGGACAAACCCCTCTAATTTTTGCCGCATCCTTGGGAAGAGTGGGAGCTATAAAAATTTTGGCCGATAAGGGTGCGGATCTTTCTATTCAGACCGAAATAATAGACATGGTTGCTGAAGATAAATTGCTGAAGAAGAAGGAAAGTCCAGTTGGATCTTCAGCTCCAATGGAGGAAGGGGAAGAGGAAGACTGTTCGGATGGTAGGAGAGGTAAGTTGCTGACGATAGAGCAAGGTGGTCCCACCACTTATGCATGCGATGATTTCAATTCCAATATTTCAGTTGAAGAAAAAGAAGGATCAACAGAGGAAAAAGAAGATCCTCGTCCCTTAACAAGTGCAGAACAAATAGGGAAAGTTGGTGGAATGACGGCTCTTTTGCATGCTGCCAGGCAGGGTCACAGATCAGCTGTCAGAGCCTTGTTGGATGCTGGTGCAGATGTGAACCAGGTAAACGCTGAGAGTACAAGTCCGTTACTGATAGCTGTTATAAATGGACATTTTGATTTGGCGGTTGAATTGCTGGAGAACGGTGCGGACGTCAATTTAGCCAATGAGGCTGGAGGCGCTCCGTTATATGCTGTGATTAATCAGCAATGGATTCCTAAGACACAGTATCAACAGCCAAACGCCCATCTTCAGCAAGAAATTGGGTATTTAGAACTCATGAAAATGTTTTTGGATAGTGGAGCTGATCCAAATGCAAGATTGAAAAAACGCCTATGGTATACGGCATATGGAAGAGGTCTTCTCGGTGTAAATATGACAGGAGCCACACCTTTCTGGCGGGCAGCTTATGCTGTTGATATACAAGCTATGAAAATGTTGGTTTCTTATGGATCTGATCCAAAGGTAGCAACTCAGAGGATGCCAGATCGCAGACGCCCAGCGTGGGATGGAGACGCTAAATCTGATCAATCTGGACTACCAGTAGTTCCCTTGGGAGGGCCTGGTGTTTATCCAATTCATGCGGCTTCTGGTGTGGGCTACGGACAAGGGTTCGCCGCAAACTCACACCGACATGTGCCTGATGGCTGGATGGATGCCATGAAGTATCTTGTCGAAGAAATCGGTGCCGATGTAGATGCTAGAGATTATCAGGGCTATACCGCTATGCATCATGCTGCGTCCAGAGGTGATACAGACATGATCCAGTATTTGGTCGAAAAGGGTGCCGATGTGATGGCGGTGAGTAGGGAGGGTCAAACGACAGCCGACATGGCCAATGGCCCTTACCAGCGCACACAGCCATACCCTGAAGCTATTGCTTTGCTTGAAAGCTTAGGGTCCATCAATAATCACAATTGTCAGTCCTGTTAGTATAATCTTAGTTCTTCAAGATTTTCAGTTTGGAGTATTCAGGGTTGACCCTCTGTTACAGTAGTCAGGAATATTTCCTGGGTGCCCTCTTGAATTAAGGAGAAGCAAATCAGATGATTCGTACCATTATTCTCATGGGATTGGCAACAGTACTTTCTCTAACAGCTTGTCAAGCGCAAGAGCATTCGGTTATTGCCCTTAGTCACACGGATTTTACTGTTTATGAGTTGAGCCCAGCTCAGGGTATTGTCAATCAATTTGCTGCAGAAAATCAACCTCACGAAGGTGTTGCATCACCCGATGGAGACATTTTATTCATAGCTATACCAAACGGCCCTCATGTTGTAATCCTGGATACTGAGACTTTCACTGAATTGGGTAAGATTGAAAGTGAGTATTTCTACGGTCCTTTGGAATCTTCTTCTGCTTCGCCCCATGGAATAGCTTTGAATAGAGATGGTAGCAAGCTCTATGTAGGTGTTGAAAACCATGCCATACCCGGTGTTGTTGTTTATGATGTTAAGGAACAGAAGGTCGCTAAGAAGATTGACCTTTTGTTAAGAGGAGGTCATTTCCTGGCTATACATCATGCTACAGACAAAATGTATTATCCCATGCGTCTGGATGACCGTGTGGTTGTGCTAGATACGGAAACTGATGAGGTAACTAAGATCATCCCAGTTCAAGGAGGTCCGGTTGGAGTTGCATTTTCACCTGAAGGTGAGGCATGGATACACTCTGACTATGATGGTTCCGTGACAGTTATAGATATCGAAACTGACGGGGTTGTTGAGGTGATTCAAACTGAAGGGGAAGGACCGGGGAGGATCGATGTTTCATCCGACGGGAGGTTTGCAGCATCTACTCGTGGCGGCACAGAAGATGTCTATATCATTGATGCACATGCGAGGGAGGTGGTAGCCACCATACCCCTTGGTGCTCCAGGATCTGCTTTTCCATTGTTCTCACCAGACGGTCAGAAACTGTATGTCCAGATCTCTTATAGAGGGACACCTAGGGGAGGTGAAGTTGTGATTATAGATATGGACAGCATGCAGATCGAGAATCGATATGATGTAGGATCCGATCCTTTTGGAGGAACAATACTGAAAAGGTAGGCACGATAGTAGATTTGGCTTGAGATATAAGGAGGTTTTTGATGTGGGCAAAGCAATGCCGATCATTCGTTGCGATATTGATATTCGGAATGATTTGTCAGGGAACAGCAGACGTCATGGCTCAGGAGGTGCAATCGAGCTTTCATAACGTTTCTAGGAGAATCGATTCTTTCTCTCCCGGGATAGGGAGGGCTGGAACGACCGTGACATTAACGACTGGTGGAATGCCAGCGATCACTCCTGTTCGAATAGGAATAGGAGCAACACAGGTGGGATTCGAAGAAATTGGACAAGCACTGACGACAGAGAGAGGAGAATTGACTATCGATGTCGAAATCCCTGACTGGGCAGATCCCTCTTTTGCGCATGTTTTTATAGTTTTTGACTTTTATTTTGCTCCTATAGCTTTATCAAGCGAATTTTTTGTCCTTGGGCCAGACGGCAACGTATCCCGAGAGGGAAGGATTATGAATGATGTTCCTGAATGTGAGGCCCCGGCACTGTTGACAGATGATGGGATTTTGTATGCCCTAACGGGGGATTTGAAGGAGTTTGTTGCTGGAGATCGTGTGGCTGTAGAAGGCAAAATCTCCAGTTCATCTTTGTGTGCGAGGGATGCAGGCATAGAGGTAACAGAAATTCAGGTGGGAGGGGAGCTGTCTCCATAGTGCCGTTTCCGTACAAAAGAAAAAACAGAAGGGATGTTCGATCGTTTTTCCTCGAATATCCCTTCTGTTTTTGAAGGAAATCTCATCTCACGCTAATTAGCTGCCCTTTTTTCTTCTAAGTGGGTTCTTACCTTTTCGTGTTGTGAGATCGATTTCTAATTCTTCCCCATTAACAACCATGTTTGCTGTGGAATCCCCATCAAAGGTGATGGTCATCTCCACCGATTTTTCTCTGTCGCCCTTTTTACCATTGACTACTTGAGCTTGCATAGATCGAGTGATTGTTCCTGAGATTGGATAACGAGGTTTAGTCCCTCTGACAGGCATGACTACGTCTGTTTTAGTAAAAGAGCCGGTCATATCATACTCTCGAACGCTACCGTCTTTAAGATGCTTACTTTTGCTAACCTCTACGGTCCCACTGCCATTGATAGTTCTATGTGTATTTTCTCCGGCGAGGCCAGTAATATTCATGTCTCTTTCACGGTTGACCAATGCGCTCCATTTTTCTCTAGAGACATCTCCGCTAATGTCTGTGACAGCGTGCACTCGCTCCGTGGTTAATTTGTCATATTGCGACTGACTATTTCCAGCTTCATCAAAAAAGCTAACTTCTCGGGTACATGACCATCCAATTCTGTGATGCCCTGGTTTGCATGGGTGAAATTTCTTGGATGATTTCTCATTGTTTACTGAAGTAGCAGCTTCAAAACCCAAGCCGATACTAAAATCGAAGTCAGCTCCCCATGCATCAATATCCTCAAGTATTGCATCGGCGGCTACTAACGCCACATCCATAGCTAACTCATTGTTATCCAGAGGACGTTCACTTTGGTATGAGTCTGGTCCCACGCCGTCTTGACACGCAGTAAATATAATTAGGCTCAGGACAGCGCCCAGTAGAGTTTCAGTTCCAACTTGCTTTGATCTCATGTTACACCTCGACGGTTTAATTATATCTCGGTGGCTCTATTGACTAAGTCTACAGCACAGAGCTATTGGAGCGCTAGTGTTGGTACCACTTGTCAAAAACAGGCACGCATTTCTTAATTGTCATTTTTTCTAACGTATTTCTGGACCGCCAGTGCGATTGTCCATCACAAAACGATCCCTTGCTGGCATAACAACCTTTGGCAGGCTTTCTGTATCCATGACCGCATTCTCATCAATTATATCATTCATATAGAGAATGTAGGCTGAAGCAGCATAGACTTCGTCTACCGTAAGTGATCCAGGCGCGTTCATTGGCATTGCTCGGATGATGTAATCGAAGAGAGTTGTTGCATACGGCCAGTAATTACCAACTGTACGCCGGTATTGACCTCTAACTTGCCCAAATGGGAACCCTTCAAGAGGTTCACGTCCTACCAGTTGATCTCCTAGCGAAGTGCCCCCACCGTCTACGCCATGACAACTGGCGCATTTTAGGTCATAAGTCTGTTTCCCCTCGGATACGGAGCCACTGCCAATTGGGGCGCCCGATCCACTAGGGTCCATATCTAAGTCCCAAGCCGCGATATCGGAAGCGCTGGCTGTCGAACCGAGGTTAAAGCTACCTCCGGGAGTTTCCTGATTTCCATTTAACCCTGTATTGGCATCTGCACATGCAATATTTCCCAGTAGCAGAAGTGCAAAAAAGATGGTTGGAATTCTATGATTCAAAGTGGTTCTATCACGATATCGGGGAGTGTCAGTTTGAGTCATGGTCATGAAGTCTCTCCTTGACCGAAGTACACTCTACCATCTTCTTCGATTTTCCAGGGTCTAATACTGTTGTAATGGTAGGAGGTGCCTTCACCTCTGGCCTCCATTAGTGTACTCAATGCCGGTTGGACATAGCCTGTTTCGTCGGTTGCTCTACTCATCAGTAATGTTTCCTTACCATCCCAATTCCAAGGGTAGGTAAACCGGGTGTGACATTTGGAAAGTACAGGCCCATGAAGTTTAGATTCGTTCCAGGTTTCACCACCGTCAGTGCTTATATCGACTTTAGTGATGCGTCCTCTGCCACTCCATGCGATCCCTTGAATCTCCCACCAACCTGGTTCAGTCAATGCATAAGGATAGGCAGGGAAGGTTATGGCTGATTTGGCATCAATGGTAAAACTGAACTGTCTGGCTGTGCCGTCCTTGAGAGGATCAGTGTATTTTGAGGTTTCGTCCCGAGTCATAGTTGGTTGGTCCTTAACTTCTATTCGACGAATCCATTTGACGGAAGCGTTGCCTTCCCATCCAGGTAGAAGAAGTCTTGCGGGATATCCCTGCTCCGGTCTAATAGCTTCTCCATTCTGACCGTAACCTATCATTGCATCGTCCCAAGCTTTCTCAATTGGTATACTTCGAGCCATCACTGCTGCATCTCCTCCTTCAGCCATTAACCAGGTGGCGCCTTTCTGCACACCGACCTCCTGGAGTAGTGTTGATAAGGGGACGCCTGTCCATTCACTGGTACTCGTCAGTCCATCCATCTGCTGGGGATCCACCTCACGTGAGGCGTTTTTGTTGTAGGAGGAACCACCATTACCAGAACATTCTATGAAGTACAGTTTTGACACTGAAGGGAAACGCTTCAGGTCACTCAAAGTGAATTTCATGGGTCGGTCAACCATACCATGAATCAGCAATTCGTATTGGTCGGGGGCGATGGTTGGTATGCCAGCATGATGTCTTTCGAAATGAAGGTCAGCTGGTGTTATGATTCCCTGCAGTTGGTGCAATGGAGTTCTGGATGAACTCGAATGTGAGACATTGGGGTTTCTAACAAGCCGTCGAGGTTGTTCCTCAGGAGCTCTTTGCCCCACTTCACTAGTCAACCTACCTAAGACTTTTGTGGGATCTTGATCTTGGATTGTATTTTCGGATTCGTTATCTGCAAAAGAGATGGCATCTGCTTTGGTTTTCAGGAGCCCTCCAGCAATGAGCCCTCCGGAGGTCCCAAGCATAGCTCTTCTAGTCAAGTTTGCCATAGTAATTCTCCCAATGATTACATTGCCACAACACTACATTTGCTCACAACTTCCACTCGCCATGGGTGTTTGCGCAAGGTGAAGAGTATTTAAAACGTTTGTTTAAAATGCTCAGAGAAGACAAGTCAATTGGTTTCTGTGAGCTGAGGGGTCACAAATACTTACTTAATCTGAGGAAAAATCCATCAGGCTCGCAAGGATTTTACCTACTTGGTCATTTCTTTTGAGTCCGCCCAACCGATCTGCTCCAGGACCTTTTGCGAATAGAGGAACTAGGGCTGCCGTATGACTGGTGGTGGCGTATTCCATAACTATGTTTCTGTCTTCATCGCCTCTCAGGCTTATGCCTCCAGTTTCATGGTCAGAGGTGACTACCACTAGAGTTTCTGGATGTTTTTCTTGGTAGGAGAGTGCAATGCGGATGGCTTCGTCAAAGTGCAGCATCTCAGCTGTTAGTACATCACGTCCAAGATTTCTGTGAGCATATGTGTCAGATCCTTCATTCTCGATGAGTAGAAAGAATCCATTCGGGTGACGTTCAAGAATGTCTATTCCTGCTGCCGTCATTTCCGCTAGGCTGGGTGAGCGTCCTTGCAGTGCCATGGCCATTTCCCCAGGAGAGAACAACCCCAAAATGTTATTGGCCGTCGAGTCTTGAGAAAGCATTTTAAGTTCGAGCAGATCTTCAGTGTAAGTGTAGCGGTCTTCAATCAGTGTCTGTATTTCTATCAAATCCTGTGATTCTATTACCTGCATCATTCTTGATCCGCCTCCCAACAAAACATTGACGGGTAAATCAATCATTTGTTTTAGTATCTCTATTCGCTGTGTTCTGCTTGGGACGTGTGCGGCAAATGAAGCTGGAGTCGCGTCTGTTATGCTTGTAGTTGTAATTAAGCCTGTCCCCCAATCTTGTCGGTGGGCTATCTCCAAGAGGGACTCTCTGGGAAGACTGTCGGGACCAACTCCGATAGCTCCTATGAAGCTCCGAGTTCCTGTCGCGATAGCTGTTGCTGTAGGACCACTGGCACTCACTTCGTGATTTGATCCACGGGTATCCATAAGGCCGGCAACGGGCATTTGGCCTACAGCTAAGTTCGCATTGGCGAAGTGAGCTAGGGTCCATTGCTCCACCCCAGCACCGTCTGCAATGAACACGATGACTTTGCTGGGTTTTTCGTCAACCTGGCTGGGGGAGCAGGCCAAAAACAGTAAGCTAAAAACTATGAGTTTATGGATAGGTCCAAAGTGCATCATTCTGTCGTTGCCTTTTAGGGTTTCTCTCTTGTGAAATACTCAAGCTGTCACTAAAGATACACCTGACTGTAAAGAAGATTAACCCTATTGTATAACAATAATGTCAATTTTGCTTCGGAGTGACTAGTGACTCACAACATCATATTTTGGCTGGCCAGTGTTACCCTGTTGGTAAGCACTCAAAGTTGCGGTGAGCAGGATTCCAGAGGTTTCATGCCCGATCATCCTAGGGTGCGGGTGACTTCATTGGCTCAGCAGAGTCAAACTACTGCTTTGTTGCAGGCTGTAAGTGTGGTTAACCAAGACACAGTTTGGGCAAGTGGGCATGAGGGTACTTATATGCTGACTGTGGATGGTGGATTGAATTGGACTGCTCGGATACTACCTGGGGCGGAGATGTTAGAGTTTCGAGATGTGGAAGCTTTTAGTGGAAGTACCGCTTATCTCTTAAGTGCAGGGACAGGGGACTTGTCCAGGATCTATAGGACCGTTGACTCAGGGGATTCTTGGTCACTTCAATTTGTAATGGACCATCCAGAAGGGTTTTTGGACTGCATGGCTTTTTGGGATGAGCAAGTAGGAATTGCCTATGGCGATGCGGTGGATGAAGAGCTTTTTCTTCTGCGAACTATTGATGGGGGAGATTCATGGGATCGTATCGAAAAATCTGCATTGCCTGATGCTCAGGTTGGAGAGGGCGGATTTGCGGCTAGCGGAACGTGTGTAGCTACAGATAATCATTCCAGAGGTTGGGTTGCTACTGGAAATGGAGAAAATGCTAGAGTCTTGTACACCAAAGATAGAGGGGAAACCTGGAATAGTTCTGTCACTCCAGTTGTTGGCGGTTCGTCTGCGGGGCTGACGTCGTTGGCGATCATGGGAGGGGGGGATGTGCTCGCAATGGGTGGTGTAATTGGCAATGACACGGTTCTTACAGACAATGTGGCTCTGTCGGAAGACCATGGGGAAACATGGACGATTGCGGGGGCGCCGGAGATTTTAGGCCCTATCTATGGTTCATCCATAGTCCCTGGCATGCCCACTGCGACGGTAGTCATAGTTGGACCTGACGGTGGTGATGTGTCACTAGATGGGGGTATGAGTTGGATCCCAATTACCAGAGAGACTTATTGGGCGGTTGGCTTCGCTTCCCCAGAGGCTGGCTGGCTTGTTGGTCCTCAGGGACGCATAACAAGATTTTCCTTGACGGACAACAGATAACCTGTTCGATCTATTCTCAGAAGTGAAATTAAGCCAGGGAAAGGTTATCTTGTTCGTATAGTTCTATTTTTGTTTCGGAGGCAATAATGCTGATAGGTAAGTCGGGAAAAATTCCATCATCTGAGATAACTCCAGAGGGCATGTATCTAAATCGTCGCCAGTTCATAGGCAAGAGTGCGGCTGTTGTAGCAGGAGCTTCTATGGGATCTGGTATTGGGGGATCAATCGAACCGGAAAATTCCCAGAAAGATTGGAGCAAGGTGCGTTCGGAGTTAGATGAAGAATTGACTCCATTTGATGATGTAACGTCATATAACAATTTTTATGAATTTGGAACTGGAAAGTCAGATCCTGTAAGAAATGCACACACCTTAAGACCCAGGCCATGGACTATTGAAGTGGGTGGTCTTTGTGACAACCCAGGGACTTACGGTCTGGAAGATTTTATTAAACCTGGGAATATCGAAGACAGGGTTTATCGAATGCGTTGTGTTGAGGCTTGGTCGATGGTCATTCCGTGGCAAGGTTTTTCTTTAAAGGATGTGATTGATCAGGCAAAACCTTCTGGAAGTGCACGTTTCGTGGAATTTAGAACTCTTCACGATTTGGAGCAAATGCCTGGTCAAAGATATGGAGTATTGAGATGGCCATATGTAGAAGGGCTTCGTTTGGATGAGGCTAAACATCCCCTCACCATGCTCATTACTGGCGTCTATGGTAAGACTCTACCTAACCAAAATGGTGCGCCGATAAGGCTTATAGTGCCCTGGAAGTATGGATTTAAAGGCATTAAATCGATAGTAAGCATGCGATTCCTAGAAGAGATGCCCATGAATACCTGGAAACGTTCAGCATCTCATGAGTACGGGTTCTACGCCAATGTTAATCCAGATGTGCCCCATCCTCGCTGGAGCCAAGCTCGTGAGAGACGCATAGGAGAATTTAGAAGAAGACGGACCCTGATGTTCAATGGATACGCTGATGAAGTAGCAAGCCTGTACTCTGGCATGGATCTTCGAACTCATTACTAGTCAGTCGGTGTCCGATTCACTTGTGGAATTGCAATCAAGGAAAAGATTGCGTTTAATCATACTCAGGTCGGTTACTTGGTTTGCAGGATTAATGCCGACTGTGTGGTTAGTCTGGAGATTTTTGGATGATCGGCTGGGTGCCAACCCGATAGAGGAAATTTTACACCGATTGGGTGATGTTTCCCTCATATTTTTGTTAGTAACACTGGCGATTACTCCCTTAAGAGCCGTTGTAGGGTGGAATGAGATAATAAAGATTCGTCGCCCTTTGGGCCTCTTTGGATTTTTTTACTTGACAATGCATTTCTTGACCTATGCTGTGCTGGACCAGACTTTAGATTTTGAGTTCATCATAGAAGATGTTTTAGAGAGACCTTACATTTCCATCGGATTCACTGCATGGATCTTATTGATTCCGCTTGCGATCACTTCCACTAAGGGCTGGATTCGCCGTTTGGGTAAGCACTGGAAGAAACTTCATAGGTTGGCTTATGTAGCGACGATCATGGGTGTAGTTCATTTCTATTGGCAGGGGAAAGCAGATACATATTGGCCTACGTTGGCAGCAATGTTGATCACAGTTTTGATGATTTATCGCATTCGGAATAGTCGCGGCAGATGGCGACCACAAGTTAGGGAAGCTAAGAACCGTTGATTGTGGTTAGAAATGTCATTTGATCGATATCGCAAGATAATTCCCGACTGGAAATCCTTTCAGGATTCCATTCAAGGGAGGGATCCTACTACCATAAGGGTCAGGACAGGTAGGATTTCATCTGCACAATTGATGGGCCGACTAGGAGATCAGGGTTTTTCAGTGGAAGCGGTAGAAGGGATCGACAGTTTCATCAGGGTACTTGAAGGCCCATTTAATATTACGGACACTATAGAACATTGGCTTGGCCTTTTTTATGTGCAGCAGGTTTCCACAGGAATAGCAGCACTGGCTTTACGACCTAAACCTGGAGAAAAAATTCTAGATCTGTGTGCCGCTCCGGGAGGCAAAACCACACAGATTGCTGATTTAATGGAAGGCACGGGTTGCCTGGTGGCAGTCGATCGTAATGAGGGTCGATTACAAGCTTTGATGGCTAATATTTATCGTTTAGTTCATTCCAACGTTATGGTGGTTTCTGGGGATGGACTTAGATTGCCGGAGACATCTCTTTTTGACAGAGTTTTAGTGGATGCACCGTGCTCTGCAGAAGGAACATTAAGGCGTAAGAGTAACAGGCGAATAAAAGAATCCAAAAAATTTCGCCAATCGGTGCCTAAGCGTCAGGAAGTTTTGTTAAGAAAAGCTATCGCTTTGACGCGTCCTGGTGGAGTTGTGGTTTATTCGACGTGCACTTTTGCTCCAGAGGAAAATGAAGGGGTCATTGATGCTGTTTTGAAGGATATGCCAGTATACCTGGAGGAGTGCGGCCTACAGATACCACATTCTCCTGGGTTGACTCGTTTTGAAGGGAAGACATTCGACGAAAGTTTGGAAAAAACATGTAGAATATATCCACACCATCTTGATTCTGGAGGGTTCTTTGTGGCCCGTTTACGTCATCAAGAGGAACGAGGCGATCGCGCATGTTTACACAAATCGTCAGGATGGCAGGATTCCGCTGTTCAATTTCCTTCAGAAAAGAAGACTGGAGTCGAGGTTAAAGAGGTTATAGCTACTGGGATTGAAAGAATGCTTAGGTATGTAAACGGCCAAGTCGATTTAGTTTCTGATTTTAATTGGTTATTGAGGGGGAAAGATCTTTGGTTGCATGGTTGTGACCAATGGCCTAGCGATGATTGGTTTGAGAGCAAAAATTGCAGAGTATTATCGGTCGGTTTAAGGGCTATGGCACCAGTGTTTCGTGACGAAATGAGACCCACCAATGACATATTGCGATTTTTGGAGAGATGTGTCTCATCGATTGCATATAGCCCCTCTAAAGAAGAATGGGATGGGTTGTTAAATCAGGAAAGCATTTCGGTCTCTGTAAATGATTACGGATTTATACCTTTGAAATGGAAGAACCATGTTTTGGGTCGTGGTTTGATCCAAAAGGGCAATCTAAAAGGCGAAATTCCAGGTGTCCGTCGTCGCTGGTTGAAAAAGGTTTTCACACCAGGTGACTCATAAGGACAAGAATTTAATTAACGTTTTGGAGCGACTATAGTCGAGTGTGAAATGTCTAAAGACTCAAGGGTGACTCGTAAGAAGCATCAGCCTGGGATCTTTTTGGATCTCCATGGTGTCAGGCATCATGAAGTTGATCTATTAGTAGAGAATTTTGTTTATCGTTACCAGGAAGAATGTCCATTGACTATCATTTGTGGAAACAGTCGGCGTATGATCGAATTGGTAGATGAAGTCCTTGATAGGATAGATTGTAAAGAGGTAGGGAAAGAGAGGTATGGGCTGATAGTAGTGAGAAAGGTTTAGGCAACAACCAGCGTCGTTGTTACTGAGAGTTCGGGGACTTACATAGGCCATCCCCGAACTCTCACCAACGTGCTTACCTTTTATCTTCTGAGATAGGCCTATTTCTGACGGTGGGATAATCGATTCCGAGTTGTTCCAAGTAGGTATCGAACCTACTAGCGTCGTAGTAGTAAGGTTTCATCAAGGGCCTCCATTTTTCCATCAGTTCTGCGTTCAGGAAGGTGGCTGGCTTATCGTCAGGAGTAATAAATGGAATATATTCTTGGTCCAGGGTTTGAACATTGTTGAAGTAATCCCAGGCTGCATCAACTGTTTTTCCGTCAAGTAGGAGATCGAGTAGCGTCAATGCCTGAACTTTGGCACCGGCGAGACTTCCTTTATGAGCGACAGGTGTAGCCATAGCGATTCCGTTGGCCCAATTGTGTCCTGGCCCCCCAGGCATATTGGCTGGAAATCGAAGAGTGACGGTGGGCATATTCCAGGAGATATCTCCGATATCGTCTGAACCGCTCCCTAGTGATAAAGCTAGGTTGACAGGTCCAGCTAGCTCACCGATTACGGTGGGTAAACCAAATTCTGGTTGCCCCAATTCCCTTTGGAACTCCGTTGCCATCAACATGTCCTCATCAGACCACTCAGGGAGTCCAACCCTTTGTATATTGGCGTAGGTAGCTTCGGCCACTGGTTTACTCATGTGTTGGCTCCATGCTGAGCCGACCGTCTGGATGGTATCGATTACGGTGCCTGTCATTAGAGCTGCTCCTTGGGCCATGAGGTTGGCATCTTCGTACAGTTGCTTGGTACGCTCATAGTTGACTTCTCTAAAATAGAACCAAATGGTAGAGGTTTGAGGCACAACATTGGGTTGGTCGCCACCGTCTACGATGATATAGTGGGACCGCTGTGACGGACGGACATGTTCTCTCTTGAATTCCCATGCGTTTGCCATGAGCATGACAGCATCTAAAGCGGATCGGCCTCTCCAGGGTGATCCGGCTGAATGTGCGGTTTCTCCTGTGAACCGGTACTGAACTGACATCAGAGCGTTGGCTCCTCGTTGTCCCCAGGACATTCCAAAGTTGTTACTCACATGGGTAAACAGATTGACATCTACACCATCAAAGACTCCTTCTCTTACAAAAAATGCTTTACCAACAACCAATTCTTCGGCAATACCAGGCCAGATGAGTAAGGTTCCGTCGATATTTTCTCTTTCCATGAGATCTTTCACGGAAAGAGCAGCAGCTATATTAACAGCTTGTCCTGAGTTGTGGCCCTCGCCATGTCCAGGTGCCATATCAAGAATAGCGTCTCGGTAGGCAACTCCAGGCTTTTGGTTCGACTGTGGAATTCCATCAACGTCGGATCCTAGAGCGATAACGGGCTTCCCTGTTCCATTCGACCAACGAGCAGTCCATGCGCTGGGCATTCCTGCGACTCCCAGCTCAATCTCGAATCCAGCTTCCTCTAAGATTCCAGTCAGATATTTCTGGGTCTCGAACTCTTGCATTCCTAGTTCGCCGAAACTAAAGAGATGATCGACTATTTCCTGAACCTGTTTCGCACGGCCTTGTACGAGGGTTAATGCCTCGTTCTTGAGATCTTCTAAACGAGGATCAGCGTTTTGTGCTGAAGTGGATCCTGGTATCATCGTCGCAGAAATTGCTGCTACGACACAGATTCGCATGAGAAATGACTGCATTCTGGTAACCTCCTTACATAAGGGCATTATTTCAATAATTGGCTTAGCATATACATTGCTTATCGCATAACGATGGTATTTGTTCTAAGATAGGGCAAATAAAAACCCACCTGTAGTTAGTTGCTTATAGTTGTACTCGATCGGGTAGGCTGTCCAGCGTAGAGATTCGCATCAAGATGAATTTTGGTGCATGTTGGTTGAGGTTGTGTCTAGCAGATAAATAAAAACCATGTCTTGTTTGACGAGGAGATTCAGCAATGTTTTGCAAAGAATTAAAGATGATGGCTATGACGATGTCCCTAGTGTTGTTGCAAATATTCGGAGCGAGTTCTGTTCTGGTAGCATCTGAAGCCCAAGGGGAGAGGAATACTGGCAATTTACCTTCCATTGATGAGATGACAGAAGGCATGCAAAAGATGGATGGATTCCTGCCGTTGTATTGGGATGAAGACATGGGTGAATTGTGGATGGAGGTGCCCGAGTTGAACCAAGAGATGATCCACTATGTGGGTTATGGAGCCGGCTTGGGTTCTAATGATCTTGGTTTGGATCGAGGGGCCCTACGAGGATCGAGGATGGTCAAGTTTGAAAAGGTAGGCCGGAAAATTTTGATGGTGCAACCTAACTACCAGTTTAGAGCTATAACGGACAATCTCAGTGAAGTGAGAGCAGTAAAAGACGCTTTTGCTCGATCAGTATTGTGGAGCTTCGCAGCAGAAGCACAAACAGGGGATAGGGTTTTGGTTAACGCCACTCAATTCCTTTTGAGGGATGCTATAAATGCCGCTCAGCGCATGCAGCCTGGAACTTATCGACTGGATACGGACAGAAGTTCGATATATATGGAAATGACGAATTCATTTCCAACTAACACAGAGATGGAGGCAGAACTAACGTTTGTACAGCAGCCTGGCAGTGGAGGTGGGGGAAGAGGAGGCTTCGGAGGTGGCAACTCCAATTTCGAAGGAGTGGGTAGTGTAGCGGCAACAGGTGAGGCAGCAAGCATTCGAATGCACCATTCTTTCGTACAAGTCCCAGATGACAATTACGTTCCTAGAGCCTTCAACTCCCAGGCTGGTTATGGGGCAGTGACCTATCAAGACTACGCTGTACCTTTAGGGGAGCCGATGACTCAGCGTTTTATCAGACGTCACCGCTTGGAAAAGAAGAATCCTTCGGCTCGAATGAGTGAAGCTATCGAGCCCATAGTCTATTATTTGGACCCTGGGACTCCAGAGCCGATACGGTCTGCTCTTTTGGATGGGGCCAGGTGGTGGAATCAGGCTTTTGAAGCTGCTGGATATATCGATGCTTTTCAAGTTGCAATGAGACCAGACAGTATTAGTCCACTTGATGCTCGTTATAACGTGATCAATTGGGTTCATAGGTCTACCAGGGGATGGAGTACTGGAGGATCGGTAACAGATCCAAGGACTGGAGAGATTATTAAGGGTGTGGTTACCCTAGGTTCTCTAAGAATTCGCCAGGACTATATGATTGCTGAGGGATTGTTATCACCTTATGAAAATGGGGATGAAACTCCGCCTGAATTAGCAGAATGGTCTTTAGCTCGGATTCGTCAGCTCTCGGCACATGAAGTAGGCCACACTATTGGTTTGGGCCATAACTATTACAACAGTGGGGCAGGACGCATCTCTGTAATGGATTATCCACATCATCTAGTGAATCTGAATAGTGATGGGTCACTGGATTATTCCGAAGTTTATGATGTGGATATAGGGGAATGGGATAAGGTCGCTGTGAATTACGGTTATCGAGAATTTCCAGCTGGTACAAATGAGACAGAAGAATTGAACAGAATGTTAGAGGTGGCACGGGGAGACGACATTCTATACATGTCCAATCAGGATATTGCTACTACTCCACAAGCGGACCAATGGGCCAATGGAAATGACGTTGGGGTTGAACTCAATAGGATGATGGATGTGAGAGCTGCTGCGATGAGGCGATTTGGAGAAAAGGCGATTCAGTCAGGCGCTCCCATGGCCACGATCGAAGAGACGTTAGTTCCGCTTTATTTGCATCACCGTTTCCAGGTAGAATCGACTGCCTCGGCTGTCGGTGGCGTGGAATATACTTATGCAGTGAGGGGAGATGGGCTCCAACCGTTTCAGAGAGTCTCGGCTCAAGCGCAAAATGCAGCTATAGACGCATTGATGAGAACTTTGGAATTATCCGAATTGAAAATACCCGACCACATTTTAAGTTTGATACCACCAAGGCCCCCAGGATATGGTCCGCACCGGGAAATGTTTCCTAGGTACACCGGTTCGGCATTCGACGCCGTAACTCCAGCGGTGGTAGCTGCAAGTCATACAGTCAATTTTCTTTTAGAACAAAGTAGGGCAGCTCGTCTAGTAGAGCAGAAAGCCTTGGATCCCAATCTACCAGGTCTGCGTGATGTCCTCTCAAGATTGTTCGATGCTACGTTAGGTGCAGAAACAGACAGTCCATATGATTTGTCAGTGAAAAGAGCTGTAGTGGGTGTTGTAGTGGATAGAGTAAAGTGGCTAGCGGTTAACTCTCCGATGATGGAGGTAAGAGGAATAGCCTCGTCAATGTTAGAGATGGTAAGTGAAGTATTGGGTTCGTCCGAACAACAAGAAGGAAGCTTAGCTGGATTCCTAGTACGAGATATTAAACGTTTTCTAAATAGGTCGGCTGAGAACTTCCGAGAAATCAATCAAGTTTCACCCCCACCTGGGGCTCCCATAGGGCAGCCTGCAATGGATTGGATACAGCGATCAGAGCTTTGGTACACCTGGCTTGAACAAGACTGGCTGCGAGGTCAGCCCTTTGGTGGACATTGGCATTAAAATAATTTTCTAAACTGGAAGGAATATGAGGGTTATGCTGAGAAAGTTGAGCCTAATGGACTCAGCCGTGTTGAACGTGGCGCTAGTAGCCTTTTTAGCTCTACATGCGTTCGGAACGGTGGCGGTTTTGCAGGGTGCCCAGCACCAGGAAGCGATTGTGATCAGGGCTGCAAAGATTCATACGGTTACCAACGGGACAGTACTGGAAGGCGAGATCTTAGTTCGCAACGGAAAGATCATTGAAATTGGCAAGTCGGTAAGTCGTCCGTCCAATTTCAAGGAATATGAGGCGCAAGTTGTGATACCTGGGATGATAGATGCGCACACGCATCTTGCATTGGATAGATCAGGAAGAAGGTCCATACCTGGTCCTGTGACTGCAGAATGGAAGGCTGTCGAAAACTTGAACCTGGAAGACCCGATGATTCAAGTAGCGCTTTCTGGAGGAGTCACTTCGGTGATTACTCGTTCTGGAAGTGGGATCATAAGTAGCGGTCAGTCAGTTGCTTTGAAGATGAAAAGTGTTCCCAGTGATGAAATGATTTTCAAGCCCTATGTAGACTTGAAGATGGCAGTGCGACCCTTGATCAATTTGCGGCCTGGAGAGACGCCACAGACAGTGATGGGGTGGTATGCGACTGCAGATGAATATTTTAGACGTGCGAGTATCTACATAGAGGAACAAGACAAGTATGAATTAGGGGAACTTACAGAGCCTCCAGAAGTGGATGAACGTCTTGAAGCTTTTGCTGCTGTAATCCGTGGAGAAGTGATGGTGCACGCACACTCACATTATCCTAGTGAAATTATGATGGTGATGCGGCTGGCTAGAAAATATGGTTTCA
>PBFD01000004.1 GCA_002718595.1 Gemmatimonadota bacterium | reverse complement strand
CGTGAACGTCTTCGATGTCGGAGATAGCTCGACCGTCGCCGCGGCCTGGCTAACTGTGATACTCGCAGTCGCCGTCGCAGTACCAGTCGTCGCCGTAATCGTCGCACTGCCGTTATCTACCGCAGTGACCACACCCGAAGAAGTCACCGTGGCCACCGATGCGTTCGACGTCGACCAGATGACCGTCTGACCCGTCATCGTTGTGCCTCCCGCATCTTTTACCGTCGGAACCAACGTGACCGTATCTCCCACCGACGTAAACGTCTTCGATGTCGGAGCTAACTCGACCGTCGCCGCAGCCTGGCTAACTGTGATACTCGCAGTCGCCGTCGCAGTACCAGTCGTCGCGGTAATCGTCGCAGTACCAGTCGCGATCGCCGTGACTAAACCCGATGAGGATACCGTTGCGGTAGATGCGTTCGACGTCGACCAGGTCACCGTCTGACCCGTCATCGCTGTGCCTCCCGCATCTTTTACCGTCGCCGTGACCGTCGCGGTATCTCCCACCGACGTGAACATCTTCGATGTCGGAGATAGCTCGACCGTCGCCGCGGCCTGGCCGACCGTGACGGATACTGTCGCTGTAATGGACTCAGAAGGAATGGTCGCCGTAATCGTCACAGAACCATCTGCCACCGCTGCGACTAAACCCGAAGAAGTCACCGTGGCCACAGATTCGTCGGATGAAGACCAGGTTATCGTCTCCACTGTTGCCCCTGTCATCACCGTACCAGCCACATCCTTTACGGTCGGAACCAACGTGACCGTATCTCCCACTGACGTGAACGTCTTCGATGTCGGAGATAGCTCGATCGTCGCCGCGACCTGGGCTACTGTGACGGATACTGTTGCCGTGGCTGAGCCCACACTCCCTGTCAGTATTGCTGATCCATTCCCGACTGCCTGAACAAATCCAGTCGAACTGACCGTTACTACTGTCTCATCTGATGTGATCCAGGTCACCGTCTGACCCGTCATCACCATACCTCCCTGATCCTTTACTGTGGAGGTAAGTTGAATCGGTGCACCTAAAGCAGTAAAAGCTATAGGTGAAGGTGAAACTGTAATGGATGTCGCAACTTTAGCAGGAGTAGTAGGCGTAGTAGGCGCAGTGGGGGTGCTTGTTTCTCCACCACAAGAAAGGACTAGATAAGAAAGCAGAAGGAACACACTTCTTCTGTCTATAATCGTCATAAACTCCTAGCCACTCAGGGAAGATCCGTGCAGATGCACCAAATAATGGAAACCTAAGATTTTTACTTGTCAAGCCAAAATCTCTGGCCCTAAATAGAAGAGCTTCCAATACACCTTTGAGAATTGTTATCAGCCTTTTACAATTGGTGTACTTAAATAACTGNAGCCCAAAAACATTATAGCAGGAGAACACATGTCCTCACGGATTATTTTATCAGCTATCGCCATATTAGTACTCATTTCGGTCCTGAGGGTCATCGGGGACAGGGACGCTGCCGATTTGGTACTGATCAATGGTCATATTGTAACAGTAGATGATGATAATCCCACCGCCCAAGCCATCGCGATCAAGGAAGGAAAGATTCTGGCTTTAGGTAGTGACGCAGACATCGATGAGTTCCTCGGATCACGAACNGAAGTCATTGATTTGGAAGGGCAAACTGCTATCCCCGGATTCATTGAAGGTCATGCCCATTTCAACGGGGTCGGCCAAGCCCAACTGCAACTGAATCTCATGAATGTAGCGAACTGGGATGAAGTGGTTTCCATGGTAGAAGAAGCTGCGAACAACGCTGAACCTGGCGAACTCATTCTTGGACGAGGTTGGCATCAAGAAAAATGGGATCGAGCTCCTGTACCGAATGTTGAAGGAATACCTTTACACATCACTCTCAGTGCGGCTTCGCCTGATAACCCTGTCCTTCTGACTCACGTCAGTGGTCACGCTGTCTATGCAAATGCTAAAGCGATGGAACTTTCTGGGATAGATGAAACGACACCAGATCCCAGTGGTGGAGAAATCATCAGAGATGGTTTGGGCAACCCAATAGGTTATTTCAGGGAAACAGCGAGTCGCCTGCTATCCCCTGCTCGCGAAGGAGCTGTACCTCCAGACCCTAGGAGGGTTGTCGAGCTAGCCCAGGAAGAGTCACTAGCAAAAGGAATAACTACCTTTCACGATGCTGGATCTAGCTTTGAAGCCATTGACGTCTTCAAAGAAATGGCAGAAGACGGAAGTTTAGATATCCGGCTCTGGGTCATGGTACGGGAGTCTGTCTCAGAACTCGCCGAACACCTGGCTGACTACAAAATGATTGGTGTGGGTGAAGACCGGTTGACTGTTCGGGCGATTAAAATGTCTATCGATGGAGCCCTCGGCTCGCATGGTGCCTGGCTTCTAGAGCCCTACTCGGATCTCCCTGAAAGTGCAGGGCTAAATACTTCTGACCTTGAAGATGCAGCGGCAACGGCTGAACTGGCGATACAGCACGGATATCAGTTTGCCATGCATGCGATCGGTGACCGTGGAAACCGNGAAACTCTNGATATTTTCGANTGGGCCTTCACCAACAATCCTGATGAAGAAGACTTGAGGTGGCGTGTTGAACANGCTCAACATCTCCATCCAGATGACATTCCTCGATTCGGCAANCTCCAAGTGATCGCTTCGATGCAAGGGGTNCATGCCACATCAGACGGCCCCTGGATCACTGATCGGTTGGGCCATGAACGCGTTGAATGGGGAGCCTATGCTTGGCGGGATTTGATGGATGCCGGNGCGATCATCGCAAACGGAACCGATGCNCCTGTTGAAGATGTAGATCCAATCGCTAGCTACTATTCGAGTGTGTCNCGAATGATGGGCAACGGTGAAGTACTGACTCCACGACAAAAAATGACTCGGATGGAAGCCCTAAAATCGTACACNATCAATAATGCCTATGCGGGATTTGAAGANGACATTAAAGGTTCCCTAGAGGTGGGNAAACTTGCNGATATTACTGTCCTNGACCGCGATATTCTGACAATTCCTGANGATGACATTCCNAATATTGAGGTCAGCTANACCATTGTTGGTGGTGAAATCATGTTTTCTGGGGATAGTAACTGAGATACCAGTCTCAAGAATAAAATCAGAGGGCAGTANCAATAGATTCAAAATCCTGGCCGACGATATCCTTGTAAGTCTCTGGATCTGTTGCGCCTTCAGTTGAGAACACAAGAATGCGAGAAGTATCACATAACTGTAACTGTTCCCTCAACTCTCCATCTTGGCTGACGGNCTCCAATCCGATTAAACCCGTCACACCAGATTCACCCGCTACGACAGGAGAATCATCCCCCCTACCTTCAGCTAAACGTCTCATCCAGGGAGCCACCCTATCGTCACTGACCGTCATGAAAGCATCAATGCCTGGAGATAGTATTTTCCAGGCCAAAGAAGAAATCTCCCCACAAGATAATCCCCCCATTATCGTTTCTAGTGTGCCAGAAGCTGAAGCTGGAACACCAGCNACAGCGCTCTGGTACAGGCAGTCGGCCTCGACGGGNTCTACAACTGTAATGATAGCTCGATCAGATCCGTAGCTTTCCCANAGATGACCGCAAACAGCCGCAGCCAAGCCACCGACCCCTCCCTGTATAAAGATGTGAGTAGGCCATTCGGACTCAGGTAACTGTGAGAATGCTTCCTCAACCATTAGGGTATAGCCTTGCATCACCCAGCTNGGTATCTCCTGGTANCCTTCATAGGAAGTNTCCGAGACAACCTCCCATCCATTAGCTTCTGCGTCATCGGCTGCACGCTCGACTGCTTCATCATAGTTGCCTTCTAACCGAACTACTTTGGCCCCAAATGAAGCGATCTCTTGAGCGCGCCGCTCAGTCACATGTGCCGGGACATAAATGACACAATTACAACCAAATTTCTGTGCTCCCCACGCAACCGACCTGCCATGATTACCATCTGTAGCGCANACAACGGTAACGGACTTGGCGTCCACATCTCTCGCAGACCCTCGTTCCAATACNTTNGAAACTGCGTAGGANCCCCCTAAAGCTTTAAAGCTTGCGAGTCCAAAGCGGGTGGATTCGTCCTTCACAAAGACTTTTTGGACACCCAATTCTTCTGCTATGGTGGCAAGCGAGTATAGCTGGGACGAACAATAGCCATCCCAGCGCTCAATCTCTGCTTTAGCTCGCTCGTACTCTGACAAAGAAACTACCGAGCGTTCCGTATCTCCATAGATTCGCTCTCGATCTACATTCTGATTGATTAGGAATGTCATTAGCTCAGATGACCAAACTCATTGAATTAACGTCTAACCATGATGGCGTCTCGAATGACCTTTCTAACCTCCATTGTTTTCCCGGCCGCTTCTACTGACTGCCAGAGTCGATCAATCGTTTGCTGGTCAACCAGACCCCTAGCCACATCACCTCGAGGAGTCCACAAACCTTGATCCACGCGGAACTGATGGACAGCCTCCACCACATCCNCAGTGTAAGCTTGCGAAGCCGCATTCAAAGAAATCTCAGTCTCTTCAGNCATGTAATATCCTATTGCATTAAGCAAAACCCTCAGTTGCCAGACGTCATTACCCNCCAACCTCTGCAAATCGCGATACCCTAGAGTCTGTGAAATCGAGTTGTAAATTCNTCTGAGCTCNGCGATCGGAGTTGGATGCTCGCAGACATTAATATTGGCAGTTACCTGGTCCTGTCTCCTAGAATTCCCTGGCCTAGGATCAGCGACTATTACTGCGGCCGATTGTAATCTCCCGTCTCGTTTGTCTCCCCCGGCAATCTGACCTGCCATCAATGCTTCGATCAGACGATCTGAAAGATGTCGTTCGGTNCCTTCGCTGGACTCAAAACTCTCTGCNACCGCTGCCAACACCTCTGGGCCNACCAGAATATTTCCTTGTGTGACATAGTTAGGCCCCTCCCGATGTCCTGCCCAGTAACTCGGTCCCGTTCCTGTATGCTGTGCCTTCGTTCCATCTAGAGAGATCACTCCTACCTGTCGCCTGGCCGACATGGTGTCTCCCGCTACCGCCGTGGATAATGCCTCACCAGCATCCATGCCGGATTCGATGAAATCCAGCAGTTCNGTACCGTACTCTACCCTTGTGCTGGCCTGGGTTGCCACTGCACCCACCCCAGCACGAACCCAGGGTACAGCATTTCCCACGCAAGCTACACGGGTCGTCACNGCTACACCGGATTCTCTGGTTTCGGGATCAATCGCNGCGATAGAAAATGTTGAAAAATGCATGTCAGGACCCCATGAAATCGGNTCCTGAGCTGANACATTTTGAAAAAGACCTACAATCAGTATCCAAAGAATTGAACGCATCAACATATAATNACCCCCTGCTTTATATCAGTATNAGAAAACCATGNCGCCAGNTANATCACAGCCCTCTTGAATCTGGAACTAAGGACCATAATAGCGAAAGGGGCTAAACATCNATTACTCTTAATGGGNGCTCGNNCTGTTTGCCCTCANGNAAANCTGACGCTACTCTCAATGGTACGATATNTCGATATAACTAAGTCCGGAGGGTGTTATGGAAGTNGATCGCAGAGCTTTCNTAGCNACANTGGGAGTCGGNGCACTTGAAAGAATGTCTCCCGAAGATAANGCGGAAGAATTAGAACACTATATGATTCACATGCTCGAAGAAGAGCATGCGGAGAAAGAGGAGCCTTTATCGGAAGATGAGAAGGCGGAGCTAGAAGAGCAGGAGAGAACTTCTCGTCGTGGTACTGGTTCGCTGTTCAGTTCGATGAGGGAACTTGAGCCGATGCCTGCGAATGCCACTCTTGAAGATTTCTTTAGACTTCGCTTCGCCCCTGCTCGCCACGTGCTTCAAAGTGCTAATCATGCCTTGATGACTGGACAACCAGAAAGAACAGTGCTCGCATGTCTACTGCACGACACNGTGCAAAATCTGATCAAGGTTGACCACGGTTATTGGGGTGCTCAGCTTTTCGCTCCATACGTTGACGAACGGGTTGCATGGGGTATCAAGTATCACCAAGCACTGAGATTCTACCCTGACGAAGAAACGGGTTATGAATATCCCGAAATGTACAACAGAATCTTCGGTGAAGATTACGTGCCAGAACCGTACATCGCAGAAGCGTATAAGTACTGTCGGGCGCATAAATGGTATATGGAATCTCGCTTGATTACTGTAAATGACACCTATGCGTTCCAGGACGGTGTAGATGTGTCNATCGAGCCGTTCATCGATATTATCGGTCGCAATTTCAAGCAGCCCAAAGAAGGACTGGGTAATGATAATAGCCCCACAGCACATATGTGGCGCAGCATGGCAATGCCGGACAGGCCTCTGTAAGCAATTTTTTGCTCGGGCAAAGAACCCAAAAGGCCTAGCTTTCTTCTCTGAGGAGAGCTAGGCCTTTTCTCATACGATCTTCCATATCCGCTGNCCAAGAAGGAAGNTTCTCGATCCNTTCGGGGGAATCAAAGGGGCCCAANAATTTCATCTNCCACTNAATCTTTCCCTTTAGGGATGCAATATGATTAAAAGTGGTATANGGCCAGGCTCCATCCGCTACGAGAAGATAAACTTTCCACTGTCGTCCATCGAGAAGGACCCTTAAAGCNCCTGTTNTAAAAGGCAACAGTTCCCCGTCCCAGGAACGTGTNCCCTCTGGATAAATTACTACCGGATTTGGACCATCAGCAGCTNTAATAAGTTTTTTCAGCCCAGCTTTTCTTCCTCCCCGAGAACTAACGGTAGGAAAATCGTATAGGTCTANAAAATTGGAAATTAGNGGAACTCCCTTTTCATGTTTTTGGTGTGTGACAATCAAAGGATANCCNNCCCGAATNCATTTTATGGCTAGGGGTATATCCAATAGAGACTGATGGTTCATCAATATCAGGACTTTCGAATCCGCCTNTATCACAGGCTGGGTTGGAAAATCACCCACGCCAGTGACTCTGGCTATATTGACAAAAGNACCAGCGATCCACTGGCACCATTTGGTAAGAATGTANTCACGCTTTCCAGGGAAACACCTGAGAACTAAGGGCAATAGTGTTCTCTGAATCAATTCGTGTGAAAANACGAAGANCCCAGTTATAAGAACCAAGAAAAANGCCCTNACTCGTGTCATGTTAACTCCCGAATTTTTACATGACCGTTGCTACTGTTCCNCAACCACAGCACATTATAATATCACAAAAGTCAATCAGGGACACTAATTTTCATCTTTTTTAATGAAGTGGAGAAACTCCCGTGAAACCAGAAAATTTTAATTTTACTAATCGTTGCTTGACACTATGTTGCGCACTGCTGTTTTCCATGTCACTGCCAGACCTATCACAGGCTCAACAAACAAGCATGGACCAACGTGTCGGAGATTGGATGTACATCGGTGGAGACGTAGGTAGCCAGCGATATTCCGAATTAACGCAAATCAATGCTGCCAATTTCGAAGACCTTGATGTTTCGTGGGAATGGGATGGNGGAAGNTTCGGCAATGTACTTGCTCGCCCGACCCCAATTTATGTCGACGGTATGTTAATTACAGTAGCAGGGGAAAGACGTTACGTCGTAGCTATCGATGCGGGTACAGGTGAAACACTTTGGACGTTCCGTGAACCATCGACCCCAAGGTGGGAATATTCGATGAGAAAAAATCACGGGAAAGGTGTTGCTTACGCGAACATAGATGGAAATGATATTGTAATCGTCATCAGCCCTGCCTTCTTCATGCATGCACTCGATGCTCATACTGGTGAACCTCTAGAAGGTTTTGGCGGTGCGATCCCAATCGAAGGATTCCCAGAAACTGGATCCGTCGATCTCTTAGCAGACTTAGGACATGAATACGACGTATACGAAGGAATTCCTCTAGAAACTGGTTATATCACCAGTTCNTCACCAGCGATAGTTGTCAACGACGTCATCGTAGTCGGNAACTCNGCTGAACANGGGTATAATCAGTCGCGTCAGGAAAATGTCCCGGGCGACATCCTGGCATACGATCTAAGAACAGGTGAGCACCTATGGAAATTCGACGTTCTTCCCGGGCCGGGAGAATTCGGTCATGAAACCTGGGAGAATGACGCATGGTCCTGGACTGGAGACATCTCTTCGTGGGCTCCACTTTCTGCAGATCCTGACCTGGGACTGGTATACATTCCAACAAACGGAGCCACTCAGGATTTTTATGGAGGATTCAGGCCTGGCGATAATTTNTTTAGCACCAGCCTGATCGCACTGGACGTCAGGANGGGTGAACGCAAATGGCATTATCAATTGGTTCACCACGATATCTGGAATTATGACACTCCCACAGCCCCCGTCCTAATGGACGTAACGATGGACGGACAAGAAGTACCAATCGTTGTACAAGTAACGAAGCAAGGGTTCGCCTATACCTTCAACAGAGAAACGGGAGAGCCGATCTGGCCTATTGAAGAAAAACCGGTCCCAGAAGGGTTAATACCCGGAGAACAGCTCGCACCCACGCAGCCCCACCCTACTCGTCCAGCNCCATATGATATGCAAGGACTTCCTGAGGAAGAATTGATTGATTTTACTCCNGAACTTCGAGCTGAAGCTTTAGAAATATTGGANGACTACGTCTGGGGACCNTTCTTCAATCCGCCNCTACATCGGGANAACGATCTCGGNAAAAAAGGATCNCTGTGGTGNCCNGGAGACGTAGGGGGAACCAANATNGATGGNACTCCNGTTGCCGATCCCACNACAGGAATTATTTACATCACTTCTCAGAAAGGGTGTTCTTCTAGNGTGATGATTACTGGNGAAGAAAGAGAAGCTAATTATCCAGGAGTCACTCCCACNGGTAGCACCGTTGTTGCCTTTGCAGTNGGCGACGGNAACAGNGTAAACGTAAGAGGGCTGCAGATATTTAGNCCTCCTTACAGCAAAATTACCGCCATCGATATGAANACGGGTGACCACCTGTGGTCNAAACCCGTTGGTGACACTCCNGANAGGGTAACAAATCATCCCGCCNTACANGGACTCGATATCCCGAAGACTGGATCTGGACGTCAGGCCTCNATGTTGGCCACCCCAGATATCCTAATACACTCAGCCAACGGCGGTGATGGAACCCCTTATATCCGTGCNCGAGATAANGCNNCNGGAGACATTTTAGGCGAAGTCGAAGTTCCTGGAAGCATTCGTTACGGCATGATGACCTACATGCACGAAGGTGTGCAACACATCGTCATCAATCAGGTCGGAGGGCTAGTAGCACTGAGCCTTCAGTAGATTCGATTATATAGAGGCCTCAAATGATCCATTGCATAAGGCCGGGGCTACTGAGTAGCCTCGGCCTTTGTTTATTGGTCATAGGATCCTGTGAATCGGATCGAAGTTCAGTAAATGAGGAATCTCCTGCAGAAGAATCACCTGTAAGTACTGATCTACCGGAAACCATAGAGATCATACTCGCAGATTTTTATATCGGCATGCCAGCTATCTTACCTGCCGGAGACCTTACCCTTCGGTTAGCTAGTGAGGGAGTAGAGGAACACAACCTCATCTTTGTAAGAAATGATACCGAACAAACCGTCTGGGAAACGGACGGACGTCTCAGCCCATTCGAAGTGCGAACCGTGGAGCTCAACCTGCCCGCTGGAGAATACACTGCCGTGTGCGACTTTTCAGGCCACGAGATGCGAGGAATGTTTTTCGATTTTACGGTCAGTCAGTAGTCAAAAAACTATTCTAGAAATCCAAAGGTCCAGTGGGACTGTTAAAATATGCCCAAATTAATAGGAGCACTACTGTCCCAAAGAANAGNATNAANTTTTGTATNANAGTCAGTCTGTACATATTTATACAGTCTCACGCTCTCTAACATACGCACAGTTCTCACAGCTCTCGTTACCGTCGGGAACTTGCTCCGAGTTTAACGTCTCGATCATTTCCTCAACGCTGGGTTCAATCCAATCCGTCTTGCAGTCATAAGGGACCAGGGTTTCTTGAAACGTAAGTTTACCGTGAAAACCCGGGGAGGAACCGTCTTCATTGACTACATAGAAATAACCAGTATGTGCCACGTCAAAACCCATTTGATCAAGCAGATAGGCATAAAAATCCAGTTGTTCGGCGTACCATCTTTTATGTGTCGGATACAAGTAAGTTTCTGGCCTGACCTGATACTTACTCGCCTGAGATTTGTAGTCCACCACGATCACCTGCTCGTTCTTCACGTTCCACCAGACATCATCGACTCCACCGTGCAAAATGATATTTGAATCCCTAAATCTTGCTTCCAACCCATGATGTATAGAGTCTCTCCAGCGATCCATGTCTTCGTGTTTGAAGGGTACCACGTCCTTTAGTCCGTATGTGCCCATAATCCGGTGGGGAATTTCCTGTTCACGACACTCATCGAATTCCTTTTTGAGTAGATCATCGGTTCTAGCATTCAAGGTCCATCCCGGAGTACTCGGATATGCCAGTCCCTTTACGCGGTCCAGGTAAAAACACTTTGGGCATTTCCGGAAATCCGTCAACTTAGATCGGCTGACCTTGAAATCCTCCGACTGCCCGGGGATATAGATCGAAGATTTCCGAGTTCTCAGGCCAGGAGCCGGAACGTATTCGCCCTTACTGTTAGTTTTGAGACTAATCATGCACAACAATCCTCCGTTTCATCAGCGCACAAGCCTTGGCCCGTACCGCTCTCGAACACTCTCGAAAATATCTTTGGCTGCTACTGCCTGACTCGGTGTGAGCTTCCCCTCCCATTCTGAAAGACTTTCCAGGAAATCGACTTCTCTCTCAGTGAGACGGTGCTGATACTTTTCGAGAATCTCTTTGGGTGAAGGGACCTTACTCACTGGCGATCAACTTATTCAGTCTGTCGGTCCGAGGTATTCATCAAACCAATCGAGAGTTTCCCTTGTGATATCAACGAAAGGCAGCAAATGTCCCCCGGGAGCGATGTAGTGCCTCTTCAGATCATTTGGAGTACCTAGGAAATCATAAAATGGCTTTGCCGAAGTCTCAATGGGATATATCTGATCATACTCGCCATTCATCATCAATACNGGTATTTCGACTCTTGGGAGAAAGTTAAAGGGATCAGCAATTGGTTGTGTTGGAAGTGGACTCAATCCTGGAACATTGAGCACAGCTGCTTTGAATCGGTCTTCTACGGCCAACATTATACCCGCCATCCTACCTCCCCAACTCAATCCGTAATACCCAAACGAGTTTTCATCTACTTCAGGCCTGGTCTGCAGGTAATCAAGNGATCTNCCTAAGTCCTGTCTCCACTGAAGCACGTGTTCTCGATGATCGTTACTCGGGTCTTGAAGTCTGTAGAAATAATCATCCTGTCTCTCGTAGGTACTATTGTAAATCGGCCATGCCACTGCCCTTCCGCTTCGAATAAGCATGGACACAATAGGATTCATACCTCTTGGAAACTGCGAACCACNGAGCGCATTAGAGCCTGGATACACGAGAATCGTCTGTAACTGACCGGCGCTCTCAAGCGGGCGGAAATAATAAAGAACCATACGATCATCATCATACCCCGCATCAAACGTAATCCTTTCTCGTATAGCTGTGGCTAGTGTATCGGATTCTTCCACTACTGCGTTCAGTGGAGTATCATCATACGAATAGGTCCTTACAAACTCTGCGAACAACTCGTCTGAGGCTGGGGTCTCAGAGTAGAAGTCCTTTGTTATTGGTTCAACTGGACGATTTGTGATCGCAAAAGACGCCGGATCACCCAGATTCGACATGAGTCGGAATCCATTGGTTTCGGATCTATCGAAAGGATANTGAGGATTAGTAAGTGCAAACAAATAAGCTTCATCATTCCACCCACCCCCTGCTGTGAACCGTCTCTCACCAATAGAGTTGGATAGCCATTCCCTCGCATTTCCGGCCATGTCGAAGACACCGAAGTTACTGGCACCAGTGTATTCACCTGCTTCGGCTAGCCCCTCGCCCACCAGCAAGTTGCTGGCCGGTACAATAAGGCCAGACATATTCTGGCCTGAAACGCGATACCAGTGATATACAGTCGGCAATGATCTCCCCTCAAATACTGCGAAAGCAGCTGCTTCATACCAACTGATTCCAGTAACTGGATAGTTCCCTTGACCCTCAGGATACCTTCCAGCTGTCCAGGTAGCTGGACCAGACCTATTAGTCTGATCAACAAACAATTCCATGGCTTCAGTCCAACTGTATTCGACACCTTCGTTTATGAANGGATGNGTCCAATACNNTTGNTCCTCGTATCCCCCNGCATCCACAAACNTTTGAAATTCCGANTTGACCACTTCATATCTGTCTATAAGAAACTCACCTAGAGTAGCNGGNACNTCNGCGGTCAGTCTGGCTTCAACGACCGCTGGACTNAGATTTCCACTTGGNATGTAAACTGAAGATGCGTTNTCAGNNCCNACTGACCTNAGAGCTATAGANCGANTTCCACCTGTCCANCCTACAGTCTGAGAAACGTGTCCTTCTAACTCAACNCTGATCAGNAAACCCGTTCTTGGTGCTACCCATTCCAACGGAGTAACTCCTATCTCCACTGCTTCACTATCTGGCTGGTCATAGTGTCTCCAAGAAACTGTAGCTCCTTCAGGTGTGGAGGTTATCGTCGCAGTAGTTGATGCCGACTCAACTAGTGACGCTTTAACTGAATCGGGAACCTCAGCGGAAAGGTTTAAGGCGAGTTCATAAGCGTCAAACCAGTTTCCGAGATCCATGGCATTCTCGACCTGGGCTACGGCACTGAGCACCGAAGAACCAGATCCGACCATTGCTCTATTCTGGCCCATGATCATCCAACCACCAGCGATCACCCCCCAAAGAGCCAAAGCTCCTACCGCCCCCAAAGCAGTTTTCTTCCAAAGACTTAGTTTATTTCCACCAGGGGCAACCCCAGTCAATTCTGGAGGGCTCTGGTTCAGGTGACGAGCCTGTATGAATGCAGTTGCCAGAACAAAAGGTAAACCGAGAAGGAGAAAGCCAACCGCTACTGTCGGAAACCACTCAGGCAAATCGAGGACGCTTGTCATCGTTCCTACAACGGATATTACCGCCCACGATGCAATCAAATAGGTTCCCAATACCTGCCAAACCGACTTGTGGCTTATGTTTCGTATGAAATTTCTGACCCTATTCCCTTCGCGGTCANCCATCTAGNTCCTCCTTCANATGTATGGNGTCAGTATACGGTATTCAGTATACGATACTCGTCGNATGGGGCCAATACTGNTCAGATTGTGATATCNCCNCCNGGATCACGTTGTTTGAGNTCCTCCANAATCGCTTCTGACTCGCTCTCTTTTTGGACCTCNATACTCTCGTCCAATACAGCTGANCTCCAAACCGGNTGGCCCCTCCGCTCGAACGCATGAAGAATTGATTTTTCTTCAGTGCCCTCGGGTAGTTTGGTNANNCTNACTTGGANCNCTNTNCTGTCTNCGTCAGANACNAGNACAGCNNNATCTCCNTCGATNCGATCTACNGCCCAGATTCGTTTATCCATGCTAGGCTCCCCCCGTACGAATCTCATAGCGACCGTCCGAATATCCGACGATCGTCACTGGACCCTGTTCGCGGGTCGTCATCACCGTATCAGCGATATCTCTATAGGCTCGAAGCGCTTGGGGATGCGGGTGGCCATAGGTATTCACGCCAACCGAGATCACGACTACCTCGGGCTGTGCTTGTCCCAGGAATGCTGGCACAATGGCATCGGCAGCGCCGTGATGTGGAGCTTTCAGTAGTGTCACATCGGGAACTACTCCCTGATCGACCCAGTAGGTAAGCTCTTCAGTTTCCGAGTCGCCGCTCAGGAATGCTGAGAAAGCGCCGTAGCGGACTACGAGCCCGACCGAGCGATTATTCAAATCAGCAGAACCCTGCGGAAGGAGGGGTAGTACCTGGATCTCTGCGCCGCCCAGCTGGATGATGCGAGGTTCGGCAACGAGGTAGGTGATCTCGGTCCTTTGCTGCAGTGTTTCGATCAGTTCCCTGTAGGTGGCGGTCGTATGAGTGTCGGTGTTGTCCATATAGAACTGCACCGGATAAGTGTTCATCACTCCGACCATACCACCGATATGATCAGCATGCGGATGAGACGCCACCACCAACTCCAACCGCTCAATATTGAAATCGTCGAGTCCGTTAGGAAAATCATCGGGGCCCCCATCGACCAGTGCCGTTGCGCCACCAGGAGTTTGAACTAGGACACCGTCTCCCTGACCGACGTCGAGGAACGTGATCTGAATCGCGTCTGACTGAAGGTCACCGGGATCGGTAGCGCCCTGAGCNGAACAGGACAAAAAGAGTAGGCACACCAGGAACCATCTCAGTGGATTCGACCGTTCGCTTCCGACAGAATCGAATGTCCTCACCGGCTCCTCCTTTCCAGAGCGTTTACAATGCCAGCTGGTACCAGATATCGCCCAGGTTCAATATCTCCGTTACGCGCCAATAGTCTTCGTACTTNCTNAGTCTAATCTCCATGACATGGGCTTCGCCATCGGGATCCACAAATTCGAGCCCGAGCGTGGCCTCCGAGTCTTCTTCTTCTAGGTACTTCATNCTGGCNGTCGAAAGAATCTNNCCNGCNTCCTACCAGNGGTNCCANATCGAAGTCNAACGGTANNAANCCNTCTTCATCTTCCTCGGNAGNCTCTTCGAGGAATGCTCCCCCCTCAACATATTTTTCTACTTGGTTTTTTACGGTCGCAACCACAGCTGGCTTAGCCANCTCCAATAGACCTCTGGGCATNGGACCNAAATCAATCAAAGCATTGTCGGCCACCACGTCCAATGCNCCNTCGGTAAGAGTTTCCAGGTCNACGTGTTTTTCAAAAAGATACCAGTCACTGGTGTCGAGGGCTTCTTTAATCTGCATGAGACTGTATTCTGGACTCGATTTCCAACGCTCAGAGAAATTCGAAAGGCTCATCCCCACGGCGATGCCTCCAACTACCAAAAAGAGAGCTAACCATTTTTTCATGAGTCTATCCTCTAGTTTGTAATCGCTTTAAAGTCTTGGGCAATTGAATTTTGACGAGATACAGACCGGCGACCGAAACTACCAGGGCCACCAAGAGTACCAGCCCCCAGAATAACGACCANAGTTGACTTTGGTCCAGGATTGGAACTGCCAGAGGCACTGCGATACGTGTAACTATTTCTGCGAACAATGCTGCGATCAATCCAACATACGACCATGCCATCCAGTTGGAGTGCCAGACCATCCAATTCTGCTTGGGTACCCGGGCGAGCACATGAAACATGGCCATGCCCAGCGTGATAGCGCTCAATAAAGCGAACCAGTGCAGACCATTAAAGCTTCCTGTGAGGTCATAGATGGAAAAAGAAGTGACGACCACACCAGCCATCGACGTGAAGTAAATGTGGCCCAGGGTCCGATGCCAACGAGTCCCCTTGGTCTTTAGAAACACAATCGCGCCGGCGAAGACCGCGACCAACGAAAAAACAGTGTGGACCTGTCCTAAGACGCCCAAATTAGTCGTCCTCGCTCCCCGTATTTTCGAGGTGCTCGTCAATTGTTAGGGAACAATGGTCTGAGCCTTCTCGCCATTCACCCTCTTGGATCAGCTGATAACAGATCCTTCCGGTCTTGGTATCCATAATCCACCAGTACGCGACGTCTTCACCGTCATTCGTCCCTTCATGCTCAGATATCAGTTCGTAACGACTGTCTTCCAGTAGTAGGTCATAGTCTTCCAAACCGTACTCTTCACATCCAAACATCCCCAGGACCATAGCCAACAGGAAATATCTTTTCATCAGAACCTCCAGTTAAACATCACCCTCTGGAAAACTAAAACTCAAATTCAATACTGGAAGGACAGTCTTCTTCTAATCCCACCGTCCTCGTGTATTCCCTTGTGGCAAATTCATACAAACAGGTCTTTATATCTCCGGATATGGATTCGCCATTNAGCTCCGCGCTTCCGCCCATAGGATCTGGAAGGTCCACAAACTCATATAGAACTGTCCCAGAAATGATCACCAACAATACCACCANTAATTTCTTCACAATCAACTTGTCCCTTACCCTTATTTACACCACACGGAAAATATCGTCGAATAACTTTCTGCTAATGCTGAAAACTTCACGAATCCGTCGAACCTCTGGTCNGCCATCTNTGGATCAGTTGGACGCAATCTCTCNGATTCACTNATCAAGGAAGCGGCGATCCCCAANNACTCNACCTGTCGCATCAAANGTTNCCTGACACTCCNNTTCANTCAANAGCCANCGNAGGACNNANNTGTCCCTCCNTCTCCNCGTTTTGCACCAACAAAGCAGCAACAATAAGACTGCTCGCCAAGATTCCAGCCTGAAATGTACTCATAATTTTTCTCCCTTTAAAATTGCCTACAAAATCTGTCTCGCACTCTGGTCAGATCATTATTCCCTGCTGAATACGCATTTCTCAATAATATCGTGAGCTGCGAATTTTCTTCCGAACGGTTGATAGTAAACAGTCCGTAATCATTACCCTCTCGATCCACCACGATCGGAGGGCTACTGCCAATACGATTCCAGGGACTGACCCTCGAATTCCGATTGCCGTAGCGACTCTGTCGATTCCAGATACTAGCCTGAGACATTTCGTTGCCGTAGGGACCGAATTCGTTNCACACAGACTCCTCTTCCACNAGTCCGCAACTCAGACAGCCCAGGAATTGATCGCTGTTCTCACCACCGTAAAGCAACAACTGGGCCTCTAAATCTCCAGCGAATACAAACAAGATGCCGACCAAGAATATTTTAGCCATCAGACAACCCTCTATTTCGTACCGTCACAGAACGAATAACCAACAATCCTATAATCTGGATTGTCAGGGCCAGTAAGACAATCCAGTTTTCTCCTGTGAGACCCGCNAGAACAAAGGCCGACATACTAATCAGCCCATTAAAAAGCGCATATGGTAGCTGAGTNCGGAAGTGTTCTATCTGAGGACAACTCGCACCTATAGAAGAAAGGATCGTCGTCTCCGAAATAGGTGAGCTATGATCTCCAAAAAGACCACCTGACAGCACGGCCCCGATACAGACATGGGTTGGCGCTCCCAGCGCGATTGCAGTGGGAATCACCAAGGGAAACATGATCGCAAAGGTTCCCCACGAAGAGCCAGTAGCAAAGGATATGATAGCCGACAGTATGAAGACGACCAAAGGCAACATCCAGCCCGGTATCCCCCCCTGGGCCACACTAGCAATATAGTCTGCCGCTCCAAGCTCCCTGCCGATATCACTTAGTGCCCAGGCTAAGATCAGGGTGACCGCCACCAACGTCATATTACTCATGCCCCTAAGGTAAATCTCAACGCTACCGAGAACATTGCGAACCTTGTACGAGAACATTAGGAAAATCAGGACGGCCGCCGCACAGAAATAGGCTGTTGAGAGTCCTGCCCTGAAATCCGTACCTGATACCTGAGAAAAAGGGAATCCCAAAGGAACGAGCATGACGCAAAGAACAGTGGCCATGACCAATAGAGGTGCCCACACCAGAATCGGGCTGGCATTGGGATGTGTAAAAGGCTCGAATCGCTCTTCCACTGCCTTGCCCGACACATCGATTGGTCGGTCGTCGACTTTCTCCATGGTTCCAAAATCAAAACGCATCAGAACCAGCCACGGGACCATGAAGACCGCGAGCCATGCATAGAACTGAAAGGGAATGGCNCTGACAAAAGCAGAAAATTCGCTTTCGGTCATCCCCAAGGCGTCATATTCCTGATGGATCAGGCTCATGATGTAGACACCCCAGCCTATAAAGGGTACCAGAATGGCTACCGGAGAAGCCGTGGAGTCGATGATGTACGCCAATTTCTGCCTGGAAATGCTCAGCCGATCCATTAATGGCCTGAACACCGGACCAACAATNAGCGGCGTTCCCAAATCGGAAAAAAAGATGGAAACTCCCCCAAACCAAGCCGCCAACTGGGCCTGCAAAGGGGTCTTCACCCACTCGTTTACACGGGCAGCAAAGGCCGTACCACCACCACTGTGTTCTACCAGAGAAACGAAGCCCCCAATAAAGGCGAGCAGTACCAGGACTCCTGCGTTATAGCTATCGGTTACCTCAGGGATCAGATGTGACTTCACCATGATAGCGAAGGCATCCAACGGCTGAGGGCCGTTCAACATAATGACGCCGATGAAAACCCCACTAAAGAGTCCCAAGATGACATTTCTTGCCAAAAGAGATAGGGTCAGCGCAATAACAATAGGAATGAGTGAACTCACCGGTAATACCTTTCCTACCTGCGCTCCAGGGCTCGCTGCATAAATGCAGCCCACTGATCCTGAGAATTTGGATCCCAAACCGCGTCCATTGCTTTCTGGGCTTCAGCTGGATCGATGTCGAGTTCCTGAGTCCTATATAGGTACGTGAAAGCAGATGCCCGCATGTTAGCAATACAGTGCACAAAAACTTTTCGGCCCTCATTCGCCCTCATCACCGAATAAAACATATCTAGATCTTCAAGCGTAGGATTTTGCCACACCACCGGAATATTGACATAGGTCAGCCCCGCTTCTGCCACTGCAAAAGCCTCTTCGCCATTCTGGTCTCTTCGCGCTGTTGCCAAATTTAGGATGACGTCAAAACCAGCGGCCTTAATATCTTCGATTTGATCCACAGTAATTTGTCCGGACGTCGCAAGATTGTCAGAGATGGGAACAAAGGCNCGAATTTGATCTAAACCATTGTCACCCGACTGGGCAGTGAGNTCCCCNACTNCCAANGCCANTAGTACAACAAATCCGAAAANAATAGTCCTCATAGTNATTCAATAGCCTCCAGAGCCGAATCNATCTCTTCGACTGTGTTAAAGAAATGAATTGCNAGTCGCAGATCTCTCTCCCGACGCACTGGAGACGTCAGAATATGCGAATCGGCACCCAACCGCTCATAGACGTTGGTTGCATCCATGGTCTCCGGAAGCCGCAGCACAAAAACTCCCGAACGCTCGCTCTCTGCTTCAGGAGAAACCACTTCCAAGATTTCAGACTGGTGGGTCCGTTCTATTGCATGAGACACCAAATCCTGGATTCTAGTGTAGATCCTGTCCCAACCCAGATCTTCCATCCATTCGATCGCCGTGTGAAAACCGGCGAATTCGGCAAGTGCCCTAGTTCCAAATTCATATCGGGCAGCCGACGGAAGCAACGAATATGAACCCTCATAATCCATCGACTCATGACTATGACTTCCCGCCCAGGAAAGCTGGATTTGATCCAGCCGGTCTTCTCGCACGAAGAGAGCACCTGTACCCTTAGGACCCATAAGCCATTTATGTCCACACGTGCTATAGCAGTCACAGCCCAGTGCTTCAAAATCCGTGGGTACGCAGCCTGGACCCTGAGCTCCATCAAGGTGGAACAAGACATCCCGGGATCTCAGTGTCTCACTCAGTTCGGCACACTGCTCGGTCACCAAACAACGACCGTTGTTGCGAGACACATGACTAAGACTCACCATCCGAGTATTCGAAGAGAGTACGCTCTGGACTTCGGATAGAAGATCAGTGCCCGTATCCAAATTGATTTCCCGAATCACAATTCCAAAGCGATCGCGAAGCACGTACCAAGGCACCACATTGGCGGGATGTTCCTGATTACTGATCACGACCTCGTCACCTCGCTTCCAGTCCAGTGCCCAGGCAGCAATACTGATCCCTTCCGATGTGCTATGGGTCAGCGCCACACCATTCTGTCCGACATTAAACATCTCGGCTAGGTGGGCACGTAGATTTGGTTCGATCGCCGCCATCTCACTTGAAAAACGAGGGTCGGCCGGACCTTGGTTTTGATAGACAAGCCGTTCTGCCACGACGTCCGTCACCACTTTTGGAGATGGACCCGCTCCGCCCGTTTGAAAATATGCACTGTTCGTAGCAGTCGGAATCTGCCGCCGGGCCGTTCTGACCCAATCCTCTTGAATATTCGTGCTCCCCTGATCCCAATTTCCAGCTAGGGATGCGATGGGAATCATTCCTGTAGCACCAACTACCGTGCCAAGAAATTGTCTACGGTTTGACATATAAGCTCCCACAATAAAAAAACCCTACTCCTGCCGCCTGATTACACAGACGACAGGAAAGTAGGGTGATTTTTCTTTTAGAGATTATCTGCTGCTGTCGCAGGGAAAATCTCTTTCCAAGCTGCCATGAAGCGATCCATCTCTTCCGCAGTACCTATCGAAACCCTCAGATAGTCAAGCATTGGAGGGAACGGCCTGCCGACCAAAACTCCCTTCTGACGGAATGCTTCTTGGACCTCCGCAACTGGCCGGCCCGTATAGACAAAGAAGAAATTGGTCTCCGACGGAAGGATCCTATGACCCATAGCTTCCAGCTCGGCAACCGTTTTATTTCTCAAGTCTAGCGTGTCTTTCAAGAATTTAGCCTCACTCTCCGTGTCCTTGAGTGCGGCGACACCACCCCATCGGGCCAGGACACTTACGTTACCTGTCTGATGTGGACGCATCTTGTCGATCATCTCTGGAGAAGCAATGCCGTATCCCAGACGAATCGCAGCCATACCGTAGATCTTGGAAAAAGTTCGTGCGACGATCACTGGCCGGCCTTCCAGAATATGAGGAATAGCAGTCTCATAATTCGGGTCTTGGACGAAATGATGGTAAGCCTCGTCGACCAAGACAGGTACATCCTCAGGAATCCCGTCCAGCAATTTCTGCACGTCACTCTTATTGACGACAATACCCGTAGGGTTGTTTGGATTCACCAAGTAGACCAACCCGACATCACGATAATTTTTCCTGGTGGCTTCAATCATCGCATCGATGTTCTGAGTTGCATCTGCGTTCAATGGAAGTGCGATGACGTCTGCCTTCAGGCCTGTAGCATGGCGATAAACAGAGCTATAGGTCGGCTCTACACCAATGACTTTCTTGTTTGTACCTAGGAATGTAGTACCGACAACTCTAAGGAACGCTCCGGAACCAGGAGTTGTCATGACCATGTTTTCTTCAACACCGTCACGCTCGGCAATCGCTGCTACAACATTCTCTCCTGGATCACCGTAGCGGTTCGCATATTTAAAGGACGCAGTCACGGCATCCAGTACGGATTCCGATGGGGCCCATGCGTTCTCATTGCTGGAAAGTCTGGCGTAGGAATCAAAATCGAATTCCTGTGAGGATCGCCTAAATGCATCCAGCGAAAATTCTTTCGCCGATAAGTCAGATGCGGGATTCAGTCCCATATAGCCTAATGCGGCGGCGGCGCCACCCATAAAACCACGGCGGGAAACACTACTCTTGCTCATCACTACCTCCGTTATATAGTGGCCAAACGGTCTGTCTTCTTCGAAGAGACTCCCGAACACCCATTCTGGTACTCAACACCATGTAGGCAATTTCTTGACCAATCACACTTACAAAAACCATGTCTGCTCTTTCTAGTCCTTCAAGAATACCATGTATCCCAGTGTTCGACCAGATCAGGAATCCTTAAACCCATCTGGACCATTGCCTTGTCCACTCAGTAGATCGTGAACATCACCACCAGAAGGCTCCTGGAATACCCTTAACCCAAATTCGGGAAGAATAGCAATCAGGTGATCGAAGATGTCGGATTGAATGTCTTCGTATACGGCCCAGCGAGTGTCACTAGTAAAACAGTAAATTTCCAAGGGAAGCCCTTGGGAACCCGGAGCTAACTGGCGCACTAATAGCGTCATATCCTTATGGATCCGACCATTCTCTTTCAAATAATGAAGTACGTAAGCCCGGAATGTTCCGATATTGGTCAGTCTCCTACGGTCAGGAATCACGTTCGTCTCAGTGGACTTCTTGCTGTTCTGATCTGCTAATTCCTGGTTTTTCTCAGCCATGTAATGTTGTAGAAATTCGTATTTAGCCAGATGATGGATCTCTTCGTCGGCCAAGAATTTTACGCTGTTTAGGTCGATATACATCGCCCTCTTAATCCGACGTCCACCCGAATCTTGCATTCCACGCCAGTTACGAAATGAGTCTTCAATAAATTTATGGGTAGGAATCGTTGTGATAGTTTTATCCCAGTTCTGGATCTTCACGGTATGGAGAGCCACATCGATTACGTCTCCGTCCGCATTGAATTGGGGCATCTCCACCCAATCACCCACTCGAATCATATCATTGGAAGCAATCTGGAGACTCGCGACTAGCGAGAGAATCGTGTCTCTAAAGACCAATAGCAGGACAGCACTCATCGCACCGACTCCACCCAGGAAAACGGTGAAATCTTGATCCAACAGAATTGCAGTGACGACAATTACTACAACCACCAACACTGCTATCTGGAGAATCTGAATATACCCTTTGATCGGCTTCGCTTTAGCCTCTGGATAGTCCTGCTCGTAGATAGCGTTCGCCGCTGTCAATAATGCACTTACAGCTAATCCCACACTCAAGGCCATCCAGGCAAGAGCGACCTGCCCAACCACCTGGACCAGTAGCGATGGAAGTGCAGGAACAAAACTGATGCCAGCATACACAATCCATGCGGGCATGATATAGGAAAGTTTATCCAGCACTTTCGATTCGATGAGCTGGTCGTCCCACGTAGCCCTCGTCCTTTTTACAAGGTTTAGGATAATACGAAGTATGACCCTACGGGTGGCGAGATACCCCAGCCATGCTGCCAAACTTAAAAGGCCAATACCTATAAATAGGTTGGCTAATCGGCTAGTATTTCCAGGATCTGCAATAAATTGGAGTGCTTCGATTGGATTCATCATCAAAAGATTAGTAGAATTGATTGGTTCGGGAGAACTTTGAATAACCTGATCTGATAGTGTACGTAAAAAATAACACAAAAAGACTCGCCTGAGCAGACATGCGCATAAGGATAGAGAAAAAATGATCGAATTCCTGTCACAACCGAATTTTCAGAGAATAGCCTTTCTACTCGGAGGGCTACTCTTAGGTCTGCTAGCAGAACGTGTATTCTTCGCTCAATTCCAACGATTCACCAAGAAGACAGAGTTCGAATGGGACGATGTCATTGCCTACTCCTTTAAGGGGATACTGGCAGTCTGGTTCACAGCAGGAGGTGCATACCTAGCACTGACGGTCGGTGAATGGGATCCTTTCGTTACCGCAGTGATCCTCAAGATACTTCGTGTACTATTCATTCTTCCCATTATCGTTGCCGCCATGCGCGCAGTCCGAGCTGTGGTAGATGCCGTTTCCGAACGGTCACAAATCAACTCCCCCACTCTAGTTGTTAACCTCGCACGCCTGGCAATCGGAATACTCGGGGGATTCATTATCCTGCAAAATCTGGACATCGATATCACCCCACTGATCACGGCCCTAGGTATTGGTGGTTTGGCAGTCGCACTGGCCCTCCAGGACACTCTCGGCAACCTCTTCGCAGGGGTGCAGATCATTCTTTCAGGCCAGGTAAAACCCAATAACTACGTCCAGCTTTCCACCGGCGAACGGGGATACGTCGAAGACGTGAAGGCACGCAATACAACGATCAATACGTTCCCTGATGAGAATTTGGTAGTGGTACCGAACTCAACTATGGCCTCTTCTATCGTCAAGAACTATAGCATGCCTATCGAAAAGCTCTGGGTAAGCCTCGACATAGGTGTCAGCTACGATAGCGACCTTGATCAAGTAGAAGAAGTGACAATGGAAGTAGCGAAAGAAGTGCTTGCAGAAATGAACGCCACAGATCCTGAAAGTGACGAAAAAGTCGTTAAGCTTAGATACCATACATTTGGCTCGTCCAGTATTGATTTCCAAGTACGCTTACAGGTCCAAAATTTCAGGAGTCAAGGAAGAGTAAGACACCAGTTCATCAAGCGACTTCACAAACGTTTCAATGAAAAGGGCATTGAGATACCGTTCCCTATTAGAACCCTCATAACCAAAGAGTAATCGCAGGCCGAACTAGGACAGAAACCGAGATAAAATAATCTTTAAGTTTTTTTATTATGTAAAATTATTTTGTCCAACGGCTTGCGCAGTTCACATATCCGTTACAGTTTTTGCAGTTAATTAGCAGTGATTATCTGATTCAACAAAACACAATGAGAAGAAAATGGCCGCTTATACGTGTGACGAATGTGGAATGAGTGTGGGTGTAATGACTTGTGGAACCTGTGACGTAGAACTGGTGCATGACACCATTGTCAAAGGCGACGGTTCTTCTGTACATGTCTGCGCCTGCCCAGAATGTGCCGGAAAGATTAAATCGCCTATGTGTTGCGGACAGGACATGGAGTGCGAGCTTAACTAGGCTTCCAACCACGTTACCACCGTCCAACAATAACAAAAGCCCTGATATGTAAGAAGCTGTTTTGTAACCACACTATTCGTGAGGATACCAGCAGTAGATTCAGGTTCGAATGATCCCCGTACCTTCCAATTCCATAATCTCTTCATCGGAATACCCGAGCTCATTCAAAATCTCACGCGTGTGCTCTCCCAAAATGGGCGCACCTCTATTCACAGCGGCTGGATTTTTGGAGAACTTCACAGGAAACCCCAGTGTTTTGACTGGTCCGAGCCGCGAGTGTTCGACCTCGACCACCATGTCTCTAGCAAGTGTCTGAGGAAGGTCCAGCATCTCCGTCATGCTAGCCACCGGACCCGCTGGTACTCCTGCTTCTTCTAGGATACTCAGCCATTGCTCCGTCGTTTTCTTCTTAAAACTCTCACTCAAAATTACGTCCAACTCCTGAACATTTTTGATGCGATCAGAGTTTTCCAAGAACCGTGAATCTTCAGAAAGCTCTGGTAGTGCCAAGGCATTGATCAGTCTGATCCAATTGGTCTGATTGGATCCACCCACTGTGATCCAGCCGTCCTCGGTCTCAAACGCCTGGTAAGGTGCACTCATCGGATGAGCGGAGCCCAGTGGAAGCGGCGACTCACCCGTAGCCATAGCCATGGCAGCCTGCCAATAGGACTGTGTGATCCCCGCCTCAAACAGTGACGTATCAACTCGCTGTCCTTGTCCCGTTTTTAGCCTCTCTATATAGGCACCCAGGACTCCCATTGCAGCCAGGATTCCTGCTGTGATATCGGTCAAGGGCGGTCCACATTTTACGGGTGGCCTTCCATCGCCCTCTCCAGTTACACTCATCAGTCCCGAGTAACCCTGGGTAATGAGATCGAAACCCCCTAAGTTCGCCATCGGTCCTGTTCGGCCAAAGCCAGAGATCTCACAGTAGATGAGTCCAGGATTCTGTTCGCTCAGCGTATCGTATCCCAGGCCCAACCTCTCCATTGTACCTGTCCGATGGTTTTCAATCAGAACGTCTGCCGATTTAAGAAGTTTTCTGGCAATCTCAGATCCTTCTTCGGATTTCAGATCCACAGAAATCCCTCGTTTATTTCTGTTTAACATGAGGAACGCAGCTGACTCACCATCGAGGTCTGGAGGCAGAAACTGCCTAGTAGCATCTCCCCCATTGATATGCTCTACTTTAATGACATTCGCACCCATATCAGCAAGCATGCGCCCACAGATCGGCCCGGCCATGACGTGCCCGAATTCAACTACAAGAAGGCCGTCCAACAAGCCGCTACTCTTTGAAGTATTCATTTCTGACGCACTAACCTCCTAGCGTCCCTTGAACTTGGGTTTACGCCGTTCCAAAAACGCCTGAATCCCTTCTTTGTAATCTTCGGTTTGAAAAGCTTCGTAGGCCTCTTCTTTCATTTCCTCGGTTACGTCCACCCCGTCAACGAGATTTCTCACGAACTTCTTATGCCAGCGATTCACGAGAGGCGCTCCAGATCCAATATTTTCTAGAACAGAATCTACTTCCTCTCTCACCGTTGCATCTGGCACAACGGTGGTCACTAGGCCGATGTCGTAGGCCCTCTGTGCCGTGATCAATCCCCCACCAAATAGAATTTCTAGGGTCCTCGAGGCGCCGATCAGCCGCACAATAGGGCTTAGTTCGGTATAAGACATCGTCAAACCTAATCGGTTGATTGGAGCGCCGAATTTACTACCCTCGCCGCATATTCTGAGATCACAACAAGCAGCGATCTCTANGCCTCCACCCACACAGATTCCATTTATCAGGGCTACTATGGGATGTGGACAGCTTATTAGCGCTGACAGCGCACCCTCTAATGCGCTCCCATATTCTCGCACCTGGTCTTCTGTGTTCCTTTCTCCCAAAAAGCTTTTGATGTCGGACCCAGCCGAAAAAGCTTGCTCTCCCTCACCTTCAATCACCACACAGCTCACCTCTCCGTTTTGACTCACTTCCTCAACAACCTGACGAAGAGACCGCCATCCATGTATATCTAAAACATTTAACTGGGCCGGATAGGTCAACTTGATATAGACCACGTTATCCTTGTAGTTGACTATGACTCGCTCAGCCATTTTGATTCCTCCCAGTCATCCTTAAGGTTATGCAAAGGTTTTTGTATGACGATTTCAGTTCAGAATGCTATCGGTAGAATAGCTCGACCGGCCACATCGGGATAGCCGGGACATATGTGACCAATAGAAGCATGAATAAAAGAATCGACACGAAATAAAGGTTGACCTTACTGACTTCCCAGATATCCGCCTTTGCTACTGAACAGGCCGTAACCANGACACTAGCCACNGGGGGTGTCTGNTGCCCAATCCCCANGTTCAGNGTTACCACAAGANCAAAATGCACTGGATCGATNCCCGCTGCCAAAACCAGGGGCATTACTATGGGAACCACCAAAATGATGGCCGCAGCCGAGTGCAAAAATAAACCGACTAGTATGAAGAACACATTCAACAGGGCTAGAATNGCCCAGCGATTGTCTGTGAAATCCATAATCCCCTGNGCCACACTCTGTGGGACCTGCATCTCTGTTAAGTAATCCCCCAACAACGCTGATGTAGCCACCAATAGCATTACAACCGCAGTCTGCGTACCCCCCGAAAGAATCGCTGATCTCAAGGCAGATATATCTAATTCTCTATATACCCCTCCCCCGATAATGATGGACGCCAGCACCGCTAGCCCAGCTCCCTCTGTGGCTGTTACCCAGCCAGAAAAAATTCCNGANAAAATGATCACAGGCAGCANTAANGCCCAGGAAGCTTCTCTTAGCGCCTTGAAAACTCTTTGCAATTGAAAGGTCGATTCTACNGGAAATCCATTTTTTAATGCCAGGATNTAGACCATGACCATCATCAGCATTCCACCTAANACACCTGGAACGATGCCAGCNACGAAGAGCTCTACCACTGAACTTCCAGACATCACTCCNTATAGAATCATCGGTATAGANGGGGGTATAATCACNGCCAGNGTCGCCGACGAAGAGGTCACAGCCGCCGCGAATGGGGTCGGATAACCCTTATCCTTCATGGCGGGAATGAGAATAGATCCTAAGGCCGCCACATCGGCGACAGCCGATCCTGAAATTTCAGCGAAAAACAGTGATGCCGAGACNGTCACCATNGCCAGACCCCCTCGAATAAACCCTACCAGAGCTGAAGCGAGGTTGATGAGACGGATCGAGATACCGGTGCAATTCATGATCGCACCGGCCAAGATAAATAGAGGGATTGCAATCAATGGGAANTTGGTGGATCCGTCAAAAAGAACTAGGGCAGCGTTGGGCAGACTCGCCATTCCAGAACTCAACATCATACCAGAAAGAGCGACTATACCCAGTGACACAGCTATCGGTACATTTATGAGTACTAGAGTCAGNAGTCCCAAAAACATTAGTAAAAGGGTCATGGGGTCTCCGTCTCTTCCGCNGAAGCCCATATATCTGGAAGCACAATTAGCTCTGCAAGAATGAACAGTAGCGCCCCAATTGGAATCACCGATTGGGTCAGNCGTTGAGGCATCCAGGGCAGACTCACCAACATCTCNCCACCCAGCACTCCTAATACCGTCCATCCCGACCATGCCACCAAGATGAAGAACCCTATTACTGCAACCTTTCCAACGACAATCAAGAATCTTCTTGTCCTCATCCCTACCGCATCCACGATCTTAGAGAATCCGATGTGTTCGTGCTTGAGAGNGGCCAGAACCGACCCATAGAATGTCAGCCACGCAAGGAGGATTGAAGCCACTTCATCATACCAGACGAGAGAGGCCCCTACCTTCCTGAAAAAGACCCCCATGATAACCACAGTAGCCAGAGCCACAACGAGAGCTAGAACCAACTTCTCCAGGAATCCTGCGAGTTTATCTCTGAAACGGTGTCGGTTCATCCCAAGCATTTATCCGTTAACTCAGCTGTGAATTGTAGACACACTGGGCATCACCAATCTGAACCATCTTCAAGTTCCAAAGACTGCCTAACTAATTCGCCTGCGCCTTCAACAGTACTGCTAAAATCTTCGTATATCTCTCTGCTCGCGCTTNCAAATGCTTCTTGATCAGGCGTATTCACCTCTACTCCAGCCTCAGACAACGCAACTAGAAAGTCAGANTCCATGCGACTCGCCGTTTCNTAGACAAACGCCTGTGTCTCCAAAGCTATTTCCTCTATCCCTGTCCTCAGATCCTCGGGNAGTCGNNTCCANCTTGNCCCTACCGTAACATANGCNGGNGTGTAAACATGNCCTGTCAGAGACATGTANCTCTGGACCTCATGTAGCTTGGAGGCGTATATCTGAGCCAACGGATTTTCTTGTCCGTCCATCACTCCCGTCTGCAAAGCCACAAAAACTTCCGAAAGGGGCATTGGTGAAGGATTCGATCCAAAAGCCTGAAATAATTTCACTCTCCACACACCTCTTGGTGTCCTAAGTTTGATACCTTCCAAGTCGCTGGGAGTCTCCACTGGACGGATATTATTCGTTACGTGCCTAAAACCATTTTCCCAAACTGCGATGATGTCGTACCCCTCTTCAGCCGCTTCAGGAACCAAAACAGGCCATATGACATGCTCTTCTATTTCCTTCATATGTTCTCNGTTCTTAACCAAGTAAGGCATCTCAAAGATACCAAAGAGTTCAACCCTCGATGACATGATAGTCGAAGGAAGAGCGAGATCCAGAGTTCCGAGCTTCAATTTTTGAAGCATTAGCTCATCTCCACCTAACTGACTTGANCCAAATACGTTTACCTGCACTCTATCTGGATATTTTTCTTCTACCCTCCTGGAGAACTCTTCCGCNGAAAGTGCGAATAAAGATCCNGGNGCTCCCACATGTCCAAATTTNAGCTCAATNATCCCTTCCGCACCATCCTGAGTCCCACAACCTACAAACAACACGGTNCCAGAAAGAGCAAAGATNTGCANGAAACGCTTTGAAATCNNCTTGCTCNACAAAATAACNTCCNCTTTCACACTAATTCCTGGCCAGGTATTCTAGGGCGGCAACAACTCCTCCAGATTTGTGAGGAACTNCNGCTATCCCCANGGCCATCTCTNCGCCGCTGAGCGTNCCACAAATCATTAGATCGTTAACATCCCCCANATGCCCTATCCTGAANACTTTCCCATCNATTTGTCCCAGTCCTCCACCTAACGACATGTCAAATTTTTCCAGACAAATNGTGCGTACAAGATTTGCGTCACTCCCTTCTGGCATGAGCACACTAGTCGCCGCAGAACTCACCGCTNNAGGNTCATTACAGAAATTTTCCANGCCCCAAGCAGCCACTGCCCGCCTAGTNGCCTCACCCAACCGAGCATGNCGAGCATATGTNTTCTCTAGGCCTTCNTCTCTAAGCATTTTCAAAGCTTCTTCCAGGCCATACAACAAGTTNGTGGCTGGTGTATATGGGAAGTATCCNGTCTCTTCAAAAGTCAATTGGTCCGTCCAGTCCCAGTAGGACCGAGGACCAGGAACATTTCGGTGNACTTCCAAAGCCTTTTTNCTCACNGCACAGAAAGAAAGTCCGGGAGGCAACATGAACCCCTTCTGGGANCCGCAGATTGTNACGTCCACNCCCCAATCGTCNTGNCGATACTCCATGGCACAGGCGGAAGAAACCGAGTCNACCATCAGAAGCACNGGATGACCCGTCTCGTCAATTGCCTTTCTGATTGCAGGNATATCTGTNACTACACCAGTGGCCGTTTCATTATGCACNATAAGCACAGCTTTGATCTCTTGNTTCACNTCTGCNCGAAGCANTCCAGCNACAACCTCTGGATCNACTGGNAGCCTCCAATCCCAAGGCTCAACNTGCACATCCANCCCTAGTCTCGTNGCCACTACACCCCATATCTGAGAAAAGTAGCCAGCATCGAACCTTAAAACNTTATCACCTGCCGNNANTGTGTTGATCAAGCCAGCTTCCCAAGAGCCACTTCCTGAAGCNGGGTAAACAAATACATANTCGGANGCCTGAAAAACATCCCTTAANTCTTCAAGNATNTTGGCTCCAAAATCCTTGAATTCTGGACCACGATGATCAATAGTTGGTTTGCTCATGGCCCTAAGGATACGGTCAGGGACATTCGTAGGACCCGGCAACTGCAAAAAGTGTCTTCCAGATCGGAAAGGCATGCTCTATTCTTCCTTCTGTTGGTCAATATGATTTAGATCGAGATTGAATAATGGCACAGGCACAGGCTAAAAGCCATANGTGTTTTTTTCACATCTACTGCTCAACAAATCTAANCCGNCCTCCTTCCTTTCCTTGACAATCAAATCTAGGATTAGACGTGCTGACAAATACCGTTAAATTTTNCTTGTACCATCCAGAATAGTCGAATTCACANGGCTACAGAGCAAATGACATGAAATCAATCCCTGATATTCTTCGAAAAAATATAAAAGGGGATACCCTTTTCGACACTTTCAGTAAAGGACTCTATTCCACAGACGCATCAATCTACCAAATAGAGCCAATGGGCGTCGTTCTACCCAAAACAGTAGACGATATCGTCAGCACCCTTCAAATAGCCAACCAGCGACACACCTCTGTTACCCCCAGAGGTGCTGGAACGTCACAGTCTGGTCAATCCATAGGCCCAGGGCTTGTCGTGGACACCAGTAAGCACTTGAACGGTTTTGGNGAAATTGATCATCACAAAAAAAGGATAAAGGTGCAGCCTGGGATAGTATTGGATCATCTAAACCAGTTCCTCAAACCNCATGGCCTCTTTTTCCCTGTAGATGTTGCAACCTCGAGCCGAGCGACCATAGGCGGCATGGCAGCAAACAATAGTGCCGGATCAAGATCCATCAAATATGGAATGATGGTGGACAATGTGACCTCTATCCAAGGTCTTATGGCAGACGGCACAGNGGTAAAATTCGACATGGATACACCAACCCAAGGCGTCGAACTGAAGATAGCACAAACACTAGCTGCTCTTCGTCGGAGAGAAAGAGCAGAATTAGAAAAGAGAATCCCAAAGGTCATGAGGAGAGTGGCGGGCTATAATCTGGACAGAGTNGGCGAACAGGGAGATCGGATCCCTCAAATCTTGGTGGGCTCTGAAGGCACNCTTTCTTTCTTTACAGAAATAGANCTNCAGCTTTCTGCATTGCCTGACCANAAAGTACTNGGAGCATGCACTTTCCCTAGCCTTGAAGCAGCATTAAACGCTGTTTCACACATTGTAGACCTTAATCCTTCAGCNGTTGAGTTNATCGACGGAGCTCTAATAGACCTGGCACGCGACATNCCCACCCTACGAACTGCTATCGACCAGTTCGTACAGAAAGACGCGCGCGCAGTTCTGCTGGTAGAATTCTCTTGCACTGGACATAACCACCTGTCGGCAAAACTAGACTCTCTGGAGGAAGTGCTCGCCGATCTTGGATACCCTACCTCGGTACTAAGAGCCGAATCATCAACGCTTCAAAATTTGATTTGGTCAGTCAGAAAAACATCTATGAATATTGTGATGTCCATGAAGGGTGACAAAAAACCTNTTTCGTTCATTGAAGACTGCACAATACCACTCGANCACCTNGCCGAATACGGAGTGCGTCTTGAAGAAATCTTTCGTAATCATGGNACCAGCGGCACATGGTATGCNCATGCTTCAGTAGGCTGCCTTCACGTANGGCCTATTCTCAATCTCAAGAGCGACCGNGGNCTGAAGTCTATGCGAAGTATTGCAGAGCAGACCCACGAACTCGTTAGAGAATTCAAAGGCACACACTCCGGAGAACACGGAGATGGCTTAATACGATCCGANTTCCTTGAACCCATGCTNGGCAAGCAACTAGTCACAGCCTTTGCAGAGGTCAAGAACCTATTCGATCCNCTAGATACACTCAACCCTGGNAAGATAGTACGTCCGCCCAAAATGGATGATAGGAGTCTGATGCGTTACAAGGAGGGATACAAGGAACTGCCAGTGGCTACATCTCTGGATTGGTCTCCCTGGGGAAGCTGGACACAGGCCACAGAAATGTGTAACAACAACGGTGCCTGCCGTAAAAGTGANCCTGGNGTGATGTGTCCTTCATATNGNGTNACCAAAGATGAGAAACACGTCCCNCGNGGGCGTGCCAACTCTCTNCGTCTTGCGCTAACGGGTCAANTNGGACCNGATGCTCTNACCTCNGAAGACATGCACGANACTCTCTCNCTTTGNGTTGGCTGCAAGGCTTGTCAGAAAGAGTGCCCTATGAGTGTGGATATTACACGTATGAAAACAGAATTTCTTCATCACTATCACAGCAGACACGGGCTGGCACTGCGCGAGCGATTNATCGCCTGGCTTCCACGCTATGCCAAATGGATGAGCAAATTCCCACTAATCGCTAATTTAGGATCAGGAAAAGGTCTGTTAGCTAAACTGGGAGAAATATTTATCGGAGTGACTTCTCATCGAGAAAACCCGCAATGGAGAAGTGACACCTTCNAGAATCAGCAGCCAACGANAANTANCCCTGAAAATCCAGAGGTAGTGCTATGGGTAGACACCTTCAACACCTACTTCGAACCTGAGAATGCCCACGCGGCGATCAAAATTCTCGAGGCAGCGGGCTATAGCGTTAACCTCCCTGTTTTTGAAACCCGTCCGGTATGCTGTGGACGTACCTTCCTCAATGCCGGACTTATTGAGGAAGCCCGGACAGAAGCTCAAAGGCTTGCTGAAGTACTCGGACCCTGGGCAGAAAAGGGAATACCCATCATAGGACTTGAACCTTCGTGCCTCCTGACCCTGCGAGATGAACTTACTGTCATTCTTCCTGGAAATACGAGTGAGGTCATCAAAAAGGAGGCTGTCCTCTTAGACGAATTCCTGGTTTCAGAGAAACAAAAAGGTAAACTCCAATTGGATCTCCAACCTTTGGATGCAAAGAAAGCCCTAGTCCACACCCACTGTCATCAAAAAGCGTTGAGTAATGGAGGGACTACTGAAGAAATTCTCACATGGATTCCAAAACTAGAAGTTGAGTCCATCAAATCAGGGTGTTGTGGAATGGCCGGTGCCTTTGGTTATGAATCCGAGCACTATCAGACTTCGTTAGAGATGGCCAACCTTGACCTCCTTCCTGCAGTGCGAGCAGCCTCTCCAGACACGCTAATAGTTGCTGGCGGAACTAGTTGTAGGCACCAGATTGACCACGGGACCGACCATGAAGCAGTCAGCTTTCTTCAAGTCCTCGAAAAATCNCTGACAAATTAANCAGAAGGACTTGGATAGATTATAGCTAGGAAATGAGCCGGGTGGGGGTCGAACCCACGACCTACGGATTAAAAGTCCGTTGCTCTACCAACTGAGCTACCGGCTCTGTGACAAATCTACTTNTTACACTCCCCTATCTCNACGTCTTTCANAATATTTACAGTCTGTACTGAACTAACATTCCTTTTGTCCNCCTTCTAGGCCTATACTACCTTAATGCCCTAAAGAAAGAATCCTNAAGCCTGGACTAAACGTCTGTGAATCTAAGNGAAGGCCCTGATACTTTAACAGAATTTTCAGCCCAAGTAACCCTATTGCANCTGAACGAGTCTCGGNTACTGATTCATAGAAGCATAATTCTTGCTNTTGCAGTCCTGTGCGTGACCATCTCNTGGTCATGTTCCGACCCTGCACAGGAAATNGGGCCAAGGATCGANNCAACACCTGAATGCCCTGATCCTANCACAGGAATTNTCATCGGTGGCCTATACGGTAATGAGAAGAATGTGAATCCTATGTNCCAAAGGATCCTAGTCCTAATGGGAGGAGGAAGNGAAGATGACGAAGCNTCAAAATTATTTCTAGAAGCTACTAACGGAGGGGACATCGTCATCCTTAGAGCATCGGGATCATTGACGAGCTACCCCAACTACTTCATGTCGACCCTATCTCCACAGATCCCACCCAACTCAGCTCTGACTGTACTCACATCNTCACCACAACAAGCTTCAGATCCAGCCGTCAGGTGCTGGCTAAATAGAGCCGAGGGCGTGTGGTTCGCAGGTGGAAATCAGTGGAACTACCTGGGTAAATGGCCAGCACAATTCCAATTATTTCTAAACTCACTTGCGGAGAAAAACATCTCGGTTGGTGGCACCAGTGCTGGAGCCGTATCACTAGGAGAAGCAGCTTTCGATGCCGAAAATGGAACCATAACTTCGGCAGGAGCGCTAGCTGATCCTTTGGGCAACAAAGTCAGTATCTCCTACCCTACTTTCTATCAGTCAGAGCTTCACAATACCATCATAGACAGTCATTTCTCAGAGAGAGAAAGAGAAGGAAGGTTGCTCGTCTTTCTCGCNAGGTTCAAGCAGGAACAAAATCGTTCNACAGTTCTCGGTGTTGGATTGGATGAAGGTNCAGCAATTGTAATAAGTGAGGGTCAATTTGAAATTTTTGCCCCAATGGGAAAACACGTATGGATCTATGAGGTNTCTGGAACTATTTCATTGACTAGTGGNANNCCACTCAATCTGGCGAATATCNTNAGGNTCAAACTTAGCGACCAAACTCAAGGANNCTGGCCCATCCAGATCCAATCAATGGATTATGAAGAANTGNTTGTCATCNACGGATCAGTCAGCATAAAACAAGATTAGNACACCCTCTTNGACAGCCACACCTANGAGGAAGTCACACACCCATCACCTCGATAGCTGACCGTCTCTAGATAATAGGATCCACTCCTCCTGNGGATCAATCAGCCATTCGGCTCCGTCNTCGGTAATCACTACCATCTCCTCAACTGAAATCGTCTTCGTGGTGCCATCCTCNCGGGTCCAGCCAAAAAAACCGTCGAAGGCAAACGTCTGGCCNATCCTCAATTCNCGAGCTGCATCNCCCGAAGGTGGCGCNCCACCCGCTGCTCCACCTAATCTTGGACCTACGTCGTGNGCCCAGTAGCCGACTGGATGACCAGTGCTCCATATNATTGGGATTGATCCANGGCGTTGCAGGACTTCACGCTGNGCTAGGTCTACATCCCATCCCCNCACCCCAGGGCGCATCGCNGCCTTTGCGGCTCGGCTTCCTTCTCNTGCGTACTCCCAGCGAGCCCTTACCTCAGGAGGTGCCTCTGATTCGCCTGAGCGCAGCACGTAGGCGAATCGCTGGATGTCCGAAACCCACATTCCATGCACACGGATCCCGAAGTCTGTCTGAATCACGTCTCCAGGCATAATGACCTTTTCAGTCGAGTGTGAGTGTCCTCGGTCCGGTCCCGAATTGACGTTCGGGTTTTGGTCTGGTGCCCACCCGTCGACCACACCGAGCTCCGCCATGCGAGTCTTAAGAAATCTGGCCAGATCTGCGTCAGTAGTTTCACCGGGTACGACCTGATCGTATGCCTCGAGCTCCAGTTGCTCGGTTAGTTTGGCTGCCCTCCGCATGATCTCGACCTCTTGGGGCAGTTTCACCGACAGCCACTCGATGACAATTTCCTCTGAAGAAACCAGTCGACTGGATAGCGTTGAGCCCAAAGCCTCTTCAAGTGCAACCCGCTGAGTGTAAGAAAGCCCATCTGCGATGTTGCGATTGCTACTGTTCACAGCGATTGATCGAGGATTACGATTCCTGAGTTCGTCTGCAGCCGCCCTGTACATACTTGTTCCTCTAGGCACTGAGCGGACATCATCGAGTGGGCTCACCTCAGACAGGGCAGTGGCTTCCGTTTCTGGCGATATCGCTAACGACTCGAGGTTTCCTTCGGCATCAGCGAAGAAAAGGAAGGCTGCTAAACTGCCAGCATTTTCGGCTCCAAGGTGCGATGCGATTGGGTCATTTGCATTCTCCCTGGCGAGTACGATCCAAGCATCTACACCCGCTCTGGCCATAGCGGGTCCGAGCAGTGTACGAATCCGCTCTTGACGAATTGAGGGCCACAAATCAGGGTTGTCCGGAAAAGGTAGCTCTGTCACCGTTTGCGAGTCGGTCTGGGTACTTGGATCAGTACAGCCCGAGGAAGCGTAAAGGGCTGTTATAGTGAGCAGAGCACAGCAGAGTCGTAAAAACATCAGCAGTCGTAGTGCACGCTTGTTAGAACAACCTCATCGCCACCAAACGTCCAGGACGTCCTACTTGCACCACTATATACTGATTCCCTTCGTGGCTATATGTCATCATGCCATACTGCCCAGAACCGGACATCTCTACCTCACCTACATGTTCACCTGTTAATTTGTTATAGGCATTCAGAACGGGAGGTCCAGCTGATCCCTCAGTAGCGTACAACAGATCGCCAGCCACCATTTGTATCGAGTTTCCTCCTCCACCCATCGTGGAAAAATCTTCATCCTGAAGATCTGGATGATTCCTTATATTTGCGGACACTTCTCCGATTGGAATCCACCAAAGACGTTCTCCTGTATTCATGTCGTAAGCTGACAGCCGGTTATAGGGGGGTTTGTGAAGTGGCAGTCCCTCTATCTGACCCATTCCTCCTCCTGGCCCAGCAACCCAGTCTGCGATAGTCGTTCCAGTCGTCATCATTCTGTCTGGCTGATCCTGATCAGCACCCGAAACCACCGTTCCACCTCCGCAACGACGAGAATGTGATGCGTATAAAATTCCAGTGGAAGGATCGAGTGTAGCTGGATTGGTGATATTCAAGCCCCCATAGCAACGAATATTATCTACCACGCTAGAATTATGACCCTCATGTAGCCTAGGAAGATAAGGACCTCCAACTCTATAATCGCTAATAATCTCGAGAGCTTGTTCCCTCAGGTCTGGTGTAAAATCAATCACATCTTCCAGGGGTAATCCCAAAGGCTCAAACGGTTCTGGCCAAGTCGGAATCGGCTGGGTCGCTGCTGTCCAGTTACCCGGCACCTCTGTTTGCAATACTTCAACTTCTTCAATGGGCCACACCGGTTCACCAGTTTCTCTATTGAAAGTGAACATTAGGCCTTGTTTAGTAGTTTGAATAACAGCGGGTATTTCCTCTCCGTCTACCTCTAAATCCACGACTAGCGGAACATTAGGAAGATCATAATTCCACTCGTCACTGTGTACCGTCTGGAAGTGCCAAACCCTTTCTCCTGTTTCTACATCAAGAGCGATTACAGTAGTACCGAATAGATTGTTGCCAGGACGAAATCCACCGAAATAGTCTATAGTTGGAGGATTAGTTGGAATATAGACTATACCTCTATCATAGTCCGCGGACATTGGGGCCCAAGAAGATACGTCTCCTGTCCACTTCCAAGCGTCGTTAAGCCAAGTCTCGTGACCAACTTCCCCTGGCCGGGGGATGACATGGAATTTCCATTTAAATTCCCCTGTTTCGGCGTCGAATCCCAGAATATCGCCTGGCACGTTTTCTATACGGGTCTGGTTATACCCCTGCTCAGCTGAGTTACCTACTACGACCGTGCCATTGACCACAATAGCCGGAGAGGAGTTTGTTATATATCCCAGTTCTCTAGGAATGCCAAAATCAGGATCATAGGGCTGGTCAAATTCATGCCAGGGCGCCCAGTCTGCCACCAAATCGGGTATCAAATCAACCACACCAGTCTGCGGAAATCCATCTAGTGGGACAGGGGATCCAAAATTTTCCAAAGGGAGTCCCGTTTTTGCGTCCAATGCGTGAAGGAAAAATCCTGGAGACACATAATAGATGACACCTCTCCCATCTATTTCTCCATAAGCAACCCCTTTACCATAGTTCTTCCTCATTGAACGTTCCCAACGAGTCGTGTTCGGCTCCCGATAAGTCCACAGTGTCTCACCCGTCTCTGGATCAAGTGCTACTACTGTTCTCCGCTCACCAGCTACAGTATACAGAATGCCATCTATATAGGTCGGAGTCGATTTCATTTGATAATCAGCTTCGGGACCGAAATTATCCGCTCTCCACACCCAAGCTTCCTCCAAATCCACGAAATTATCACCGTTAATCTGATCTACTGGAGAATAACGAGTTCCCCAAGCATCACCACTCTGGTATCGCCATTCACCATAGGGATTTTGTCGGTTCTGTCCTTGACCGTATAACGGAACAATAGAACCCAGTAGCACGCTGAAAAATAAAGCTAGTTTGTGAATACTCAGATTTTGCTGCGATGAACTTGTCATGGTTTCCTGACCGGCTAGAACCTTAAACGAACTGTAATCCGAAAAAGATAGATTAGTACTACAAGAATAACTCGGCTAGTACTTGGTTAATTAGCTAACCTCAGAGTTCGTTCACGCCACTCACTCTATCCCTGGCATCAAATGCAGCTTTCTTGCCACTATTTCTTGAGCTTCGTCTTCTTGGCGACACCCCGACCCTCCCTACATAAGCGGCACCTTACAAAACCTGCTCTACTGCCATCCTCCCTGGCCCTGTACTCCTAAGCTCATGGCTCCAGGGCGACGCGGGTCTGAGTAACCGTAATATAAATCGCCGTCAAAAAGTACCGTCTGCAAGCTACCCATGCCTGCACTAAGACTTAGACCATGACCTCTTTCCTCTAGAATTCGCAAAGCGTCTGGACTAAATCCGCTCTCTACCTGCAGCCGGTCAGGATACCACTGATGGTGAATGCGGGGAGCAGCCGTTGCATCAGCTATGTTCATTCCGTGTTCTAACACGTTGACCAGTAACTGAAGATTTGTAGTTATGATCCTACTACCCCCAGGACTTCCAGTAAGCAAAAACGGAACTCCATCCCTCAAGACTATGAGTGGAGTCATAGAGCTTACCGGCCTCCTTCCGGGCATAATCTGATTATCAGCACTTCCCATGAGTCCAAAAGGATCTGGTATATCTGGCCTCAGAGTAAAGTTTCCCATGTTGTTGTTCATCAGAAATCCTAGGCCTTCAATGACTACGCCCGACCCATATGATGCCATTAAAGTATAGGTGTTTACTACTGCATTCCCCTCCTCATCGAGAATTGAATAGTTCGTCGTTTCTGAACTTTCATAGGGAGTCAGATCACCTGGAAGAATATCATCTGAGGCCCTAGCCTCTTCCATCAAAATTCCATCTGCCAAGTGCTTAGCGTATAGTTTGCTGGTGAGCTCTTCCACAGGAAGATCCAAATAATCTGGATCACCTAAATACTTTGAACGGTCAGCATACGCCAGCTTCATAGACTCGGTCATTATATGCATCGCATCTGCACTTCCGTATCCTAGCTCCCGTATCGGAAAATTCTCCAAAATGTTGAGCATTTGTACAATAGCCATCCCACCCGAACTGGGTGCTGACATTGCAGTAATGTCAAAATCTCTAAAAGTTCCCCTTACTGGCTCACGTTCTATGACACTGTAATTCTTAAGATCCTCCATAGTTATTAAACCGTTATGGCTTTCCATTCCACCGACCAGTCTCTTCGCTATCTCACCTTCATAAAAGGCTCTAGGACCGTGTGTCTTAAGTTGTTCAAGTGTCCAAGCCAGCTGTGATTGCCGAAAAATATCTCCTACCTGATAGTCCTGGCCTTCTTCTTTATAGAAAATAGAAGCCGTCACTGGATTGATTGTCAGCCTAGCCTTACTCGCCCGCAGATTATTGGCTAGATCCTGTGTCACTGGGAAGCCTTCTCGAGCTAGTTTCAGTGCGGGTTCTACAAGTTCAGCCCAGTCCATCGTTCCGTATTTCTCAAGAATGTGGGCGAGCCCAGCGATGGTTCCTGGCACAGCAGATGATTTATGAGTTGACCGATACTCTGCGTTATCGACTTCTCCATCTGGTCCAAAATACATATCTGGATGGGCAAGCGAGGGTGCTGTTTCTCTGAAATCTATTGCCACAGTGCGCTGTTCTTCAGCAATGTGGACCAACATAAACCCGCCGCCGCCTATGTTCCCAGCCCTAGGCAGAGTCACAGCCAAAGCCAACCCTACTGCGACTCCTGCATCAATAGCGTTTCCACCTTGCTTTAGGATTTCAACTCCCACTCTAGTAGCAGCTTCATTTTGGCTAGAAACCATCCCCTTACGACCAACGACAGGGTGGTGGATGGCACTATATTCATTGATCGGAGAAGCTTGACCAATAGTAGCCGCTTGACTTTGCGCACCTGACGGTCCGAGACCAAAAACAAATGAAACGCCTAAACAAATTCTGATAGCCCAGTGGGTTGACCGAGTAATCATATACCAATCTCCCTCTTGTTGAAATGGAGGACCTGCCGAAGGAATCCAGTATAGGGAGTAATCGAGTCTTAGGAAATGTTTAGCAGTGAGTGACCAACCGCACCCCCATTTGAGATTTATTGGACGGGAGGACCCGCTGGATGCATCTGACAGTCAGGTGGCTGCAAGCTATTCCATATCAGCCCCACCACTTTCCATTCACCGTCTATCTTGCGCATCTGGAAGGCGTCTATACCACAATGACTGAACTCACCATTCCTATAGAAATCATAAGGGGTCCAGATAGATGCTATTTGACCATCAATGGATACTTCTGGGTCCCACATCCTCTCTACCATTGGTTCTTCTCTTCCAGCAAAACCACTTGCATATTCCTCCACCAAACGACCGTTCATGCGCGCATCTGGAACCATTACGCTACGAAGTAAGTCCGCATCCGCATTTCCGATGGCGTCGAGAACTTTCTCTGCCACGTCAATTACAGCCTCCCGCTCTGGGTCCGTAGCCTGCTCGACTGGGGAGCATGACTGTAACAATAACATCGAAATTGTCAGTAGGATCGATTTTAAATAATTTTTCATCATATTATCAATTTGTCGGGCATGGATCGTAGGATCGAGATTTTCCATTTTCCACCCATGAGCCACACTTATAACCTAAATCGTAATTACCCTTATGGGTCAGTCGATATAATCTAAAAGCATATTCCTCTGAAGGACCATGTCTCCTGCCATTTCTCATTGAACCCTTCTCCAGAAGGAAACCATTCTTGTAATAATATTCGAATGGCCCGTCCCGTTCTCCATTGCGATAAGTGTCTCGGAAACCCACTTGGTTATTCTCAAAAAACCACTCAAAGACCCCGTCCCTCACCCCATCCTTAAGTGTCCCCTCTTCTTTACTACTCGAGTGGGTATTAGTAATGACTACAGGACCAGAATATGGCTGACCATCCTCCTCCGTAAGATAGGATTTACCATCAAAGAAAAGAGTGGATAAATCCCTTGGACTCTGTGCCACAACACTGTCTAGTAGAACAGTCGAAATAATCAGTACACAAATCAACAACCTACAGATCATTATTCCGTAACGCTCACTCGCACATACCCATTTGTCCAACAACATTGATCTCCACCCGTGCTATCATTCGCGTCCCAATTATCAACTCTTACCCTGAGCACATAATCACCAGGCTCACTAAATGTGACCGTGGTAACAGCTTCCCCTTCTCCCTCTTCCAGAACCATCGAACGATCTTCAAAGCTGACTTCTCCACGAGGGCCCTGATGCTTGAACCATAATAGCCTCACCACAACACCATCTCGATTCGCTATATCGTCTTCAGACCTGATTGATACTTCCGATGCCCACACGGTCAATTCCATAGGAGTGCCAACAGTAGCGGAACGAATTTCATCTAGCATTATTCCCGTGGGATGTTGGCCCTCAACTTCACTACCTTCCAACCTAACTAATGGTGGTACAGAGCCCATAGCCCGTGGTCCGTAGTCAAGCTGAAAAGCATCTACTCCTACTCTTCCTGGTACTGAGTGAGTCACATCATTCGCGGTGATAGTCCAAACGACCCTCTGTTCTTCATCTGAAAAAGACGCAGGAACGTCAACAGTAAATACACCCCTGTCTCTTCTAGGATTGCTCGGAAAATGGGTCGGTTGCATCCCGTCAAATTCTGCTGGTTCAATGAAGTTGTCTGGACCTAACGGTACATCAAGTGATTCCGCTAAATTCAAATTAAAGTATCCGAACGAGAGTGTGAACGTCCCATCTGTATTGCTATACCAACCTTCAAAAAAAGGCGCTACCGGTTCTCCTCTAGGGGGGCGTGGGGCTAGTGGTAGTCGCTGTACCTGTTGACCATAAACCTCTACCACACCCAGAGCCAGGAACAATATTAATAATCTCCCAACTATCCGATGACTCCTCATTTACTCTTCCTCCTAAATGAACAACAACAGTTCTTAATTCGTCTTTTTATTCTGCCAAAGTTCAATCTCTATTCAGGACCATCCCGCAATGTTTTAATGGCCTCCACGGTAAGTCGGGTCCGGAAGTCAATCACCATTCTCCCTAAAGACTGTGTATCTGACAGAGGTAATAGGCTGATACCATTGATCGAAGCTCTACCCGCTTCCACCCTTTGATCAAAACGAATTGAAGTCGGGTCAATGACCGACATGACTGAGGTGATGGATAACTCTTCGTGAATCCCGTCTGATCCAGAACTCGCCTGATATTCCATTTCCTCTGGAATACCCAGTGTTTCCTGAATATACTGTCGAACTTTGTCATGGTTATAAAACTCTGGAACATGATGGAACTGGGTTGGAACCCCCCGATATCGATCATTGAGTTCGTCCGCCGCTGCCTGCATGCCACGTCTGTTTCCACCACTGTCACCGAGGAAATAGACCTGTGTAAAACCCATACTCCTCAAGCTATCACCAATATCAGTCAACCAGGCTATATAGGTCGCCTGCGAAACCATGGGACCAGTGCTTCCTATGGTAACCGGCCCAGTAGGATTTCCTGGTTCAAGAGTAACTAGGGGAGCAATAAGTGTTGCACCGAGAGCTTGCGCTACTGATTCACCCATCAACTTATTGGAATAGTTGTGCTTTCCAGAGGCCAGGTGTGGACCATTAGATTCGACACCACCAGTAAGGACTAGAACCGTAGTGTTCCCATCACGGATAGCATCACGAATTTCCATCCAAGTCAGTTCTTCAATCCATAGACTATTCAGAGCTCTGATGGGTCGTTCCGCAGCATCTAATTCAGCCTGACGAGCTTCCTGCCTCGCCCTCATCTGTTCAGGAGTCAACTGTCTGTTAGGTCGTTGCGCCAATACCGTGGACGTCATCGAAAACAATGCTATCAAGAATATCAAGCTTTTATTCATTAGAGCCCCCCAACTTTCTTAACTTTACCAAGCTAAATGATTGGTATTAGCGGTGGCTTCCAGATGCTTGCTCTGTAGCAGTCACTGCTTCCTTCTTAGCTTCTCTCTCACTGACAAGCCGCTCAAAACCCTCTTGGTTCAGATGCGTTACAGCTATCCAAGCATGTGACATCTCATCTACGGTTCGACTACCTCTGGCTTTCCAGACCTCTGGATCAGGATTGAGAGGATTGTCCGCAGTGTTATCGTACCAGGCAGTCACAACTAACACGCTACCTTCAGGCAAGAGTGGTGCTACATCATCTTCATATATGTAACTGTGATGCCACTTTGCATTAAAGTTGGTCACCATGCTGAGCAGTTCCCTCTTACCGTCCGGATAAATTACTTCCATTGACTTCGCATGCAGGTGAACATGGCCGTGTGGCTGGAAGCTATCTATCCTCACCGGATGGTCAAACCTGAAAAACCCTTGTGTCATAGCAGTTCCACCAGGAGCTAAAGCTATATCACCCTGCAGTGGATAAAGCCTTAAATCTTGGATGAAGTCTGGCTCAAAGCCCTCTGGATGAAACCAAATTCCAAGCTCGACTTGATCATCTTCCACATCATAACCCATCGGATAATAATGAGCGTCCCATTCGATCCTTGATTCTTTTGGAAGTAAACGCGCTGCATCAAGTGGTAGAATCTCTCCTATCTTACCCATTGCATACTCTGAAAGGGACGCTGTCCTGCGGTATTCACCGTTCTCCTGAAGGACTTGAAGTCTAGGAATAGCGTGGTGTACCACCTCACGACCTTTGCGGGAAGGCCTGGTTTCGAAGGCTTTTACATAACGATCCTTATCTAGCCCGGTTTCTACTATAGGACGCCACCATTGATCGCCTCCTTCGGCCGGCACATCGAATGGCTTCGATTTAATCACATGATCAGGAGGTCCTAGTGTTTCTCCCAACTGCCATACCAGTTCATCCGACCACTCCACCGCTGGAGGCATATCTGCGATGTCTCCTCTTGGTGATCCATTATCCACCCATGCTGCAATGGCCTTGATCTCATCTTCACTCAACCTCCAATCACCCTTGATTTCCTGAATACCAACATCGGTATCAAGATGGAACGGAGGCATCTCACGGGTCACGACTTTATCTCTGATACGACGGGAATACCTTCTTGCTTGTTCATAAGTCTCCAAATGTATTGGAGCTATTGAACCCTCACGATGGCAACCAGTGCAATTCTCCTGCAAGATTGGCATCACATCTCTGGTAAAAGTCACTTCCTCGTCACCTGGATCCGAGACCAACCTCACTGTCTGTCCAGAAACTCCCCCAAAAGAAACCAATGAGAAAGCTAATATATAAAGGGCTGACGCCACCCATGACGTGTATGAATTGGATAGATTCTTTACCATGACTCACTCCATAACCTTAAGGACAACTGGGTATTCCTCACCCTAAAAGTAAGACTTCCGGGCCATAAGGCAAACAGACGTGAAAATGTGGAAGAAGGAAGATTGTTGGCAGTGGTATCGTCAAAAAGCTCTTATACGGATAGAATTACACCTCGACCGCATTACTTAGGCTGAAAAACAACAAATTTGAGGTGAGATAGAAATGCCTGGAGAGTCCCTTCTTTTTTTGGCGATAATTTTTGTTGCTTTCATACTTTTCGTCAAAGAAATATTCCCTCTCGATGTGACAGCTCTCGCACTATTAGCCATCCTCCTGGCAACTGACCTTCTGTCAATTGAAGAAGCTGTTTCTGGCTTCAGCAATCAAGCTGTGCTGACTGTAGGCCTAATGTTTGTTCTGAGCTCTGCTTTGGTGAAAACAGGATTCCTCGAAGTAGTGGCTGACAGACTCAGCTCCGGAAACAAAACTCCTTGGGTTACCATAGGTCTTTTCCTGGTGATCACTAGTATCAGTTCCGCATTCATTAACAATACCGCTGCAGTCGCTATCTTCATCCCATTGGCGATGCATTTGAGCAAACGGCTCAATATCTCCCCATCCAAATTATTGATACCACTATCATATGCTGGAATTTATGGGGGAACGATTACCCTCATCGGAACTTCGACCAATTTATTGGTAAACTCAATTGCAATCGACAACGGAATAGCCCCGCTTAGTATGTTTGAGTTCTCTCGAATGGGCTTCATTTTTTTGGTATTTGGTACACTATATACTGTATTCATTGTTCCTAGGATTCTCCCTGCACGAGTTGGAGTTTCATCACTGGCAAAGAATTACAAGATCAGCCCCTATTTGACAGAAATGAAAATTGATTCGGGGTCAGGCCTGATAGACACTAGCCTGATGGATCGTCAAATAGGAAAGAACTATGGTGTCGATATCCTCGCCGTCATTAGGGGGAATTTCAGGTTCGACAGGCACTTCAGCAGTCTAAAACTAAAGGAAGGAGACATCCTTTTAGTTCATGGAACCTTGGAAAAGTTTATCCAACTAAGAGATAAAGAATCCATGTTGTTACTGACTGATATGAAAATTGACCAAGCCGAGCTACTTGGTAAGGAAAGCACTATAGTTGAAGGTCTTGTGACACAAGGTTCTGAATTAATTGGCAAAACACTTCGAAGTCTTGACTTCAGAAATACATACGACGGTTTTGTTGTAGCGGTCAGGCGTGAGGAAAAAACGCTGAGAGAAAGGGTGTCTAGAATTCCACTACAGTTCGCAGACACATTGCTTATCTTCATGCCAAAAAACAGAATTGAATCACTAAAAAACCAGGACGGTCTAGCTATTCTTCAGGAACTAGACTTGAATCTTCATAAAGTCCGATTTTGGTGGTTAGCTATAGCCGTTATTCCATTGATTATGCTCGTCGCGTCCTTGGGATTGATGGATATCCTGGAAGCAGCACTAATCGGCACCGTCATATTGTTGCTGGCCGGGAGTATTTCCATCCAAGAAGCTTACAAGGCCATTAATTGGTCAGTAATTGTCCTTATTGCTGCCTTTGTGCCAGTTGGTATAGCTATGGAAAGATCTGGTGTCGCCCATATGGTTGCAAGCAACATCGTTGGGGTGGGAAACTTATTTCCTCCAGACATGGCACCTTATGCCTCACTTTCTTTGCTATACCTAGTAGCCGCCATCCTTACGGAAGTTCTTTCCAATAATACAGCAGCTATTGTTCTGGTGCCTGTTGCTATAGCAATCTCTGAACAACTCGGTATCGACTCAAGAGGAATGCTCTTGGCGGTGTGTTTCGGAGCCTCCACTTCTTTTATGACACCCATGGGGTACCAAACTAATCTTATGGTTTATGGCCCTGGACGATATCACTTCAAAGATTTTCTGATGGCTGGGCTGCCATTGAATTTAACTTTCTGGATTTTGGCTAGCGTCTATATCCCGAAATTTTGGCCGTTCTAAATATGCCCCACAGCGTTAGCCGCCATTTGCGTATCGAACTCGAAAATTACGACCAGAAAATCAGACAGTTCGTTCCAGGATATGAAACTATGCTCGACAGAGCCGCAGCTATGGCTGCACATGTACGCCCAACTCATGTCCTCGATCTGGGCTCTGGATCTGGCGGGCTCTCCGAACAACTGCTTAAGCATCACGAGATAGGAACGGTGGAATTGTGGGATATAGATGAGGAAATGTTGGAACGAGCTAAGACTCGACTTTCGGCCTATGGAAATCGCACAAAATTTTCAGTTAAATCCTTCCACGATCCTTTTCCCCATTGCGCCGCCATTACAGCTTGCATATCGCTACATCATATTCTAGATCTAAAACAAAAAACCCTCCTGTATGCAAGAGCTTTCGATGCTCTTGATGACGGAGGGATTTTTGTTAACGCTGATACAGCCATACCCACTAGTGGCCTTGAAAAGCAAAGGCTTTACAGATACTGGGCTGACCATCTAGTCGCTAATGGAATCAACGAAGATCAAGCATGGAAACATTTTGAAGAATGGGCCGAAGAAGACGCCTATTTCTCTCTGGGAGATGAACTAAGAGCTCTTGAGAACGCTGGTTTCGATCCACATTGCGTCTGGCGAGAAGGACCCAATGCAGTAATTGTCGGGAGGCGCTAGCTTTAACTATCAAAAAGCAATCCGTAAAAACCCTCGAGCCCAGACAGGAGACACCATGACCAAAGGACAATCATCCATTTTAATCAACACCATACTTCTGGGATTAACACTACTCTATACTCCCGCTAGTGCTCAAGCCCCCCTCCCTGCTACTGATGTCTATGCAAGCACAATCCAAAATACAGTCCTCGAAGCGCAAGAAGAATCAAGAACAGATACGCCAATACGCACCGTAGATGCTGGTGGACACAATGTAGGAATCGGAGTAGTCCAACGAACCGCTGGAAATACATTAGGGGGAGCTCTGCATAACTATGTGACAGAAGTTTATTACATGTTAGAGGGTGTCGGAACCTTGGTCACTGGAGGGTCTCTGATTGACCCAGTGATTAGAGGAGATGATGCATCTCAAGTCACTCTAATTAATGGCCCAGGAGTTAGTGGAAAAGGCATCTCTGGGGGGGTCAGCAGAGTGCTCCGCGAAGGTGACATGGTCATTATACCCGCTGGCACCCCTCACTGGTGGAGTTCCGTCGAGGAATCTGTAGTCTATACCGTGGTCCGAGTCGACCCAGATCAATTTGTAACACTGCGTTAAATGTGCCTTTAACTCTAGCGATTTCAGCAAAGACAGATCAGTTTATTTCCAAGACTGAGATGCGGGTTCAGTTGGATCCGATTTTAGAAATCTTACTAACTCAGCATGAAATTGATCTGGTATTTCGAAGGCAGGTGCGTGTCCGACTTTAGGAAAGATGACTAATTCGGCATTCTGCAGCTGTTCAGCGACATTGCGAGCCGCCGCTGGATAGTCAGCTACAAGTCTGTCTTCGGCTCCACCAATCACCATAGCTTTAGTGGCAATATGTTGCCACTCATATACCACTGGATCCTCATAGAGTATTTGTCGTTGGGAAGCACGGATTCTTGCCATTCTAGGCCAATCACCACTTAAGGTCAGGCCGTACTGATATTTAACCCACTCCAGGTACTCATTCTTCCAACCATTTGGATAATATCGAAGATGGCCACGCAGCACTGATTCGTAACTGGTTTCCAAAGCACTTTTGTAACCCTCTTCAAGGTCCGTCCAAGGACGAGACTGACGAACGTCCGTCAAACCGATTTGATTAACCATGACCACATGTGTAGCGATTCCTGGATAGGTAGAAGCGAAGCGAGTAGCCACCATTCCTCCCATAGAATGGCCGACGATCGCAGCCTGCTCTATACCCAACTTATCCAGCAGGAATTTTGTATTCCTAGCTGGCATATGCAGGTTGTAATGAATAAGGGGTTTAGAAGAACGTCCATAACCAAGACGATCGACTGCAATAACCCGGAAGCCTTCTTTCCTGAGAGCATCGATAGTGGGTCTAAATGCTGCTGCAAAAAAATTCATGCCATGAAAAAGAACTACGGTTTGACCGTTTGACTCCCCGAAAGGCGCTACGTCCATATAAGCCATCCTGTGATCCTCACCATAAAGACTTACTTCAAGGAAATCGACAGGATATGGATATGGAACATTTTCATAATTAATAGCAGTAGGTGTCCAATCATGGGGAGGTTCATCTGGTGGCAAGTCCTGACCCGCTAAAGAACTAAAATCTGTGGTCGCCAAGAATGCTAGTGTCACGAAAGTCACCATCTTCAAGTCCAACAAACTTATTTGCCTATACATAATTTGATCTCTCCTCTGCTATTCAGGCTTAGCTGTCAGGACATGGAGGATAGCTATCCTCTGTTCCATCAACATCAAACCATTCCCCACAGCGAGCCCCTTTGTCGTATGTACCTCTGGCAATTACCTGGCCATCGAAGTAGTACCGCTCTAGTGGCCCATCGAATTCACCATTCGAGTAGCTGATCTTTGACTCCAATTGGCCGTTAAAATAATAGGTCTCATAAATCCCATGCCACCTGCCATCTCTCAGAGTCCCCAGCTCCCGGGTCTTGGTTTCGTCCGTCGCAAATACTGAAATGACATCTCCAGAATAGGGTTCACCATCTGAAGAACGAATGAATCGGCCCTCCTCTAGCACTAATTCGTTCATGTGCAGTCTTTGTTCCTGTGCGTTCACAAGACTCACTCCAAAAATCACCATGCACCCTAACATTCTAGCTACCAAAGAGAACTGTGACATCAAACCTCCTTGTTGAAGAGCATCCTGACACAGAGACATTCTGACACCACTTAATGAAAACTCGCAAGCCATACGTAGCACCGTGGCTAATTGGCATCAGTTCAAATTTTAGAGACGTCTGGAGGTCAGGGAATCTCTTTTCTCAAGACTTTTCCTGACCTTGAGTCTCTGTAATCTCCATTTGCCAACGCTATCTTGCCATTCACCAACACCCATTCTATACCGACTGGGTATTGGTGTGGATTTTGGAAAGTTGCCCGATCAATAATGGTCTCCGAATCGAATACGACTAAATCCGCAAACCAGCCTATTTTCACCTGACCTCGTTTCGCCAGACCAATTCGTTTGGCTGGCATGAAAGTCATCTTGAGTACTGCCTCTTCCAATTCTAAAATGCCACGTTCTCTTGAGTATAAACCCAAGACCCGAGGGAATGTCCCATACCAACGTGGGTGAGGATGCCCATCACCCAGAGCTACCAACCTACCATCGGACGCTATCATCGTTTGTGGATGAGACATTATAGCCTCTACATCCCCCTCTTCCATGGCATGGTAAATTCCATTCGCACCACCACGTCTAACTGATTCGACGACTAGTTTTGCACCATTCGCTGGAGTTGGTTCTAATCCATCACGAACCGCCCAATCATATAATGTCTTCCCCTCAAGAGATTTGTCCCAAGAAACACTGGAGAACTGGACTCTTTTTAAATCATTGCCTCCCCGATCATATTTGATATTGAATTCAATACCAGACAAAATACTATCGGCGAGAAATGGATCTTCCATTCTAGTCAGCAGAGCATCCGTGCCACCTTCCATAGCCCAGGCTGGTATCAAAATAGTGATACCCGAGTGACTGGCAGTATATGGGTACTGATCAATCATTACATCCGTGCCCGCGATTCGTGCCGAATCGACCATCGCAAGAGTAATATCGGACGACCCCCACATAGGTTGACCCACCACTTTGTGATGAGTTAGAACAACTGGAATATTAGCCTGCTTACCTATTTCCAAAGCCTCTGAAACACTTTCTAACAAGCCCAACCCTTCCTCGCGAAGATGGGAGGTGTAAAATCCTCCGTAAGGCACTACTACACTGGACAGTGCTACCAATTCATCCAGCTCAGCAAAAGCACCCGGAAGATACTTAAGTCCAGTTGAGATACCCCAAGCACCTTCAATCATACCTTGGTCCACCATGTCCTGCATTTGAACCAACTCCGCTGCAGTTGGAGCTCGGTCTTCTAGACCTATTACTTCTCGACGAATCGTATTATGACCGACCATAAAACCCACATTCAGGCCCACTCCTATCTCATCTGCTCTATCTAAATACTGCTCCAGTGGCCAAGGAGCTGTTCCGTCTGGCCCTCCGAGAGCTGTGGTCACACCCTGACGAACATGACTTTCCCCGCCTGGCAAATTGAGCAGTGGCTCTAAATGAGTATGGATATCCACAAAACCAGGACTGACTATCTTCCCGCTCGCATCTATTACCTCTCTGGCTAGACCTGGATCCAGTCTGACAGAAGAAACTGCCACTATTTGGTCGCCTAACACGGCGACGTCAGCTATAAATCGTGACCCACCCGTCCCGTCCACCACAGCACCATTTTGAATCAAGATATCCCACTTTTGCTCAACTTCTATGTCAAAATCACTGACCTGAGCACTTAGCAGGACTGGCGCTACGATTTGGCCATAAAAAGTCAAAATAAAAATAAGCCAAGTATGCCCCATATACCCCCCTCTTTTAATCTAAAACGACTTTTCTCACAGGAATATGTGTCCTACAATCTTAATGGAAAGGACAGAACTGACCCAGAAAACCCAAATTAACTTAAGTTATTCCTGAAATCTTGTGCGAGTGATCGCGAATAATATCCTTGGTCCATTTTCTTTCCTAGGAGACGAACCGCTCGTTCTCTATCCGATGGAAATGTTACACCCAGCCATTCTCCTTCAGTCTCAACGACGGCTACCTCTATCATTCCACCTTGAATCTGAACACCTACTGCGTCCGGGAGAAAAAATTCCTTTGATGTATCTCCATGATTTTCTCTCAGAAATTCCTTGAATTGTTCTTCCATCCGTTCCATAAAAGGCTTAGTTAGACCCCAGAGATTCATCGAAACGGGAGAATCACCAGACAAACTGGTCAAATGATCATCAGATCCCTTCCCTGTGATACCAGAAGAGCTTCGATGTACATCCGTAAACTCACTTATTCCACGAAGAAAACCGTCTTTGTTCAGTGTGCACACTCCCCTATTCACTCCACCATGTTCAGAGAGAGTATTTTGCAAGCTATACGTCACCAGTACAGGATCATCGGAGCTGGAAACCATACCCTCAAACAATCCTGAAAAGGCTTCGGCACCATAGAGGTCATCCGCATTCGCCACCGCAAAAGAATTCTCTATATGAGCACTCGCGCAGATAACCGCATGACCTGTTCCCCAAGGACGATCTCTATCAGCGCTCAGCGCTTGGGGTTCAGGAATACGATCCAAAGTTTGATGGACATACTTGATCGGAAAGCTGTCTCCGACGACGGTTGAAATATGGTTCCTTATTTCAACCTCAATTTCTGGACGTGTTACTATGAGGAAGCTATCAAAACCAGCGCGCGCAGCATCATACATATTGTAGGTCATGATCGACTCGCCTGATGGACCTAAGGGATCAACCTGTTTCAGGTGTCCGTAGCGACTAGACAACCCGGCCGCCAAAATGACTAACGGGAAACTCAAGATTCCAAATATCTCCTAAAAAACTCTATCGTTAGTGGCCAAGCTTCTTCAGTTGCCCGCATATTCGCTCCGTCCTGGCCGCCCTGATTGCGCAAAAACCCATGGCCTGCTCCTTCGAAGATATTAGGTACAAAGGTCTTATTGAATCTGGACATTGCTACTTCCGCCCGATTGATTGTTGAATTCACCCTCTCGTCGTTACCTCCGTAAAGACCCAGTACTGGCGCGCTGATCGATTCAAATCCTGTTTCTGGGGATGAGCCGTAGTACACTACGGCAGCATCTAAGTCCGCATCATCCAGTGCAAAGAGAAAACTCGAACTTCCCCCCCAACAATAACCAACGACACCCACCTGATCCGTCGCACTTGGTAAACTTGTACCAAACTCTGCCGCAGCCTTCAAGCGTCTGTTCACATCCCCTCTATCCAGAGTGCGTATAGTTGCGACTACTTGTTGACGATCCATCGAATCGGACCCACCACCATTGGGACCATGTCCGTCAAGAAGGTCTGGAGCTACCGCGATAAATCCATCCCTAGAAAGCTGGTCAGCCACATTTCTTATCCAATCCGTCAAACCATAAATCTCATGTATGACTATTACTACTGGTGCTGGTCCACTTCTCTCTGGAAAAGTCACCCAAGCTCTCACCATATCTCCATTCCCAGCATCATAAGTAAGCCACTCTCCGTGACGGGGAGATTCATTCAATCTAGCCACAGCCCCCTCTTCATCAGCTGGGATAGTTTGAGCAATAATCGGGTTCTTTGCAGTACCAAGAATCAAAGCAAAGGACAAAGAAATCATTCCGGGCACTATTCCGACATTTCCTTTCATTATTAACCTCCAGAAGTCCATTGATCTTGTGTGAAAGCTTCGATTGACAATTCGCTCATCCTCGGGTCGGCGGTTCCCTCATCGGTAAACCTGGCGATCCAAGAGTAATTTCAGAAACTGCCTTTATGCTCCGGGCTCCGTAACGGAATGGAATCACCAAACGAAGGGGTGCGCCATTAATAGGCGGAATAGGCTCATCATTCATTAACCATGCCAACATCACTTGAGGGTCCATCATAGTGGGCATTTCTTCGTCAATCCAGTATCCGTCGTGGGAAATGATCCTGCAGTAGTGAGCGGGATCTTGGACTCCAATCATTTCAGCGAAGTCACTGAAGCGAACCCCTGTCCATTTAACAATGCCAGTGGGCTGCGGAGCACCGCACTGCAACAACGTGGTATAAGAGTTTTGGGGCAAATCTTCCAAATCACTGAAGCGCAGGGTACCACCCAATTTCGCCAATCCTCTTGAATCCAACCTGATGGCCATTTTACGAAAATCGTATTCAATCTCTGGAGCCTGACCTTGAGTGTAACGCCAAATCGTACCAGTTATGTCTCCAGCACTTTCGGGAGGATGCTCTGGAGCAGAACCATCGGGGTTAAGGGGTAGATGTGCTCTCTGGCGCAATTCTCCTTCAACCAAATGATCAGGCCACTCCTGAATTGCCTGAGTTTTCGCTACCACATCTATGGGATTAGCTACTCCCATAGATAAACCAGCCACTGTTGCTCCTGAAACTCGAATTGCTTCACGGCGGGAGAGTTTCACTTAGGGACCTCCATAGTCACAGATGATATGTTCATAGACCTAAAATACTGCCCTGACCCAGGCTTCACCATAGCCGATAGGCTAAGAAAAAGCACCTTTATAAGAGTCTGATATCTTGACTATTATCACCACCTCGTCGCGAAGGTGAACCCTGAGTTCTAACTCTTGCAAAGCTGACCTCATCATGTAAAATACTCCCAGCAGTTGCTTTGAATTTCCAACACACCACTGCATCATCACTTACAACTGTTTCACAATGTCGGGCATAGGAACCATGAGAAAAAAATGTTTGGATAGTAGATTTGGAACGAAAGCAGTCTGGCATGGCACCCACATTATAGAAGGTTCGGTAGTCACTCCCATATTCAACAGTTCAACCTACCAGCTCACAGATGATATCTACGACGGATGGGAAGAGGGAGCTCAACATACTCTTCTTTACAGTCGCGTTTCCAGTCTCAATTCCGAAGCCGTTGCAGCAAGAGTTGCAACTTTGGAAAATGCTGAAGATGGAGAGATGTTTGACAGTGGGATGTCAGCTATCAGTGCAACCCTTCTGGCGCTTCTGTCCAAAGGAGACCACATGGTTGGGTGTGGAGACATGTATGGCGGAGCTTATGGCTTGATCACTGAAGACCTTCCTAGGTTTGGAATAGAAGCTACTATGGCTGATATTCGAGACCCTAGTTCTTATGCAGCTGCCATTAAGCCAAATACAAAAATTCTCTACGTCGAAACTATTACCAATCCCGTTCTTAAGGTATGCGACTTAGAAGCCATGGCTGCTATAGCGAAAAAAAACAACCTTATTGCAATCTGTGACAACACATTTGCTAGTCCATGGGCCTGCAACCCTATCTCGATGGGGTTCGATCTCGTGATACATTCTGGATCCAAATATCTAGGAGGCCATTCGGACCTGATCGGTGGACTTGTGGTTGGCAACAAAGAACTTATTTCAGAAATTTTCAGTAAGAAAATTACTATGGGAGGCGCGGCAGATCCAAATATGTGCTTCTTACTGGAAAGAGGTATCAAAACCTTACATGTTCGCATGCCAGCCCACACCCAAAATGCTGCAGAGCTCGCCAAGAGACTGAATGTCCACCCTATGATTGAAAGCGTTAACCATTGCTCGTTACCAGACTATGCAGACTACCAGGTAGCTCAGCGCATAATACCAAAAGGAAACGGCATGTTATCTTACGTCGTTAAAGGTGGTAATGAGGCAGCCCTGCATTATCTACGATCCCTCGAATTAATATTCGAAGCTACGAGTCTGGGTGGAGTGGAAAGCTTGGCCGAATGCCCCTTCAACACAAGTCATATGTTTGTACCAGAAGAGGTCCGTAATGAACTAGGTATCGTCCCTGGTTTTGTTCGAATGAGTGTCGGCATTGAAGACGTTGAAGACCTATGGGACGATATGGATAACGCACTTGAGTCTACAAAAACATTTGTCAATTCCTAAGTTCAATACAGTGATCCTAGAAATCGAGTTCCTTAAAACAAGACACTAGTATTTTATTTAGCGGTGTTTTATTCATTATTTATGCATAAATATTCTCACGGGCAATTAGAGTCTGACTCCAAGCACATCACGTCAGAAGATTTTGCTCAGAAAAAGCAGCGGGTCGTTCTGAAGCTAGGGAGCAGCCTCCTAACTGGAGGGAATAATGAGATCGATTATTCCTACCTGGAAATGATAGCCCAAAAAGTAGCTTCTGAGCCTAGTACCGATATGATCATCGTCTCCAGTGGAAGTGTAGCAGCTGGCTTTAAAAGTATAGGCCATACTACTCCTCCCACGAGAGCGGAAGACCGTAAAGCCGCCGCCGCAGTTGGCCAAGGACACCTGATAGGTCTATGGGGCAATGCTTTTCGTCAGGTAAACTTAGAAGTAGCACAGATTCTGCTGACAAATGACTGTTTCACAAACCGAAAACGCTACGTCTCCGCAAGAAATGTTTTGGAAAAACTAATCCAAGTCGGAATCATTCCTATCATCAACGAGAACGACACAGTGACAGACGATAAAACGGTGGTGGGAGATAACGACAATCTTGCTGCCATGGCCGCTGCCTTAGTAAATGCAGATCTACTTGCACTGTTGACTGATGTGCCTGGAGTACTCGACGGTAAACCGGACGAAGAAGGTGGCACCAAGGTAATCCCTACTGCTGAAAATGCAGAAGAATTACGTAAGCTCGTCTTCGGAAAAACCGCGCCAGGTGCGAGGGGAGGAATGCCAACAAAATTGGAGGCGGCAGAAAGAGCTGGCCGTTACGGCATACCAACTGTGATAGCTTCGGGGAGCGATCCAGAAGTCCTAGCTGCGGTAGTCCGAGGAAAGCCAGCTGGAACATTTATAGCAGCAAATAAAAACCCTCTCAGAGCGCGCAGGCATTGGATGGCAGTTCAAAAAGGTTTGACTGGATTCATAGTAATTGACGACGGTGCAGTCAGAGCTATCAAGAAAAGGGCTAACTTATTACCGAGTGGGGTGGTTAATGTGAAAGGACACTTCCGACGAGGTGACCTGATCGGCGTCCTGGATAAGGCAGGAACTGAACAGGCTCGAGGAATAGTGCGATTTGATGATCGAGAAATGATCCGTATTTTAGGTATGCACACAGATGAAGTAAAAACAACCCTAGGACACCAAAAAGGCCACGTAGTAATGCGTCCAGATTGGGCTGTGCTGGCAGGAGAGGAAGGGAAGCCTTGAACCATAGCAAAGAAATCGCAGAAATGATCGCTAAAGTAGCCCAAGAAGCTAGGCGCGCGGCTAGGTTGCTGGTGAGATCCTCTGCAGAGGAGAGAAGTGCCTCCCTAAGGGCCATGGCCAGGGAATTGCTTAACCAACAAGAGTCAATCATTAAGGCAAACTCAATTGACCTGAAAGCAGCGGAAGAAAACGGAATATCTGGAGCCATGCTGAACAGGTTAGATTTAGGAAAAGATGGCATAGAAAAAATAGCGTCGGCAGTCACAGAAGTTTCAGAACAGCCCGATCCATTGGATTCCATAGAAGACAAACAAGTGCGACCGAACGGCCTCGAAGTAGGACGCATGAGGATACCGCTTGGTGTCATAGCTATGATTTATGAAAGCCGTCCCAATGTCACTTCGGATGCGGCGGCTCTTTGCTTAAGAGCGGGAAATGCAGTCATCCTCCGGGGCGGATCCGAAGCTTTCCATTCTAATCAAGCAATAGCGGAAGCTTTGAGAGAGGGACTCTCCAAGACTTCGCTCCCTAAGAGTGCTATCCAATTGATAACAACTCCTAATCGGGATGCGGTGGATGCACTGCTACAGCAAGAAGAATGGATTGATCTTGTAATCCCCAGAGGCGGAGAAAGTCTTATTCGAGCAGTTACTGAAAAAAGCCGGATCCCAGTCATTCAGCACTATAAAGGAGTGTGTCATATATTCGTCGACAAAAGTGCTTCTATAGAAAGAGTTCCGGAAATTATCAGTAATGCGAAAGTACAGCGACCAGGAGTCTGTAACGCACTGGAGACTCTTTTGGTGCACTCTAACGTTGCAGAAACCGTTCTACCTAAGATCGGATCTCAGCTCACTGATGAAGGCGTATCTATACGTGGCTGCACGAAGACCCAAAAAATACTAGAAGAATTTGACGTCGCCCCAGCTACAGAGGATGATTGGCAGGCAGAATATCTAGATCTTACTCTGGCAATCAGAGTAGTAACCAGCTTGGAAGATGCCATTAGCCACATAGCCGACTACGGATCTTCTCATACCGAAGCAATCCTGACTGAAGATGAGGATAGTGCAGCGAAATTCATATCCGCGGTTCAGTCTTCAACAATTTTGGTTAACGCTAGTACACGGTTCGCAGACGGTGGAGAACTAGGCCTGGGTGCAGAAATAGGAATTTCTACTTCAAAATTACATGCCTTCGGGCCGATGGGAGCCAAAGATCTCACGACTCGCAAGTTTGTCGTTTATGGAGAACATCATATTCGTACCTAGTCCAACAAGAACCCCGAAAGACCCATAGTCATTCCTGAGCCAATTGCATTTTCAGTAATCCCAAAACTAAAAGCCACATCCAACTGCCAACTTCGATTTAACAGATAAGTTCCACCTGTTTGGAAGAACCCCAAGTTACCTCCATTTTGGACTGAACTGATCTGTTCAAAAGCGATTTCACTGAAGACTCTAAGTTCAGGTACTATTATGCCCTTGCTGATTACAAAACCCAAGATTCCAGAAGAGTAAGATTTATCCCGTTCGTTTCTATCGATCATCACTCCAGGCATGACTCCCACGCCCCAATCTCTTTCGGTAGTGGCTGGATCTTCCCAGGGCATACGTAAGCTCCATTCCGCTGCCACGCGCAGGGAAGGTCTAGCCCCACTCCCCTTGAATACCTGTGATCCAGTTGGGAGATCAGCGTGCACCAACGCAGCCATAGCAGGCATCCCAATCTCCTCCTCTCCCTCGGAGAATGCCCATTTGATCCCCAGAGATAGGTCGGAAACACCTCCTTTGGATGACGTATTGGTACGTAAACCATCGTTTGTTCTCGTGTACCAATCTGACTCTAGCCTTGCTTCTATTTCCGGGAAAACTCCAAACCTTAAGAGAATTGGCGTACTCCAGTTTTCTAGATTCCCCTGTTGGACTTCTGTTCTGTCAAAGGCCCAAGAGGCTTCTATTTGCAATCCCCCAGGATCAACGGTTGAACTCGATTCTACAAAATCTGGACGATCGGTAACCAACGGTTTCTGAGCCAAAGAAACAACCGGGGTCACTGCAAGAATTGTAAGGATTGAAGCCCAGATATGTTTCATGAAACTTTCGTTGAAATCGACAATAACAATAATCCCAGGGACTTTAGGCCTTAGTCTCACCTTTGTCATCGGAAGGTCAAGTGGACAATTCCAGTGTTGACATATATCACAGAAGGCCCACGACTCCCTCCAGAGACTACAAGCGCCCCCGAAGAAAATCCCGAGCCTTCTATATAAACTTTGAATCTTTCGATTGTACTGCTACAAAGGATCCTAAGTCGGGTAGCTTATCCCCCCATCACTCTGTTCTTGATGTTCATCATAACAATCATCACTGCAGCAGCAGCGGTAACTGTTGCAAGCCCTTCATTCGTACCTGTGACTACGGGGCCAAGTACTGGGACAGCATCGAATGCGTCACCCATATAGTTCAAAACGAGGGCTGTGAGGAATAGACGAGTCTGATCATTCGGGCCAGCATTAAAACCACCTACTGCACCGAGGAGTACCATGACCAAGCCCATATAAGGAAAGGAAACGCCAAAATGAGCTACAAACGACAGTACAAATGCCACGGCCACGACGTTCCTGTTACTCAATAACGAACCCATAGAATACCTCCAAGCTAAAGAAACTTAGGATATAACAACACTATAAATAGGGGGTGTTTTAGATAAATGCGCAACATATAGTAGGCTAATAGCAGTGCAACATTGACTGAAAGGTCAATGTTTTCAACAGTTTCCCTAGGATCAGATTAATTCATTCCTGGAGGTGCAATTCGCCTTTTTGTTGCCTGTTCGAATGCAAATGCCAACTCAATGAGACGAGGTTCTGAACAAGCCGAACCCGTAAAACTGACTCCGAATGGCCGTGGCTTGGGCTCAAAACCCTCTGGAAAATCGGGGCCAGTATTATCCATGACAAAAGCGAACGGAACTATCACCGTTGGATACCCTGGCTTCGCTGCGATTCCTGCCCCACTGGACGCTGGAAAGAGAAGCGCATCCAATTGATTTTCTTCCATAGCCTGGTCGATTCCTTTTTCGCCATTCAATTCGAGGTCTCGTGCCCTGTCAGCCTCGTAAGTGGCCCTATCAGCTTCGAGATCAATTTCGTCTGACCCATCTAGCCGGGCTTGATCATATTTGATAGCTCCAGAACTCCTGTTGTCGAGGTTCCATTCTCGAAGTTCTGTGAGTGTGTTTACCCGAGCAGTACCTCCTAAACTGGCGAGCCACAAATTGAAATCCCTTTTCATCCCGTAGTTCAAAACACTACTACCACTGTTCGTCAAAAGACTTGTCGATGGATCTGGATCTACCACACTTGGAATATTAGCTGGATCGACAATAATCGCTCCCTGAGCCTCCAAAATCTGTATCACTTCAGCCATGACAGCCCTGCCTTCATCACTCATTCGGTTCTGGTAGCGATCAGTACCTGGCACAAGTATAGAGTCGTAGTAGGCAGCTCTTGGAATACCGATTCGGGCTCCTTGCAATCCGTCGGCATTAAGGAAGGCAGTGTAGTCTCTGTTTAGAGGGGCTTCACAACGGTTTGTGGCGGGATCGTTGGGGTCTGGAGCGGCACCTTCCAGGGCTCCAAAGAAAATTGCTGCATCCGTAACCGTCCGAGCCATTGGACCAGCGGTATCCTGATCCGCAGTAATGGGAATGATCCCGTAACGACTGATTCTCCCAATAGTAGGTTTGATACCGGCCAACATGTTAGAATTTGAAGGTGACAGAATCGAACCTGAAGTCTCCGTTCCCACATTTGCAGCCCAGAAACTCATGGCTGTACCTATTCCCGAGCTTGAACCTCCAACTCCCATAACTGGCCGGCCGTCGTTCCTCCCTTCTCTAGGATCTCGACGAGGATCATATGGATTCAGACCATAGCCCCCCACAGCACTATAATTCCCTGGCATTCCCGCTGCAGTAAAATTAGCCAACTCAGTCATGACTGTCTTGGCCAGAATGACTGCGCCAGCTTCTCTCAAATTCTCCGTCAAAGTCGCTTCATATGGAGGGATATAATCCTGGAAGGCCATAGCTCCACCAGTGGTAGCTACGTCCATTGTATGTACGTTGTCTTTGAGAGCGATTGGGATTCCATGCAGTGGTCCACGGACAGTACCCTCGGCACGCTCTTGGTCCAGCCGGTCAGCGTCTTCAAGTGCACTCGGGTTAACTGCAATCGTAGCATTGACCACTTCCTCGTACATGGCGATCCGAACTAAATGAGCTTCAACTAAATCGCGGGAAGTTATACGTCCTTCCTCCATTGCCTGCTGCATTTGAGGAATAGTCGCTTCGACGACATCGAACTGCTCTGAGCTCCCTCCAGGAGCACAACCCGCAATAGCATATAAACTCATTAGTAAAACGAGAGATGGAATGTGACGGTCTTTGCTGAGCATTAGAAAACCTTCCTTTCAGAGCCGAACGATTCGGGCCACCCTGTTGGTCACCCTAGCAAGAGATCCAACATAAGTCGAGTCTCTACCGAAGGCCACCAAATGTTTCGGGGGTGGAGAGAAGCCTCCACTCCAATAAAATCGAGACTTCCCTCCCATTTTCCCAGTCTTTTTGACCAATAATCAGGTCTTGATAGGAATTTGTCTCCCCTTGGACTCAGCAGCTTTAGGTAGTCTAACTTCGAGGACACCATTCTTTAGCTCAGCACTAATCTTTGAAGAATCAACCGTTCTAGGCAGCCTGACTGACCTAGTGAATGAACCGACATTTCTTTCGCGAACGTGGGTCACTGAGTCACCCTCAACAGCCTTCCCTGTGCTACCTTTCTCACCAGTCAGTTTCAGCACATTGTCTTCAACCACAATACAAATGTCTTCTTTGCTGACCCCGGGAAGCTCCACACTTAGATTCAGATCATCGGCACTTTCTGACAAGTTGAACCTGGGACTCCATTGGACAGAGCTTCTCGACTCGAAAAATGGCTCCTCAAATAAGCCAGACACTCTGTTGGAAATTTCGGTAAGGGGATCCCAGGTCGAGTAGAAGGGACGCCTGTAAGAATATTTCATGATAGCCATATTACCTCCTAGTTTGTTGTTTCGGCTACCACTATGTAACGCAACAGCTGTGCCAGTCTTTCAGCCTAATATTCTGCCAAAATAGCAAAGGATACTCGTCAGTATATGACAATTGTGTCAGCAGAACTCAGATTGCTCAAAATGTCCTGCTGTTTTGGCACAGTCCTCTCACAAAAATATTGTCTTCAGCCCAAGGAAAGTAATACCGTCCAATCTTAACCTATGACTAATTTTTTCCGGGAGTGTAAATAAGTGCAGAAATTCTATTGTGTTCCTTTCAACTGAATCTTGATTTTGCCCTCTCCATCCATTGACCCACTGTTAGACAAGGCCTCTCTAATAGTTTCTTCGAGGGCTTCGCTGAGATTCAGTGATTCCAAAGCTAGATTTTCGAATTCACTGATGGATCCTTCAAATTGAAAGTCGATTCCGCCCTCACCTACATTTAGCTCGTCCATATCTCCAGATCGCAAAACACGTACTTCCCTAACCTCTGAGTCCTCACCTGAATTAACACCTTGTTCTTGATTAAGCTGTCCATTCAAAATGATGGATCCTCCTATCAAACCACCTACGATCAAACTAGAAACCACATTGTCTTTCATAATTATCTCCCGACTCAAATTTCGGTAAAAGACTTTGGATGAATACCTGTGCCTTCTTTTACCGTCGCGGAAAGGAAATATTCCTGTTGATCTGCCACACGTGATAAGCAATAAATATAAGTATGATGTTCGTTAACTCCACTGGACCTCTCCTTGTTAGACTTCTTGTGCGAATTCATTAGGGGTTGGACAGGCTCAGAATTTACCAAACTACCTTGGAATTAAAAATGGAAGTGACAGGAAGACCCAGCACAGCCTTCCTGCCACCTCAGCGCGTTGAATAGCTTGATTACGGAAGTGCTGGTGGTAACATCACGTTGTCTACCACATGGATTACCCCGTTGGAAGCAATGATATCGGCTGTTATCACTTTTGCCCCCGCAGCATAGACTTGACCTGATTCGACTTTCAGTTCTGCTTTGAAACCGCTTACTGTTTCGGCTGCGGTCATCTTTGTAACCTCTTCGGCCATAACTGCACCCGCAACTACATGGAAGGTCAGCACCTGTGTAAGCGCCTCCTTGTCAGCTAGAAGGGATTCCAAGATCCCATCAGGCAACTTCTCAAAAGCTGCATCTGTTGGAGCAAAAACCGTAAAGGGCCCTTCGCCTTTTAGGACATCCACCAGACCAGCTGCTTCTAGAGCAGTAGCCAATGTGGTGAAAGAACCAGCTTCGATAGCGGTGTCCACAATATCCTTTTCCACCATTTGTGCACTACTCAAGGATGGACTTAAAAATGAGCCCGCTAACAACCCGACTGCAAGAATTGTGTACTTCATTTGTTCATCTCCTAAACTCGTTTATTACATTGTTGTAAAAGTATTGTCTAATAATAATATTATTTGTTACTCCTTTGTCAAGGTTTTTATAAAATTACATTTGACATTAGTTAGACATTGCTTTATCATCCTGTTCATTATGAACAATCTCAATGACATACCTAGACACCCCATACGTGTCGTTGCACAACGTACAGGACTCACTGCCGCTACGATAAGAGCCTGGGAAAGACGATATTCAGCTGTCATTCCGGGGCGATCTGCAGGGGGACAACGCGTGTATTCAGATCAAGACGTTAAAAGATTAACCACCTTAAGGGCCCTCACAGACGGAGGGCGCACCATCAGTGTGGTATCAACTTTAACCGAGTCGGCTGCCGAAGCCCTACTGCTAGAAGACCAAGTAATGGCCAACAGCACCCCTACACCATCTGAAACTACAGATCCAGCTGTTTGGATGGAGCAAGCATATTCACAAGTCTTAAAATTGGATAGCCACGGACTCGAGGACACACTCTGGCAAGCTGCCATGACTATTGGTGCACATACTCTATTAGACGAAGTGATAACTGCTCTACTGGAACGTATAGGCACCGGATGGATAGCTGACGAAATAGCACCCGCCCAAGAACACCTTGCAAGTGGAGTTATCGTCAGGGTATTACATAGGATAACTGAATACAGAAATAACAATGGACCTACTCTTGTGGTAGCCACACTCCCTGGTGAAATGCACGGCCTAGGAGCCCAGTTGACTTCGTCAGCAGCCATTCTAGAAGGATGGAGAGTCGCTCATCTCGGAACTGACCTTCCGGTGGGAGAGATCGCGAGTACAGCTGAAAACCTTGGAGCACACTCTGTTGCAATAAGTGTCACCAAAGGATCCAACATTGAGCAAACAGCCAACCAGTTACTTGAATTAAGAAAATTAATGGACCAGAAGGTCCGCCTCTTGGTGGGTGGAGGCTCCGCCCATCTGCTTAATTTGGATCAACTCCCAGATGGAATGTTCGTAATTCTCAAGGGACTACCTGGACTGAGAGAAGCACTACTGAAAGGTGCCCTGTCTAACCCCTGATCATAACAAAGATCAAAAGACTTAATCATCCTGTCATCTTATCTATGATCCTCTTGGTTGAAAGATAAAAAAAGCCATCCGTATTACCCTGCCTAGAATACACAGCACCCTCTGGATCTTTGTTGTCAAAATGTATATCTTTTGTACAATAAATTGTATATATTACTTCAATATTCTTTATACAACTTTTGCCACAACAGGGTTATACTAACAAGGAATCGACATAAAATGGCCTCGCTGAGTCTGAGTCACCGCTACCCAATTCTATTCTTTCTTCCCCTGCTATTCGCCTGTCAAACCCAACCTGAATCGGACGTCACTCCAAGCGTAGCTCAGGGAGAAGATCTCTATGGGATCTGGTGCTCAGGATGCCATGGAGCTGATGGCCAAGGTAATCCCTCAAACAAAGCTCCAGCTATCGCAGGCCTACCCGAGTGGTATCTAGAAAATCAGCTTATCGGTTTCCAGTCAGGCTTTAGAGGAGTACATGAAGAGGATCTCTCTGGCCAAACCATGCAACGCATGTCAATCGTGGCCCTAGCTGAAAAAGGCGACCTTCCTTCGGTCGCTCAGTACGTGTCCTCACTTCCTACCACCTGGCCTGAACCGACTATAGAAGGTGACTCAGAATTAGGCAAACAACCCTATCAGGTCTGTGCAGCTTGCCATGGATTGGATGGCCAAGGTAATCAACAGCTGAGTGCACCTCCAATAGTGCAGCTGGACGACTGGTACCTAATTCAGGAATTAGAGAACTTCAGAGTAGGTGCCAGGGGGGTCCATCCAGGGGATACCTGGGGGCCAGTCATGAGACAGATTGCGATCGCCCTAGAAGAGGTGTCAATGGAGAATGTAGTAGCCTATATACAAACACTCAGGACAAAATCTACACCAGGAGACTAAACACACGAATGTTATGGAAGGAATAAAACAACCTGATGATTTCCTGTTCTCTGCCATAGGCAAACTAAAACTGACAATGGCTCCAGTCGCTTGGCAGGCACAGATCTCCAAGGACGTAGTAGCTAGACCTAGTGGCCTGAAGATCTTCCATTACTATGACGAGAAGCTGAGACATGATCGGGTTAATACTTAAAACTTCATTTGGGAAAGTTGTGACTAGAACGCGTTATCGATTTCCAGGATAAAGTAAGCCGTATCGTAGAGCAACGGGAAGGGAATCAGTGCTCTCGCTACTCGATCTAAAAGTCTTGGAAGGCGAGGTGCAAGTGAGCCCCTAGTGGAAGTAACAACTTTGAACCCAGCACCAATGAAGTAACTAAGAACTTCCTTTTGGGTCATGAAATTTCTTATGTACTTGTTTCGAAGAAAATATTGTTGAGGATTGCCCATTCCCAGTATCCGGTAAATCAGCCATTTCAATGAGAAAGGTGCGTAGAAAGCACTTGATAGATAAACTTTGCCATCTGGTTTGAGCTTGCTCCGTATTTGATTAACGAATTCATGCATTTCCTCTGGTGGGACGAATTCGGTAACGAAGGAAACAAATACCACATCGAAGTGTTGGCTATCGGCTTCTTCAGCTACTAAATATTCAGCAAACCTATCTTTTGCGATCTGCTCATTGGATTTATCGACATCGAAACAATCAAATTTTAAACCATACCGGTCAATTAAAAATCCTGCCCAGTCTCCTCTCCCACAACCCATATCGAAAAAGGTTTGGGCCTGATCGAAGCATACATCTAAGAGATCGAGGTTGTACGATTTGGGTTCTACTTTAAATGAGTAGTTCTGTCTAAAAGTCTTCACTGTTACCGAACTTTTCTACCAGTGAAACTGCCCCCAGCCCCAAAAGTGCTCCAACTACCTTCGACAGAATTGTCATCGGCAATGGAAAGCAAAATCGAAACATCTCCATCTGGGGTGCCTACTACGATTTCTATTTCCCGACCTTCGACACCTACATTTGTGGTCACCGAGCCTTCTGGGTCCAAGTCACTTCTTAGACGTGCGGCATACTCATCTTCGTCGGCGATAATTTCAAGATTGGCCGACACGCTCATGCCAAATTCAGAGATGAAAGTCGTTAGTTGATATTCCCCGATTGGGTTGAAGGACTCTTGAGCCGCAACGGATTTCGTCGTGAATATGCAGAGAAAAAGGAGGATTAATGAACTTGTTCGTATGTTTACCATGTTAAATCCTTTAAATGTGGCGAGAAGTTGGAAGTACTGAGGTTTTTGTCACTTCTAAAAAGCCCACTGGACAGTGATCATATCAAATAGCTGTGCCTGCCTTGCTTCGATTTCAATGGTTTGAGACCAAGAGACGTCGGTTACATCGGTCGACACATCCTCAACGTATAAAGTTTTTGGGACTAGTTGTTCAGCCAACGCAGTACCTTCTTTGTCTAAGGCTTTGATTACTAGGTCGAAACTTAGGCGCTCTACAGTTTGTAAGCTAATGGGGTCAATCAGGCGCCCATATCCCTGGACGTTAATAGTCATGACAAGAGAGGGCAAAGCTCCGTCATCAACTGAACAATTTACATCGGTTGAGGTGAGTTCAGCAGAAAAGTACGGAGCTTCTAATTCTCCCCAGAGCACTTCGGTTTCTCCTGCCAGTATTAGTGGGATATCTGAAGGGCATCTTAGTGTGTTCTGATTTCCCCAGTAGCTGATTCCAGTTAGTAGGACAACAATCAGTGCAGAAACAATTAATATGGTCTTAGAATTCAAAACGAGTTTTCCTTAGTTGTTTATCCTATTCCATTCTCTGATAAAGGCTTGGGCACAGGCAGCTCCAATTCTGCTGGCTCCTTCAGAACCAAACTCATTCAGTTCGGACATATGATCTCCAGAAAAAGACCAAGTGGCCGTAGAATTAAAGAATGGTGCCAGATCTCCAGGAGATTCTAGAGATGATCTGGCCCAGTTTGAAAAATCACTCCATTTTACTACCAACTGTCGGAGTTCTGTATAGTACTCTTCAATGACTCCATTTCCAGTCTCACTATCCATTGTCGTGACATTGCAGTCTAAGACGTTTGCTTCCCTAATGTCACCAACAAAATCGTACACGGATATCACTTCAATACCGCCACTGAGTAAGCTCTGGTAGAATGCTTCTTCGACTTCCTCTTTGTAGGTGCTCTCTTCTATACTGTTGCTACTGTGGGACCATTCAACAAATACTCTTGGAACGACACCAATGATCCCACCCAAGAAATTGTCTGGATTTTGGGCATTCAATTCTATCGGTCGAAGAAGATATATTGAGAATACTACTAACCAGCAGGACAGAATGAGTCTCATAGGAAATCTTAGTTGAGTGTAAGTTTGGCCTTTCATTGCAGAAGAAGACAGATCTACAGACCAAACCTAAAACCAACACTTAGTATCGGCCAGATCTTCAAATAGTTAGTGACTGGATGGGAAAAGGACAGGGTCGGGTAAAATCTTTTACTGCAACACTTCGATGCAAAGTCAAACGTTGTACTAGGCAATTTTTCTGAAAATTGATGTCGCCACTAGGCCAATGAAACCAAATAGTGCTACCACACCAAATACGTATTGATGTCCCAATACCCCCGGGAAATTATCCAGTAAAATCCCCATAAGTGGCCCCATAAATACATCGGGAGTGAATCCAATAAAGGAAACAATACCGATAGCACTGCCAGTAGTGGCTAGTGGGACCTGTCCCTCTTCGAGCAGCGCAAAATATACTCCCCGAAGAGCATAGATCCCGGCGCTAGTTGCTGCAATCGTCATGATCAACATCCAAGCTACGTTTATCGTCGTTCCAGAGGCTATGAGAAGGCTTCCCATTATAAGAATTCCGAAGCTCCAAGCGATCACCCTGGAGGACTGGAATCGGTCCCCAAGAAATCCAGCGCCTATGGCACTAAGAGCTCTGATCCAAAAGCCAAGTGCACCAACGCTAGAGGAATCAACATCGTTGAATCCAAGTGCGTCACTTGCTAAAAGAGAGAAATCATCTGTTGCCTTATATCCCGTATAGGAACACACGACAATAACAGCATGAAGCCAAACTACTGGAGTCTGACATGCCGACTTAATCCCATCAAGGGAGAGCTTTGTTTTTCCAGGGGTCTTGATTGATTGATTGTTATCTGGAATGACTATCAAGACCAACAAAGCGATAGCTATTGTGAAGCCAGTAAACACCCAGATGACTGACCGGAAAGCCAGTTCGCGTTGCTCTGGTCTTATCGCTGCCGTCCCTTCAGGCAGCATCAAGGAAAAAATCAGCACAGAAATAGATGCGATAGCTGCTGCCAGTAAACCGCGGCCACCATCGAGAAAACCATACGCCTTGCCTTGACCAGTTAGCTGGCCCCATTCGCGAGTGGCTCGTATCATGGCAGCCCAGAAGAAAAGAATACTGGTCATACCCCAGAAAGACCAAAGGATACTCATAGTTTGGGAGGAGGGAATCCCGGCCAATACAGCGCCTCCCAGGCCAGTCGCGCCTAGAGCTATTGCCATCAGCCAGCGAGCGGAAAAACGATCCGCTAGTGGTCCTCCAGCAAAATATGAGCCCATAGCTACTAAGCCATACATAGAAAAAGCTACACCGAGCTCGAAGTTATTGATTTCAAATACTGAAAGAAAAGTCGGGCGAAAAACTCTTGCTAGAACGAAGGGTAGGAGAAATGCAGCTTCTCCTGCAGCGATCAGTGTTCCTAAGACAAGGCTTTGCCGCAGTCGCGTTGTTGATTCAATGGAGGTCATGGTTAGAGACAGTATTGCCTGCTTCCACATAATAGCAACCTAGACCCTTTTTCTAGCTCAGAGGAGGATTCGCGCTCCCATTCTTCACACTACAACGTTATGGAAGGCCCAGTGAAAAGAATGAACAATCAAAAATGGTTCTAAATTACCGAGACATTGTACCGGAATCAGTGTAATCTGCCACTAAGGAACTGACACATCGCCAAAACCGTTAAAATACTGCCCACCTTGATTTTAGATCATTCACACGCTCTTATTAGTGTATGGTTGCATTTGACTTCAATCTTTGAGGAGCTGAGTGATCATGATAGGAAGGGCCAAGGAAATTCTTGCATACAGTGCCGTTCTGTTCATTTTTCTTTACGTTTGGCAGTTCATGCAACTCTCCACCTTTATGGGCAGTGGAAGGGACTGGATTCCAAACCCCACCCTCAGCTTAATGGCGACATCTCTGGTTACAGGCTTGTTCTTCGACAGGCTTATGGACTACACGGGCTTGAGTGCTGTCAAAACGGCCATGACCATCGGCGTGGTGAGGATCCTGTTTTACGATGTCTTTGGAATTATGGGCGGTACTCAAAGTGCTAGTGGGGCGATCGTCGATATTATTTTCACCCTTTCTCTCTCATACACCGCTGGAAAAACCTATGAGCGAGTTTCTCGACAAATTTAAATTTCTATTTCTGTAAATTAAAATTAAGGAGGCAGTTTATCATGATGGGACGAATGAAAGAAATTTTGGCTTACGCGGTTGTCATAATGATAGCCATTTTCCTTAGGGATAACTTTATAGGAGAGATGTGGGCTGGATCTGGATCTGCATTATTCGCTAACGCCATGCTCGGCATGGTAGTGTTTGGTCTTGTTGCTGCAGTTTTCTTCGATTTCCTAATGGGTTATACCGGTATGGCAGCATTACAAACGGCTATGACTATAGCCTTCGTCCGTATCATGGCCTATGACGTATATGGCTTCCTGAATGGCGACCGTGACCTCATGGGCTCTATTGTTCATGCAGGATTTAGTTTAGTCGTTGCCTATGCAGCTGGCACGGCCTACGAAAAAGTTGCTGGATAACCCATTGGTTCTTTGTGTGATTCAAATAAGGAGTGAGTGAACTATGAATATGAAGCAGATCGGAGGCTACACGCTAGTTCTATTTGTCTTTCTATACCTCTACAACGTCAATCCCAATGTAAATGGAATGCTGAGCGAAGGAACTGACCTGATAGCCAACCCTCTGGCTAGCCTAGCAGTCCTAGCAGTCGTAATGGGCTTCTTCTTTAATTGGCTTGTCGGATACACTGGAATGAGCGGCATAAAAACAGCTCTGACATTTCAATTCGTGCGGATAATGATTGTTGATGTTAGTAATGTTTTGAATGGTGGGCTGGACTTCATAAGTTTTGGCATCGATGTCGGTTTCGGCTTAGTTGTGGCTTATACACTGGGAACGGTCTACGACAAGCTTGCTGCATAGTTATTTAAACCGAGGCAAATGATTTTCTGAATGGTTTGCTGAACAGTAGTGGATTAGCGTAATATTTGGGGGTCACCCAGACCAACCTGGGTGACCCTTTTTCTTCTCTAATGGAGGTTTTTGTGATGAGGTTCCAAAAGACATTATCTGTCATCAGCACCACTGCTTTAGTCATCCTGTTCGGATGCCAAGCATCTAGTGACGCTGGAGGGCCCATCACAAAGGGAGGAGACGACCGAACTGGCGAATATGAAGCCGTAGCCAACTGGTGGAAGCCTGCCCCCGACCACGATGATGTGTGGACTTGGGGCCAAGTATCTGCTGTAGCAGTAGACACACCGGACAGAATTATTGTCGGCATTTGGGGCGACCGGAATTCAGAAGGTGAAGAAAGAGTAGAGGGGACCAACTACTTGGTAGTAGTGGATGGCGACGGCAATATCACTGAGCGCTGGATGCAGTGGGACTCTATTTTCAATAAGCCACACCAAATTTACATCAGCCCTTATGACCCTGACCGTCACGTTTGGGTTGTAGAGAGGGGTGGCGGAAGAGGAGTGAACATGCAGATACTCAAATTCACTAATGATGGAAGTGAATTGGTAATGCGGCTCGTGGATTACGATCATCCTACAACCAGAGCTGAAGCTCGAGCCAATCCAAACCCTGGACCCTATAGTTATGGTGATCCCGCGGTGATGGCCTTTCTCCCCGACGGAAGTTTTTACGTTGGTGACGGCTACTGGAATTCAAGAATCATCAAGTATAATGCTGAAGGCGAGCATCTGATGGAGTGGGGAGAACTCGGAAATGGACCTGGACAGTTTGACTTGGTACATGGAGTTGCAGTGGACCGAGACCGTAGAGTCTACGTGGGCGATCGCACCAACAACCGCATCCAGATATTCACAGAAAACGGTGAATATATTGAAGAATGGCCAGACGTCTCAGATCCAGTAGGCGTATTTATTGATGAAAATGAAGCAGTGTGGGTAATCTCAGCTAGCTTAAATAGACTCCTGAAATACAGCACAGAAGGGGAGCTGCAGTACTATCTGGGAGCATATGGTGGAACAAGAGGTGGTTTTATAGGAGGCCTTTCGCGTCCCCATCAGATGGATGTAGACCAACAGGGAAATCTATACATCGCTAGTTGGGATGGAGGTTGGATGGACAAGTATGTCCCAAGAAGCGACGCAGATCCTTCAAGGCTGGTTGGAAAACCCTTAGTGCTGGGTCCCTAGAATCCACCGCCAAGAAGTTTTACCACATCTACATTCCACCCTTCCGACTCGATGACCTTCTGTGTCATAGAACGAACCCAATTTGAAAGCTCAGAATGCGGCAAAAGACCTATGCCAGGAGAAAAATCCAAACCATCCAAGACCTCAGCATAAGGGCCGAACCCTGACAATCGCATGGGCAACACTATCACAGAATATCCTTCCTGGGTCATTTGAGAGACATAAGCCCGAATATCCTTTTCAGCGGCGATACGTTCTTCTTCCCAATCTTCCCTCAAGGTCGTTGCATGAACGTCAGCATATCCGGCCATCTCTAACCTCTGTACGACCCGATCCATTGCGTCCAATATCGTATTGTTTTCCTCTTCATCACCAGCACCATGAGCGATAATCAAAACTGCCTCATCAGACGCCGAAGAACTCAGGTCAGATGCTCTCTCAGACATTACGACCGCAGGCATATCGGAGTCGATTATACCTTCAAGATGAGTTGCAACAACTTGATTATGATGAAGCTGCTTCCTCATTTCTGGATTCTGCGCCATTGGGCCCATCATAACAAACATCTCTGGAGGATCGTCAGAAAGACCAAGGAAGTAATTGGTTTGATCCAAGAAAGACTGTCCTGATAAAAACATCCTGACTACCGCCACGTGAGTTACTCCCTCAGAATCCAACGAATCGAGTCCAGCCTGGAGAGTCATGGGATTAGCCATTCCAAATGCTATGGCTACAGGGAGATTTTCAGAGATAGGATCCACCGCTTGAACAACCGATTGATTCCACTCATCATCGGCACCATGAGCCATAATGAGAACGCCCACTTTGTCCTGTTCGACTAGCCTTGATGGCTCTATGTCACCAACTGTAGCGACACTCGCACAAGCCAACTGAATTCCTATAAGAAATAATGAAGCAATACGCATTTGCAATATTCCCTTGCTTATAAATGAGAACCATTCTCAATGACTGATATAGACTAACTAGGCAGATGTCGATTCTCAATAGTGTTGCGAAAAAAACTCTTCGAACACTCTCAGCCAATTACAAGGCTTTTAAAATAGATGAATGTATAGTAGAATAGTTGAGAGTGATTTTCATTCGCACTATTTAAGGCCTTACACGTTGATGCTCTGATCAGTAATTGAGTAGAACTAGGGAATACAAATGGGTTCAGAAATAAAAGTAGCCAAAAATAGCTCCACCGACCTCAGGCTCAGCCAAGTCCAATTGGACCGAGAAGTGGAGCTTGTCTCGATAGACCTTCCAGATAGTCAAGCCGAACCACTCTTTGAGCGTGGTTTTCTACCTGGATGTCGTATTTGCCCTGTTCGCTCTTCTCCCAGCGGAGACCCAATCGTAGATATCGATGGTTCTCAGATGGCCCTGCGGCGTGAAACCGCAGACTGTCTTTGCGTTAAAGCTCTTAGAGACCTTAAGGGCAAATAGAGCCTGAACGCTGAGTTCTAATAAATTGAGCCCTACTGAGGAGACGGAGCACTTAGGCCAAGTCCTGGAAAGCTCGAAAGACATCCCGCTCATTGCTCTGGCAGGCGCACCCAACTCGGGCAAAACAACGCTTTTCAATAGATTAACTGGCCTACGTCAAAAAGTGGCCAACTATCCTGGCGTCACAGTAGAGAAACATGTTGGAGAGTTGAGGTCAGGTGATCAAGTCTTAGCAGACCTGGTTGACCTGCCTGGAATACATGGATTCTCTGCCCGCACCCTCGACGAAAAAATAACTAAAGACGTACTCGAAGGTCGTGTCGATGGACTAAAAAAACCAGATGCAGTTGTGATAGTCACAGACTCCACACGATTGGAAAATCAACTCATGCTAGTAGAACAGGTACTTGAACTCAATTTACCTGCACTGCTTGTGCTCAATATGGCCGATGAGCTAAAGGGACGCGGTGGCAGTGTCAACACAAATGCATTATCCGAAAAACTGGGAATAGAAGTGATTTGGACTAATGGAAGAACGGGGGAAGGAACTGGAGCCATTATCGAATATATTTCTCGACTCAAGGATAATGATTTCGTCCCCTCCAATGACATCAAAAATCCCACAACAGCCCACAAACTCCCTGTCCTGGAAAGTTTCTCTAAAAGAAAGGAGGCTGTGAAAGAAGCCGTTTCTGACGCAGAATTTATACCTCCTGAACCATCTGCAGTTAGCGGATTCTTGGACTCGCTAGTTCTCCATAAGATCTGGGGACCAATGATTTTCTTTGCAGTTGTAGTGTTTGTATTTCAGTCTATTTTCACATGGGCTGTCCCGCTCATGGATGGAATCGAGCTTCTTATCGAGACTTCGGGCATATGGATGTCCGAAATCTTGCCTGACACTTGGTTAAAGTCTCTTTTAGTTGATGGTATCTGGGCTGGAGTAGGGTCTGTGGTAGTCTTCCTTCCACAAATCCTTATCCTATTCCTCTTCATCGGTATCCTAGAAGATTCTGGCTACATGGCACGGGCCGCCGTAATCGCGGATCGAGTAATGTACCGTATAGGACTGCAGGGAAAAGCGTTTCTGCCGCTCTTGTCTGGTTATGCCTGCGCAGTTCCCGCCATCCTTTCAGCAAGAACCATTGAAGATGACCGCGATCGAATGGCCACTATCTTTGTCACTCCCTTTATGACTTGTTCTGCAAGACTACCAGTATACGTTTTGTTGATAGCGGCATTTATTCCCAATGAGCCCTTCATGGGAACATTTCTTAACCAGAGAGCAGGTGTGCTGATTCTGCTTTACGCTCTAGGCATTGCTGCCGCCATAATGACGGCCTTTATCCTCAAACGCACACTTCTCAAAGCTGAGCCATCTACATTTCTTATGGAATTGCCTCCTTACCGTCTCCCATCTGTACAATCATTGGGGCTCAGGCTACTCGACAGGGGCAAAATTTTTCTCTTACGAGTCGGAAAAATTATCTTCGCTGTGACCATCGTTCTTTGGATTCTGACTCAATTTCCTAGAACCGAACTTGGACCGCCTGAGATAGAACAAAGTGCGCTGGGTCAGATTGGCCATGTCATTGAACCTGCGATCGAACCACTGGGTTTTGACTGGCGGATCGGTATCGGGCTAATCACATCCCTGGCCGCCCGGGAAGTGATTGTCGGAACGCTTGGTACCATCTATGGCATGGAAGCTGCCGATGAAGAATCTCTTGACCTACAGAGTGCGCTCCAAGAGAGTGTCTCATTCCCAGCCGCTATAGGCCTGCTCGTATTTTTTGCTTTTGCGCTACAATGTATGGCAACAGTGGCAACAGTAAAACGGGAGACAGGAGGATGGAAATGGGCGTCTTTTCAATTTTTCTATATGCTTGCACTCGGATATTTTGGTGCCCTAATAGCATTTAATATATTTTAGCAGTCCTGGCCTTTACTTTAACTCATTAAACACTCCCAAAAACTACTGAATGTTTAGCCTACAAATCTTGAAGCTCTATGCTTCTACCGCAATTGTATTCCTGGCTATAGACATCGTCTGGCTCGGCGTGGTAGCATCTGACTTCTATCAAAAACATTTGGGTCATCTGATGCGCCCCGACGCGATCTTGCCAGCAGCACTTCTCTTCTACTTGCTCTACGTGGTAGCAATTTTAGTTTTCGCGGTACTTCCTGGTCTAGAAAACCAATCTATAAATCGCACTCTAGCCCTGGGAGCATTTCTAGGACTAGTCGCCTATAGCACATTTGACCTCACCTGTCTGGCGTTGTTTAAGAATTTTCCTGTCAAAGTTGTGATAGTAGACCTGATCTGGGGCACCGTATTAACCGCTACAGTAGCAGGAATATCTCACAAAATAGGTGAATTCTTAAGTTTCTGACCTAGGTAAGATTCAAAAAAGAATCGTCAGGCAATAAATCACAATCAGTATTCCTGAAATCAACAATGCCAGTTTAACGAAACTACTGTTTTCTGATTGTATTTTAGGTCCAAAACGTGGAGCATAGTGCTTGCTAGTATTGAAGTGAGTGTCCCACTCCTCTAGTCCTTGCAGGGCCTCCTGCAACTCCTCTTCAGACATTCCCTCCAAGGTGTCTTCGGCCAGCCGCATGTACCCCTGCTCTGCTTGATCATAATTCTTCATGAATCAGCATCAAAATCAGGGCAAAGATCGTATTCGTTCCTATTACCATAGTCGAACCATGTCCCACACCTTTCACCTCGATTGTAGGAGCCACTTCTAAGTATTTCGTCGTTCAGCCAATAGCTCTCGAAGAATCCATGCATTTCATCATTGATGAAATTGGCCTGTAGTATCAATTCTCCGTTCTCCCTATACTCGCGAAAGGGACCATGCCACTTGTCTTCCAAATAAGTCACTGACCGAAATAAAGTCCCGTCTCCATAGTAAATCATCACTCCACCGGTCTTTACACCTCGGTGAAACTCGCCCTTTTCATACATTTTTTCCCGAATAACTATCGCCCCACGTTCCGTCCTAAAGGGACCAGCAATATAGTACAGCTCTGGATTATGAATTGTATAGGAACCGTGAAACAATCCATCCAAAATATTCAGCTCCATAGTCACCATAGACTCATCGTCTGGAGCTATCTTAAACGCAGAACCCGTATACAACTTGCCTGTCCTTGGATCCAGGTAANGACCCTCCTCTAAAATAAGATCATTCAGATCTTTAGGAGGCTCCTGGGAAGCAGCGATAGAACCACCAACCAGAATTACAGCGACGAGTAAGATATTCTTGTTAATATGTAACTTTTCCATCCATGAGTCTCCCCCATTTTCCCGCAGTACACAAGTCTCTAAGTACATAATCAAGGAGGTACACTAAGCAACCACTTCACCAGGAGAAGGCCAGCTACTTTTAACAAATCTTCCAATTTGGACTATCTCATATAGAGAGTGACGACACTGGTTCTCAAAGATAAATCACTGTTGACCTTGGTAATTTCACTGGTATTTAAGAACTTACATCATGATTAACCCACTTGTCCGCGAACGAATTCAGTCAATGAGACCCCGAATTTACATTGAGTAATCCCAATTCCCACGTAGGCTTTGACCGGTCGATCGTTGAGGGTCCTATTCGCAGTGCGGTATGGAAATTGGCGTGGCCGACTATGCTACAGAACATGATCGGAGGATTCCAGGGAGTCATCGATCATATAATGGTTGGCAACTACGTTGGTTATGTGGGAAACGCTGCTATCGGAGTTTCTTGGCAGATCTTTCTGGTAGTCATCGTCTTCATAAGCTCACTCTTTACTGGCATGGGTGTTTTAGTAGCTCGATTTGCCGGTGCTAATGACTCCGACAAGGTCAATCGAACTGTTTATCAAGCTTTTTTGACCTGTGTAATAATCGTCTTATGTATCATGGCACCTATTGGCTACTTGGCATCTCCAACCCTGCTGACCTTGGTCAATACAACTCCAGAAGTACAAGGAGAGGCATTGCCCTACCTGCGCACAATGTTTGTATTTTCCTTCGGTATGCTCATGTTTTTTATGCTGGGAGGAGCCCTTCGTTCAGCAGGAGATGCACGCACACCTCTGCGACTTGGAATTGCACTCACTATTCTAAATATCACTCTGAGTGTCATCCTGATAAGAGGCCTTGGTCCAATTCCTGCTTTTGGAACTCTCGGTGCTGCTATCGGAACCGTAGCTGCTGGTGCCACAGTAAGCATTTACGCTTTTACAAAACTTTTAGGGGGTGGATGGGTGGTACAATTCCATCGCCATATGAACTGGGGACCAGACTTCACGATTATAAAGCAACTCTTCAGATTTGGACTTCCCACTGGGTTGCAGGGTGTAGCGATGAATCTTGGAGGCGTATTTCTCTTGGGTTTCGTAGGGTCTCTTGCTATGAGTGCACAGGCCCAGGCCGCATACGTAGTCAGCTACTCCCAACTCTTTTCCTTTATTACCTGGACTTCAACGGGGATTATGGGTGCTACAGCAGCAGTTGCGGGTCAAAACTTGGGAGCTGGTAATCCAGATCGTACTGCAAGAGCTGTCAACGTCGCAGCTGGTTTCGGCCTGTTGTTGGCAGCGGCCATCGGCTCTCTATTCCTATTCATTCCCAGTGTACTACTGCGAGGTTTTGGCATCAATGATACGATCCTCCTAGAACTAAGCATAGAATTGCTGAGATATCTTGCAGTCTCTGGGCTTTTTATCACAGTGGCTCTGGCTTTTACGGGAGGCCTACAAGGAACTGGGGATACTAAAAGCCCTCTCTATATTTCCATAATTTCACAAGTTATCATTCCGCTAGGACTGTGCTTCTCTTTTCAAAGTCTGGGAACTCTCGAGCCTTCGGACATCTGGATAGCCATTGTTTTAGGACATCTGACGCGTGCGATTCTTAGTGTAGTGGTTTTCAAGAGAGAGAAATGGAGAAACATCGTAGTTGATCTTGGAGATTCGGTACCCACGTCAGGCTAAAAATAACATTTCTTGCACAACCTACAGATTAAAAATGGCGAGCAACTTGCGTCATGTTATGTTTTTAGTAATATGTGCTAAACAGAAAAGATAATGGGGGTGAGTTCTACGGAAACTGGTGAAATTCCAGTACGGCCCCGCCACTGTAAGAGGTTCACTTTTTGATAAGTGAAACGACCGTTCTAGACGACCACTGAGGGTAGCCCCTTGGGAAGGTCAACCGTCGGCCTCGAGTCAGGAGACGTAACTCACCTTATGAAAACACTTGACCCTCCGCGGGGAGGGAACAGAGTCCTGGAAAGCTAGTTAGGTCTCCGTTCTTGTTCCTGCAGACAAGGACAGATTAAATGGCAATTACAGAAAAACTTTCGGCCCTTGGTTTTAAGATCGAACGCCCCATCGTATCGACAATATTTCTACAGCTAGGTCTGCTTATCACCCCGCATGGAACTTTTGCTCAGGAGGCTGTTTTTCATCTGGAAGGCCTAGTTGTTACGGCTAGCCCCTTACCCCGTGAGACGCACTCAATCGCAAACCATATAACCATTCTAGAGGGAGAAGAAATCAGGGCGCGTGGGAAAACAACTGTTGCAGAAGCTCTCCGAGAATTGCCTGGTGTAACCGTCGTTCGCGGAGGCTCCTACGGAGCCGTCACCTCTGTTTTTCTTAGGGGTGGTGAAAGCGATTATACTTTAGTTCTTGTCGATGGTGTGCAAGCCAATGAGGCTGGAGGGAATTTCGATTTTGCATCCCTTACTACCGACAATATAGAACGCATCGAAATCCTACGAGGACCAGCCAGTGCACTGTACGGCTCAGACGCAATCGCAGGCGTAATTCACATTATCACAAAACTAGGGCAGGGGCCTCCATCCGCTAGCGTCTCATACAACACTGGTTCCTTCGGGAAACAAGATGTGATTGCTGAATTTGGCACTGGTACAGAGCGGGCGGCCTACTCCATGTCGATCGCTAGCTATGAGACTTCCGGAATCCTTCCCTTTAACAATCAGAATTCCAATAAATCCCTGTCTGGGAATGCCCGATTGCGCCCAGACGATGATACGGATTTAGCCATGGGTTTTCGCCTGGCCAGCCGAAAATATCATTACCCAACCGATGGGTCAGGTGCTGTCGTAGACCGCAACTCATTTTTTTTCGGTGACCACATCAATGCACATGCCAATCTGACTCGCGCAATCAGCCCTAACCTTTCTTTTCAGACTTTAGTCGGGCTGAATCAGACTAGTGGTGGCACAGACGACGCACCAGATAATAAAGCTGACAGCCTCGGGTATTATGGCTACACGAGCTCAGACCAGTTTCGTCGGGCCAGCGGTGAAGTCAAACTGCATGCCAACATGCAATCTGCAAGTGCCTCCATCGGATTCGAATATGAACACGAATCCCAAAACTCTTTCACAGAATCTTTAAGTCAATACGGAGCCACCTACGGCAAGAGCAGAAATGACAGAGATAATAGAGCATATTTCATCGCGCTAACAAATTCACATAGCAAAGTCTCCTACAACCTCGGTGGTCGTCTAGAAGATAACGAGCGATTTGGGAGCAACAAATCTTGGCAAGCTGGAGCCACCTGGACCCCTGGAGCAAACCTGGCAGGGCCACTCTTAAAAGTAGCTGTCGGAACTGGAATCAAGGAACCCACTTTCTATGAGAATTTTGCCACTGGATTCGTTACTGGCAATCCCAACCTTAACCCAGAACAATCAACCTCTTGGGAATTTGGTGCAGAGCAAAATTTTATACAAAACATTTTCAGAATATCGGCCACCTATTTCAATCAAAAATATAGAGATGTCATCCAATATGTTGCACTCCGCCAAAATCCTCTGGATCCAAATTTTTTGAATGTGGCTAAAGCGGAGTCAAAAGGCCTTGAACTAGAGGCCCAGGTCGATTTGCAACCTGTGCAAATTGGTTCCTCCTGGACACTACTAAGAACTCGCGTGACAGATTCTGGATTCGATGAAGGAAACGGAGCTACTTTTGTGGAGGGACAGTCACTCTTGAGAAGGCCTGGACGCAAATTCTCATCATGGGTTAGACTGGCCAGCACAAAAACCGATATCTCTGTTCATTTTTCACGTATCGGCGAACGGGATGATAGAGACTTTTCAACCTATCCGGCCACTCGGATAACTATGCCAACCCACAATCTTTTTTCAATAGAAAGTGCCTGGAGAATCCTAAGAAAAACCGATAATCAGACTGCTGTGACTTTCCGTATCAAGGGAGAAAACCTCCTTGACGAGAACTACCAAGAAATCCTTGGTTTTCAAGCTCCAGGACGAAACCTAACAATCGGGATTACTGCCCATATAAATTGATCCAGATCAAGCTAGATAGATCGTATTCTCACTAAAACACTCAATCTGTTTTCATCGTCCTGGTATCATCAGGTGTGCGGCGCTTGTCCCAGCGGCCATTATAAAAGATCCGCCCTCTCTACCATTCTCAGGGAAACCAGTAGAGGCACCAGTAGCATAAGGCATCGCTATCGTCGTATGTACTCCAGCGCTGGCCTGATCCTCACCCCGCATTGCAATCCACAGTGAACCAAAAACAGCCTCTACNCGTGTTCCCGATGCCTCCGCTTCAGAGATCAACCGATTCTCTTCTTCCCTACTCGAACTCTCTACCCTAAAACGGCGATTTTGTGCTACCCTGTCCAGATTCCCAAGATTGGTACACTGTACGTCAAAAGCTGCACGTCTATCCTCACTGGATCTATCATAACAAACCAACTGATTACTCCCTTCCTTCAGAACCTCATATGTATGATTGTCTTTCCACGAGATGACCGTCGCACCTTCTTGGCTTCTAGCTGGTGCAGCAGCCAAAGCTCTAGTGATCTCTGAATCCTGAGCAAGAATACCTGTCGAAGACCAAAACATCATGGGTGCCAAGACTGCCGACAGCAATAGTGTGTTTTTCATATCGTTCTCCATGTAAAATGACGCTTTAACCTAAAAGGTTAGTGTCAGGTATGATACTAAGACTGGTTGAATGGTGACACTGGGAGGCAAGCCACTTACATCAAGTAAAGATCAACAGATGGATGTTTATATGACCAAATTTACTTTGTTATAAAAAGCTACATCCTGAACGACGCGTTTCATGATTGGAATGACGCTCCTACATTTACAGTGCAATCTGTTACTCGTCTCAAATGTCTAAAGATTAGTCATTCAACAAGTATTAACCAAGGGTTAATAAACAATGGCAAAACTAAAAAAAATACATGTTTTTTTCTATGCAAAACTTCAGGCAACCCTCATGGCCCTGTTAGGACTCATAGCTGGGATCATATACTCGCTAGGGGGACTACTTTGGGAATTAACCGCGGGAATTCCCCTGAACTTGGGAACAATGCTCGCTTTTCTAGCCCTTCTCGGAATGCCTGCTCTATTTGCTATGGTGGGATTTATCACTGGAAGTATCTCTGCCCTTCTTTATAACCGTGCCGCTCTTTGGGTGGAGGGAATAGAAATAGATCCAAATCATGACATTATTCTGCAAATCGAAGAAAATAATCCAGGATAAATTACAGCCAATCATCCATCGGAGCTGTAAGATCGCCGCCTGCATCTCCAGTATTGATCACACCCCTAGGCTCAATCAACAACACCTTGCACTCCTCTTCAGCAAATGGACGATGTCTCTCACCTTTTTTCACAACCATCATCTCACCGTCCTTCAAGGCTACGACCCTGTCCTTGAACTCAATGTTCATAGATCCATCTATTACCAAGAATACCTCATCAGTATGCTCATGAGCATGCCAAACAAACTCACCCTTTATCTTGACTACTTTGAANTGATAGTCGTTCATCTCCGCGATGACCTTAGGGGACCAATGATCATTAAATAACTCAAATTTGGACTGAACATTAATAGGATTTTCCATTTTTCTATCCCAGATTTACCAAGTCGACAAAATAATCCCGAGCATAATGACAGCGTATACCACTACCAGTATTGCACCTAAGACAAAAATCTTATAAGCGGCACCTTGTTTGCCCATTCTAACTCTCCATTGAGATTGTGATTCCTAAAAATAGCATGGAATAGTCAATAAGTTAAATACCATTGGAACACCTTTTTTCATCCAAAGAACTGTCTTAGCTTTGTCCCTTTACACTGGTTATTTCAGAGGGCCAGACATCTAAAGAAAAAATTGACAATAAAAATGCAACTCTAATAAGAAATACTTAACTTGCCTAAAACAATTTTCCGTCTGTGCTTCCTAACCCTCACTACGCTGGCCAGTCGACCTGTTGCNGCTCAGATTTTCCCGACATCTTCTGCTAGTCACGCCACGGCAACTAGTGCAGAGTCTACGGTACCAGAGCAAAGCTCAGTGAAAACATCAGAACCTATCCTGGCCCCGCAGAGAACTAACAAAAAACAAATGGTTTTAAGGGCCCACAGAATCAATCAGCCACTTAACATAGATGGAGTTATCGATGAGCCCTTTTACAAGCAAATTGATCCCATCTCCGACTTCACACAAACTCTACCAGANGAAAANGGAANNCCCAGTGAGCTAACAGAACTGTGGATCGGNTTTGATGATCAAAATGTTTATGTTTCTGCCAAAATATGGGATTCTTCGGGGCCAGATGGTTGGATAGCAAATGAAATGCGAAGGGATGAAGGTGAACTGAGAAACAACGACCATTTTGGTATTTGGTTTGACACCTTCTATGATCGTCGGAATGGGGTAGGAGTTTACGTAAATCCTCTGGGCGGAATTGCAGACTATCAAATCACTAATGAAACCAACGTCAATAAGAATTGGAACCCAATCCACGACACCCGTACTGCCCTCTTCGACGGCGGATGGTCCCTTGAAATGGCTATCCCTTTCAGGTCGCTACGATATAGGCCAGGCAAAGATCAAACCTGGGGAGTTCAAACGCGACGGTCAATCATGCGTAATAACGAATGGATTTTCCTCAGTCCTGTCCCGCGTTCTGTAGCCAGAGGTGGTGCTGCGGGGAGTAATCGTGTGTCTCTGTATGCGACGCTGGAGGGAATCGAAGCTCCACCTTCTGGGAACCATTTAGAAGTGAAACCCTATGCGATTTCTGGAATCAGAACAGACTTAACAGCTGATCCAACTATATCCAATGACAGCTACGCTGACGCAGGACTAGATATCAAATATGGCATTACAGAAAACCTTACTGCCGACTTTACCTATAACACTGACTTCGCGCAGGTTGAGATTGATGAACAACAAGTAAACTTGACCCGATTTTCTCTAAGATTGCCTGAGAAAAGAGAATTTTTCGTTGAAAACTCTGGCCTNTTCAATTTTGGCCCTAGAGGCATGAGTAGCGGAGGTCGAGGTCAGGGTCGGGGCCAGGGGGCCGTGCCCACTCTCTTCTATAGTCGAAATATCGGTTTGAAGAACGGAACACCAATCCCGATTCTCGGCGGTGGACGTGTCACCGGAAAAATCGCTTCTTTCGACATCGGACTAGTAACTATTCAGACAGACGACCTTGAACCTGTAGATGCCATGTCCACAAATTTTTCNGTACTGCGTTTAAGGAGGGACATCTTCAGTCGAAGCAACATCGGGATGCTTTTTGAAAACCGTTCCCGTTCCCTTTCTTCCTCAGGTTCCAATCAAGGATGGGGTATAGATGGTTCGTTCGGATTCTCGGATAACTTAAGCCTNACAACATACTACGCTAAAACAGCTACTGAGGGCTTGAACGGTATGGACGGCAGCTATAACGGAAAAATCAACTATGCTGGTGACAAGTGGGGAGGAAGCCTAGACCATTTGGTGGTAGGTTCTGACTTCAATCCAGAAATGGGGTTTGTTCGAAGGAAAGACTTCAGGCAAACAGCCGCCATGGGGCGTTTCAGCCCTCGTCCTACCTCGATTTCGTGGATCCGTCAGACCAGCCTTCAATTTGACTTGGGACACCTCGAAAACGAACGGACTGGAATACTAGAAAATCAAAATCGTGCTGGCGAATTCAAAGTNGAATTNGAAAATAGTGATCAATTCAAAATCACTTACACCGATACGTACGAAAATCTATTAGAAGACGCATATATTTCAGGCGCCAGCATTAGCAAAGGGGAATACTCTTTTCCTGATGTTAAAATGGATTATACCTTTGGTCCACAGCGTCCGTATTCAGGAAATTTATCTGTCCGAAGAGGCGAATATTACGGAGGTAATGTCACTTCTCTGGGAATGAGTCGTGCCCGCATGGAAATCACTCCTCAATTGTCCCTTCAACCTAGTATTTCTTTTAATTGGCTCTCTCTTCCACAGGGACAGTTCGATCAACATGTCGCAATCACTAGGTTGAACTATACCCTCACTCCTAGGGCATACGTAAGCACTTTGGTCCAATACAATTCGCGAAGCAATACCTTGAGTGGAAACTTCAGATTGCGTTGGGAGTGGGCGCCCGGTAGCGAAGTATTTATCGTTTATACCGAAGACCGCGACACCGATATTTTTGACCGATGGTCCCAAATGGAAAACCGTGGCCTCATCATCAAAGTGAATCGACTCTTCCAGGTATAGCGAAAACACCTTCTCAGCTAGATCAAGATTTTTTGCCAAAAGAAATAAAAAGAAAAGCCGGAAGAAACGAAATAAATCCGTTCGTCCAGCTTATATATCCCAACATGCTCATGATCAGTGACCCGATGAGCAATGCATAACCGAATTTATTCATACGNCCTTTGATTTGTAAAAGTAGTANACCAAAATACGTAGCTAATCGCTTATACAAAACCTATTATAGCAAATAGAAGTTCAAATCCGATGGCCTCAGAACAAATTCACAAAAGACATCAAAACAATCGGGGGAGACTGATGGCTGATAGCAACAATAGTAAATCATCGAATCTAAGCCGAAGAGAGCTACTCATTGGAGCGGGCAGTGCTGGGCTCCTTTTAAAAAGCAGGCAGCTCAATGCACAACCCGCGTCTTCNAAGAGTGACCAACAGGCTTCCGCTGTGGTATTTGCCAACACAACCGTGGTTAACCCCGACACAGTCCAGAACAACATAGCCCTCGCGGTAGAAGATTCGGAAATCGTCGCTATAGGACCGACNGAACAGGTCCTGGAGCTTTATCCCCAGGCCGAAGTTTATGACGGCAAAAATAAAGCCCTACTTCCTGGCCTCATAAACTGCCATGCTCATATGGGCGCAGTCATAGCTAGGGGATTCAATGAGGATTTTGGCTTCCCTAACACCGCCAATCTATCTGTTTCTCCCAACAGTCTTCTCGAAGGAGAGGAAGANATCTTNATGGTGCAGGTGGCTGCCCTCGAGGCAATAAAAACTGGAACTACGACTATTGTAGAAAATACTGGCAATATCCTGCGAGATGCTGCTGCGCTTGCTTCAACAGGATTGCGCTGTGTCTTCGCTGAATCTGTCCGAGATGCTGAAAATGTTCGTGGTCCAATGACCCCAGAAGCTTTTTCACTGAGCGAACCTCCAAAGTTTTCCGCGAGATTAAGAGATGAGGGAATGCAGCGAATTTATGACCTCTTCAGCGCCTGGCATGGAGCTGAAGAGGGTCGGATCAGCGTATTTCCAGCTGCTGGACTCACCGAAACTTCCTCCCCTGAACTCCTNAGCGCCATCAGGAGTTTTGCAGAAGAAAATGATGTAGGATATACGATCCATTTAAACCAAAGTCGGGCAGAATTCGAGTTCATGGTGAAATATCATGGTGTTCGACCAACGCACTATCTAGACCAACATGGCTTCCTGGGTCCCCGGCTATTTGCCGCCCACGCACGATACGTTAACGACTCTGAAGTCGCCTTACTTGGAAAATCCGGAACAATTATTTCTCATCAAGCTGGAATGGCTGCCAACCGTGGGGTAAGTCCACCTATCCCGGCACTNAGATCTGCCGGCTGCCCAATTGCTCTAGGTACGGACAACAACACCAATGATGTCTTCGAGGTTATGCGNATTGCTCTACTTACAGAACGGATCAGACGAAACCGTGACGGAGACGAANTCCCTGGACTCCAACCCCAACCAGAAGACATCCTCGCCGATACCACGCAAGGCGGTGCCCGAGCTGTTCAACAATCGGACCAATTAGGCACACTCGAAGTCGGGAAAAAAGCGGATCTGCTGATCATAGACACCCAAAAGCCCCACCTCGTCCCTGCAGGTCGTATCTTGTCCGCAGTGATTCACAGTGGGCACCCGGAAGACATCGAATCTGTAATGATCGATGGAAAATTCGTGATGCGTGACCGAGAAGTCCTCACAATGAACGAGGATAAGATTATTGAAGAGGCGAATGCTGTCGGTCGTAGGGTGTGGAATAAAGTCCTAGAAGCAGGTCCAGTTCCCGTCCCTAGGCTACCGATGTATTCCAATTAACTTTGGCTTACGAAAATACTTATCTAATCGACAAATGAGGAAGTTTTAATGATAAAAATGGCTATACCTATCTCTATAATTCTCCTGTCTATATGTGACGATCTGTCGGCACAAAAGCTTCTAACAGAAGGTATGTTGNTAGAAGAAACGTTAGGNGCGACAGACACAGTCGTTTATCAATTTGATGTCGGTCCAGGTCATTTCGTCCTCGGTGAATTGAACCAAATAAGTGTAAATGCTAGTATGCGCCTCTTAGACCCTAACGACCAGTTGCTCGAAACAAGAGAACATCCTGCTCGTGGACCTATGGTTCTATCCTTTGAAAACATAGACGAAGGNCGACACACGTTNGAGGTTTTTTCCCAGACAGGCGAANCAGGCAGCTTCGAACTATCACTTAATTCGGTACAACCCTTAGCTAGCGACCCTTCCGCTTTGGTCAATCAACTGATGGCACCCTATGACAGAATGGATTCACCAGGTGCCGTCGTCTCTGTCTGGCAAAATGGAGCTGTTCTATTCTCCAAAGCATACGGAATGGCCAACCTCACNTATGGAATTCCATTTGAACTAGATACCCCGACAAACATCGGATCGACATCAAAACAGTTTACCGCATTCGCCATTCTGCTTCTGAATGAAAGAGGTCAACTCTCCCTGGACGACGACATAAGAAAGCACTTGCCCGAACTCCCAGAATTTGAACACCTGATCACGGTCCGAAATCTCATCAATCACACATCAGGACTGCGGGAGTTCTTGAACCTATTTATTATGGCCGGGAGACAACTCTGGAATGGAGATCACATCGATCGAAAAGAATTGATCGCGATCGTGCAACGCCAGCCGGCCTTGCANAACCCGCCAAACACAGAGTGGAATTACAACAATACCGCCTTTGGGTTAGCAGCTATGATAGTCGAAAGAATTTCGGAAATGCCTTTTCACAAATTTATGCAAGACAATGTTTTCGATCCGCTGGAAATGAAACGCAGTCAAGTCAGGCCATCCGCTGAACACATCGTACCAAACCGTTCGGTAGGCTATTTACTGGGCGCTGATGGATTTGAAGAAAAAAAGGACTTAGGAGGTGCAGTTGGGGCAGGTGGCATCTACGCATCGGTAGGTGACCTGCAGCGCTGGTCAGAGAATTATAGAAATCCCGTTGTCGGTAATGCTAAAATATTCGAAGAGATGATGACTTCCTTCGTGTTAGACGACGGTGAGAAGACAGATTACGGCTACGGACTCATGATCAAAGAACAAAGAGGTCTGAAAAGAGTTGAGCACGGCGGCGCCGATGTAGCACATCGGTCCCAGCTAGTGCTCTATCCAGAGATCAATGCCGGGCTCACTGTACAGAGCAACCACGCCAATTTTGACAGCTCCGTCGCATACCGACTGGGCGCTGCTTTTTTCGGTGAACATATGGACCCAGAGAACTCTGAAGGGTCGGACTTTGACCCTGACAGCTACGATCTGGCAAATTTCGATGAACTGGCTGGAAAATATGCGCTCGACGCGGCCCCTTCATTTGTTCTGGACTTCACAAGAAGTGGTGACAGCCTATTTACCCAAGCAACTGACCAGATCAAACTGGAAATTATCCCCACATCAGACCTCACCTTCCGTCTGACCAGAGTAGAAGCATCTGTAGAATTCCATCGAAATGAAGACGGAACCGTAGACAGTGTAACCCTTGAACAGGCGGGCCAACTGCAGCGAGCAACACGCATCTCCTCAGTTGATGAACCAGAGAGTACCGATCCTGACGATTTTCAAGGAACTTATTTCAGTGAGGAAATAGAGACTTTTTATCGAGTTCGTGTCGAAGACGGTAGTCTGATTCTGAATCAGCTAAGATTGGGAGACATGGAACTCAGATTTACAATCAAAGACACCTATTCTGCGGTCANTGGCCTGACCGTATCTTTCGAACGCGATCGGAATGACCAGGTGGTGGCGCTTTATCTAGCTAACGGAAGAACCCGAAACGTCAGATTTGAAAAGGTACGATGAGTATGAAAAATAATTTAAATGGCCTGCTCACTCTTCTGGTCTTAACTGCCGTAGGGTTTCAGGGATGTACGGACACAGCAACCGAAGANAAAACTATGACCATGATCGACGTTGCAGCCTATGGAGCTGTTCAAGGATGGCTTAAACCGTTCCAAGAAGAAGGATTCGCGTGGGGTGGAAACTCTGGTGTTTACGCTGAAAGCCCAGACCGCATCTTCATCATACAGCGAGGTGAAACTAGGCTACCTACACCNATACCTGAAGGATTCGAAGGATGGGCAGGATCCGTTGGAATCAATGCTCTAAGACAGCCGGATCTACGTACCTGGCAAAACGTGATTTTCACGGTTAACAGGGAAGGAGAAGTTACCGATGTCTGGGATCAATGGGATCACCTGTTTGCTGATCTAAATGGGCCTGGACCACATCGAGTCCGGATCAGTCCCTACGACCCAGATCGCCATGTTTGGGTTGTTGACGAAACAGGACACCGTATTTTTGTCTTTTCCAATGATGGAGAAGAACTCGTNAGGACCTACGGAGAAAGAGACGTTTCAGCAAATGATCAGACACATCTAGGCCAACCACAAGACGTGGCATTTCTTCCCGACGGCAGGACTCTTCTGGCAGATGGACTCGAGAACAAAAGGGTTATTATCCTCGATGAAAATGGGGACTACCAGTCTGAATTCGGGAAATCTGGCAGGGAGGAGCTGGGAGAGTTTGCAGAAGTCCACGCACTCGCACTAGGTCCAGACGGCTTACTCTTTGTAGCAGATCGCCAGAGGGGCGTTCACGTATTCCAACAATCCTTCGANCTGAATAGGGACTACCATCCAGAATTTGAACCAATCGCNCTCTGGGAAGATTTTGCCCTCGCGCTCGACCTGCATGCCACGGAGGAAGCATTGTGGGTATCAGAAGTTAATCCCGCTGCAGGACTACCTCGAATCATCAAATTAGATTTTGAAGGGAACCATTTATACGAATGGGATCTTCCAACGGAAGGACCCTCCAGGTTTATCGAGTCACACTCTTTCGCCGTAGACTCAGAAAGTAATCTGTATCTCTCAGACAATCAGAACGCCCGAACTCACAAATTCATACCTAGAGATGACGCGGATCCGAACCTGCAGGTGAAACCTGCAATTGTACCTGAATGAAGAAGCATGGTGTGTTAGGAGAATCAAGAGGATCCCCATAGGTCTAATGACAATTTGTTCGTCGGATCTTGGGACTAGGAATTAGTAGCCCTTCATGNTACTCTCCTGGCATGTTGAAAATAACGGCGATCTCGATTCTGTTAACCCAGGCACTGACTTTCGGATGTGAGACCCTTTGTGTATGTGACAGCTCTGAAGATCNTGTTACTTCGACTCATCAGATGGACAGTCACGGGAGTGCAACTCAAGAGCACAACGAGACCTCAGATCATCAACCTGAGAACNGGCCAGGTGATNAGTCTTCGGAATGTGCGATGGCCGCATGCGCNACTATAGTCAATTCAGATGGTGTCNCACGGACTATCCCCTTCACGATACCAACAGCAAGCCAGTTCAACTATGACGGGTCGGATGTCGTTTCANAAATCCCTCCAGAGCCTCCACCCCCTCGTTTTTCCTAGGTACACGTAACAAGCAAATAACACACCTAGAAAAAAGAGGCGGGAATAATGTACATGAACAAACCTAGTTGGCTATTGGTAGTCCTATCCCTGTGGGGCCTAGAAGCGGCAATACAGCCCTTATCAGGACAGCACCATGAAGAACATTCTATGGAAATGGAGGGANTGTCTCANCATGTCCGATCACCATCGACTGTGATGGGGCTTCACAGTTTATCTCCCGGAAAAGTAATGATCAATTACCGTTTCGGCATGATGAAAATGGGGGAAGCCCATCACCATCTAGGCAGAGACCATGTGACTGCAGAATCAGTACTTCGCNACTACCAAGTGGCTCCAGTACGAATGAGAATGCGTATGCAAATGGTTGGCGCCATGATCGGCTTACCAGGAAACCTGGCAACGACCTTTATGCTACCCATAACATCGCGTTCAATGGATCACACAACAGCTGCTGGCGGCAAATTTACTACTGAATCAAATGGAATAGGGGACCTGAGCATCGGTCTAACAACCAGTCGCCACCTTGCTCAGAATGCCAACGCAGCATTTGGGATTACACTTTCGGTTCCCACTGGAACGACTAACGCCAAAGACATGACTCCGGCGAGTAGTCCAAATAAAATGATTCTACCTTATCCCATGCAATTGGGATCTGGATCACTAGAAATCAAACCCGAAGCATCAGCCTCCCTACAAATGGGTAGTTTCGACCTGGGTGGAAAAATGAATACTACCCTTAGGGCTGGAAAAAATGAAATCGGTTATAGACTCGGGAATGAATTTTCTTCCTCACTCTGGATAGCATTGGGGCCAGTGACCTCAACGCAGACATCCCTCGCATTGGACTACAATAGTTGGGGCAATATCTCTGGGTCTGATCGCCGGCTTCAACAGAGCTTAAAAATGGTACCTACGGCAGATCCGAAATTGAGAAGTGGTAGAGAGCTGCTTCTCACGCCCGAAGTCATCGTGTCTAAGAACACCAGCAGACTCGGGTCCCACGGTTTTGTATTGTCCGGAACCATACCATTATGGCACTCGCTAGAGGGACCACAACTCGGACTCGCGTGGTCACTTAACTTGGGCTGGAGATTGTCGACTAATTAAGAGAGTAGGTCTTCTAATTAGTCCAACGGATCACGGTAGCGTTGATTAGTTGAGCAGGAGTGTTTTCACGACCCTCTGTGAACATCTCAGTCTCACGCAAGATGATAGCATCTCCTCCAGCTCGACATCCCTCTTCCATTATGGCAGGCAAGACATCTCTCATTTCTGCCTTCCAGGCGGTACCCTTACCCTCTACTATTCCAATCTCTTCGTAAGCCCTATCAGGAGCCCCAGAACTAAAAACCTCGATAGCACATCCTGGAGGCTTAGGCGCAAATAATTCACCGCCTGTCGGCAAGAAATTTGCGGAAACACAGCCCCCCATGAAAGTCGCCAAAAAAATGTAGAATCCACGCTTAATCATTACTATCTCCAGTTATTTAAAATGCAATCCCAACATTGACGATCCGTATCGTTGGAATATATCGTCGATCTTCAAACCATGGGTTATCGGAAGTAGATCCCCCCGTTTTATAAAGTCGCTTGAGACCAAAACCGATACCCATATAGAACTTACCTTCAGGCCCCAGAAGCCAACTACGATTAAAATCAAATCCGTATCCCCAGTAAGTGCCCTCTTCAAAGAAGTCTGTGATGCCAGTCTTCACTCCGAACATCCAACCCGTAAGGGCAGTTCCTGAGGGATAATACCTCCAGAAAACATCCGCATTAATGTAATTTAGATCTGTTTCTTCGTATTGGTAGTTGTTCACACAGTAGAGATCACCAGAATCCATACAGTAACGATCGTCAGCTTGCGTCTCTTGGGGAAAGTACCCAGATCCTCCAAATCCGATGGTGCTAGTCGGTGAAATAACACGTTCGATCTCTGCGTTGAAGAGATCGAGCATCAGTCCAAAGGGATTGACAGACAGAACCGTGTTTTTCGGTTCCAACACACGACTCTCCTGTGCAGCGAGTGAATTCACCTGCACCCCCACTGCGAGAAATGCAACAAGCAACACTTTGCTTCCCAATTTTTTGTGAATCATCATTTTTCTATTCTCTTCAGTCAACTCACTGGAGGGGGACTTACCTTCATTATAAAGAGGCCTTCGCGGACGCTAGTAAAGATGACTAGCCCATCCTCAAAAAACGGATAGTTGCTCCACGCGCCACTCTGTGATGAGCTGTGACCCGGATCATTGTTGTTGTAAGGAGCACTGTCGAAGAAGGCGACCTCATAAGGGTTTGCTCTGTCACTGATATCAAGCACCCGAAGTCCACTACCGTAATTGGATTGGTACATGCGATCACCGACCACATAGAGGTTATGGTCTGAAGCCTTCACTGGAGCGATGTACTCGTTAGCCAGGACTGGATCATCAAGTTCAATCAAATCCCATACGAGTGTTCTCGTCCCTTCAACTGTTCCAGACAGTTCGTCAGCCTCATCGTTCATGTAGAAGTAGCGCTGTTCCTCATCAAACCAGCCCTGGTGGGCATAGGCCACATTCGGATAGCTCATCCGTGCTACTGTGACTGGATTCGACTTGTCCGTAACATCGGCGATGTTGAGCTCAGATTCGTTAGAACCGACACAGATCTGTCGACCGCGATACCCTTCGTCCGGACCCTGGTAGACTAAGCATTGTGCGTCATGCGTATAGCCGCGCGCACCAGGGCTGGAAGTATCGGTGTAGCAACCAGCAAAAACTGGGTTGACCGGATCTCGGACATCTACCATGTGAAGACCACCCCCACACGTTCGACCACCACCATTCGCGGCCACGATATAAAGGAACTTAGATTCAGTGTCTGCTACTACATTGTGGGCGCTGAAGATCTCTCGGTATGTCATATCTGGTTCGAAATCGACGGGTTCCTCGCCAACATTACGAAGCCGAGCCAGGTCGAAGACTTGCATACCGTGAGCACCAGCACCATCGGAAACGATATAGGCATGTTCATCTATCACCTTAATATCTCTCCAGACAGAGGGAGGCGATCCTTTAGTCCTTGGAAGATTCCCAACGAGCCTTGGCGCTGCAGCGTCTGTCACATCAACGAAGGAGGCACCATCGCGACGAGCTACCAAAGCATACCGCCTTCCAGATTCGGAGTCTGTCCACCCCCAAACGTCGTTGACCCACACGCCTCGCTCTCCACCGAGATCGTCGACAGTCATATGCGAGACGAGCTCCATATTAGTGCAAGGGAACTCTGTCATCTGGCCGCCGTCACAGCGGTCTCCCTCCTCGAGAGCTGATCCTATCCTGTAGATCTCACCTGCCAAGAGTTCACCCGCCGACCAACCACTGGCACCTCTGTTGAGCATCATCACCCGGCCCTCACCGAAGTCGCGGTTTGGCATCGACACTACAGCTCGGTCACCTGCCGAAGCGACCGAATAGCCGAATCCGAGGGGCCAGGAGGATCCAGAAGTATCGTCTGGATCGAGTCGCTCAGGACTAGCCCAACTGCCGTCCTGACTAGAAGTGAATCGAAAGACTCTACCATTGCGACGATGCATTCCAGGTGCCCCAACCCAAAGTTCGTCTCCGACGAGTCCCAGCGAAAAACCAAACTGAGATCCGTCAGCCCCTTCCGGCGCATCGAGTGTCTCAGTATGAGACCAAGTATCGCCGTCGGAGATACGTAAAACTGCAACTGATGCCGTGCCAGGTGCGCCAACAAGTGCGTGGTCATTCCCCAGCGTAATGCTCGTTCCTGCGCGGGCGTTCTCATTGTTTGCAGTACCGATCAACTCGATTTGTCCAGCTTCACCCCACCCACCAGTCTCCAACAGCGACAGGGCATAGACTCGACCACGGCCATCATCTGCAGTCGGAGCACCCACGAGCAGGTCATCGGCATTCCAGGCCAGAGCTGTGCCGAATCCTGCAACTTCGCCTTCTGGTGTAATGGTAGTTTCCAGTGACCAGGCACCACCGCTCCGTCGGTAGTGGTACACACTGCCAGTGCGTCCAGTCGAGGGTGCGCCTACAAGGAGATCGTTCCCTTGCAGAACGACTGCTGTACCCATTTGACCCGGGACTTCACTCACTGGCGGCATAATTGTCCCTGTGATCTCCCAAGGAGTTTCGGTCCCTGTCCGATCAAAGACGTAGACAGCACCAATCTGATCGTGCTTGCGAGGAGCACCGATCACCATAGTGTTGCCGTCCAATGCAATAGCGCGCCCGAAGTCATCCATACGTGAGGAATCAGGCGCGGTGAGCAATTGCGGGTCCTTCCAACCCTCTTGGCTGGCGCTGTACGCATATACTGTCCCAGGTCCGTACCAGTTGACTGGTTGACCGATGATTAGGTCAGTTGGAGTCATCTCCATCGCACGACCGAAGTTCGGCTCCTGTGCTGTGAGTGGTACTACGAAAACCAAGGCCATCACAGAAATCGTAAGTAACACCCTGTCGCTCCATTTTTTACGAATCATCAGTTATTTCTCCTTCGCCTGGTACCAGTGAATTAAAGGATCATGGGCAATTTCAATACATTGCGCTGATCATAAGGACGGAATTTGCACCTGGTCAAGATTTTTGCCACAGTAACTACAGAAGTGCTTTTCGGGATCAGAACTTCCATCTATGCACCTGACACATGGTCGACTTCCTAAGACAGAAGATCCTCCTGGTTTTGACGTTTCCGAAATAATAAGCCCCATGGGTACTGCTATTAAAGCGTATCCCATCAGCATCAGAAAAGAGGCCAGGATCTGTCCCAATGGTGTCGAAGGAGCAATATCTCCATAGCCCACAGTTGTCAGAGTTACTATAGCCCAATACACACCCGATGGTATACTAGTGAATCCATTTTCTTGGCCTTCGATCAGATACATGAATGACCCTAAAATTGTCACCAGCACAGATACTGCCACTAAAAACACTGTTATTCTGTACCTACTCCTGGCAATAGCCCGAACTAAAACATCAGTACCCCCAAGATACTGAACCAGTTTCAGGATTCTAAATACTCGTATCACTCTCAAAACCCTAATAACGGCAGTAATCTGGGCACCAGGTATTATCAGGCTGAACCAGGTTGGCAACACAGAGAGTAAGTCTACAATACCAAAGAAACTAAATCCGTAACCCCTCGGCTTCTTTACGCACCATAATCGCAATCCATACTCAATCGTGAAAATGATAGTGAAAAACCATTCGAATGCTCGTAGCTGGTCACCGTATTCTTCCGAAAGGGTAGTAACCGATTCCAACATCACTACTGCAACACTGAACAGGATCATGAATATCAGAACGATATCGAATAATCTTCCCTGCTCCGTATCTGTTCCGAAGACGATTTTAAAAATCTTCTCTCGCAACGAAGCAGGATCGTGTCCGTTCATAGACAGTCCTTGAATTCAAATGAAAGTATAGAAATCAGCCTGGTTTTAATCTTCACTCACAAAAACTTCCTGGCAAAACATAACACTTTCCTGATCGCCAAAGTAAGTACTTATCTGCTGGGTAATGGCAAAATAGAGTAGATACTTCTGCTATACTGTTACTGGTCTAAAAGGCTATTTCGGGGTACAATATTTCCACGTTGTCAAAATTTTTACTTCTCCATCGGAGTCCCATGAAAAACATTGCCATACTACTCGCCATCACCATCAGTGCCTGCACTGCCCCTAATCCAGAATTAGTTCGCTGGGAAACTATGGCAGAAGATATTACCATCAAAAGAGACGACTGGGGCATCGCCCATGTACATGGACCTACCGACGCCCACGCAGTATTTGGCATGATATACGCCCAGGCAGAAGACGATTTCAATCGTATCGAAGTTAACTTTCTAAANTCACAGGGGCGATTGGCAGAGGCAGAGGGTGAAGAGGAAATATGGCGNGACNTAAGAATGAGACTNTTTATAAACCCCATAGAGATGCAAGCAATCTATGCTGAAAGTCCAGGATGGCTCAGATCTCTTATGGACGCNTGGGCCGACGGCCTAAATTACTATTTACACACACACCCAGAGGTGGCCCCCAGAGTATTAGACCGATTCGAACCATGGATGGCACTCACCTTCAGCGAAGGGAGCATCGGCGGCGATATTGAACGGATCAACATTGCACAGCTGCGAGCCTTCTACGACACTGATGCCTCTGGAAATATGAGTATGGCTTCCCTGGATATTGAAGCACCTCTGGTCGATTGGGAGGAACCGAGAGGGTCAAATGGAATCGCTATCGCACCTGAAAATACAGTTAACGGGAATGCCCTGTTTTTGATCAACCCACATACATCATTTTTCTTCAGATCNGAACTACANATGTCTAGTGATGAAGGCCTGAACGCTTATGGNGCTTCCACTTGGGGGCAGTTCTTCATTTACCAAGGNTTTAATGAAGATGNAGGCTGGATGCACACTTCTAGTGGAGTAGATAATATTGATGAATTTTTGGAGACGGTGACTGAACGCGGCGATGAGTTTTTCTACTCTGTCGATGGAGAAGAGCGACCCCTAAGTAAAGAAACAGTCAGCATAGCCTACAAATCAGCTGACGGAATGAAAGAGAGAGATTTTACGATTTTTAGATCACACCATGGTCCGATCGTCAGGGCACAAGGATCAAAATGGGTGGCCACCTCACTGATGGAAGAACCTATGTCTGCCTTAATGCAATCATACGGACGTACAAAAGCCCGAGGAATGGAAGACTATCGTGAAAATATGGAAATGCACACTAATTCATCGAATAATACAGTGTACGCAGATTCAGACGGAAATATCGCTTACTGGCATTCCAATTTCGTTCCTAAAAGGAATCCCGACATCAATTGGCTTGAACCTGTAGACGGAAGTGTATCGGCAAACGATTGGGGTGAACCACATTCTATAGAGGAAACTCCNAATGTNTTTAACCCCTCNGTCGGCTGGATTCAAAACACCAACAATTGGCCCTATAGTTCTGCAGGACCCGACAGCCCGAAGCAGTCTGACTTTGCACCTTACTTCCAAAGGAGCGGAGAAAATGCGAGAGGAATTCATGCTATTAGACTTCTGGAAAACAAAAAGGATTTCACTCTAGAAAGCCTAGTGGAAGCAGCGTTCTCAAGCCAAATCCCTGGATTTGAAGCTGTGCTACCTTCCCTGTTAGAAGCATGGGAAAACGCGCCCTCATCTCACCCCCTAAAGGCTGGTTTGACCGAACAAATCACTGAACTTCGCTCTTGGGATTACCGCTGGGGGCTAGAATCTGTTGCTACCTCCCTGGCTACCTACTGGGTTGAAGAATTGACGGAACGGATCGCTGAACAAGCTCGCAATTCAGGCATGTCTAACAACGATTATATCGCTAACAGAGCCTCGGTGGACGAACAACTAACAGCTTTAGAGACCGCATCAAACCGATTGACGGAAGATTTTGGCACCTGGGAAACCCCTTGGGGAGAAATCAACCGTTTTCAGCGTATCAATGGAGATATCGTACAACCGTTTAGCGACAGTGAACCTAGTATCGGCGTAGGGTTTCATTCTGGACGATGGGGATCACTGGCCTCTTTTGGGGCACGCAGATACCCTGGAACCGTGCGACGCTATGGCACTAGCGGAAATAGTTTTGTAGCTGTTGTAGAGTTTGGAGAGAAAGTACGAGCCCTAGCAGTTACTGCAGGGGGAGAAAGTGGAGATCCCTCTTCTCCCCATTTCAATGACCAAGCACAGATTTATGCAGATGGAAATTTGAGGCCTGTGTACTANTACCCAGAAGATCTAGAAGGCCACATCGAAAGAGAGTACAAACCAGGCAATTAGTACTTTTGAGTATTGCTATCTGAAAGNACCTGGTATATCTCANCCGCTTCTTCTANGAATGGGCGAAAGGTTTCTTGTCGTGGCTGAATAGCAACATCGGCGCGGTAAAAGATCANCTGAGAATCAGNTCCATCCACACAAATCTCATTTTTGTCAGNGAAACACCTNAGCACCTCATCCGTAAACAGNTCACGAATCTGTTCCTCACNGTCCTTAGGACCGCTTAATAAATACTGGCTTGAAAATTCGATCGCCGTTCCNTTAGACTGGAAGTCTATGTCGTTGACCATATGCAAAGTGCTACCAATTTTATGTCTAAAACGCTCTGGTCGAATGGCAAACTCAGGAAGACTCAATCCGGAATCGCTAAAGTACATTACCGTTTGAACGGTGGTCTTTATAAACACTGGAATCACAAGAGGTGCATTGGTCCGATGATACTCAAAGATCTTCACTTCGACAGTGTCCNTTAATTGCAANTTTTGGGGATCACCCTTCATAATATACTTAAACTTTCGNCGCGCTTTACCTCTGATACTTCTATTGATACNGGAAAACAAACGAAGATTTGCCATACTCTTGGCCATTTTCCAATGTGGATCTTTCTGACGTTTCCAAATCCANCCCCANTCCCCACTCAATGGNGGTAGCAGAGTCATCTCCATCTTTTCAGCCAANAGCTCCCTAACTCGCTTACCTCTTGCAGTCATCTCCCTAAAGAACAGNACTGGACCCATGACGAACAATAGGAATACTAATTCTTCTCTAATCATCTTCTACGTTTCAAGGAGAATTAAGGCCCCAGTGGTTGGCCGATCAACCTCGAGGGATCTGCGTCAGGTTTTGGCACATACTTATCGATCCAAGGTCCTCCAAATTGGGCTACGTAAAGATTTCCTTCCGAATCGACACTCATCTGGTGCGGCAGAGAAAATCCTCCNCAAGCTCCTGTATGATCGTGATCGAGCCCCGCATCTGCNACCGCCGCATCGTCAGAACAAGTAAATCCAGGACGACCCAACGACGATGCCTCACCGTAAGTTCCGAAGTAATCCAACAACTGCCCGTCCATGTCATACTTAAGGATGCGATTCAGAGTAGCATCCAAGATCCATACGAAATCATTCACATCAATCATGATCGCTACGGGATCCCAAATATCCGTCCATTCATCAAGAAANGTTCCATCTTCTGTAAAGATCTGGATCCGATGGTTCCGACGGTCAGACACATAAATCCTATTGTCTTTGTCNACGGCNACTCCATGTATCAAATCGAACTGNCCTTGACCACTTCCTACNGAACCAAATTCNNACAAGAANTCNCCCTCAGAATTGTAGCGNACTATGCGACCGTTCTGATAACCGTCACCCAACAGAAAATCACCNTTGGGGAGAAACGCAAGCACNGCATTCTGACCGNAGTCTAAAGGGCCAGGNTTTGGATTTTCGCGCGGGTTGGGTCCACCTTCCCCAAATANAGGGTTTGGATCTTCCATCCTCAAAAGCAACTCACTTCCATCGTTACTGAATTTAAGAATCGCTTCATGAACACCGTTGCCACCCCTCTCATCTACCCAAACAGCACGTTCTGGATCGTATGGGTTAATGTAAATTTGATGCGGTCGATTAAAAATCGAATCCCATTGTGACCAATTCTCAGTGATGTTACCGTCTCGATCCACAGCTACAAGAAAATTCCTTTGGAGTTCATTAACTTCCCCCATCTGGGGTTCCCTGCGCTCATCGCCCCACATCACAACAAGCACTCTGTCAGGCGTATCAGGCCATACCCCAGCTGCAGACCCCCAAGTCCACGTTTCGTTATGGTCGGATGCTGGTTTCCACCAGCCAGGTATTACATCATACGGACCATTCCTGTCATCTCCACCCTTAGCTATGCCAAATCGACTAGGTGACGTTCCACTTTCGCTCATGCATCCAGATAGTATGAGCGTCCCAACCAACAAGACACCCAGACAGATACGCTTCTCATCCATATTGCCTCCCTCTATTTTCTTATCTAATCATCGTTCTTAGTAATCATTTATCCTGACTAATCGGTCTTCCGTCCTTATATCGATCAAACCAAGCAACCGTGTTTATAACCTTAGCAATCAACTGACTAGGACGATTTGAAATATTGTGAAATGCACCTGGAATCTTCACGAGTGCAGTATCGATACGCCGTAGTTTCAAGGCATGATAGAGTTGCTTCGATTCGGAAAGCGGAGTGCGCAAATCTGCAGTACCCACCATTACCATCGTCGGAGTTTCAATATCACCCACCACTGAAAGTGGAGAAAAATCCCAATAAGCTTGGAAATTTTCCCAAGGAGTTCCTGGGTAGCGGCGATACATGTATCCATTGTAATTATCAGCCACAAGGGTTTTGCTTATCCAGTTAACTACTGGCTTGGTCACCACTGCAGCGCGGAAACGATCCGTATGGCCGACAATCCATGCTGTCATGATACCACCCGCACTGCCACCCGTTACATACATGCGATCCTCATCGATATACCCCCTATCGATAACTGCATCGACTGCAGAAATGAGATCGTCATAATCGTTGCCTGGATAATTGTGATACAGTAGATCGCCGAATTCTTCTCCGTAGCTAGTACTGCCTCTTGGATTAGAATAGACAACTACAAAACCAGCTGCTGCATATAATTGAAATTCAGCCGCAAATCGGTCACCATAATTAGATACCGGCCCACCATGTATCTCTAGCAATAGTGGGTACTCACGATTTGGATCGAAATTCGGGGGATGAAGTATCCAAGACTGTATCGGACGACCATCAAATGAGGATTCTGTCCAATACATTTCCGCTTCAATCAATTGCGCCCGATCCTTCAGATCCCCATTTAGATCCGTGATTGTCTGACGCCGTCCGTCCGATGTCATTATCGCTACTTCACTCGGATCATCAGAGCGGGTATAAGTAAACGCTACGGTACCGTTATTAGCGACTGAATAATTTCCTCCTCCGTAGGCCCTAGAGGCTGAAGTTCCCCCTAAATGCTCAGCGACAACACGCCAATCTCCCCCTAAACTAGTGAAACCTACTTTGGTCACTCCCTCATCATCATAGCTGAAATAAACGCCACTACCATCTGCTGCCCAAGAAAGGCCACCTACAGCCCGATCTAGTCCTTCTAGGTGTAAGCGCTTGCCTGAACCGTCAGCATCCATGATATGTAAATCACTTGTCTGGTATGTACGCACTCTATCCTCATAACCAGTGTATGCTATCCTACCTCCATCTGGTGATATTGCCTGTCCACCGTCTGGTCCTTCACGACTAGTAAGAGCTTGCGTTCTTCCATCTTCCAGAGATACCCGGAACACGTCGCTCTGACTCAGCTCCCATTCCCATCCCGGACGCCTATTGGCGCTAAAAAGAATTGACTGTCCATCGACATCCCACACTGGGGCACCATGTTGAAAATCCCCTTGAGTGATCCGACGGGCGGAGCCTCCATCAGACGGAATCACAAAGATATGTCGAAAACCTGGTTCGATAACGCCACTACCGTCTGCTTCATGCCTCACCCGCGTCTCTACAATCGGAGGATCGGCCCACTCGGCTCCCGCTGGTTTGGCAGGCATCGCAGCAAGTACTGGCCGTGCTTCTGGGACTAACATAGTAAATGCTATATGGCTGCCATCGGGTGACCAGGCTATACCTCCTGGCGAACGCTCTAGTTGGGTCAATCGAGCGATCTGACCGGTATCTACCCAATAAACATAAATCTCACTTCCCTCCGCACTTCCAGAAACAAAAGCTATCCGCGTCCCGTCTGGCGACCAGCGCGGTGAGGACTCTGAACGATCTGCACTGGTAATTTTTCTGTGACTTGACCCATCAGTGTTCACCAACCACAAACGACCTTCCCGGCGATCCCTCATGACACTCATGGAGTACCTGACATACGCCACCATCGAAGCATTCGGAGAAATTTGGACGTCTGATGCATATTCGATTTCGAATACATCCTCGTTCACAAATGGAGCCTGCTGAGCTTCAATTTGCGTTACGCCNAGAATCACAGTCACCAAGAAAAAAACCGTGACAAGTCCAAACCNTNTAATATTTTTCACAGAAATCANTCCCTCGTCTAAANTTTTNATTGAAAAAATGCGTATAANCTTGGATTCAAGAGTCGCGTTCACCTTCCAATATGTGAACCTCCCCNCGATTCGCGAATCAGTTCAATAGCCCTTTCCAGAATCAGATCGCTTTCGTTAACAAAAAATCCAGGTTCAGGCTCCATATGAATATCGGGATTGATGCCCACTCCATCATAAAGCCGACCGTTNCTAGNCTGAAAGGAGGCCATTGAAGCTAGCCTAACAGCTAGGTCAGATCTGGGCAGGATGTGTTCATTCTGCCTGGCCGAACCGCCTGAACTAGCCGTTCCAAGCAGTGTCACTCCGTCCGTCCCTTTCAAGGCACTCAAAAAAATGTCCGACGCACTGAAGTTGCCATTGTTCATAAGAACGATAATTGGCTTGCCGACAAAAACTGGATCCGTATCCGGCCCCACAATCAAGTAATGCCAGTCACTAAAACCCTCTGCTGGCGGTGACCACTGTGGNGTAAATCCAGGCAACCACTCATCCAACGCNATTCGCTCTGGAGTACCCTCTGGAATNGCTCGGATCGGAAGCATAAAACGGTTCGCCAAGTAGCCTTCTTCTGGTGCTTCACAACCAGGACCAGGGCATCCTGGGCTTAATTTTAGCCGCCCTGCATTTACGACAACTGGCTCCGAATCTNCANCAAGTAAATGGGGNAACAACGTAAGCAATGGAAGACGACTTCCGCCCCCGTTATCTCGAATATCAACAATCACCCCTCGAACANGCCTACTGTCTTGAATCCATGCCGCAAAGCTAGCGATGTAATCAGGGTCGCTCTCCATACGTCGAATCCTGAAATANGCAATGTCTTCAGGTATGCGATCTCTAGCGTCCTCCGCAAAAGGATAGCGCTCCCGAGCCGCTACNGAGGCTTCGACCAATTCTACCANCCTTTCCACTTGTGACGATCGGTCATGATTCTCAAAAAGTACTAGTGCCTGATCGGATGAAGCTCTGTACATTTCCATCCTTAAAAACCCTATATTTGCTAATTGTCTGGCCCCGCGATGCCAACGAAGCTGCGAAGTTCCATCCACTATGATGGACTGTGCCGCTTCAATCCACTCCGAGATTTCAATCCCATCAATCTTTGCGACGTAGGGATACTCTGGTTCGATCAGCTCCCTGCGCACTCCGTCAAATGCCACTATACGACTACCAGTTGACCTCAATTCAAAAGGGAAATAATGCTGGCCAGGAGGATTATCTTCTATTCGTTCCCGCTCACCAGCCTCGTTGACTCCAGCAATTCGAGGTGCATGCCCATCAATAGACANGGCCAATGCTTTCTGGAGCTGCATCGCGAAATCCCCAACTCTCATCCTCTCTGGAAGTTGCTCAGAAATAGCCTGCAATACAGCAGACTCATCTAAATTGTCTGCTTCATTGTAGGCATAGTGATAGGTCATAAGAGAATCCAAAACCTTCAGATCTATTCTTGCNTCTTCTCTGCTTACAAATTCGTTCCGCCAGTCGCTAACGTNCATNTCGGAATCGAAATANCCAGTACGCACAATGTCTGTGTAATGCGAAGAAGANGTCGGATCGGAAACNCCACATCCTANCCCCATAAGTGCGACAGCTAATAATCCCNTCTTCTTCATAGAGNCCTCCCTGGTANAATAAGGACTTTCAGTATACGGAAGCTTGCCAGCGAGCAAAATACCGTAACCAGNTATTTGCTATCCAGATACTCAGGATTGACCCCGCAGTTCCCGCAACCTCTCCCTGGCTTCAGACAACTCAACCTCACTAGTTGAACCGATGACAATTAGCTCTGGCTTGCTAGGCACAGCCTTACCATTGTTCGCGATTTTATCGACCTGTTTACTCCAACGTGGCTGAAAGACATACTCCTTTTCTCCAGTTGGATGCATCCTGACCCCGAAACCACTGCCCCCTGCTTTAGGTGAAGCATCCCAGACAATATCTTCTTCCCGTCCATCCCACTTCAAAGCAATCACTCGNTTCGGGGTCAAGGAATCATGATCTGTCTTTCGCGGCATGTATCTAGCTCCTTTAAGCAATGCTCTAGTTCGGGGAANTCAAAGATNANTCATCNTTTCTTTGAGATTAGCCCCCCGAAGGTTAACCTTAATTTCCTGCAGTGATGAGACTTGCCAACCAATAAAAGTGGCTACCACCTNGATAGTGAGGACAGAGAGCTTTGAAGCGAAAAGATTTCNTTCGGACCCTGACAGCAGTAGGAATCGCAAATCTNGGATTACCCTCTGTGGGTTTTGNGAAACATCGAGCCGATCTGGTGCTGAGGGGAGCNCATGTCCTCGACGGTACTGGAAGTCANGGNAGGGAGATGGACGTCTCCATTTCAGGTGACAGGATTATAGCTATTGGGCCCNACCTTCCCTCTGGATCAACAGAGATAGACCTCCNTGGACTAGTTCTATCTCCCGGATTCATAGATATCCATTCCCACGCAGACCTCTCACTNCTCGTCAATAACAAAGCGGAAAGCCGAATAAGGCAAGGAGTTACATTAGAAATTGTGGGTCAAGATGGAAGNTCTGTCGGACCATGGTCGGATGCCGGATTTGAAGAGACGAGAGACAGCTACCAGAGACGCTATGGAGTAGAAATCGATTTCCGTGATCCACTTGGATTCCTGAACCGCATAGATAAGGAGCGTCCAGCAGTTAATGTAGGAACAATGGTCGGCAATGGAGCGTTACGAGGATTGGTGGTAGGCTACTCAGATCGGCCNGCAACCGAAACAGAGCTTTCTGCCATGAAATCCATTCTTTCTGAGCAGATATCGGGNGGATGTGTCGGCCTTTCTAGCGGNTTGGAATACACTCCCAGTGGGCTAGCTAATCCTGAAGAACTCATCGAANTAGCTTCTGNTCTACAAGGCTCCGGATATCCCTATGCTACNCATATGAGAAATGAAGATGACAGANTGCTTGGAGCGATTGAAGAAGCTCTANATGTGGGTCGTCTTGCCAATGTTCCTGTGCAAATATCACACCTGAAGGCCCAAGGACAACGGAACTACTGGAAAGCCCAAGCTGCNCTTGAACTTATCGANCAGGCTAGCGCGGATGGNCTAGACGTGCACTTCGATCGGTATCCATATACTGCCTATGCCACGGGGCTCTCTAACCTATTTCCAAGCGAGTACCGTGCAGGTGGCAATCAGGCCTTCCTGAACCGCCTGAGAGATTCTGAATATGCAAGTCGTCTGGAAAAAGCTTGCCGTGAAAAAGTTGCCCTGCTCGGCGACTGGAATTCTGTCCAAATATCAAGTACAGGCGCCTCNACATCCTGGGCTCGNGGCGGCCTAGTGGGTGANTTGGCTCGTGCTCGTGGAATTGAAGCCTATGANCTTACACTNGAACTNTTAGAGGAAAATGGNGGAAGTGTAGGAATGATCGGCCACGGAATGAGTGAGGAGAACACTGCAAAGATACTCGCTCATCCTCTCGGGATGCTGTGCTCCGACGGCGGAAGCTATGCACCCTATGGATCACTGGGATCGGGATCGCCTCATCCCCGGGGATATGGCTCATTTCCAAGGTTTTTGGGACACTATGTGCGAGACACAGGAGCACTGGCCCTGGAATCAGCAATTCATAAGGTGACCCAAATGCCAGCGAAGAAATTGCAGCTACGAGANCGAGGCATAATAGCCCCTGGAGCCTACGCTGACCTTGTGGCTTTCGACCNAACGACCGTTGCGGATCAAGCTACCTTCGATAACCCGCACCAATATCCCCTTGGTATCCCCATAGTAATTGTGAACGGAGTGGTGACCCTACGCGACGGAGAGCATACGGGGAACCTTGGTGGTCGTGCAGTTAGAGGAAATTCCGAGTAATCCCCTTCCTTGCCTTCATCTTTTCTTTAGGCAGCTAGGAAGAATACGTCAAAAATACAAACGTGCACATCGCCGCCATAAAGAGGGCTGGTATCGCTTTAATTAGGGGATCACCAACCTTGATATGTGCAGCTATCGCGGCCAGCATCAGGAGAGCAAGTAGGCCAGATGACACTCTTGCAACAGGACTCACAAACAAACCAATTACCATGAGCGACGCCAGTAGGAGTTTAGATGTTCCTACGCCTATTCTTACCCAATCTGGAAAACCATAGACAGCAAACTCTTCCTTCAAAGTACCAGCTCCATCTGGACGATAAGGAGTCGGCCGATTGCGGCGAAGTATCCAAACATTAAATATCACAGCTGCGATTACAACTTGGCAGATCGAAGCGAAAGCCATCATAAATTCCCTCTTAATTCACATAGATCAACGAGCAGATTCATCTTTACAGAATGTTAATTTACTGCATCTCGTCGTGGGGTATAGACCTGTGACGACATTCGCTACTCATTAGTAAATACGGATAACATACAGGGCCCTTGGTGGTCGTGCAGTTAGAGGAAATTCCGAGTAAGCACTCCTCCCAACAACCCACCAATCACTCCTATTCTACTCACCACAATCCATGTAGCTAAGCCAGTAGAATAAANCTTATAAAAAAGGTANNNCAAGCACTTGANCTTTCTATTTNTANTTTATANTCTACAGNNCTGATTGAGAATGAGTCTCAATCGCATATTCTGTAGAAAAGAGGATTNCCCGTGTTTAGTTCATCAAAATATTTTTTCANAATAATTTTATTATTGGTTTTGGTCTCGTGCGAGACCGATAGTAGTCCGACGGCTGTGGCCGTAGATCCCGGACCGAGCTACGACAGTTTGACTGTTGATGCTTCCTCGGATTGGGGATTTGTGAAATCTGCTGACGGCAAGCTAAGTCCAGTGGCTGTGTCAGACAGGACCAGCTCGAGTGATTGGGTCATGGGTTTCTTTGCCACCTCAGCCATGCTTAATGGAGGAGCAGCAGGTCCAGGTANCGTAGACGGATATTGTTTGTGCCAGAATTCGAGTGCGACCGACACCGAAGTCATGGCTATGACTAGTGATTCCGAACTTCAAAAATTCGAAGACGTGAAAGTAACCGATATCCCTTCTGCTGANAGTCTTTGGGCTAGTGATTCATTAGAACCAGTAATTAAGGACTGGTATAGTTATAATTTTCAGACTCATGCGATTTCTGCCGCTCCAGAAAAAGTTTGGAAAATGAGAACAGCAGCAGGAGATGCCTACGCCAAATTCCACGTAACTCAAATTGCTAATGGAACACAACAACATGCTGGNACAATCACATTTAAATACGCTCTTCAAACAGCTGCGGGGGCTACTTTTCANGTCGACGCAACTGGCTCAGTAGATGTGTCTAGTGGGGGAGTCTATTTCGATCTGGATACTGGGAGTGCAGTCACTAGTGCTGACTCATGGGATCTCCATTTCGAAGGTTACTCCATTCGTGTAAATGGTGGGGTGAGTGGAGGAGGACAGGCTGGAGCATCCNTAGCTACCGATGATTTCGACAGNATAACTGATGCTAGTGACCTGAGTTCATACGGATATCCAGGGGATGCATTTGCTGGNACATTCACAGCCAATAAATGGTATCGTTACAACTTGGCTGGTGGGCATCAAATATGGCCCGTCTTCAATGTCTATCTTGTTCGAAGTGGGAACGATGTTTATAAGATTCAATTAACTGGATACTATAGTGCCNGTGGAGATTCTCGTCATATTTCTTTCCGCTATGAGAAACTCAGTTGATTGCTCCTGCCCGATCAATTTTTCGACAATAATGGAAGGGGCAAGAAGCTGATCCAATGAAAAGGTTACTAAGCCTAGCTTTTCTCATAACCGGTTTCTTGTCCCTCCAGTCGCATCCAACTGCTCTTTTTGCACAGGATACTTCTGGACCAAGATTTTATGGTCAAGTGTTATCCACTGAGTCGGGAAAATCACTAGGAGGTGCAGAAGTCAGAGTAGAGGGTCGAACAGACAAGGTCGTATACTCAGACAATTCAGGGAATTGGGAGTTCACTAAGATTCCAGTGGGACAGTACCTGGTGACAGTAACACTCTTAGGCTATAGGACTTGGACCCGTCAGGTAGAGCTACACATGGTGGAAGAGCAATCACTGGCTATTGAGTTAACTTCAAGTCCATTTCTCCTTGATGGATTGGTGGTAACAGCTGGGCGTCGTCTACAGCGGCTTCAAGATGTAGTGGTGCCCACAGAAGTAATCACAGCAAGTGATATCAGAGAAACTGGCGCAAGCGATCTGGCTGCCGTTCTGATGGAAAGGACAGGAATTGATCTGCAGGGTGGACACCCAACAGGTGCTGGGGTCATGGTTCAGGGAATGGGNTCGGAAAGAGTATTGATCTTACTGGACGGACAACCTTTTATTGGTCGTATAAGTGGAACTGTCGATGCCAGTCGTATTCCTGTTTCTATGATAGAACGAGTCGAAGTGGTCAAAGGACCTCAGTCAACGCTTTACGGTTCCGAAGCAATGGGTGGGGTTATAAATGTTATAAGCAAAGAACCTGGGGAAAAAAGATGGAACGGAGGCACTAGGTTTGGAGCTGGAGGCCAAGGAAGAATAGATACTTCTGTCAATCTGATGGGTGGAATAGGACCTGCCACAGCAATTTTCGAGGTTGGTAACCGTTCCATGGAAATCACTCCAGGCCTTTCTAATGAATCTGGTGGTCTCACTGTGCGTTGGGATGCTAGAGGTAAAACATCTTGGCAGACTCCTATTGAGAATTTGAAGATGGAGGCTAGTGCTTTCCTCCTTGATGAACGGCAGGAATGGAAGAGTGGCCAACTAGGTTACTTTGTTGATAATAATCAATGGAGTGGCACCATCAAAGGTATCTTCAGCCAAGTATCATCTATGGCTTCGGTGACTTTATATTCCACCGCTTTCCAACATCTTTCACGAAAAAGTACGGGATCAAAACCAACCCCTGCAAAAGATCAGAAAGAGANACAGGGATTACATAAGATCGAATTCCTTTACAATCGACANTTCAAGGNCAACCCCATCGACATGGGCTTTGAATTAACCGAGGAATCCATAAAATCACCGAGGATTCAAGGAGAGAAGAGGGNTGAAAGGAATCTAGAATCTTTCGCTCAAACAACCTTGGGTTGGAATAGCTTTAAGGTTGTACCAGGAATGAGAATTAGTTCGAGTCAGATATGGGGTCAACACTTCACACCCAGATTAGCTACAATTTATAGACCAGGATCAACAGTGGCCATCCGGGCTTCAGTGGGAGAAGGCTTCAGGGCACCATCTTTCAAGGAGCTTTCGATGGAATTTTTAAACATCGGTCCTGGTTTTGGTTATACCGTGAAAGGCAATCCTGAATTGAAGCCCGAAGTTTCGAGAAACCTTACAACCGGCTTCGAGTGGTCGAGCCAGAAAGTATGGAGTAGAGTTCAGGTTTTTGATAACCGATTTAGGGATTTTATTGAAACAAGTCTTGTAGGTGACTCAACTGGAATCCAAGTNTACAGCTATGGCAATGTTGAGAATGGTTACATCAGAGGTTTTGAAATTGAAATGGGTACCAGCCTGGCTTCATGGCGCCTTGAGGGAGGATGGACTTTGTTGAGNTCAAAAGACGAACTTACCGACCAAGAGCTTTTAGGTCGACCAAAAAAGTCTTCTAGATTCACGTTAGGCTATGGTACAGATCAAAGAATTGCTATTTCATTCACTGGCAATAGAACTGGTCCAACAGCCATGCGAAGAACTGAAACTGGTACAGAGTTACGTCCAGCTTTCTTAAGGTTCGACCTGAACGCTCTATTAAGGATTTCTGATTCCCTTGAATTTAATGCTGGGATTGACAATCTAATGGACGAACAAGTGGAGAACTGGCCGAACTTCAGTCGAAGACACTTCTACTCTCTATTNTCTTGGAAGACAGATCGTTGACTAACCGATCTCACTCCAGTTTCTCCGATCGCATCAGTCGTTTTCAGCCAAGTCACTNCCCGTCACGGTCACTTTTTCCATCACGACATCTTCCACAGGTCGATCAGAAGCACCCGTCTGCACCCGTCCTATTGCCTGAACTACTTCCAATCCAGAAGATACTTTTCCAAAAATAGCGTGCTTACCGTCCAACCAAGGAGTGGCAGCTAAAGTAATGAAGAATTGGGAGCCTCCAGTATTTGGACCAGCGTTGGCCATGGAGAACATCCCAGGTTCACTATGTGCTAATCCTTCACCAAATTCGCAGGGAATTGTGTAACCAGGCCCTCCCATACCCGTACCATCGGGATCACCACCCTGAATCATAAAACTGTCAATTACACGATGGAAAATTACATCGTCGTAATAGCCATGTGTAGCCAAATCTATGAAATTGGCCACAGTTTTAGGAGCAGCGTCTTCATACAGTTCCGCCTCTATGGTACCGAGGTTTGTTTCGATGGTTACGATCGGGTTACTCATTATTTCTCCTGATGAAATTTTGTAAAAGCTAATGCCAGCGATGTCATACAGGACTGCGAAAGAATCGCTATGGCTTCTTGATGACTCATTCCTCTAACTAGAGGTTTCTATGCCCTTCACTTCTTCCTATGAGCTATAACTAGCAGTAATCCTAGCCCTATTACAGCTGGCCCCAACTTAGTATGATCCCAGAAGATCCACATAGAACTTCCCACAACAACGAGTACGTAGCCTAACCATCTTCTGTATGTTGTAAAATGCGGATTGCCTTCATCACCACTCATTTTATCTCTCCGACTAATTTTCCCATTAGCAAGACCAAAGCTAAAACAATTACCGAGGAAACAGAACACTATTTCGATAGTAGTAAAATTTTCAAAAGAAACTTATTAGATTGGTCAACACTAGATTACTTTGATCCAGGACCCTAAAACCCGTCGGTCGATAAAATCGGACAAAAATGGACACACTCTTAAGCCTGAAATTCTGGATTTATATGGCCCGACTTCAAATTGGTTTATTCCTTTTTGGAGTGGCAGTGTCACTGATGCTAGAAGCTCACATCGGCCTAGATCCCTGGTCCGCCTTTCACGAAATCCTAAGTATCCGATCTGGCTTTAGTTTTGGCAGAATGTCTCAGAGCTTTGGATGCATGATCATCATTTTTAGTTGGGTGGTTTTATCCGTTAAGCCTGGCCTTGCGACCGTTCTCAATATGTTAACAGTTGGACCTTGGATCGATTTCGTACGCACTCAGACCTGGCTACCTGAAGCTACAGGAGGGTTACCAGGAATCATTCAATTTTTGGGAGGGATAAGTGTTATGGGCTTGGCCAGTGCACTTTATATCGGGGCACGTTTAGGGGCCGGGCCCAGAGACGGACTCGCTATGGGGCTATCTAATAAACTCGGTAAGAGCCTGCGGTTTACACGGAACAGTGTAGAGATAACAGTGCTAGTGATAGCCGCTCTCCTTGGCGGATCTATTGGCCTAGGAACCGTCATTTTCGCCTTACTGATGGGACCAGTCATGCAATTAAGCTTAAAAATATGCAGGGTTTCATCGGATCCTTCTCCAAGCTTTAAGCTGATCAAATGAAAGTTTTTATTCACATATTCATCTGCACGTACCTAACGTTACTCAGTGTTTTTGACCTGGAAGCCCAAAGTTCAACAGTAACAGATAGCAGGCTTCTCGAAGCTATCGATCACTACACGGGAGTGATCGGCACAGTGAATGACGCAAGAGCCAAAGAACTACTACTGGAAGTATCTCAAAACAAGGATGATGTACTAGCCCAAATGTGGATTGCCAGAGTCCTCTCCACCGGTCGCATGGGCTTCCAACAAAATCTTTCAAAAGCCAAGCAAATTGCTGAAAAAATTTTGGATGAAATCGGTGTATTAGCCGATTCAGGTAATATCGAAGCCATTTTTCTGATGGGAACCGCCCACGACGAAGGTCTTGGAACAGAAATCGACTATAAGCAAGCCCTTCACTGGTACAAAGCGGCTGCTGAGGAGGGTCATATCCTGGCAATACACAATGTGGGCAACATGTACAGAGATGGCCGAGGCGTTAAGGTGGACCGCACAAAAGCAGCTGCATGGTGGCTACAAGCTGCCACTGCAGGAGACATAATTCCCGCCCTTCGACTCGGGGAAGCCTATGAAGCTGGACTTGGAGTGCCTCGCAATATCGAAAAAGCTAAATTCTGGTATTCAAAAGCGGCTGAAGCAGGTAATGATGCTGCAGACAACGCTCTTAAAAGGCTGCTTAATCCAAAAATCTGTAGCTCGCCTTAGAAGAAGGCATGCTACAATTGTCGAGACGTCCAAAATACCGATAACGTGAACGAGCAAAAACATCATAAGACCAATCACGTACAGACCTAGGAATTATTCTGAAGATCACAAAGGCTTTCCAAAGACCACCCATATACCACGCAATTCTGAGCACTGCTTCTGACCGCACATGCACCTGTTCCTCTCCCTTCTGACTTTCTGACTCCACTAGAATAAGGGAATCAACTTCTCTGAGAGGTAGGTGACGCCCAATTACCGAAGCAGCAAATTCTCCCTGAAGGGGTGCAAAACGCATCACACCCTGCGTATCAAACCTTAAGAAAAATCGCACTGCGCTGTCGCAAAACCCACACAGACCATCGTAAAGCAATACTGGTTTACCTTGGACATCCACTGCGCTAAAACCCTCTTCCATTATCGGTATGTTTGCGACACAACATCTTCAGCAGCCTTTTTTCAACAAAACAATATCTTTTGATTGGATCTCGCAGTTCCATTCTCTCTGGGATGCAATCACTTCGAATGTTTTCTCTGCATAGAAAACTACGTGGGTAGGATCCCTTCGATAGTGCCAATTTCCAAACAATTCTTCGTCAGTCAAAAAACAGGTCATTACGCCTAACCAACCACCACTGACTAAAAGTCCATCCAGCACATTAAATTCTTTATAAGGGTCAAAGAAATGTTCTGCTGCTTCCGTACAGGTGATGAAATCATACTTCTTGGAAAAAATATCTTTATTTGGAAAGAAAAATGGATCGTAAAGATCCATTGTAAAACCTTCTGAACTAAGCATCTCTGCTAACGCTGGACCGTGTCCACAACCGAAATCAAGCCCCTTTTCGCTCGTTACCAACTTTTCTTTCAGGGGGTTTGAAAGTCTTGATAAGAAATCCCTGTACCCTTGGTCATCGATATTATTTTGGTGCTCCAAGTAACGATCTTTTTCGAGTGCAGGGTCCAGATAGTGACTCTTGTCCAGAAATTTTGCCAAACAATAGTTGCATTTCCAGTAGGTTTTACTGTCTATAACCTTGAAGTTCTCCACCAAGTCACTTTTACAGACAATGCACTTCATAGCAGCAATAAAGACAGCGTCATGCCACCCCATCAAAAAGCGTCAGCGATTCCTCCGTTTTGCTATCATCTTGCTCTCTCAGGGAGGCCAATCCTTCCGTCATACGACCTTCCATCTCCTCTAACCAACCAGAAAAATCCTCCGGATTATCGGGAGAATCAAAAGGGCCCAAAACCTTCTTTTTACAGTCCAATTTCTCTTGAAGAGATGTTATGTGGTAGAAGGTCCCGCAAGGCCAAATACCGTCAACTACAAGGAGATATACTTTCCACTTTCGACTTTTTAGAAACACATTTAAAGCACCATCTTGGAAAGGTAATAGTTCCCCGTCTCTGCTGCGGGCACCCTCTGGATAAATCACCAACGGCTTTGTGGTTTTCGCTGCCCTATAGAGTTTTTTGAAGTCAGTTTTAGAACCGTCTCGTGGTTTGACTGTCGGGAATTCTAGCATTCTCACTATCCCCGAGATTAGGGGAATACCCTTTGCATATCCCTCTCGAGTGACAATTATCGGATATCCTCTCTGTATACTTAGAATAGCCATCGGTATATCTAAGATGGACTGATGATTCATCAAAATTAGTACACCTGACTCGGGTGGTATTGCAGGCCGGGCATCAAAATCACCGACACCTGTGACCCTGGCTAAATGTATGGGCACAGCGGCCAACCACCTCACCCACACTGCTAAAATTTCCTCTTTCTTCCTGGGAAAACACTTCAAAACTATGGGTAGCAGTGTTCTTTGAACTAAATCGGACATTAGGACAAATACCATGACCGGAGCTACAAACATTATAGTTTTGGTGCGCATCAGCACATCTCCTGAAAACGCTGAAACTGGCGTGAGGGTAGCCCGTTAGGATCTCTAGTCCTTCAAGTGAGTCGGGCTGGTCCCTAGGTAAGGCAGGGGTTGATCTGACTCTTCTTCAGGTTGCTTGGTCATAGCCCTTGCTACTTCTGCAGTTCTGGTCGCTTGCTCGACAACAAGGTTCGGCTCAGTATTTCCAGCTATCAAGTTCACCACATCTTCAGCGACTTCTCCGACCAGAATCTTATTAGCTGCTTCGATTCGAGCCTCTGCATTGTCTTGTCCGATAGCCATAGGTCCAGACCCAGTCAAAAGCCAATGACCACTGACACCTAGAACATGGGGAAGTTGCACCATCGTCGCTGCAGTAGGCGCAGTCCGCCCAGCCTCCCAGTCGCTGATCCTAGAACCAGCGCCTAATCCGAGCGCCTTAGCAAGTGCTCCCTGGGTCATGCTAGCCCTCTGTCTCGCCATGGCGAGGCGCGTAGCAAGTGTTGACTCAATCATCGCTTCAAATACCTATTTGTAGATACTGTAACATCAATGCCAGAAACTAGCTCAAAGTGCTATAATCACAAGGCCTACAACTATCGGAAAACCAGTTAGTTGCGACGTAAATCCCTAAAAGGTTATTCCCCAATAATTTAACGCATCATCGCAATGAGAAACGCTGCTCTTATGGACAGAATCAGTGGTTTCTGAACGCCAGAACCAACTAAATCAACCTTCTGATTCTATATGAAATAACTTGTTATAGATAACCCACTTGTCGTCAACTTTCACGAGCGAAAGAGTGTCCAGAAATATAAATCCGAGGTACTCATCTCTAACACGGGCAGCGGCTGTGATCCCAGCCACCTCAACACTAAGAATTTCTGTCTTCAAGGTCAGACCATCCTCTCTAGGAGAAGGTTCTTGCGAACCAACCAAGTCGCCAAACTCATCCCGGCTCATTTCATGAAACTCTCCAGCAAAGATACCTGTGATTTTTGCACTGGGATGAAAGGCCTCGTCGACCATATCCTTACTCGATTCATACATCGAATCAAAGTACAGTTGAATCGTCGATTCGATTGCTTCTCTTTCACTCATGCTAGCCCCCCTTTATCTGTGGATTTAGTGTCCTGCCAAAATACTATGCTTTATCTGATCACACAGTCAACGTGATTTGAATTTCTCGTATAGGTGAAATGTTCCATACAAAAACTATACGACAACAACTCCCCACCATAACGCAAAAAACCAATCATTTTTCTGAATCCCGTTCCATTCAAGCCACTCAAAAACTATACCTTCCATGGACAGGTCAAAGGACAGCAATACAAAAAAGCCAAATATCCAAATCAAAAATAAATGAAAGGTCTTCATCATTAATAAGTAATTGGAAAATGATCAATTAGCGTGCCAGCCCCATCACTCAGATAAGGCCAATCCTCACTTCATAGATATTGTTTCGAGATCTAGAGCGATTTAGTCCGACAGTTTCTCATAGACAAAAGCGATTCCAGCCCAAATCACCAGGATTAGTACTACACTCACCAATGCTGGTTCCAAGGCTCTTCTTCCAATCATAACGTAGTTGACGTCTACCAGGAGAATCTGTGAGATCGCTATCACCATAGCGTTGAACATTGGTCTTCCAGCCTTCTGCACCACCCAATCAAAAAATAACACGACAATAAACATGTACACTACGGAAGCCATGAGTGGCGACGCTATCATGGGCGCAAAAGCTGGTTCAGGCATCGCAGGAAAGAAAAAGTTCTGTGTGCCGAAGTAACCTATTACTGAACCCGCCAACGTTGCACCCAGGATGGGTTTCATTCTTGCAAGCATGTATCCTCCTCTTAAGAGATGGTCTGTACGCGAACCAAAATATACGACATTAGTCAGCCACAGAACATACTGGCGATCTTGTCTAAGTGTTTGTCCTGTCTACATCTAGGAGTGTTCTAAGAAGAACGTTTGCTCCATTCGTGATATCCTGAGGCTCCGTAAACTCTTCAGGCGCGTGACTGACCCCATCCACGGAAGGGACAAATATCATTCCGACTGGAGCGAACAATGCTATACTCTGAGCGTCATGGCCTGCACCTGACGGCATCCGACGAGAGGACAGGCCCATACCCTGGGCGGATTTTTCTATGATATCTCGAATCCACATCTCTGTGGGAGCAGCTCGACTCGTGTAGAACCGTTCAAATGAGAACCGTGTTTCTGTTTGGTCTTCGATCCGTCCAACGCTTTGACCGATCTCATTGTACACTTTCTCAATCCCCTCCATGGACAAGTCTCTAATTTCAAGCGTCATAGTGACCCGCCCAGGAATTACATTGGGCGCACCTGGCGCTGCTTCGAGTCTTCCTACTGTCGCTACTTGGCGACCCGACATCTGAAGTGCTGTCGTATGCACTAAATCCACAAACCTCGCTGCTGCAACCATGGCATCAGCCCTTCGGTTCATAGGGGTTGTACCAGCATGGTTGGTCTTCCCCTCGACCGTAACATTCCATCTCATAATCCCAACAATCCCTTCCACTACGCCCACGTCTATCTCATCCTCATACAATACTGCCCCTTGCTCGATATGAAGCTCCAAGAACGCCTCCACTGATCCCTCACTTCGGCGTACCTCTTCAAGTCGATCTGGATTTCCCCCGAGTCTTCGAAGACCCTCTCCTATTGTAAAGCCAGATGCAGTAGGTATATCCAATTCAAATGCTTCCAATTCTCCAGCCAGGGCCCTGCTGCCCGTTTTACCCGCTTCTTCATTTGTGAATACTGCTATTTCGAGTGGGTGTCGAGTTGTATAGCCAGCATCTGCGAGTGTTGTGGCAACTTCCAATGCCGCCATCGAACCGATTTGCCCATCGTAGTTACCCCCTCCCGGAACAGAATCAACATGGGAACCCAACATTATCGGAGAAGCTCCAGATTCAGACCCAGGCTTAGTAGCGATCAGGTTGCCAGCAAAATCTGCGGAAGGAGTAAAGCCTACTTCAACTAGTAGACCAGACATCCAATCGAGAGCTTCGATATTCGCGTCACTGAAAGCAACTCGGTCAATACCACCAGCGGCATTGGCACCAAATGTTGCAAGCATTTTCATCCGATCATTCAGTCGAGTACCATCAACTTCTAGATTTTGATCAGAGAGCAGGTCAAACCACCTCTGCGACCGCGATTGCAGTCCCAGCCAGCCTAATCCAGCGAGTCTATTGAAGTGTCGTCTATCCATAAATTCATCTCTGAAATATTTATCCATTCACGTACGTGAATATAAGGAATATTCTTGGATGAACAAACCAATTCGTCTATCTATACGAAACGATATATATACGTGTTATAGTCTGTTTATACCCTATATTTTACTGTTTGACAGATATATTTAATATACTTATACTGTTAAACAGACTATTTGTAATGGCACCGACATACACATTAGCAGGGGGTAACATGAAACAGCCACTGACTTTTAAGTCTAGCCGAAAGGACAGAAAACCCAAGATATCTACATTTCTGACAGTCCTACTTCTCCTGTTTGTAGTCTCTGGATGTGGACTAGCGTTTATTGATGGTCCTGCCGCTGGTTGGGAAAGTTCTTCTGACCTTGAGACAATCGCTTTGACTCAACCCTGCACCAACTCAAAGGGTTTAGTAGCTGTTGATGGGATAGTGAGTGCCTTATTCTTAGCTACTGGTGCCCTTTGGACGCAAAATGATGAGTGGGATGAATATGGATTTGATGTTCTTACCAACAGCAGCAAGAATGAAAATGCAGCGTATTCATTCGCTATGGGCGCAATCCCTTTAACTGGAGCTATCGTCGGAAATAAACGAGTCAATGAGTGTAGACAATTCAACGCCAAGCTACTTGAACAACGACGAGGAAATGGCAGATTCTCAGTAACCAGTGCCGATGAGGATAATCGAATCACTACAACATCGTGGATTGAGTCACTAGGAGCTTCTCCTCTGCCGAAAACTCCTTATAAGAAATAGGGACATTATCTGGTCAACTGAAACTTTATAAAACTGGAAAATCACTAACGCAATTGGGTTCGTGACCACAGCACCAGCGCCCCTAAGAGCTAACTGTCTGTAAATTGTGTTGCTGAAGGGTAACGCAAAAAGAAGGCACTCTCTAACTAAAGCTCTTAGCTACTAGTCCGGCGTTTTCCATTCCGCCGTCGCCGGAGCTGATATTTGCTCTCAGCGTCGATCTTCGCAGGTTTTCGTTTCCTGTTCCCAGCTTTTTGCGCCGGCTTGTTAGTGTTCCCGTGCGGCGGATGAGGCGGAGTGCCAGGGGCGACATCGTATGGAAAATCCTCTAAGTGAATCCTTGGAATAGTCAATCCCAAAGCCCGCTCGATATCTTGCAGGTCGCTTTCGCTTTCTGGCATAACCAAAGTGATAGCCTCGCCCTTGGCCTCGGCACGTGCCGTGCGACCGACACGATGAATGTAATCCTCCGGAGCTCCAGGAACATCAAAGTTTACCACGTGCCCAAGAGCATCGACGTCGATACCACGTGCAGCAATATCCGTGGCCACCAGAACTCGGAATTTCCCGGACTTGAATCCAGCTAAGGCCTTGGTCCGCTGCGGTTGTGAGCGGTTTCCGTGGATCCGTTCAGAGAAAATACCGTTACGATTCAGAACCTTGGCTAAGCGGTCTGCTCTGTGCTTGGTGCGGGTGAATACCAGAGCGTTGTCGATATGTCCTCGCCGTAAAAGTTCCACGAGTAGGGCGCCTCTTTGCTTGGCCAGTACCGGGTAAACAGTGTGGGATACACCTTCAGCTGGGGCGGCCTTCCGCTGCAGGGTGATTCTCACTGGCTCCCTGAGGATTTCTCTGGTCAATTTCTCGATGGGAGGCGGCATGGTAGCACTGAAAAAGAAAACCTGTTTCGGCTTAGGCACATGCTGTAAAATGCGCCGGATGTCCGGCAAGAAGCCCATATCCAGCATTCGATCGGCCTCGTCCAGCACCAGGAATTCAAGCCCAGACAGGGCAGCATAGTGGTGTTGAAAATGATCGAGAAGTCGACCTGGAGTAGCGATGATGACGTCCGTGCCTCTCCGAAATGCAGTCTTCTGAGGACCCATCACCACACCACCGTGTACCACGGCTGACTTGATTCCATTGAACTGAGCTAACGCATTGAGGTCATCACGTATCTGGCAGGCGAGCTCTCGAGTAGGGGCTAGCACTAAACCACGGGTTGTTCCACGCGGTTTTTCCACCAACTGATGAAGTATGGGCAAAAGGAAAGCAGCGGTCTTCCCGCTTCCCGTGGCGGCACAGGCAAGGAGATCCCGGCCTTCGAGAGCAGGAGGAATCGCCTTCGCTTGAATGGGGGACGGACGCAGGAAGCCCAGTTTGTCGACGCCTCTAATAAGGGTCGGGTGCAACTTGAGTGTAGAAAAAGACAAGGGGTTTCCGATGTGAAGGCACTCAGCAGGCTGACTGGGTTATCCAGGTCGATAAGCTAGCGCAGATTTTAAACAGAGGAATGGTCTGCGGAACCGAGGGTTCGACGCAGTATTCCGCTGGAGGGAAAGTTAGTGGAAGTGAGGGTCGAGGGTCAATCCAATTGGGTTTCATGCTTGAATGACTCAACCTGTAAGGTCAAACAGAGCAGGGCCTCGTAGACTTCTTGTCCTACGAGGCCCTGCCTGCATTCATTTTTTCAGTCATTAGTTGAGAAACTCAACTGCCTTCAGCCAAACCCTCCACCGCGTCAGCAAGCATTTCAACTTTTTTCGCGTCCCGTGACCGTCCTGCCATTCCACGGATATTGGAAGAAAGGTCAGAGAGAGTAGCTCGCCTGACTGCTCCCGACTCACTCTCTCCTTCCTCAAGGCTGGTCCGTATCGCATTGATTCTGCCTGAAGGTATCGCATTAGAACGTTCCAGTTGATCTACATATGCTTTCGCCAAGGAGAAACTGACGGGCCAAATAATTTCAGGCTGTCCTTGTGAATTCAACTGCTCGAACTTTACGGTCGCTGCAGCATCGATCTCGTTCTGCGAGATCGCTTCACTTGGGGTCAATTCAAAAATATCTAGGCCTCGAGCAATTTCAGAACTCACGAGCAGGCCGTTGTACCAATAAACAGACCAGCTTCCGCCCATTCCCATGCGATCGGCCTCTGTCGGCCCACGATCGTGGTATGCAATCTCAACGGGGTTGTTCACATCAGTCCAGTCGAAGATGGAGATCCCACCCTGATACCAGGATTGAACCATAATGTCTCTTCCCGGAATCGGTATTAAAGATCCATTATGTGCCACACAGTTCTCGAGAGATGTCTGTGGAGCAGGCATCTTGAAATAGCTCTTGAAATTCATTTCACCGTCTTCGACAGTGAAGAGGGCATTTGCTCCCCACTCCATGGGATCAGTGGCCCGACATTTTGGTGAACCACCACCACCCCATTCGTCTGTAAACACAACTTTGGTACCATCGTTGTTGAAGGTAGCAGAATGCCAGTAAGAGAAATTCGAGTCAGCAACTGCAGCTAAGCGAACAGGGTCGATCGGATTGCTAATATCCAGAAGAAGCCCATAACCTTCGCAGGCACCCCCCGCGATTCCCAAATGCGGATAGACAGTGATGTCGTGACACTGAGTAGGACCCATGCCCTCCAGAGCACTATTAACTCCAGCCCTAGCAGCCATCATCTCTGGTATCAATGCACGCAATGTTGCACTGTCCGCGGCTGTAGGTGGTCCAGATCCACCCCTCCTTTCTACCAACTGAGCGAGCAACGGATCTGTCATCTGACTGGGTAACACCCTCTGATATCCACCCATCTCGATCATGAATTTCCCCGAAGCCCTAGCCTCTTCCATTTCAATGATGTCCTCTGGAGCCAACCCGTGCTGTGGCGGTGCCACCAAATCGTTGAAGATGCGAGGAGAGCTGACAATCGCCGCATCCTCTGGGTTAGCAAGTGGTACCTTGATCACTTCTATACGAAACAACGCTGAATTGGCATCGTCACTAGGTAGCGCATCCGAACAACCAGCCAATTCTTCTGCGGGACGAACTGGAGCAGACCCCGAAACATAGATATAAACGTTGTCATGATCGTTGGGGTCTTCAAGTACGGTGTGGGTATGGGAACCACGACAGGTCTGGACATTCGTGAGGTAGTTCGGATTTCGAATATCAGATATATCAAAGATGCGAATTCCTCTCAAACGGTCGTGACTCACAGCTTCCTGTACACCCTCATCACTACAATCCAATCTGCCCGTCATCCCTTCGCCCGATACAAATAATAGATCTCCATAAACTGAAACATCGCTTTGTGACGCTGGGCAGACGAAGGTGGTCACTGTAGTAGGAGCAGATGGATTAGAAATGTCCCAGATTTGTATACCATCGTAGTTCCCTTGAATGGCATAATCTCCTCTAAATGCTAGGTCGGAATTTGTGACCCCTACGAATTCTGCCGGAGGAGGAGTCGCAGAAATCACCTTCATATTCCAGGCTGCTTCTTCAGCATCAAAAAGACCTGCACGTAAACCAACACGTGGGTCAGGACTTGGCGGTGTCACCTCCAAAGAATATGCACCTTGTCTCGGCCCAGCCCCACTGAATGAGCTGGTCGACATCGTAGAAGGAGTACAACCCGTCACAGTCACAAGTGCTAGAGCGAGTGGCCTGACCATCCAGGCTAATTGTTTCCAGTATGTATTGATTGGATTCAGAATTGTCATGTACATCTTATAATTCCTCAGTTTGGGGGATCATTAGTGTTAATTCGGAGATGCTCTCACGAGTTCATCCAGCATCTTTTGCATTCTCGCCACCTCAGTAATTTGATCTACCTGAATATCGGAGGCGAGCTTAAAAACAAAATCGTCCTGTGCTGCTCCATCCGTGGCAAAAAGCTCATGGACCATGGTCACAGCACCATTGTGATGTTGAATCATATATTTCAAAAAAAGACGGTCATACTCTTCGTCATGTGCTAACGTTAATGAATCGATTTGTTGAGGAGAAAGCATTCCCGGCATATGCATAGAATGGTCTTGACCCATAGCCATCGAAGTATGTGAACCAATTTCTGGCACAGGCCGTCCTCTTTCGCGCAGCCACCGTTGCATCACTGAGATCTCGTCCTTTTGAGCATTGATGATGCGTCCCGTCAATGTTTTGATAGCCGTACTAGAAGTGTTAGTAGTTGCGAGAGCTGACATCACCAAGGCCTGCGCATGGTGGTGAACCATCCCTGTCATAAAGTTAGCATCCGCATCACTGACCACCATCCTGGCACTGTCTGCCCGGGCCTGGTAAATCCTCTCCAGTCGATCATAGTCAGGTTGGGGTACACTGGGCTCATTGGTGGATGATCCGAGCGATACACAGCCTAACATAGCGAACGCGCTAAATATCACTGCACTCGCCCGAAAGGCTCTGCACCTGTCTGTCCAAAATCGAATCATGAATCCAACCATCTATTCCTCATCTATTTACTAAAGAATGCGTCACCCAATCTACCTGCAGGCTGGATTCCTAGCTATGTGCTACTGACAGAACACTCTCCTTAGTATCTCAACTTTCTGCTTCAAATAGGAGGCCCCCTGATCTCTACTGTTTCTAATAGGCAATTGCTTATACATTATTTTCTTTGAAGCGTCACCTACAAGAAGGCACTCTCTCATGCGTTTACTGTCACTCATTGCAAGCCTCAGCATCTTGGTTTCCGGATGTGGAGAAGCCACTCAAGCGGCTGCAGATCAGGCACCACAAGAGCGATCGACAAAATTCGAAAACCATGCTCCTTCGATATTGGTCTATAAGACCCCAACTTGTGGTTGCTGTAATGGGTGGGTAGACCATCTGAGAGAAGCCGGGTTTCAAGTTGATGCTAGAAATGTCAGTGACCAGTCTTTGTATGCCCTGAAAAAAGAGGTTGGAATTACTGTGGAGATGTCTTCCTGCCACACAGCATTAGTTGGAGGCTACGTAGTCGAAGGACACGTGCCCGCAGATCAAATTAAACGCCTTCTTTCAGAGGAGCCAGAAATAGCAGGTATCACAGTGCCAGGAATGCCGATCGGATCACCGGGCATGGAAGGACCTGGAGCACGTCCTTATGCTGCATATTCATTCGATCATAGCGGTCAGCTGAAAGTCTTTGCGGAAATAGACCCTCGATGAATGAGGGCCAGATGAAGAAAACCCTAGCTATCCTTTTCACTCTCATGACTATTGGGTGTAGAAATGAAGGTGATAACGGGACACCACATGAGATGATCCCATTGGAGATTGTGGGTAGCAACGCTTTTTGGTACTACAATGACCTAGATGCAGCAACAGACTTCTACACCAAAACATTGGGACTAAAGATCGCTGCAGACTACGGTTATGCTAAGATCCTGCAAGTAGCCGGCAGTTCCTATTTGACGTTGGTCGATGGAACGATGGGGATGCACACCCCCGACGAGCCCAAGACAGTCGCATTAGCCCTTGTGACTGATCAGCTTGATGAGTGGTGGGATTACCTCAACCTGCAAGGCGTGGAGATGCGAAGCGATGAATATAGCCCGACAGAAAATAGCGCCCACGACGGGTTCGTTGCCTATGACCCCGAAGGCTATTACCTAGAATTTGAGCGATTCAATCCTCATCCTGAAAACGAGCGATTCATACCTATCCTCGACCGAGCGAAAACTGTTTTTGCTCAAGGCGCAGACTCAGAAGTTCCCCCTGGCCTCGGTTTCAAAGCGACGGTTCTCTGGTTGTACTATCGAGACTTGCCTGGCATGGAAGCTTTCTGGGAAAATGAGATCGGCCTAGACATGGTCGCTGACCAAGGCTGGGCTAAGGTTTATCAAGCCTCTTCAACTGGCTTTATTGGTCCGGTAGATGAGACCCTGGGAATGCACTCCTACACCGACCAAAAAGCGGTCAATATCTCGTTTTTGACCACCCAGTTAGATGAATGGTTTGAGCACGCACGTGCTGGATCTCTTGAGATGCGATCCCAATCGATCGAAGAAGAAAATCCTCGATACCGCGCTTTCGTCGGCTATGACCCTGAAGGCTATTACCTGGAATTTGACTCGTTTCTGCCGCATGAGGACAACGAGGAACTGCTAAGAATAATCGATCAAGATTCCAACTAAAGACCTAGCTTAATCGTTTGCTTCGTCCAGAACACTATTGAGTATCTGATCTACATTCTCTGCTTTCGCTGACGGATCAACAACTTCACCTGGGCCCAGGATGAATCCGGTCCCACCAGATTGCTGTATCGCATCCCTAACTTCCCGATCAACATCGGCCGTCGAGCCCCTTACCAACGGCCCTCTCGCACTCGGAGTTATTCCACCAATCAAACACTTATCGGTCCTCTTTCTCATATCTGCTATGGATGGACCATAATCTTGGTCGTGCCAGTTGAACGCTTCTACTGGATAATCAAGAACGCCATCAAAATTTATATCGTGTGCATGCAAGTGATAGATATTGAACCACGTCTTGCCCTTTAGCGGTTCGAGCATCTGCAGGTCGTAGGGCTTAGAGAATTCATTGTAGAGATCTGGTGGCAAAAGATCGACACCTGCCCACTGATTAGCGAAGAAGACCCCGTCAGCGCCACCAGAAATCACCCGCTCGACAAAGCTTCGGCTGGTTTCTGTGATCGCTTCAAGCGCGGTATGTAGTTGTCTTGGCGAGTCTTGCATGTACCTCATCAGGTTCCCTGGCCCCGCAATCTTTGAGGCAGAAGTCAGAGGAGAAAAAACCGTTTGTACAAAAGGAACTTCACCGTTCAGCATTTCGAGAGCGATACGCTGAGCCTCAAGTACGATCAGGTATTCTCCAGCATCACTTCGAACCGGTTTGATCTTCAACCAGTCATCAGGTTTCTCAATCGGGCTTTCCGCTAGTATAGGTGTCTCGCCACCCTGAACGTTTAATTCTACGCCCCAATCCACAACTGAATACAATCCGTAAGGAGAGAATTTGATAAAATCCATATCAAGCCTGCGCTGAAGTTCAACAGCCAGTTCCGCAAGACGCCTCGGTGAACGGTCTTTGTTGGCCCAATGCCACCAAAAGCTCAGTGGAGTGCGATCCGTCGGCTGGTTGGTTAATGCAGCCTCAATCCGTTCGTGGTGACTCATTTCAGCACTTGTTAATACTGGCCCAAAGGTAGCACCAGCAATCGTCAGTCCAGCCACATTCAGAAAGGTTCTTCGGGTAAGATTCCTCTCACTCAGGTCAATCACGTTTTTCTCCACTCCATTTAGAGATGTCCGTCCAAATTACTGGCTTTCGCTAGGATCCACCTTGATTTCCTTAGGAAGCCCCAGGTTAATTCTCTAGCGCTGCTTCCAGTTCTGCAATTTTTTGATCTATAGATTCTGACATAGCGTCAAAACGAGAGTCAGGATTGGGACGTATCCTCTGGAACGCTCTATAATCACTGAGTGCCTCTGTGAGATTGCCAGCGAGGACATTGAGCCTCGCTGATTCACGCAAAATGGTAGACATGCCCAATGGAAAAATTGCGGGTGCTGAAGATACATATTTCAGTATTCTTGCTGCACTGGCTGGGTCTCCGTGGTCTTCCAGCATCCTGGCAGTTTCGAATTTAAACCACTGCCAATAGCGATGAGAAACTATCCCCTGACCCAACACATTTTTTAGATCTTCAACCAATTCTCCAGATTGCTCAGGGTTCCTCTCATGAGTGGCCATTGTCTCAAGTCCCAAGACACAAAAAGAATTCCGGCCATGGGCAGGATCTGGATCATTAGATCCATTGCGTAGACGTTCGATCGTCTGGCCTACCGTAGACAGGTCACCCTGCCTTATCTTCCAAATTTCCACAACACATGCGTCAGCACTGGCTGGCCAGGTCAAAGATCCTTGAGGTGGAACCATAGCCTCTAATGTTGGTATTGCAGATTCCTCTGGATCCAAAGCTCCATCCCAATAGAGATTCGCCTCTATCCAAAAATAGGTGGGGAAAAGATTAGAACTAAATTCAGCTTCGAAATCTCTGAGCACATCGTCTGCCTCGTCCGAACGACCCCCCGAACGAAGGTAACCGTGTAAAAACGTCAGGTACTGACGTCGATCTGCTCCCGTCAAGGCAGTACGTTCCAGACGGGAAAAAATCCTATCTCCATACGGGCTGGGATACTTGAACCCTCCTTGAATCAATCCTTCATAGACAAGGAGCATCTGGGCCTGTGCGTAGGGAAGTTGCTCCAAATTGTCATTAATCCAAGCTAAATTTGTCGAATCTCCTAAGCTGGCCATTCCTGACCTCGCCCATACTTCCGTCTCCGATCCTGCAGCTATGCGGATTGTGTTCTCAAACATATCTCGCACGCCCACAGTATCAGGGCTTTCTGCTAAATGGTAATCAAGGTGTTGCCTAGCCACTCCCATGGAAGGATCTAGCTCCAAGGCCTTTTCAAATGCTTCTTTCGATCTTTCCAACCAATCTTCCTGAGATACCCTCCAAGTATTGTGGAACATAATGTCTCCATACTCATACCAAGCTTCAGGACTCTCTGGAAATCTGTTGACCAATTCTCCCAATGTTCTGACTCGTTCAACCAATGAATATAGTTCTTCTGGTGGCAACCATAGCCGGACAAATTCTTCATCCCTTGGAGGCAGGTTTTCAATATGATTCCTCAACAATCTGAGAGCTCTATTTCTTAATGTGAATCTTTCTGCGTCCAGTCCCATTTGTATGGCCTGATAAGCTCCCACAGCCGCCAGAGCAAAGGTGCTATCGATATCCAAGGCCTGCATATGAGCTGTTCTAGCTTCGATATAAGCGGTTCTTCTATAAGCACTTCTGCCGTCGAGATATGCAGTCAGTGCATCTAATGGTAATTCGGTCAAATAATCGATCTCGCTTTCATCCACCCCGGCCTCCATAGACAACACCTGACTAGCCAATTGAGTCAGTGTTTCTCTCAAACGAGGTGCTGAACCATCGATAGAGACATCTCCGACTAGGTCTCCCCCGGGGACTCTCAGGAGTCTCGCATTCATCGCGAAACTCTCCCCATCTCCCACAACTGATCCCACAAGCACGCGACCTGCACCTAATCTTCGCGCCAATTCGACCGACTCCGCTTCGCTTAGATCAGCCTCACTATCTCCCGCAAAATCTCTCCAAGCATTTATCATTCTTCCACTGTCAATGATTTGCGGGGTCCCGGAAAAGATGGGAGCTAGCATATCCAGAACACCTTCTCTTAGGATGGTCACACGATCATCCGCGGAAGAGATCCTGAAAGGAACCACCGCCATGAGGTCTACATCCACTCCATCTGCTTCAACCTCTGTTGGGTTTGTGGAGAAATTCCACAATGCAAAACCAACTCCGAGCAGAGCTACGCTTCCGATTATGACAGGCCGCGTTGCTCTGAATTGGCCCGTGGTTTTTGTTTCGTCTGAAGCATTATCCTTCTTAACATCGAATGCCCATGCCAGTGCAGACACAACGGGAAAACCAGCCATACAAAGAATCAGAACAAACTGATAGGTCCACGCAGGCAGGCCAAGCGGCTCAAAGGTTAATGAAGCCACCTGTAAAATGATAAAGACTGCCACAGCATACGCTACGACAACCCTGACCACTCTTCTTCTTCTCAGTTCTTTCCAGAAATTGTCTAAATTCATGACTGAAGTATGCCTTTAATCCGCTTGATCTAGCAAGACCTTTGCTATTCCAGTCCAAAGACAGATAATCGGGAGCAACCTAGACACACTGTAAGAACAAACCATCAAATAGCCTGCATTTCTCAACTGGACTTCTTCGTTATTAGAGATCGACCAGTTGGATTGCTGGCCACAACTCGAAGAAGTGCTGGAAACACGATCAGGTCAGCAACCAAAGCTAGAACGGCAGCGGACGCAGTCAGAAATCCAATCAGGAATAACGCCTGAAAGCGTGAAGCCGTGAGTGCGCTGAATCCCGCAACAACCACCACAGTCACTAGTATAAGAGCGGGGCCCACCTCCCTAATCGTGTGGGACAATACAACGCGAACTTGATCCGAAGAACGCAAATTCCGTTCGAGGGCTCCCAGAAAATGGATAGTGTCGTCAGCCACAATTCCAAATGCAATGGCAAAGACGAGGATGGTCGAGGGTTTGAGATCAAATCCACCGAGACCCATAAGGCCTAAAAGCAGTATCAGGGGAACGAGATTGGGCACAACCGCGAGCAATCCAAGACGTATCGATCGAAACATCCATGACAAAGCAATCCAAACCAGGAAGATTGAAAAAGCGATACCTGGCAAGAAAGAAGAAACGAGTCTGTCCCACAAGATCGTCGTCAACTTAACGGTGCCAGTTGCCTTGGCCTGACTTGCTGGTGGAGGATGGGTTTCCAAACGGTGTTCCACTCGAGCCATTAGGGGAGACAACACCAGAGAACCCTCGTCTTTCACCAACACAATCACCTGGCCCACATTAGCATCCCGCAAATAGACATCGTTCAGAGCCTCATCATCCATCCCTAGTAGCAGCTCGTTTATTTCCTCTGCATTTCCAGCCCCTAAGGGACCAATTTCTTCTGTGCCAGTGAGACCGAATGACTGGGCGGCATAAGCCGCACCCAATTCATCTAGTATCTGGGGAAGGCCAACTGAACCTAGAACAGCCGGCTCTTCTTCAACAAAATCCTGAAATTCCTGGATCCACCGTAACATCTCGGGGGAATGTCCCTCTCCGTTTTGGTGGGCCAAATAAACGTTGATCTGGAAAAGTCCAAAACCTTCCCCTTCGATCCAGCGCAAATCCTCCAGGATTGTGTCCTCCTCCTTTAGATCATCAATTATGTAAGCCTCTACCCTTAGCTGACTTCCCGCTACGACACCGACTGCTAGCAGAAGCCCGAATATCGCCGTAGGCCACGTCACTGGAAGATGTAAGAGTGATTCGACTCGTGCGAGAAGACCTTTCCACAGACGTTCGCCCCACTCCTGCTGGGGTCCTAAGTCTTTAGCGAAAGAGAGTAAGACGGGAAGAAGTGTTAACGTCACAAAATAGGCAATGACCACGGCCAAAGCGGATACAACTCCAAATTCTCCAAAGAGATAGTTGCGAGTAGCTACTAGACCCACGAATCCAAGAGAAGTAGTCAGCGAGGTGAAAAAGCACGAGCGAGAAAGGGTGGTGAAGGTATGCACCACCGCCTCTTGCATTATTCGACCGCCAAGCCAAGCCTCGCGCGTTGCAACGACGAGATGAGTAGCATCGGATAATGCTACTACTAGGATCACGATCGGAACAACACTGGTCAGTACTGAAATACTCTGTCCAGCATACCCCATAAGGCCGAGGGTCAGAACAATAGCGGGTGCCACACCAGCAAAGCACATCAGTGCTACCAGGAATCTCCTGAAGTACAACCACAACAGAATAAATGATACGATGATTCCGATCCCCAACAGCTTCGACATGTCAGCCTCTAGTGCCAGAGGGATTGTTGTACGCAACACAGGGAGACCACTGAGGACAACTCGTCCAGATGTCGGTTTCAAATCATCTAATCCAGCCTGCAATGCAGTCGTTACCTCTCTTCGATGGGAATCAGTGTTCTTGTCAGGATCTAGATATCCATGGACTCCGAAGACGGTGAGATCTTTATTCCAAAGTGACCCCTCAAACAGTGGATGCTCACGTCGCGTTTCCAAAATTTCCCCCAACATGACATCTGAAACATCACTCCGATCCTTAAGCCGGACTATTTCGATGGTTGATTCACCGCCTATAACTGACTCCTGGACGAACTGCGCACCTCCAATCCATCTCACAGGATCCAGCCCAGCTTCAGTAAAACTGTCAGCCAACTTTTTTAGATCTTCGTACTCATCGACAGAGATAGGACCCTTAACCTCTAAAAACGCCGATACCTGAAGGTCTTCACGTGGGAAATGGCTCTTGTATCTTTCGAATACCTCCTGGCTATCGCCTCCAAATACTAAAAACTGTTCAGCTGAGTAGTCGACGCGTACTCTACTCGCTCCCATGATCCCGGCAATAAACAGCACGATGTGAACTGATAATACAGCCCAGCGATATCCCAAAAGACGGCGGAACAATTCCTCGACGTGTACACTCACGATGACTCCCTCCGATACTCTATCATTACCCCCCACCCAAGATCCAGAAATGAACAGGCATCACCACGAGAGTGGCGAATATGATGCATACAGCTTGAAGCCTCATATTCCATGGCGTTCGCGAAGGCCAACCAGGCAGTTTCCTCATAAGCCAGTAGAGAAGGGTCGCAACTGTTGCGATGGCCGTGGCTGTTCCGAATGATGCTAAAGTCAGCTCTCCCGTTGAACCCAGACCCAGCGGTGCCACGAGACACAAAGCCAAGCCGAGAAGCCCCACCGTCATAGCAATGGATGTGGGCTCTCGGCTCCCCGGCTGAAACGGACTGAACTGTGTGATTAACATCATAGTAAATTGTCCCGCAACTACACCCACAAACGGTGCCTGAAATGCCTCTCCGTTTAATAGCCATTCTGGACCCGACATTACTCGCGGAAGCACGTCATGAACTACGAGGATAACCAGTAGGGCGATGACTGCGTACAAGGTAGCAAGCACCTGGTGTTGGGCATCATGTCGAATGCCACTGTCACGCAGAGCATAGCGCACAGCCACCACTGATATGAAGGCGATGGCTGGTGCAACGATCCACCCCGGCCCACCAAAAAGATATACCGAATAGAAGAAAAGTGTTGCTGCCATCACTCCGCTAGTGCGCAGTAATTTTGAAGCCAGGCCGAACAAACCCACAAGGGCCAAAATTGCGAACAGTGCTAAAAGATGGGCAGCAATTATACCAGAATCATCTGATGCGAATCGTATCAAAAGGTAAAAGGTTGCCATCGGTACAATGACGTTGTCAGAACCACGGAGACTCACTCCCTCAAGAAGTGTCACGATGATTGAAACTAATAACGCCAAAATTACGCTTACTGCAGGATCGATGTCGGTCATTAGGAGCAGCGGGAGGTGCACTACCAGAAACGTAATCACGAAAAAGGATACCGAGCCTTCAAGTGAACGACGATCCTCCTCCACCGAGTAGATTGTTGTACCGTAACGGGTACCCAGAATTGCAGCTGCTGCATCGGACACAATCAGTGTCAGAGCGGCAGCCAAATAGAATGAGGGACTATCGTATGCCAGGACAAACAGAAGACCCACTGCAAGCGGATAAAACAGTCCTCCTTCAGTATCCCTTGTTACACCATGTATACTCTTGAGAAGGCCGACCTTCTCTGTGCCCCATATCAAGAAAGCGAACACCGCAACTAGGCCAATCACAGTCCATCGGCTATCGAAAATCCAAGGAAATGCCAGTACTATAAGCCCTCCTGTGAAGTGTACCGACTTTCTGCTGAGTTCCACGGAGGGGTGCCCAAATTTTCTCCAAAGCTCAGCAAGACCAAAGATCAGAAGGAAGCTTGCCCCGACTAATAACGCCCTAACAAGTTCACCCCACATCAGACACCTCATCGACATGGAATGACTGGTAGAACCACGCCAGATCCTTAGAATGCAGGTTTTTGGAAAGCTCCAGTAGTGGCCCGGAACGGTCTCTCAATGCAGGTGGAGCCGTACGAGGCACAAAGAGATTCCAGTAGGCAAGACGTGCACGGAGTGCTGCAGAATCCAACAGTGCTGTGTAAACACGCTCATGTTCCGTCGAACTCATATATTCAAATATGTCCGAAAGATTGAACCCATCAAAAGGCCCTTCAGCTTTTTCTGCTGGACCGAGTAATGTACGAATTCGGGAGATTCGTTCGCGAACAATTCCCCGGTATTCGGGGCGCAAATAGCGTGGAAGTGCACCAGATCTATAGTTCCCAGTCATGACATAGGTTAGGTACGGATTTGTGTCAGTGGGTAGCTCGCTGAACGCGTGCTTTGTGCGGGCAAGCATTCTAGTGGCAATGGGGCCTTCAACGTGTTCGAAAAACGCTGGATCCCGACCCAGCCGGCCACAAACCCAACGATTGAAGAAGAGCCTGAAAAGGAATCGCCAGCGCCAAGTGTCCCAAACCTCACTATAGAAGCGTCTTCTCTCTTCCGGGGAGCGTGGCTGAAGCAAGCCTTCCACACGGCGCTTAGGATGTATCAGTGGCAGGAGCCTTCTGCGGAACATGGAGAAGTAAGCCTCGAATTTTCCGGCGTGGATCACTCCCTCCCGCACCAGATCAAGATGTGCGTCCCAGAAGGCACGTGCATAGTCTGGCATTACGGTTCTAAGACGCTTGTACGTCTCTTCTCGGTTCGCCGAGGGAGTTACGCCAAGGAAGTCTAGGAGGGCTTCATCTTCCAATTCAGAGAAGGCAGCCACCCGAATCGAGACACAGGCTAGTTGGGCTGGACTCAGGTCAACAGCGACCACTTCCGCAGGGTCGAGCGTGAGGAGCGCCAGAGCATTGTCTCCAGAGGAGGCAATGGTTAGCAGGCGTCCACCTTTTGCAACGGGAGCAAGGGCCTCGCACAAAACATCAGCATCTTCCCATACGCTACCGTAGCGAATGGCGTCAAAAGCTGCCCGCTCCTCGATGGGTCTATCAGAGCCTACTTTAGTATCACTGTTCATCGTAAAATCCTCATCATTCTGAGTTTTGCTTCGGACGTCCCAAAGCCTGATGAGCTTGAGCGAATTCCCCTGTAGCCATTGCAGCCATGATTGAAATTTCCCCAGCTAGTGCAAGCCCCGCCGTGATTTCTGAAAGCTTTGCTGCACCGTCATCCCCTAAGCATCCGAGAATGCGCAGCGACTCAGTCGCTGTCGGTAGACGGGTACCGCCGCCCACCGTGCCCAGGATCAGATTGGGCATAGTCACACAGGCATAAAGATCACCCGTTTCAGTCGCCTCCATACGGTGTAACGCCGTGCTAGCTTCGCTCACACAAGCAACATCTTGTCCGCACGCCAGAAAAACTGCGGCAACCGCGTTCGCCACGTGTCCACTTACGCCAATCGAACCCGTTTGGATGCCTCCAATTACACCCATGCGCCAGGCATCCCCAATCCGTTCCGGTGTAGTCCTGAGGCGTTCCTTCACTAGCGCTCGAGGAAGCGTCACCTCGGCCGTGGTGTGTCGTCCTCGAGTGTCGAAGAAACTTAGTGATGTACCCTTCTTATCCCCCGACATATTCGAATCAATCACCCACTGTCGTGGCACTATAGGCGTGCGCTGGACTAGATCTTCACATGCAGCCTGTGCCGCAAAGGTTACCATATTCTGCCCAGCTGCATCTCCGGGATAGAAGTCCAGAATCAAGTAGACGAAGTTGGCTTGGGGTTGCACACGCATGTTTACCAGTCGACCGTGCTGGGTGGTGCTCTCAGCAACCTCACGTATTCGTTCAAATTCTCCAACTAACCAGGCAGTGAACTGTATTGCTTCAGCCATCGTATCGAATACGAAGCCAGGTGCTCTCTGAACCTGCTCAACTGTAGTCAGGCATGAGGCCCCACCAGCAAGCGTCACAATTTTCGCTCCCCTGGAATAGCTAGCCACCAAAGCCCCTTCCGACGTCGCCATGGGAACATAGAAATCTCCATGTGCATGGAGGCCGTTGATGCGCAAGGGGCCTGCAACTCCAGTGGGGATGGACGTCATCCCAATTAAATTCTCGATGTTTCCGGCCAGTTCCTCCGCTCCTGGTTGTGGAGCTTCCCCTGAAAGATGGGGTAAGGGACCAGCAAACTCTTCGAGGAACTCAATCCTCTTCCGTACCGCTTCATCGGTAGTCTCACCTCGCGCAGGCACCGATGGCGAAACTGGACGCTCTTCATGTGAAGTGGGTGCGAGAGCATCCTTGAGATCGGCAACGTCTGCACCTTTACTCAGTCGTCGCGCGATCTCTGCGGCAAGGTTATATGGAATAGGCATGTGCCTCCTTATTCATTAAAAGTTTGGGGGATGCTCTCATAAGTTAGATGCTCCAGGTGAAACGCACTTTCGTAGCAACTCATATCGCCGAGTCCAAGTCTCAACACCTGGCATCTTTTCTGGATCTAACAAAAATCTACTCACGTTGTCCTGATGAACGAGTGCCGTGATGAAGCGCCGGAGATCTGCTCGATCTGCTTCACGATACACAGCGTGCATCAGGGCCGTCCCTAGACGTCTGCCCCTCATGTCCGATGCAACTGCTATCGTTTTGAACACAAGCCAATCACGATCGGGAAAGGCAAATAAGAACCCAGCAATCTGGTCCTCTTGGCCACGTGCTAGGAATGTGTAGTGCTTGGGCATGCCAGCTAACGCTTCTCCGTAGAGCGCCTGAAAGGCCTGTAGGGGAATTGGTTCAAATAGGAGGTTCTCTGCGAAAGCGTCATCGCAAAGCACATGCACAGCAGGTAATACCTCTTGCACCTCTTCCGAACTGAGGCGTTCGATTCGAAGTCCCGACGTAATTGCACTGTCATAACCTGATTTTGTCCTAGCAAGCAGATCTCCAAAAGTGTATTCCCCATCATCTGGGATATGCAGTCCAATACTTTCGAACGATGCCGCCACCTCGAAACCTTGATCCACGAAGTGACGTTGATACTCTGGCGGAGTCGTAGGCTCCCAGCTGAATGGATCAGGCGCAAAAACCTCTTTCTCGGGATACAACATGACCCGATACTTAAACCAAGTATTTACATCAACTGGAGCGAAGACTTCATCCAAATCGTGATCTGAGGCCCATTCCATAGCACCCCCTAGGACCAGTCGAGCCGCTTTAGCACCCTCAGGATCGGGCATCGTCTCATAGAGACCGATTACGCCAGAGCGTGGTGCTGAAGATCTTTGAAAAACTCCTGCTCGTGCTACGGGCCCATCTGGACCTTCAACGATGAAAAGAGCTGCTGGCCGACTTAATCCCAGGCTCATTACCAGACCAAGATAGCCAGAAGACTGGGTGACAGCTTTCGGTCGATGGGCCTGTATTTTGGCGCCGACTGAATAAAATTGATCTATAAAATCAGGGGATGCTGGTTCTGTTACAGTCGAGTAGCAACGGATCAGGGACAGTGTCATAAGATCCTGACCTCTCCCTTACCCGCATCAAGATGGACTATCTGACCATTCTCCAGTTTGTCGAGGGGATTGCCTTCTATTCCTACCACCGTAGGTATGCCGAGTTCACGAGCGACCACTGCCGAGTGCGACAACAAACTGCCTCGTTCAATAATCAGTCCCGAGCAGGCTGGGAAAACTGGCACCCACCCAGGATCAGTCCGTTCTGTAACAAGAATCTCCCCGTCTAGGCCTTCCGTATCCTCAAAGCTGTGTGCCACGCGTACTGGCCCTTCCACTACACCTGGGCAACACGACGTCCCATGCAAAACGTTCGGGTCGTCAGATCCAAGATCCTTAAGCAGATCCAGACTTTGGAGAAGGCTGGGATGTCTCAGCACAGCCCCGACTGCGCCTCTTGTGAGGAACCGGTTCGGAGGTGCGACTGAATTGGTATATTCCTCGTATTCAACCCGACGCGCAGTGACCAATTTCGATAGTTCCAGAGTTGTTGCCCGTCCATCATTGAACGCCATGATTTCATCAATTGTCAGATAGAAGACGTCACCCTCGGCTTCCAGTACCCCTAAAGCTTCCAGGTTTTGCCCCATGCCTCGGAATATCCTGCGCACAACGCCGAATGTTCGAGTGCGCTCGAATCGGAGAAGTTCCCTATCACTAACCGCCCGACGTGTCCAACGCAGCACGGAAAAATAGTATGCCCGGCGAATGCCAGTTAGTCGTTCCCTTACTACTCCCTCTGCCCCTCCACGTATCTCCCTCTTGCGTTCCTCGATCTCTTCCGCTGGAGGGACCCCGTGACGGACATAACCCTGAACACTAGCCACTACCATGTGCGGGCGATCGTGATAATCGAGTGTCTCAAGTTTCAACTCATCGACACAACGGTAACCATACTCAGATATGTATGACTCGAATCGAGCCTTAAGATGTGGCGCAAATCCGTCCTGTAGCGCTTCCCAGAATTCTTCTGAAGTCTGATCTAGAAGAAGCCCTCTAATCTCGTCATCACCATCAATTTCTGACGCGATTTCCAACAGTAAGCGCATGGGTTCAGTGCTCTTTAGATCTCCACTTCCACACAACAGATCGTTCTGAAGAGATGCAGCGTCCTGGTCTCCATCCCCAGCGATCCATTTTTCAGTCAGGCTTTTGAGCATCCCAAAGGCAATCATACAACGAGTGTCATTGACGATCGGTGCCTTCCAGTGTTTCAGTACCTCGTCAAGCAACCTCTCATAGAGGGCTATCTGGTCAGGAAGGTTCAGTTTGGTAAGGTCGGCCTCTTCGACCGGACGACATACTCGGTCTACTCTTGCTAGAAAACGCTCGTTCGCACGCGCTCCACCGAGCATGTGTACTGCGAGCCGTATCATCAACCCCACACTTTTGAAGCGTCCATACTGGGGAGCCTCGTCTACAACGGCATCGAATATTGGCTGCAGGTCCTCTTCAAGCGATTGCTTGACGCCCATCATGGTTTCCATAAATGAGCCACTCTTACCGAAGAGGGGAAAGAGCGAGAGAAGTCGGTACCAATTTAACAAGTTGTAATAAATTCGCCCTCGAATAAGTCCCAACATATTGCTGAACATACCCTCGTGGGCTTCAATCACACTCTGTGGTACCCCCAGCAAACCGCACGTCTGAAAGTAGACCTCACGGTACGCATGATTCACGTGAGAAAAAGTTAGAGGAGTCGTTACGCCCGAGTAACTCTCAACGATATTTGAGTTGTCCCAGATGACTGCTTGACTTCCTGCGACGTCCTCTTCGAACACAGCATCGGGGGGTAAGGTCGTAATCGGTCGTGTCTGAAGCGCGAACAGACGCCCATCAGCTATGGCCCACTCGAGATCCTGTGGTAATCCCAGTTCGCTCTCCAGGCGAAGCACCAAGTCTGCGATCTCACGGACTTGGTCAGAAGTGATAGACGCATCTCGCGCCTGGACATCGTCAAGCGTGACCTCATGTATGCCACCCTCAGGGTTTTGGACGATCGCAGTCTTCTTGGTAGCCAGGTTAGCCTCATATTCACCCGTACTTCGATCTACTACGAAATGGTCACTGTCCAATTTACCACTAACAATCCCCTCTCCTTGACCCCAAACGCTCTCCACGATGAGTGCTTTGCGATCTCCAGGAGCTAGTGGGTTTCTTGAAAAAGCAACTCCAGCTGATTCAGAAGCAATCATCCGTTGTATGATCACACCCATGCGAGGTACTGAATCAGTTTTCCCGATTGCGTTGCGATAAGCCACATTACGCTCGGAGAAAGCCGAAGCCCAACAGCGGCCGATGGCTTCTGCAATCGCTTCCGGTCCACGTCTATACAGATAAGACTCAAACTGTCCAGCGAATGAGTGTTCTAGTCCGTCCTCATCAAGTCCGCTCGACCTGACTGCCACAAAATCTTCGCTGAGTTCATATTGTGCGAGAGCTGCCGGTATCAGTTCTAAAATCTTGCTGGGTACGGGTAAGGAGAACACCCCAGTGGGAATGGTTTCTAAATTGTTACCAAGTTGTGCCTCAGCCAAGGCAGCGTCGAAACCCTCGACTGGAATACAGAACCAATTTGGGACAGAGCAACCGAGTCGACCGAGAGTCGCTAGTTGAGTAGCCTTGCCACCAGCCCGAGTGGCTAATACTTCCCCTGGTGATTCTGGACCTAGTGGCTCAATCGTCATCACAAAGCTCCTATAAAATGAATGATCGTGGGAGCAAACACCTGGGCGAGCACGAATAGAGCGGCTAATCCAGCTGTCCACTTGAAGCGCTGAGGTCGCATCACCGTCAGAGCTAGGCTTCCCAATAAAGCTATCGCTATCGGCCATAAGATCGTGTGCACCCCAATCTGGTATGAGGCGTAGCTCGCTAACCCCACTGAGCCAACAACAGCTGTTACTGTGCCACCCCAACCTACCACTGACAGATATGTTCCAAGGGCCGGATGCGCATTTGGATCGAGTTTACGGCAAACTTCCAAAGCAAATGATGCCCCCAAGCCAGTCATAGCAAACCATAACACAGCCGAAGTGAACGTTGCTTCGGGCAAGGCCGTGGCAGTCGCAAACGCGTAGATGGGAACGAGAATAATTTGATGGGTAATAGCGTACCAAAAAGGTCTCGCCCCTATGACCTCTGGCACAAAGAATTCTCGGTACATCAGCAGTGAATACCCTACACTCAAACCGAGAAGGTACCCAGCCATAGGATTCCATAATAGACCAATAAGGGTAGACGTTAGGAGCAGTATACCCACTCCAATCCAGAGCCCTGATCGCACTTCTTGAGGTGAAATCAATCCTCGTGGTAACGGGCGATCTGGATGAGCAACCTTATCCGTATCAAAGTCCTTTAGCTCATCCATCATACGCATAGTGATTAGCAAAATCGTGATTCCTGTGACTGCGATCGCCATTGCAAGCCAATCCAAGGCATTAGAAACGACATATTGAGCTGAAGCAGACTGTGCTATCGCAACAATCAAAACGCCTGGAATCTGGAAACGTTCTTTAGCAAATGTGATCCAGGCAGAAGACTGGAACCGCGTCCTCTGCGAATCAATATCCTTTTCCAGCATCAGGTCAATTCCTCCCAAAACTAGTTTGTGCTAATGTGCCCTTTCGATCGATCCTGGCACGATGACGTCGATCCCTAACGATCGACACATCTTCCAACCCTTCGACTTCGGGGAAAACAGAAGCGAAATGATCAACAGCAGACACGCGTCGATTGATATCTTCACCGAATAGAACGAGTCGGTCGTTGGACACACGACTTACGAAGCAGGCGCTTGTCCCCAACAACGAATAGATTCGTTGTTCTAGATTAAACTCATCTTGGGGTTGGGCGACCCTTCCTGTATACCACCAACCCTCATCGTCAGCGAGAATCCGGTCTCCCATATTGTGCCAATGCTTTTTAGTTAGATCCATTGGAGTGTTTTCGTCTGTGGCGCCAAGTTGTTTGGCAACATTCGCACCAGACACCCGAAGTCCATCAGCTTCAGGTCTTGCTTCTACAATTGGAACTGGACCCCCTATGAAAAGTGCTTGAAAAAGTTCTCGTTGCCGGCTTTTCGAAACTGATTCGCGAGCATCCACACAGGCAACAGGCTCCACTTCAGAGCCACCATATAAGTGAATCCAGCGTGCGTCAGCCCACTGGTCGAACCCTTGCTCAAAGATCCAACAGTCCGTCTGAGCTCCGCCGATCGTAATCGACTTGAGATCACCGAAGCCTCCATGGACATCTGTGAACTGTAGTAGCCGTTTTAAAAATGCTGGTCCGGCTGTAAGACTTGCAGTCTTCAACGTATCCGCTCGTTGGGAAAGGTGGCTAAGGGCTCGAGTGCTCCATTTCTTGGGCACCAAGAGCGATCCTCTGCCAGTACCCAGATGAAGGAGAGCCATATTTGGGAATAGACACAGGTCGGGCTTCTCGAAGTGGCCAAAGCGTTGGGGATCACTAAGTCCGTCATGTATTGCTGACATACAAGAGTGGCTCCTAACGATTCCTTTTGGCGCACCAGTGGTTCCCGAAGAAAAAGTAATCGTGGCAGGAGATGTTGGATCCAGATCAACACTATCAAAGTCGCCTTGGCCAGCATGGTGCTTCAGAGCCCCTATGTGGATCCAACGGGGTATTTTACGAGCTGCCTTGATGCGCAAAGCCCAAAGCTGTGCTAACCGCGAACCCACAAACGCTTTCGGTTGCACACGCTGCAGAACGTGTTCGATTTCTTGGACAGGAAGCCAAGGCTCTACAAATAGTACTACAATTCCTCGTCCCAGAAATCCAAGTATCGTCGCATACAGCAAGGGATCTGGAGGAGACAACACAAGGACTACGTCACCAGTTGTGAGTCCCTCGGATGAAGCGAGAGACTGTGCACCGTTAGCCAAAACTTTGATATCATCGAACGAAGCACAGCCACTATCTACGGTACAGATAGCGGGAGATCCAGGCCGGTCATGGCAATGGCGAAGCACCCTTTTGGTACAATTCATAGTGTCCTCAGCTTGCCACCCTACTAGCACCTTGTAAACTCTGGCCTACGATTTCCATACATCGCTCCTTGATAGTGATCTAGTTTATGATATCTGTCTGCTCATCCTCCAAAACCAGGGTAAGAATTGTTTTGACTATAATTCATCGCTTCTAGCGTATGCTATTGGTTTTATAACAGTACCTTTCATCGGAAATATTCAGTCGCAAAGTACGATCACTACCAAACAATTGACAACTTCGGTTGTTGCGAGAATTAGTAGCAGCCACTTCCATTACCATTTTCGGCGCAGTCTTTTAGCATAAACAACATGCCCAACAAAAGGCCTCCCTATGGTTTGCATGCTATTTCGGATTTGTCGACTCTGCTAATTCATCTCTGGCATTCTTTCCCATATTTCATCTCTGTGTGCAATGGGAAATGTCCAAAATTCATGGTCTAGGGGGACATTCTCAAAAAATAGAACTTGAACATCGTCAATATTGTCCCACTCATCAAAGAACGCCAAGACTTTCCAGTTGTATTCACCACCCATGTTATGCTCTTCGACCAGGTATCCTTTCATCAACCCCTGAGACATCAGTCCATCGAACACAGGGAACAGAGGCTCCCAGAGTTCATTCCACCTTCCCAAGTCCGCTCGATTGACCTGGAAAAAATTTTCATAGATATAGGCAGCATCGTTGGGTGTCTCAAGATTTCGCCGTCCTAAATTCCAAATCTCATCATAGTGCGACAATATCATGCGCTCTGTTCTCTCCATCCCCTCTGGATCTTTTTCGGCTATGGTTGTGGCGATCCTTGTAGCTACTTCCTCAAAATCAGTATCATCGGTGCCAGTAAGACTCATTCTCAGATTGTACTTGCCTCCCGTGTGATGCATCCGGACACCAAAACCAGCTAAACTTCCGTCTTCCACCATTTGCTCCATTACAGGCACCATATTGTTGTTATAGTGAGCCTGCCACTCTGGTATATCACTATAAAGAACGTTATAGAAGGAAAGCATCAGTCGAGTCGGATCTTGAGCATCTTGAGCACACGCCGTTGAAAAAGTTAAAGACATGGAAAGTAGAACAGCGTGAAAAACAACCGGGACAGAACGATACATGGCCAACTCCATTTCTGGGTTTATCTTGGTGATAACTCAAGTATAACAGTCTACTTTTCCGTTTATATAACTGTCAATACTGATTATTATACTCATATGCGTATAATATAGACCCGGCCCTGCAAATAGACAGAGGGTGCGCGAGGAGCTCATAGGTAGTACTGTCCTAATAACACACAAACCATAATAGGGAGGCGACATGTCCAATATCAAAGAGACAGCCAGCAGTTTTTTTGAAGTCTGTGAAGCCGGTAGAGGTTGGGCGGCCTGTAAAGAGTATTGTGTGGAAAATGCATCCTTCTCTTCCCATGCGGCGCCATTATTGGAAGTCACTACAATCCAGGATTATGCTGATTGGATGCAAGGAGTAGTGGGTCTTATGCCAGATTGTGGATATGATCTTAAATCGATTACGGTCGACGAAGGGAACAAACATGTCTCATTCTTCGCCGTATTTTCGGGAACCCACACAGGTGAAGGCGGGCCTTTAGAACCCACAGGGTTACAAGGGACTGTCGATTACGTCTATGCTCTAGAATTTTCCGAAGACAAAATCAAGCACTTAACAAAAATCTGGAATCCCCATTATTTCTTTCAACAGATCGGATGGGAGTGACATCTAAGTAAATCCAAGAGGCAGACTACTTTTAAGGGAGCGACAAAAATGAGAATACTACTTCCGATCATGATCCTTGTGGTGGGAATGGCCTGCAACCAACCCAATGAACCTCCTTCTCAATCTTCCACTCCAGATATAGCGTCGGGAGAATACCAACTGCCCGTTTTTTCAGAGCGTGAAATGTGGGAGCGAACCGCCTACATATGGACCTTAACCTTCGGACTTTACCTTGAGGAAATGATGGGCCAAGGCCTTACCGCGGGTGAGGGTGGGCAACGCACAGCAGAGATGCTCGCAGCCGGATGGAGCGGATCTGACACTCCCGTAGCCCTTTTCAATGGTATGTATCGAAATTGGAGTATGACTCCCGGCAACAACTGTGAAGTTATGGAAGCAACCGATCTCGTTGTGAGAGCAAGGTGTAATCGTCCATACTTAGGATACTTCGAACAGGATGGTGGAGAGTTATATGGACTGAGTGCAGAGGAATTCGAGGCATCGAACCTTAGCTTCAATAGCACTATCGCAGCAAGCGTAGGGCTGGAGTGGAGCCAGGAGCTAGAAGGTGACAATTTCAGTATAACAATTAGCAAAAACTAGAAGGAGAGGCTGCCTTATGGTTAGGCTGAACAATCAAAGTAAAGGTGGAGACGTTAGCTTGAGAGGCACATTGCTAGGAGCCCTTGCCCTACTGACCTGTCTGAGTATCCCGATCGGAGCTCAGCAGACTTCAAATTCAACGGGCTGGGAGATAAATGGACTTCCGGCAATCAACTTCGATTCCGACGAGGGTTTCGGCTACGGAGTGTTACTGGCTGCCTATAACTACGGGGAAGGAGGATATTCACCCTATCGCTTCACACTCCAACCCACGGTAAAATTTACGACCAAAGGCCGCCGTGAGATCACCCTTTTCTTCGATGCTCCTCACTTACTTTCGAATGGATGGCGCATAGACGGTTCGCTCAGGAGCGAACGTCAGATCGCCGCCCCCTACTATGGATTGGGGAACAATTCTGTCTATAACGAAGCGACAGAGGAATCTCTTGGTCAGTACTACTATCGGTTCGGACGCACCCGGACAGAAGCGACCACCAACCTTCAGAGGCAGATAGGAGATTTACCCGTGCGTTTTCTAGTGGGAGGTGGAGCGACGCACATAGGCGTCGAACCACTACCCGAAGACGCGAGTCAAACTTTTCTGAATCGAGAATTGAGGGGAGGTGATGTACCGGGAGGATGGTCTAACCACCTTCGTGCAGGCCTCGTTTGGGACACAAGGGACCGAGAGACTGGACCCCGACGTGGTACGTGGTCAGAGCTTTTAGTTCAAGCGATACCCAGTTTTCTGGGAAGTGAGTCACAATATGTACGGTGGACCCTAGCGGACAGAAGATACTTTTCGCTAGGAGATCGCCTTACCTTTGCCAATCGTTTTATCCTACAAAACATTGANGGCGACGCTCCATTCTATGACTTATTCATAGTGCAGTCTTCATTCCGGCAAGAAGAGGGATTGGGAGGTGCNAAAACACTGAGAGGAATCCCAAAAAATCGCTACGTAGGAAAGGGNTTTTTCCTCTGGAANGCTGAATTGAGATGGCGNGCNCACGAGTTTGCAATGGCNGGCAGCTCCTTCCAACTAATCCTTTCTGGATTCNTGGATCGTGGCAGGGTGTGGAAAACTGACATGCCGNTGGATAAGATCCTGNCAANTATGCACACAGGATATGGNGGTGGTGTGCGGCTAGGGATGGGTGAGAATTTCGTGGTNGCNGTTGATGTTGGNCACTCNGTGGAAGCTACTTCCCCTATCTACATNGGTCTGGGCTACCTGTATTGAAAATACTGGGGNCTTGGGAACCNTCGATCATANCCCCTTAATTGATCGGANACATATCCAANCCNAGACTTCTGAAGAAAGCCATGCGGTTAGGGATAGTCTTCAAAATCTGATNCTTGAGGNATTCAGTGATCCGATCAGAACGATACTCCACCGCTAAAAAAGGTACGAAGCTCTCCGCTATATCCTCGCGCATCGGATAATCTTGAGCATAAGTAGAGATAAATGTGGGATCGGTATTCTGAGCTTGAATCCACTCCGCAGAACTTGCGTATGATGGATCAAAAGATGTATGTGCAGCTTCGTGGACAAGGGTTTCCTCAAGGATGCCGTCTCTGATGTATGCTTCACCTTGACCGACATGAATGAGAATGTTGTTGTTCCCTCCTCCAAATGGAAAAACTCCTTCGTGGATCCACATGGTCTCTACATCGGTCCGTAAGGCTGTGGGAAGCCTTCCCACAGCATCAGCGTAAAAAGCAGCTTGCTTCTGCGCTTCTTCAACTGTAGAAAACTCAGGATTAACCTGTATTTCAATAGACAAACCGTCATCGTAAGATGTATCGAATAGGTATGGATCTTTTGTTATCCAACCGCCCCCATTTCTACGATCAAACATTGTCCTAGATGCCCTGCCAGCGTAGGTCATACTTGAATAGACAGAAGGGTCAGTATCAGTGATTATATCAGGATCTATAAATATAGTGCCGCTGAAAGGCGGTGAAATGTCAATTTCCACTATCGTTTCGCTGCAACCTGCAAAAGCCAAGAATGCAACAACAATCATGAAAACACGAGATGTCTTCATCTTATACGGAGACCTGAAACTGTTCTAGTTGTTTCCTCCACCAACCACACTGGCTCTGTAATCTAAAGGCGGCTCACGATCGCCCACTAACGGCTCGTACACATAGTTAGGACCCCTCCTACGGAGAAATTCTTCCTGTGCAGCCTCAATCAAGTTTGGTTCAGTTAGAAGATCGTACATGGTAAATGCCAGTGCCTTAGCAGCATTAATCATGCCCTTATTACCAATGTCCGTACCTCCAGCAGCTACTGCCTGCCAAGAATGCGCCGAAGTACCTGGGACCCAGGTGGCAGTGTTCAGTCCCGCTGTTGGCACTGTCCAGCTTACATCACCCACATCGGTTGACCCTCCCTGGCCCACCTCTATTACTTCGAAAGGCTCGATTTCCATCGCCCTCTCAATCGGAGGAACATCACTTGGAAAGCTGCTCTGAATTGTTTCCCCATATTCATATTCCTCTTCCGTGTACTCAACACCTCCCACCGCAGTAAGGTTAGCATGCATAAGTCTGCCAAGGGCTTCATTGGGAAGTACATTGTAAATACCGTGGATCACCTCATGTTCTACCCGGGTTTCTGTACCCATCGCAGCTCCCTCAGCAATCTCAGCCACCCAGTCAAACATTCGACGCACCTCGTTGGGATCAGGATGCCTCACATAAATGTATGACTCAGCAAAATCCGGGATGACATTGGGAGCCGATCCTCCAGCAGTGACGACATAGTGAATCCTACTGGCGGGACTAATGTGTTCTCGCATCATATTTACCATATTATGCATAGCTTCGACACCATCTAAAGCAGACCTGCCGCGCCAAGGAGCACTCGATGCGTGTGCCGACTGACCATAAAATCTAAACTTGCCAGATTTATTGGCCAAAGAAGACCTTGCACTCGCTTCGTTCTGGGATCCTGGATGCCAATGCAACATGACGTCAACATCATCCATGAGTCCTTCTCGGACCATATACACTTTACCAGCACCTCCTTCCTCTGCTGGGGTTCCGTAAACTCGTATCGTACCTGGACTCCCTGATTCCTGAAGCCATTCCTTGACGGCTACAGCTGCCGCCACACTGCCAGCTCCGAACAAATGATGACCACATGCATGACCCGCAATCTTTTGGAGAATGGGGTCTCTATCCGCGGATCGGCTCTGAGTGATACCTGGTAGCGCATCATACTCTCCCATAATCCCTATAATGGGACCCCCACTTCCGTAGGATGCGACAAAAGCCGTAGGAACCCCCGCCACACCAGCTTCTACGTCGAAGCCAGCAGAACGAAGCAACCCTTGCAACATCTCACTCGATTCATTCTCCATATAACCCACTTCTGCTAGCTCCCATATTTCCTGAGCTACTGTTTCGTATGTATTCGCATTCTCGTCTATAAAGCCAGCTAACATATCCTTCGTTGACTGAGCTGACAGTCCACCGAAAGTTAGAAAGCAGACGCCAAGGCCGAGAACCAGCCGAACCACGGATATCCTTTTCACAGATTAAACTCCCTAGCAGTAATGAGGTTTTTTCATTGAAAATCGCGAGACTGAACGTACCATCCCGTCAAGTGAGTCCGCAACTTACGTGACCCACTCAGCTAATGAGGAAAAAACATGTTTTATGGGCACATACCCCACTGAGGACGCGCAGAAGACCAAGCATCAGCGCCAGTGTCAAAATAGCTGGGTAGAGCAGGTACATTAGAGACACACCACCCGCTCAAATCTTGATTGAAAAGATCGGCACCACTGAACATGTAACTCATGTCCGTCACACTGCTCACGTCCCATGAACTGATGTCCTGATTGAATGAATCTGCTTCCGAAAACATGTAACTCATGTCCGTCACATTGCTCACGTCCCATGAACTGATGTCCTGATTGAATGAATCTGCTTTCAAGAACATGTCACTCATATCTGTCACGTTGCTCACGTCCCACGAACTGATGTCCTGATTGAATAAAACAGACACGTAGAACATTTCGCTCATATCTGTCACGTTGCTCACGTCCCATGAACTGATGTCCTGATTGAACGACAAAGTTTTATAAAACATAAACCCCATATCTGTCACGTTGCTCACGTCCCATGAACTGATGTCCTGATTAAACGACGTAGCCCAATTGAACATGTAGTTCATATCCTTCACGTTTCTGACGTCCCATCCACCAATGTTCTGATTGAACGACGTAGCCCCTGCAAACATCGAACTCATGTCCGTCACGTTACTCACGTCCCACGAACTGATGTTCTGATTGAACGACACATCCCCTGCAAACATCGAACTCATGTCCGTCACATTGCTCGTACAAGTGACCGTCAGGGACCCGTAATCCTGTGCTGCAATCAGCGCGATTATTTGAGGTCTAGATCTCTTAGTATAAGTAACTCCGCCCACAATGCCTTGGTCGCCCACATTGGCATCCGAGCATGTCACAGTCACTTCATTGGCACCAGACACTTTGACCCCAAATTCGCCAGTTTCGTCATTATTTGGAGTAGTGATCCCGGCGGCCACAGGGAGAGAGGGAGACGTTGGAAGATTTTCCTCACCGCAGCCTATTAGCAGAACCCAAGAAAGAACCGCTAAAACAGAAGAATTTTGCATTCCATCCCCGTTGGAAGTTTTTGATTCAACATACGGCTCTTATTGGACGAACAAAATACTATTTAGAGTTAGCCTTTGGCCCCGGTTTTTCTCACGGGTTTAGTTGCCAGTAGTTGTAGTTCAATATCGCCGCAAACGTAACCCAAATGGAGTATGGGATAACCAAAGCTGCTGCTAGAGGACTAACCCGCCAAGTCAGTACAATGTAAGAAACAATGCTGAGCCAAAGCGCAATGATATAATAAAATGCTATCTCCAGATTTTGTGCACCGCTAAAAATAGGTGTCCAAATCACATTGAGTGCCAGTTGCAAACCCCACAGAGCTATGGCGAGTGGTTTTTGGACGTGATCATTTGCGTACACTAGCCTATAAGCACTAGTTGCAATGAGTAGATACAGAATCGTCCAAACTGGACCAAATAGCCAATTGGGCGGAGCAAACCACGGATCGGTTAGTTCAGCATACCAAGGGTTAGCGTCACCAAGGGGAAACACGAAACCTGCGCTGCTTGCCACTACTGTACAGAGATAAAATACGATCCAGGTCGCTAATTTTTCCACACTGTTTCCTTAAAAATGAGATGTTACCAGTGGCCTAGCGCTATGTCAGCAGCATTGGTACGCCACACGATGTGTTCAATGCAGTATCGTTTACAAGCCTAATAGGCCTTAACCCAGTCTATCTCCAATGCAAATTGCCCTTCTTTCTTATCACCGATGAGGACAGTCATTTGCCGAATACGGGCCACGTCGAGTGGACCGATACCCCTAGGTATATAACCCCTGTAACTAGGTTGGAACGTCTCGAAGGGCAGATCAATTTCAGTCCACTCTCCAGGAGTCGTATCAAACTCCACTCCATGGGCGACTGCGCTGTAGGAACCAGCGTGGTTGAAACGTAGCTGGTACTGGCGTCCATCTCCCCTGACTCTCAACTTGATGCCATTGTAGGCTGAGAGATCCAAAGACGGGAACCCCGCACGAACAGAAGCAAATCCCCCGTTGTTCTCCAGGGAAACGAAACCTGTGAACAACGCTGTCCTGTCTCCAGTCAAAGAGATGTTGCTGCTGGATCGACCACCCATCACATCGTCATTGACTATCCACCAGGACGCCCGATCGTTTCCTGTGAACTCCACGAGAACCTTCATCGCGCCGGGAGGAACAGGTGGGGTTACTTGGGTAATGCTTGCTTCTCCACAGCCTGTTAGAAGAGCTAAAAACAGAACTACCAGACCAGTATTTGTTCGCATCAGGACTTCTCCTTTTCCAAATCCTCGGCATGTTTTGCTCCGATTTGTATAAGTTATGTTTAACTAATATCTAACATATCCCGGATTATGTCAAGGATTTGTTTAACAATAATTATACTTATTTCACCACTCAGCAGTTTTCTAATAGGACCCACGATTGAACGAAGGAGTACCTGCAGAAACACACTGATACTGGAATCTTGGCTTGCATGAGAGGCAGGGTTGGCTCAAGATACATTTGAACCAGTCGATTGTCTGAACCACTTTTACTTCGGAGGAATCATTCAAATGGTGCAACGAATTAAACCTATTCTTGGAATGTGGGCTACCTTGAGTCTTCTCAGTTTTGCTCTTTTCGATGAAGCTTCAGCACCGCCTGACCCAATGTTTGGAATATGGCCTACTGTTCTATTGGTTTGGTTACTAGTTGCATTGTTTTTTGACTGGGTATTGCAGACTACTGGACTGAACGCAATGAAAGCGGCCCTAGTTCTTGCCCTCACACAAATATTAGGTTCTGGAGTTCCAGACGTATTAATGAGAGGCGTATCGCTGGGAGAAGCTGTCCTTGCCTCTGCTTTCGGTCTCTTATTCTGGGTACTCTCTGGATTTGTGTACAGCAAACTATCGGACTGACAAATATCGAGGACTAATCTATTCAGTGCACGACCCGACCATCTTAAGATAAATTACTCACTATCCTCCGTATTTTTGATCAGCCTCTCGATTCGAAACATACTTTCTCGGAGATGTATTCTTGTTTCATCATGGGACATTCTGTCCTGTACCTGGATTATGGCATCCATGATCAGTTCTAGCTCATTCAGAACATGTGAAGCGACATCTGATCCGGTAGCATCCTCATCACTCATGAGCATCTCTAGTCGATCTATATAAGCCCTCTGTACACTTCTCCTAAAAGTATCCGTAGACCGATTTTGATACACTTCAGACCAGATGCCCTCACGCAAGTCGTTCAGCATTTCCCTGAGTGAATATGTATTGCTAGATGGACCAAAAAAATCTTGCTCGATTAAGCGTTTCATTCTATCTACATTCAAAATTTGATCCAGTGCGGACCTTTGCC